>JANNOM010000053.1:0-108876 GCA_031399065.1 Chitinophagaceae bacterium
CCAGATGGAGTAGCGCCCACCCACCCAGTCCCAGAAGGCAAACATATTCTCTTTCGCGATCCCGAACTTCACCACATCCTTTTCGTTGGTGGAGAGGGCAGCGAAGTGACTGGCTATATACGCTTCCTCTTTAGCCGCAGCCAGGAACCACTGCCGCGCCGTATTGGCATTCGTCATTGTTTCCTGGGTAGTAAATGTTTTGGATGCCACTAGGAACAGGGTTTCTTCCGGGGTCAGTTTTTTAAGCGTTTCAGCTATATGGGTGCCATCTACATTAGAAACGAAATGGGCTTCTATGCCTTGCACGGTATAGGGTTTCAATGCCTCGGTTACCATCACGGGCCCGAGATCGCTGCCTCCTATGCCGATATTGACTATATACTTGATCTTTTTACCGGTATAGCCCTTCCATTCGCCGCTATGCACTTTGTTGCAAAAGTCTTTCATCTGTTTAAGCACTTTTTGCACATCGGGCATTACATCTTTACCATCCGCATATACAGGCTTGCCGGAGAAATTGCGCAGGGCGGTATGCAATACGGCACGCTGCTCTGTATGGTTAATGATTTCCCCGGAAAACATGGCGGCGATCGCTTCGGGTACGCCGCTCTCCCTGGCGAGATCGAGTAAAAGCCGGATGGTTTTCCCGTTAATAATATTCTTGGAAAAATCGAAAAAAAGATCGCCTTTACGGAAGGAGAGCTCATCGAACCGCCCGGGCCGGTCCCTGAAAAGTTCCTTAATGTGCGTATGTTTCATTTCGTTCAGGTAGTGGAAGCTGAGTTCCTGCCAGGCCGTCGTTGTTGTAGGATCTTTTTTGGGAAACATGGTGGATTGTTTATAAACTTAAAAGTAAAGAAATAACGGGATAAAACTTTTTTACCTGATTATGCGTAATTAGGGAGTGACCGTAATGTCTGTTCGGGCATTGCTCCCCTTTAAATTAGGGGATAAAATTATGACAGGCAAATTAATTGCTTTGTTATATTTGTCATAGTTTGGGGTATTAATCCACCCGTTTTTACCAGCCCGTTGAAATCTGGCACAGGCCATGGAACACAAGCAGGCCCGCCCCTGGAGACTTTTGGGGGCGGGTTCTCCGTTTCGCACCTTTTAGCAGCCATTTGTGTATAATTCGTGCAGAACTACACCTCCCTTAAACGCCGCCCACCGGTTTCTTTTCTTTCAAAAACATATATTTGTCGCTTATCTAAAACAAACCGAACCGTGCGATTAAAGAGTTTAGAAATAAAAGGATTTAAAAGTTTTGCGGATAAAACCGTTGTTAATTTTGATGAGAATATTACCGGTATAGTTGGGCCTAACGGTTGCGGTAAAAGTAACATAGTAGACAGTATCCGGTGGGTAATAGGAGAACAGAAGATTAGCCATTTGCGCAGCGATAACCTGGAAAGCCTGGTGTTTAACGGTTCCAAAAGCCGAAGTGCCAGCGGACTGGCAGAAGTAAGCCTCACGTTTGAAAATACAAAGAACCTGCTTCCCACAGATTTTAATACGGTGACCGTTACCCGCAAATTCTATAAAAGCGGTGAAAGCGAATACCGGCTCAACGATGTGACCTGCCGCCTGAAAGACATCCAGAATCTTTTTATGGACACCGGTGTAAGCACCGACAGCTATGCGATCATAGAGCTGGGCATGGTGGACGATATCATAAAAGATAAAGAAAACAGCCGCCGTCGTATGCTGGAGCAGGCTGCCGGCATATCTATTTATAAAACCCGTAAAAAAGAAGCGAAGCAGAAGCTGGATGCCACCGAACAGGACCTGGCCCGCATAGAAGATCTGCTTTTTGAAATAAACAACCAACTGAAGACGCTGGAGAACCAGGCCAAAAAAGCGGAGAAATATTTCGAGATAAAAAAAGAATACCGCGAACTGAGTATAGAACTGGCGAAAGCGGCCCTGGAAGGTTTTAACCTGACCTATCGCGACCTGAATGAAAAAACCGAATCGGGCACTAATAAAAAAGTGCAGTTGGAAGCGGTGATAGCCGGGGAAGAAGCAGCCCTGGAAGCGGAGAGGGTGGGTTTTATCGAAAAGGAAAGGGCCCTGCAGAGCATGCAATACCAGTTCAACGAACTGGTGCAGCAGGTACGTACAAAGGAAAATGATAAAAACCTGGCTTCGCAGCGACTGAATTTTCTACGGGAAAAAGAAGCCAGTCTCCAGGAGTTTTTACTGAAAGGCGAGGGGCAGATAAAAGGACTGGAAGAAAGTCTGCTCTTTACAAGGCAGCAGTTGGCGGAAGAAGAAGGAAAACTTGAAACCCTTCAGCAGGCATTGGATGAGAAAAAAGAACTGGCTGAGGAAAAACGAAAAGTGTTCGATGAAAAAAGAGGTGCCGTAGACAGCCTTCGTGCCGGGAACGCGCAGTTGCAGCGCCGGCAGTTTGAAGCGGAGAAAAGAGTGGCAGTGGCCGATACGTCTATCCAGAATATGCAGCGTTCCATAGGCCAGATAGAAGAAGAACGCGAAATGAGACGTAGCCAGCTCCGGCAACTGGAAGAAGAGAAGACTGTACAAGAGGAGGAACTCGAATCGAAGAAGAACGTGCTACAGCAATTGCAGCAGCAGCATGAATACACCAGGGAGCAGATCCTGCTATCCCAGGGGGAACTGGAGCAGCTTCGCCAGCACCTCGCCGAAGAAAACCGTAAGCTGGATGCCAAAAAGAACGAATACGCCCTGCTGAAAAGCATGATCGATTCCATGGAAGGCTATCCGGAAAGCGTTAAGTTTCTGCATAATAATCCCTCCTGGAACCATACCGCACCCATTCTTACCGATATCATTTATGTAAAAGAGGAATTCAGAGCGGCCGTGGAGAATGTGCTCGAGCCCTATCTTAATTATTACGTGGTCAGCAACCTGCAGGAAGGCCTACAGGCAGTACACCTGCTGGACGATAATAAAAAGGGTAAGGCGAATTTTTTCCTGATGGATAAGTTCAACGGAGAGCTGCCTGATTCGCACCAGCCCGAAGGGACCATTCCTGCTATGGGCGTAATAGAAGTGGACGCTTTGTATCACCGGCTGGCTGCCCACCTGCTGGGTAATGTATATATTGCCGAAGACGAAGCGGCCATGGAGAACAGCAACGGGGCCGTGGTGCTGGAAAAAACAGGCAAGTATGTGAAAGGCAAATATTCCCTAACCGGCGGCAGCACCGGGTTATTTGAAGGTAAAAAAATAGGACGTGCTAAAAACCTGGAGAAACTGCATGAAGAAATAGCCGCGCAGGAAATAGTGGTGAAAGAGCGTAAAGACCTGATTCAGGCAAAGCAGCAGGAAGTGGTCGCTTTTAATGAGCAGTTGAAAGAAAACGCTATCCGCCAAACGCAATCGGATATTAACACGCTCACCAACCAGGTGTTTTCACTGGTAAATAAAACCGAGAACTACCAGGCATTGCAAAGCTCTTCGCGCAACAGGCTGGAAGAGATGCAGCAGACCCTTGACAGCACCCAGGCATCCATAGAAAGTACGCGCAGGGAGCTGGCCGAACTGATAGAACTGATCGTGGAAGCGGGCGATAAGCTGCGGCTGATAGAGGATGACTATAAATCTTCCGAAGTCGCCTATAACGAGGCCGGCAGTCAGTATAATGAATATAACCTGCAGCTTACCCGCCAGCAAAGCCGCATCGGTTCGCTTAAGCAGGAACTTGAATTTAAGAATAAACAGATAGTCGACCTCGCTACCCAGATAGAAACGAACGCTTCACAATACAAACAAACGCGGGAGCATATTACAGAAAGCGGCGACCTGCTGGCAAGTGCCGAAGAGGCCCTGGTAACACTGATGCGAAAGAAAGATGAAGAGGAAAAAACACTGAACGAAGCCGATCAGGCTTATTACAATATGCGTAATCAACTCTCCGAAAAAGAGTCGGCATTGCGTATTAAAACAAAAGAGAAGGAACAACTGGAGCATCAGCTAAGCGAAATAAAAGACAGGCTTAACGAGTTGAAGCTGCAACTGGCGGGAATGAAAGAACGCCTGCAGGTGGAGTTTAAGATAAACCTGGACGATATCATCGATCAGCCGCGAACCGGGGAAACAACTGCAGAAGAATTACAGGAAAAAAGCGAACGCATGAAGAAGCGCCTGGAGAACCTGGGAGAAGTAAACCCCACGGCTATCGAGGCATACCAGGAAATGAAGAAAAGGTATGAGTTCATTATGGAGCAGAAGAACGACCTGGTAACGGCCAAGGACAGCCTGATGAAGACTATCGCTGAGGTGGAGACTACCGCCAATCAGAAATTCCTGGATACATTTACCCGGGTAAAAGAGAATTTCATTAAAGTGTTCAAAGCCCTTTTTACGGAAGAAGACCAGTGCGATATGATACTTGTGAACCCGGAGAACCTGGCGGATACGGCCATCGAGATAGTGGCCAAGCCGAAGGGTAAACGCCCTAGCGCAATCACGCAGCTTAGTGGCGGGGAAAAGACACTGACAGCTATCGCGCTGCTATTTGCGATCTACCTTATAAAGCCCGCCCCTTTCTGTATACTGGATGAGGTGGACGCACCGCTGGATGATGCCAACGTAGGCAAGTTTACTCAGATGATCCGTAAGTTCAGCGACGAGAGCCAGTTTATTATCGTTACGCATAATAAAATGACGATGAGTGCGGTGGACGTAATCTACGGCGTTACGATGCAGGAAGCAGGTGTGAGTAAACTGGTACCGGTCGATTTCCGTGGCTTAAGCCCCAATTGATTTCAGGGATTCAGTATGCCTATTCGTCCATCACTTCCTGCCAGGAACACCGATTTGCCGCTTTTGGCTTTTCTGCAAACATGGAAGCCAGTCGAAGAGGCAGAGGTCCAGTTCATACCACCATCTATGGAAACATCCACTCCAGAGGGGCCACAGGTTATGAGCTGTTGAGGACTGATGAATTCTACGCAGGACCGGTAACCGCGCGGAGCATTGCCGGGAGCCATCCAGGTTTTACCTGCGTCTTTGGTAATAAAACAGTTTTTATCCCTAACGGTATCCTGCAGGTAATCGCCTCCCACTACCACGAAGTACCTGCTTTGTTTCCTTTTTTTACTATCCCTTATGGCTATCGAATTAGCTCCTGTACTTGGTTTCCCCTGTATAATGGGTAATAACACCGGTTCCCCCTTCCATAATAAACGGGAGCGGGTGCCGCCTGTTACAAAGCAGGCTTCTGACAGGTTGAGGCTCCTTATATTGGTTCCACTTGCGGCAAAACAGGCTTCACCGGAGTCTGCCACGGGCAGGTTTTCCCTGCTTATTTCCCTCCAGGTAGATCCGCCATCGAAACTGCGGCATATAAAGAACCTTCCATCTACCGGATCGCCGATCACGATGCCGCTCTGTTCGTTCCAGAACTCCATCGCATCCAGGAACATTCCCTTCGTATTATTTGTGTAAACGATCTTCCAGGTGTCGCCCCCATCCACTGTTTTAAGTATATGGGCGGGTTCATCGGTAGCCATTAAGACGGCAGTTACCGCATCGAAAGCCTCTATATCCCTGAAGTCCCTTTTTTCAAAGCCCTTAACTATCATCCATTTCCAGGTACGGCCGCTATCCAGCGACCGGCCAACGGTACCTTTACTGCCACTTACCCATATCACGCGGTCATTAACGACGCTTAGTCCCCTGAGCGACACCTTATTGCCACTATGCAACAGCCTGATTTGCTGGGAAAAAACCGGGAACTGATTTAAAAGAATGATGATAAACAAAAATGCACGCATAATGCTTTACCTGTTTAGCAGCAAATGTAAGAGGATTGATGATGAGGAAGGGAAACGATGCTGAGAAGACATAAAAAAGGCCAATTCATGGAAATGAGCCGGCCTGTTTTGAAAATCCCACTATACACCATTTCCATTTACGAATAGAGGAAAAAAACGGATTGCAGAAAGTCAATTAACAGTAAAAAAATACTGAATTAACTTGTTTGTGGGGACTTTCCGATAAAAGAAGAGGGTTTATACGTATAATAAATCACGGTCATGTTACGCTTAAGAGGAAACATTTATCCCGTGAATTACGACACCTCTAATATTATGTATAGGCTAATAACCATAATAAGCATTATTGCATGTTTCATTCCGGTCATCGTATTGATCATCCGGAAACTCTGGAAAGAGTCCATCTATACGCTGATAGCCACCTACTGGCTTATCAACGGGCTCATTAATATTACTACGTTATTCGGTATTCCTGTAGATCCGGTTACGGATGACTATATAACTCTTACAGCCAATTATATGGATGTGCCTATGGTGCTTTTCATTTTTTATGTGGCATCGGAAGGTATGCGTAAAAATATCATCCGCATTACACTCATAACTTTCATAGCATTCGAGATATGTATAACTGCCATCAAGGGATTCAATTACGATTCGGTGACTATCATACTGGGCGCAAGCCTGGTGATCATCATTGTGTTCGGGATCGTAGGCATCGTATCCTATCTTGCCAAAATAGAACACACTCCCCAGGAGAATGCGATGGTATTTGTGTATTCTTCTTTTCTTTTTTTCTATGGCTCATTTGTAATCGTTTATGTATTCAGTTACTTAACCCATAAAGCAAGTGATGAAGATACCTTCCTGCTCTATTATCTTGAATTGCTGATCGCTTCCATTCCTTCCATTTATGCCCTAATCAAATATGCCGGTTTAAAAACGGATAGGCTACCCATACGCCGCAAAGTGGAAGGATTTTAAAAATGACTTTATATGACCTTCTGTGCCGTTTATCCCTTTTTTGAATCAATTGTATGCTTTAAGTCCATTTTCTCTATTTTTGCCGGGTTATTCGCCTGGATTCTTTTACCCTCTGCCGTTTATGCCTGTGCCGAACAAATGATCAGGCATTTTGTTGAAACGTTTCCAACCCCGGGAATTCCATCCGATAACGTCCTTGCTATATGGAACGTATCGCTACCGGTACAAGGGCTGGCGCCCCGTTAATGATGCCTGAATTTATCTATGTACAGTAGAATAAGGATAGTTGTAGTTTCAATAGTCGCTTTTTGTCAATACCCGGTTTATGCACAAAATCTTTCCGACACCACGGCTGTATTGAACGATAGTGCTTCGCTTACTAACTGTGTCCGTTATGCAATCGCTCATCAGCCCTTGATAAGACAGTCACTGATAGATGAGCAGACAACCAGTTACCAGGTTAAAAACAGGCTGGCGGATTGGTATCCCCAGATTAATCTCAACTATAGCCTTCAGCATAATTTCCAGGTGCAGACTAATATAATCGGGGGCAATCCCGTTCAGTTAGGTGTAGACAATACGTCGGCTACGCAGCTTACCCTTTCTCAAAGTCTTTTTAACAGGGATGTATTGCTGGCATACCGGTCGAAGTCCGATGTACTTACGCAGGCAAGGCAAACCACCACCAGCAATAAGATAGACGTTGCCGTTAATGTATCCAAAGCTTTTTACGACGTGCTGGCATCTATGCAGCAAATAAAAGTGGCGGATGAAGATATAGTAAGACTGCAAAGAAGCCTGAAAGATGCCAAAAGCCGCTACGATGCGGGCATTACGGATAAAACGGATTATAAACGCGCCACGATAGTTCTGAATAATACAATTGCTTCCCGCAAAAGCAGCGAAGCTATTCTAAAATCAAATATCGAATATCTAAAAGCCCTGATGGGTTATCCTCCGGGGGAACCACTGCAGGTGGCGTACGACAGCCTGCAAATGGAACGGGAAGTATCGCTTGATACACTCCAGGTTTCGGATTACAGGAGCCGGATCGAATACAGTCTGCTCGAAACGCAGAAGCGGCTGCTGGAAGCTAATATCAGCTATCAGAAATGGAGTTTTCTTCCATCTGTATCGGCCAATGGTGCATACAACTTTAATTACCTTAATAATGATTTCGGAAAATTATATACCAATAATTTTCCCAGCTCCTTTGCAGCGCTTACATTCAGTCTGCCCATTTTCCAGGGAGGCAAAAGAATCAACAATATAAAAATAGCAAGGCTCGACCTTACCCGCACCAACTGGGATATACTGAATCTTAAAAATTCGGTAAATGCGGAATATGAACAGGCTATGGCCGGGTACAAAAGCAACCTGGCCAATTACCTTGCTCTGAAAGAAAACCTGCTGCTTGCGCAGGAAGTGTACGATGTAATACAGTTGCAGTACAGGTCGGGTATCAAAACTTACCTGGAAGTGATCACTTCTGAAACGGATCTGCGGACGGCCCGCTTTAATTATATAAATGCACTGTACCAGTTACTTTCCAGCAAAATAGATGTGCAGCGCGCACTGGGCCAGATCAATTACTAACACTAAACCATTATAGCGATGTTCAATACAGCGAAAATTACAGGTGCATTTATATTCACTTCCTTTGCAATGGCATGCAGCGACAAGCAGCCCCCGCAGCAGGGCCCGCCACCTGCTATACCCGTTACGGTGGCGGAGGTAAAAGCAGTAGACGCCGTGTATTACGACGAATATCCCGCTACTGCTTCCGCGCTCAACGAAATTGAACTGAGGGCCCAGGTGAGTGGTTATGTAACAGGCATTTTTTTTAAAGACGGCGATAAAGTAAAGAAAGGTCAGCGTTTATATAGCATCGATGCGCAGATATACCGGGCGAATGTAGAACAGGCCATCGCCAATCTGCAGGTACAAGAAACCAATTTTGAAAAGGCCCGTAAAGATGCCGACCGTTATCATGCACTCGATAAGCAGGATGCTATTGCCAAGCAGCAGGTCGACTATGCCGATGCTGCCCTGGAAGCGGCCAATAAACAGGTATCTGCCGCCAAGGCGGCCGTTAACAGCGTGCGGGCCAATGTGCAGTTTGCCAATATATTGGCCCCCTTCACCGGCACCATCGGTATATCGATGGTTAAAAAGGGAACTGCCGTAGTAGCAGGACAAACCGTATTGAACACCGTATCCAGCGACAACCCCATTGCCGTAGATGTGGCGGTAAGTCAAAAAGAGATATACCGTTTCGTGCAAATGCAGCAAAAAGGCAACAAGCCGGCCGATTCGCTTTTTACACTGGCCTTCGGCCCGGATATCTATCCCTACCCCGGCTCCATCAGCCTCATCGACCGGGCAGTGGACCCCCAGACAGGCACCATCAAAATGAGACTGGTATTCCCCAACGATAAAAATATGCTGAAGCCCGGAATGAACGGCACGCTGCGCCTTAAGAACGTGAACTCGAAGAACACCGTTGTGATTCCATACAATGCAGTGACCGAGCAACTGGGTGAATATTTTGTTTATGTGCCGGGCGATAGCAGTAAGGTAAGTCAGCGCAAAATAGTACTGGGCAACCAGGTAGGTGGCAATATCATAATAAAAGAAGGGTTGAAAGAAGGGGAAAAAATAGTGGTCGAAGGTATCCAGAACCTGAGAGAAGGCGCGGTAATTACCACGGCACCCCCGCAACAGCAGCCACCTGCCAAATAAACAGGTTTTTTACAACAGATATTATACAAATGATAGCAGATACTTTTATAAAACGCCCGGTAACGGCCATCGTCATATCCATCGTAATAGTGCTGGTAGGTATTATATCCCTTACCACCCTGCCCATAGCGCAGTACCCGGATATTACACCTCCTACGGTGAGCATATCCGGCATCTTTACAGGTGCAGATGCGCAGACCGTAGAGCAGACAACCACTACGGCTATTGAAACACAGGTGAACGGTACGCCAGGCATGACCTACATGAGCAGTAACAGTACCAGCAGTGGCCAGAGCAGTATCAATGTAAACTTTGAAATAGGTACCGATATCAACATAGCTGCCCTGGACGTGCAGAACCGCGTAAGTGTCGCCGAGCCCTCGCTGCCGGACGCCGTAAAGCGGTTAGGCCTTACCGTTCGTAAAAGAAGTCCCAGCATCATGCTGGCCATTGCCATTTTTTCACCCAATGGCACACACGACGCCAAGTTTATTGGCAACTATACCAATATATACCTGAAAGATGCCCTGCAGCGGGTAAAGGGAGTAGGGGACATCGTATCCCGGGCAGATGATTTCAGTATGCGGATATGGCTGAACCCGGAGAAACTGGCCGCACTTAACATGACGGCAGCCGATATAACCGCTTCCCTGGCGGAACAAAACCTGCAGGTAGCCGCCGGTACCATCGGCGGTAATCCACAGCCCAGTGTGCAGAGCTTTGAATACAGCGTGCTCACGAATAGTCGTATTAATAAAGTAGAAGACTTCGAGAACATCATCGTGCGTACCGTGCCCACCGACGGAAGCATCGTATACCTGAAAGACGTAGCCCGCGTGGAACTGGGCAGGTTCGATTATGGAAGTAATGCGTTTGTAACCGGTAAACCGGCCGCGTTCATACTGCTTTACCAGGCCCCCGGTGCCAATGCGCTCGAAACCTACGACGGTGTGTTGAAAGCCATGGAAGAACTTAAGAAAAGCTTTCCTAAAGACATTGACTACGTGCTGCCGCTGGAAACGGTTACGGTCGTAAAAACATCCATTAATGAAGTGGTGCACACCCTGGTGGAAGCACTCATATTGGTTGTGATCGTGGTATTCCTTTTCCTGCAAAGCTGGAGAGCGACCCTTATTCCCGTACTGGCTATACCCGTATCGCTGATAGGAACTTTCATCTTTTTTATACCCCTGGGTTTTACGATCAATACACTCACACTGTTCGCCTTTGTACTTGCCATCGGCATAGTGGTGGATGACGCCATCGTGGTGGTGGAAGCCGTGCAGCACTATATGGATCACCAGAAGCTCTCCGCGCGGGAAGCCACCAAAAAAGCGATGCGCGATATATCCGGACCGGTAATCGCCATTGCCCTGATACTTGCGGCGGTTTTCGTACCGGTAAGTTTCGTACCGGGCATCGTTGGCCGGCTTTATCAGCAGTTCGCTATCACTATCGCCGTATCGGTACTTATCTCTGCATTTGTCGCCCTGTCGCTTACACCGGCTCTATGCATATTGCTGCTCAAGCCTTCCAAAGATGCAACTGCGAAAAAGAACCTGCTGGAAAAATTCTTTGCGGGGTTCAACCGCTGGTTCGGCAGGGTCACCGGCTCTTATACAAGAGGTGTTGGTTTGTGGATAAAGCGAACGCCTTACGTGCTGGTAATGATGGTTTGTCTTATTATAGGACTCGCGTTTATGTTTAAAAATAAAGCCTCCGGCTTTATACCTACCGAAGATGAAGGCCGCTTATTCGTAACCTACGAAATGCCGGAAGCTACCTCCACTACGCGCAGCGTGGAAATGCTGAAGCAGGTAATGGCCAGGGTAAGCAGCATACCTGAAGTAAGGGTGGCAGGCGGACTGGCAGGATTGAACGTGATCAGTTTTTCCAATAAATCCAATGTAGGCACCATCTTCGTAAACCTGAAACCATGGGAAGACAGAGAGGGTAAAGACCATCATGTGCAGGCGGTTGTTGGTAAAATACAAAAGAATATGTCCGGTATTAAAGAAGCCAGGATATTAGTAATCGCTCCACCTGCCATACCTGGGCTGGGACAAACAGCGGGGTTTACATTTGAACTGCAGCAAACGACCAGTACAGACGATATCCGCAAATTTGAACTGGTCGGCCGTAATTTTCTGGCTGCCGTCAATAAGCGACCCGAAATAGCCATGGCATATACTTTCTTTAATGCGCGCACACCCAGTTACCAGGTAGACGTTAATAAAGAGCAGGCTAAAAAACTCGGTGTGCTGGTTTCGGACGTATATGGTACCCTTTCTACTTTGCTGGGAAGCAGCTACGTTAATGACTTTAATGTATATGGACGAAATTTCCGCGTAGTAGCGCAGGCAGATAGTAATTACCGCGCGTCGCTTGCCAATATGGAGAAATACTATGTACGCAACCGCGCAGGAAGTATGATACCTTTAAGCTCGCTTATTTCCACTACTGTGGTGGAGAATCCTTCGCTCATTTCGCACTATAATATATACCGGTCTATAGAAATTAACGGTGCCCCCAAGCCGGGCTTTAGCAGTGGTGATGCTATAACTGCACTTAAGGAGGAAGCGGCTAAGTTACCTGCAGGTTATGGATATGAGTTTTCCGGGCTGAGCCGGGAAGAAATCGCGGCAGGCAGCAGTACGCTTTCGATCTTCGCTATTTCGATCATTTTCGTATTCCTCTTCCTGGCGGCATTATACGAGAGCTGGTCGGTGCCGTTCTCCGTGCTGTTTGCCGTGCCCATCGGTATGTTCGGTTCACTGCTGACATTACTTTTACTGCCTAATTTGACCAATAATATATATGCACAGATCGGGCTGATAACGCTGATAGGACTGGCTGCCAAGAACGCTATCCTGATCGTGGAATTTGCCAAAGAACGGGTAGACCGGGGAGTGGAAGTCGTGCGTGCGACGCTGCAGGCCGTGGAGCTTCGTCTTAGACCTATCATCATGACCTCCCTGGCGTTTATATTGGGTGTGGTTCCCCTCATGCTCGCAAGCGGTGCTGCTGCTGAAAGCCGGAAAACCATCGGGTGGACCGTTTTCGGGGGAATGCTGGCCGCTACAACACTTGCGATATTCGTGGTACCGGTACTGTTTGTACTGATTACCAAGTTATCGTACGGTAAAAAGAAACTGAACACACTCGAAGCAGGGCAGGAAATGGATCATCCCGAATTTACGCATCCTATATAGCCATTCTTTTCCAGTCATAGTATCCAGACACCGCCACAATAAAAAGAAAGACCGTGAGAAGGGCAAAAAGCGGAAGCTGTTTATAAAACAACAGGGGCACGGCGAAGAGGTTGGAGATATTAAGTAATACCCAGTTCTCCACCTTTCGCCTCGCCAGCAGCCACATGCCGGCCCAGGCCGTAGCAGACACCAAAGAATCCCATACGGGTACGTTGGAAGAAGTAAAATATTTTAATACGGCATAAAGCAGTGCCCAGCCTGCGGATACTATCAGCAAACTGACTATCCATTCATTTTTACTGGTGTACGTGACAGGCGGCTGCACCTTATTCTTTAAGCTGCTCCAGAACACCCATCCGTATATACTCATTACCAGGTAATAAACGTTCAGGAATGCTTCGGCATACAGTTTAATATCAAACAGTATGTATGCTGAAGCGATAGTGGCTATAATGCCTGCCGGGTAAAGGAGTATTTTATTGGCCCGGGCAAGTAAAACCTGTATCACCCCAAAGATAACCGCTATCCATTCCAGCAGGCCCGTTTGCTTTAACTGGGTAATAAGCAGCCCGAACCAGTCTTGTATTGTCATAGTATTATTTCAGAAACCCGAAATCAAGCACCCGCCTGAAATATTTTTTATCCTGTATCACCCAGGTAATTTCCGTACCACCGGCCGTTCTGTCGAGCAGGTAGATATAGATGGTCTTTTTATCGTTGGAAATATACACCCTGTTTAGTGACCGCTGTGTCCCTGAAGCATCCTTATATGAAAACCCCGGATCGTAGATATCCGAGTAAGCAACTGGCGGAATAGCAACGGAATCGTTATTGATAGTAACGCTTAATGATGCGATGTTGTACACAGGCATTTTGCCATAGCTTCCATAATAGGGTTTGTTATCTACTTTGAGAAGGTATTTCTTTTCATCATAATAGCCCAGTTTATGACTGGTCTCATGAAAAGGTTTCAGTTGAATGGAGACCCTTATATTGTCTCCTTCAAATACCAGCGATGTGGTACCCAGTTCTTTCATAGGGATCGTTTTTAACGGCAGTTTGCCGATACTTTCGTCGAGCCCCGCCGTGGTAAAAGAAGCCAGGTCGCTCCGGATATTGGCTTCCCGGACTCGTATAAAAAAATCCTTTTTACTGCGATAATCCGGGTGATCATCGTCCTGGCAAAAGGATGTGAATGCGCATAGAATAAGAAACACAGACAATATGGGTCTCATTGATTTTAAATTATTAATTAAAGATACAAATCTCCGTCTGAACTATCTTTGCGGATGCACTGGATTAAAATCATTTACCAAACCCTTGTTGGTAATTTGCGGATACGATTCAGCCGGGTTCAGTTTATTATGCTGATCGCTTCAGTAGCCGGTCTTGTATCGGGGCTTATAGCCGTGCTGCTCAAAACCTTTGTCCACTACTTGCAGGAATGGATCGAGGAGTTTCCCGTATCCCGCTTTGCTTATCTTTTATTTCCGGCACTGGGACTGGTTGTCACCGTTTTTATCATCAACTATTTTTTCTCCGGTCATATAGAGCGGGGTATTTCCATGACGCTCAAAGCTATTGCCCGTAAGGGATCTTTTATACCGCTTAGTCATACTTACCTACATGTAGTTACCAGTTCCATTACGGTAGGCCTCGGTGGCTCTGTGGGGCTGGAAGCTCCCATACTGGCCACCGGTTCTGCGGTAGGTTCCAATGTTGCCCGTATTAGTGAATTAAATTACCAGGAAAGAACCCTGTTGATAGCATGCGGCGCAGCCGCCGGTATCGCCGCTGTTTTTAATGCGCCGATAGCCGGGGTAATTTTTGCCATAGAAGTATTACTTACTGAAACCATCGTCAGTTACTTTATACCGCTAATTACCGCTTCCGTAATTGGAGCCCTTTGTTCGAAAATCATCCTCAAAGAGTCTATTCTTTTTAATTTTATCCTTCAGCAGAAGTTTGATTATTACAATGTTCCTTTCTACGTAATGCTGGGATTACTGGCCGGTTTTGTTTCGCTTTATTACGCGCGCACTTTCAAAAAAACGGAGAGCAGGATACACAACTGGCACCTTAATCCGTATTTGAAAGCAATAGCCGGCGGTCTTATATTGCTGGCCATCTATTTTGTGTTTCCGCCGTTGTTCGGGGAGGGTTATCACAGTATTAAAATACTTGCCAGCGGAGCACCGTCTGCACTTAGCGACAATACCCGTTTATTTTCTTTATTAAATAATGAATGGGCTTTTATTTTATTTACAGGATCCATTGTACTGCTAAAGCCCGTTGCAGCGGCGGTAACGATCGGCAGCGGCGGTAACGGGGGAAACTTTGCGCCGTCGCTGTTTGCCGGATCTTATCTTGGCTTCTTCTTTGCAAAACTGACCAACAGCACAAAATTGATAACCATACCGGTAGACAATTTTTGCCTGGTAGGCATGGCCGGGGTATTGAGCGGGGTGATGTATTGCCCGCTCACAGCCATCTTCCTGATCGCAGAGATTACCAATGGCTATGAGCTTTTTATACCCCTGATGATCGTGTCGTCCATTTCTTTCTTTATCGTTAAAAGTTATGAGCCCTACTCGATGGAAACGAAATCGCTGGCACTCGAAGGACAAATATTCACGCATAAAAAAGAACGCAATATACTTACGTCCATAAGCCTGGATGATATGCTGCGGGATCACTATGAAGTAATATCTGCGGATAAAAAGCTGAAAGACCTGGTGGAAATAATCAAAACAAGTGAGCGGAATATCTTTGCTGTTGTGGACGACCAGGAACGTTTTACGGGGATCATAGAACTCAACGACATTAAGCGTAAACTGTTCGTCCCCGGGTACCACAACCATCTTTCCATTAAATCACTTGCTAAAAAACCGGCAGCCATCATTTATATACATGAGGACATGCACGAAGTAATGAAGAAATTTGACATTACCCATAACTGGTACCTGCCGGTGCTGGACAGGGACAGGAAGTTTAAAGGGTTTATTTCCAAAACAAAGCTATTCAATAAGTACCGCGAAATCCTTTCATCCCAGACGGATCTGTACGAATAACTTACCGTCTTTTTGCCTACATTTACCCTAATAAACGGAGTATGAATCAACTAATAATTTTTACCGCTATGACATTAAGTTTAGCCGCCTGCACCAATGGCAATACGGATAAAAAAACAAGCTCCGAAGCCGAAGACGCTGCGGCGGTTAATAGGGGTACTTCTATAAAACGGGAAAACTGGGGCATGGCAGATGGTAAGCAGGTTTATCTGTATACACTTACCAACGCGCAGGGAGTAGAAGCCAGGATCAGTAATTACGGAGGTATCATTACCTCGCTTCGGGTACCTGGTAAAAGTGGTGCTAAGCCCAATATTGTACTCGGCTTCGACAGCCTGAAAGATTATCAGCAACCGGACGTGCCCTATTTTGGAGCATTGATCGGGCGCTATGGTAACCGTATCGCAAAAGGAAGGTTTAAGCTGGGCGACCAAACCTATACATTGGCAGTCAATAATGACGAAAACCACCTGCACGGGGGTATCAAAGGATTCGATAAAGTGGTTTGGGACGGCAAGGAAATAGAGGACAGTCTCAACCCGTCCCTGGAACTGAGCTATCTTAGCAGGGATATGGAGGAAGGATATCCGGGCAATCTCCAGGTTACGGTAACATATACCCTTACCGCACAAAACGAGCTCCAGGTGGAATATACAGCCACTACCGACAAGCCTACGCCGGTCAACCTGACGCAGCATTCTTATTTCAACCTTACCGGCGATGCCTCGCAGAATATTTTAGGTCACAGCCTGATGATTACAGCCGATAAATATATTCCCGTAGATGCAGGACAGATCCCGACGGGTGAACTGAAAGCGGTAAAATCTACGCCCTTCGACTTTACGACCCCGCATAAAATAGGAGAGCGTATAGGACAGGTAGATGGCGGTTACGACCATACCTGGGTCCTGAATAAGGGAGCCGATTCCCTTCCTATGGTGGCAACATTGTACGACAGCACATCCGGAAGAAAGATAGAAGTATACACTACGGAGCCCGGTATCCAGTTCTACACCGGTAATTTCCTGGACGGCAGCTTCACGGGTTCAGAGGGCAAAGTGTTCAATAAACATAACGGGATGTGCCTGGAGACCCAGCATTTTCCCAACTCGCCCAACGAACCATCCTTCCCGACTACCATATTGCATCCGGGCGATAAGTACCAAACATTTACCAAATACAAACTGATTTTTGAATAACATGAATAAGGCAAAAGCATTTATTTTCGATATGAACGGCACCATGATCGACGACATGCATTATCATTCCGATGCTTGGTTCGAAATATTAAATAACGACCTGGGAGCCAACCTTACCCGGGAGCGCGTAAAAGCGGAGATGTATGGTAAAAACTCCGAACTGCTGGAACGGGTATTTGGCAGCGGGCGCTTTTCACGGGAAGAAATGGATACCCTGTCTCTTAAAAAAGAAAAGAACTACCAGCAGGCATTTCTGCCTAAGCTCCGGCTGATCAGCGGGCTCGATGATTTCCTGAAGCGGTCGAGAGATAACAACATACAAATGGCTATCGGCTCTGCGGCTATTCCCTTTAACATCAATTTTGTATTGGATGGCCTTCACCTGCGTCATTACTTCAAAGCGGTGGTGAGTGCGGATGACGTGGAAATAAGTAAGCCCCATCCTGAAACTTTTCTTAAATGCGCTGTACTTATGAATGTAAGTCCGGCCGACTGTATCGTATTTGAAGATGCCCCCAAAGGCGTGGAAGCCGCGCTCAACGCCGGCATGCCGGCTATCGTACTTACCACCATGCACGAGAAAGAGGAGTTTGTGCAATATCCCAATGTGCTTGCGTATGTGAAGGATTATAATGATCCTTATCTTAACACCTTATAGTACAATGTAGGCTGTAATATAAAAACAAAGAGACCGTATCAAAGGGTCGATACAGTCTCTGTTTGTATTCATTTATTTGACAGAAAGAATTTGATTTTACCCTATACATAGCTCCCTCAAAAACGTTGGATATTTCTTCTTTAATTTTCTTTCCTAAATTCTATTACCAGAAGAACGTATATAATGCGGTTAGTATACCAACGATTATTAGCGAACCGACAGCAAAAGCCGGATGCACTTTAAACATCGAGCTGTCAATTTCAAGCCCGTTCGATTTAACACCTTTCTTTTGATCGATCTTACTGATGATATACATAACAATAATGCATATAACGAATACGATACCCATCCTGTCAAGGAATGGTATCTCGTAAATACCATCTGCATTCGCTTTGGAGAAACCATAAGGTGCCAGCCCTTCAAGGGAAATGAAATTGGGGATAAACTTGAAAAGCACCGATAGTGCAAATCCGCCGATGGTAGCGAAAAGGGCAGCATTGGAACTGGTCTTTTTCCAGAAAAAACCCAGGATGAACATAGCGAAGATACCCGGACTTACAAAGCCGGTATACTCCTGGATAAACTCGAACCCTCCTTTTTTATCGATCCCCAATAAAGGAGATATAAGACAGGCTACGATCATAGCCACTATCACAGTCGTTTTGCCCACGCTCACCATTTTGGCTTCGCTGGCTTCAGGTACCAGCTTCTTCTTATATATATCCAGCGTAAAGATAGTAGAGATGCTGTTTGCCTTACCCGCCAGTGAGGCTACAATGGCTGCCGTAAGCGCGGCAAAAGCCAGTCCCTTTAAGCCAGAAGGCAGCAGGTTAAGCAATACGGGGTAAGCCCTGTCCGGGTTTACTTCACTCCCCTGCAGCATTTCCGTTTGAAAAGCGCCTTCGTTGTATAGTACATAGGCCGCTATGCCGGGCAGTACAACGATAACGGGCATCAGTAGCTTCAGAAACGCCGCGAACAGTATGCCACTGCGCGCGGTTTTAAGATCGGCGCCAAGTGCGCGTTGGGTAATGTATTGGTTACAGCCCCAGTAATTGAGGTTTACGATCCACATGCCTCCGATCAGCACGGTGAGGCCGGGCAGACTGGGATAATTGTCGTTCCCCGGTTCCAGGATCATGTGAAAATGGTCGCTCGACTTTTCCATCATAAACTGAAAGCCACTCACTACACCCGTACCGCCAAATTTCTCGGCCACCAGGTTAAGCGCAAGGTAAGTAGTTACCAGTCCGCCCAATATCAGGAAGAAAACCTGTATTACATCCGTATAGCCGATTACCTTCATGCCTCCTAGGGTGATTACGATAGCGAAAATAGCAAGGGCATACATACACACATACAGGTTGATGCCGGAGATGCTGCTGATAGCCAGCGCACCCAGGTAGAGTATGGAAGTAAGGTTAACGATTACATATAACAATAACCAGAACACCGCCATAATCATTGCCACTGTCGAATTATACCGCTGGTTCAGGAACTGCGGCATCGTATAGATTTTGTTCTTCAGGTATACGGGGATAAAAAACACGGCTACTATTATCAGCGTGGCGGCAGCCATCCATTCGTAAGTAGAAATGGCAAGCCCCATTTTAAAACCATTGCCACTCATACCAATAAACTGCTCAGCGGAAATATTGGAAGCGATCAGTGAAGCACCTATGGCCCACCAGGTTAGAGAACCTTCTGCCAGGAAATAGTCATGCGAGGCAGATACGCTTGCTTTCTTTTTTCGGCTGTAGATCCAGTAACCATAACCTGCCACGATAATGAAATAAAAGATAAAAATCAGGTAATCTGAAGTACTTAATTCATTGTTCATAAGTAGTCAATCGTTATATGTTTTAGGAAAATTTAATTGCCCGTTAGTATGTAACAGATCCGCGAAAATACACTTCGTTCCATCTCAATTCATTTTTCAACTGATAAAGATTAGTATCTTTTCCGATTAATACAAATTCAACTCCCGCTATTTCCGCAAAATCCTGTAGATACTCCGCTGTAAGGTTCTGGCTATAACAGGTATGATGCGCACCACCTGCAAGTATCCAGGATGCGCAGGCCGTTCTCATGTCGGGCAGGGGTTTCCACAATACCCTGGCTACCGGGAGTTTGGGCAGGTCGTAACGGGGCTCCACGGCTTCCACTTCATTAACGATTATCCGGAAACGATTCCCCATATCTATCACCGATACGTTGATGGCACTGCCTGCTGCGGAATTGAAAACAAGTCGTACCGGGTCTGCCTTGCCGCCGATGCCAAGGGGATGCACCTGCACTTTGGGTTTATTAGAAGCGATGGAAGGGCATATCTCCAGCATGTGTGAACCGAGCACCTGCGGATCGCTGGGATCAAAATGATAGGTATAGTCCTCCATAAAAGAATTACCTCCCTTTAACCCGGCACCCATCACCTTCATGGTGCGTACGAGCGCACTTGTTTTCCAGTCACCCTCTCCGCCGAATCCATAACCTTCCGCCATCAGTCGTTGCGAAGCAATGCCCGGCAGTTGTGCCATGCCATGCAGGTCTTCGAAAGTATCCGTATACCCCACAAAGTTGCCGGCTTCCAGAAAGCGCCGCATACCGGTTTCTATTTTGGCCGCTTCCCGGAGGGACGCATATTGATCGCCTCCCTTTCTTAATGGTGCCGCCACTTCATATAAGTCTTCATATTCCTGTATCAGCCGGTCTATTTCTGCATCGGTCGTTTCACCAATCACTTTTACCAGGTCACCTACCCCGTGTGTATTCACCGAATATCCGAACACAAGCTGGGCTTCCACCTTATCACCTTCGGTTACAGCCACCTGGCGCATATTATCTCCGAACCGTACGATCCTTGCTCCCTGCATGGAATGCCATGCCGCCGCTACGCGGCTCCAAACGTTCAACTGTTCCAGCACGGTAGGGTCCTGCCAGTGACCTACGATCACTTTGCGGCTGATGCGCATCCGGGTAAGCATAAATCCAAACTCCCGGTCGCCATGTGCGCTCTGGTTAAGGTTCATGAAATCCATATCTATATCGCCCCAGGGAATATCGCGGTTATACTGCGTGTGCAGGTGTGCCAGGGGCTTTTGCAAGGCCTTTAAACCTGCTATCCACATCTTGGAAGGGGAGAAGGTGTGCATCCAGGTTATAAGCCCGATGCAGTTGGTGGATACATTCGCTTCCTGGCATACGGCGTATATTTCTTCCGGTGTTTTTACCACCGCTTTAAACAGTACTTTAACAGGCGTGCCGGGCGCATCGTTTATGGATGCGGCTATGATCTTTGCATGTTCTTCTACCTGCTTTAATGTTTCTTCTCCGTATAAATGCTGACTGCCGGTTACGAACCAGGCTTCCCGCTGTTTAAGATCTGTCATGTTGCTTGCTTGGTTAATATGGTATCAATTAATAATTTAGATCTATTGGCCGTAATAGGAATTCGGCCCGTGTTTACGTTCAAAATGTTTGGTCTTCAGGGCATCCTTTAACCGGGGTGCAACGGGATTTATTTGTTCTGTAAGCAATGCCATCCGCGCAATAGCTTCCAGTATGGCGCTGTTGTATACTGCTTTCTCCGCCGTTTTGCCCCAGGTAAAAGGGGCATGATTGCCTACCAGTACCATCTCCACATCTTCGTAACGCAAGCCTCTTTCTTTAAAAGTATCGATAATCTGAAAGCCCGTTTGGTATTCATAATCTCCCTGTATCATTTCGTCGCTCATGGGGGGCGCACAGGGAATATCCACCGTATTGTAATCGGCATGGGTAGTGCCGAAAATGGGAATATCGCGCTGGGCCTGCGCCCATGCGGTGGCATAAGTGGAATGCGTATGTACGATGCCGCCGATATGTTGCCAGTGTTTATAAAGCACCGCATGAGTCAGCGTATCGGAAGAGGGTCGCAGTTTGCCTTCCACCGTTTTTCCGTCGAAGTCCACGATCACCATTTGGTCCGGGTGCAGATCACCGTAAGCTACCCCGCTTGGTTTAATGGCAAATACGCCCCCGCTTCGGTCCGCGGCACTTACATTTCCGAAAGTAAAAATCACGAGATTAAGCAATGGAAGCTGCATATTGGCTTTGTAAGCTGCTTCTTTAATATCCTGGTATTTACTCATAAGGGAGTAGTGATAATTTAATCAAGTTGTTCTATGGAGTTTCCGAAAGATATATATTTTTCGTATCGCCTGGCATAATGGGTTGCACGATCCTTATCCGGAAAGTATTCGGAACCGAAGCCCTGTCCCATTGCCTTCATGGCATCTTCTACTTTGGGATAAATACCTGCTACGGTAGCTGCAAACATGGCTGCACCTGCCGCACAGGTCTGTTCGGATTTATGAATGCGTATGGGCATGTTCATAACGTCCGCCATTACCTGCATAATATAAGGCGATTTTTTGGCTACCCCTCCCAGGCCTATCAATCCTTTAACGGGTACGCCCTCCCGGTTAAAGCGGTCGACGATCCGCCTGGCTCCAAAACACGTGGCTTCTACCCAGGCTTTAAATATGCGGGCAGCGTCGCTGCCCAGCCCCAGTCCCATCAAAGCGCCGTGCAGCGACTGGTCTGCATCCGGGGTACGGCGCCCATTGAGCCAGTCGATGGCCAGTTCGTCATCTTCTTCCAGGGGGAGTTCAGCCGCCAGGCGACTAAGCTCTGGGATCAGACGATGGCCGATCTCTTCCTGCAATGCGGCGGATGTAGCGGCATCTATAAGCGGTGATGCGGATAAAAACTGTAAGGGCCAGCTAAGCAGGTTCCTGAACCAGGCATACGTGTCGCCAAAGGCGGATTGACCAGCCTCCATACCGGTCATGCCGGGTATGATGGAACCGTTTACCTGTCCGCAAATGCCCTTTACCAGTTTGTCGTTTACTTCATGAGCAGGGGCTACCAGCATATCGCAGGTGGAAGTACCCATCACCTTGCTCAGGTGGTATGGTTCTATTTGTCCGCCTACTGCACCTACATGCGCATCGAAGGCACCAATGCCGATCAGCACACCGGTCGACAGCCCAAGGCGATCCGCCCATTCCTGGCAAAGATGACCAGCCGGTTGATCGCTTGTATATGTTTTAACGGGAAAACGTTGGGCATACCCTGCCAGGATCGGGTCAAGCGAACGAAAGAATTCAACGGGTGGCAGTCCGCCGAATGCTTCCGACCACAGGGCTTTATGTCCTGCGGAACATACCCCGCGTTTGATGTCTTCGGCTTTGTTTCCTCCCGTTAGTAGAAACGGTATCCAGTCGCAATGCTCTACCCAGGCATAACAGGATTTTCTGATTTCATCGTCTTGCCGCAATACATGCAGTAATTTGGCCCAGTACCATTCGGAGGAGTAGATGCCGCCTACGAACTGCAGGTAATTGGTATCGAAAGCGGCTGCGTGCCGGTTGATGGCGGTTGCCTCGGCTACGGATGTATGATCTTTCCACAACACGAACATGCCATTGGGATTATTTTCGAATGCCGGCAGCAGTGCAAGGGGAGTCCCGTTTGTATCAACAGCTACCGGAGTGGACCCCGTAGTGTCGACAGAAATTGCTTGTATCATAGTGGCCACTTCCGGCCCTGCCTTTACCAAGCAAGATCGTATACTCTCCTCCAGGCCTTCTATGTAGTCCAATGGGTGCTGCCGGAACTGGTTAAGGGCGACATTACAATACATCGATTTTTTCCAGCGGGGATAAAAGAAAACGGATGAAGCCAGTTCTTCTCCATTACTGGCATCAACGATCACCGATCGTACCGAGTCCGTTCCATAATCCACACCTATTACAAACTTGCCTGTTTTTTCCATAATGCTATATCGTAGGGTTTCAAAGTAACAATTTTTTTTACTTCAAACCGTTAAATTGACATCCGATGTGCAATAATGTGGAGATTGAGACAAGTTATAAACAATTTTATCGGATGCGTGGTCTTTTTTTATGAAAGCAATCATTGGATATTAGGCAATAAATTAGTAACTTGGTGGTTGTATTTAATCTAAATTATCGACTTGATGAAGATTTTTTACTTATTGATTTTTACATTTGTGATCGCTTTTAATGGTAAAGGCCAGTCCAGGCCCGATCCTGTGCGAGAAGCAGAATCACGGATTGTACGTTTCTATCCCAATCCCGCTGTTACCAAGATCAATTTTGATTTTAAAGCCTACTCTAAAAAGTTCTCTTTCCAGATATTTAATTTCATCGGCAAAAAAGTATTCGAACTTTCTTCCATTACCTCTCCCCAAACCACAGTAGACCTCACTGAGTATTTTCGCGGAGTTTATATCTTCCAGTTAAAGGATCAGAACGGCAAAATTGTAGAATCAGGTAAGTTCCAGGTTTCTAAATAGACTCCATTTACCCACCATTTATTTAATAGATATTTACGCTAATGTAAAGTGTTATTGACGGATGAGCATGATGTCAAAAACCGGCTTTCGAAGGAACGAGTGAGCGTTATTGAAAGATAAAAAAGTAAGTGGCTTATTGTTACTGCTACGAAGAAAAATACATGATTGTCAATAAATGTCGGCATTAAAGAGCCAATTCTTCCAGTCCATTTTTTCGCCGCTGGTTTTGATAATATCCGCTATTTCCCCCCGTAAGTACCATTTAAGCTTTGGAACCTGCTCGCAGCGCCCGATGTAGATTAATCCTGGCGGATCCGGCTTCTTTGTTCGCTGCAATCTGTTTCCGAATGAACAATGCAAGCGGTCTATGGGCCATGCTGGGGTTAAATCTACCCGCTTTTTTAAACGCCTCCGCCGCAGTGTGCTATCACCTTGAAGTGCCCGGTAAGCAAAAGCCGAACGGCTCGTTTCGGCGCTGTTAACAACTACCCTGCGTGAGCCTGCTACCGCAGCCTTCTGTAATGGTTCTATATAAGTTTCCCATAATATACAATCGATCGCTTTCTCTTCCAAGCCCTGCTTCAGTAGCCGAATCGCCTCTCCCGTCAATATCCTGTACATTGCATATTCCCGTTTCCCGGCAGGGATCTGGGCATACAATGCCGCCGCCAGCGGAGAAGCCCGCTTCAATCGCTGGCCGCTCTGCCGGAACCCCTTAAACGCCGGATCCCGTTTCACCCGCTCCCCATCTAAGGAACTGCGCGCCCGCAGGATCGCCCTTCCCTTGCTGTAGTAGCAGGTCAGGTTGTCCTGGGTGCCGGTGAATACGAAAATATCCTGCTTGATCATGAATGAGCTTTTGAATCGCAACATTTAAAACGTAACTTTGTTCACTTCGACAGTAAAAAAGTAAATTATTTAAAAATTACCCGGTAAAGCACCATAATTAAAGCAGTGGATGCAAGGCAACCCATGCTCTTGCGAAGCCCTCTTCCAGGTACATACCGCGCACTTTATTCATTCACCGTGTTTTAGTAATCTGCCGGTAAGCAGAATAGTACCGTCAGGGATTTAAATACCTCTTCATCATGGATGCATTCGATGAGCCTGATATAACGACAATTTGTCCCCTTACACGCCTTGGCAAACTAATTGACTATGGGGGCATATTAATTTTATTCATTGAAACGGCAGATTACCTTGAAAACGGGTAGGTTTGCGTGACAATTTTACACATATGCAACAGGAAAACATACCTATTTCTCCAGAAAACGAAGAAAACATTTTATCGGAACATGAAGATAATGTAATAGAACAGGAAGTGCCAAACGAAACCGTTAAAAGCAATCTGCCTGATGCAAAAGATGCAGAAATAGAGAAGCTTCGCGCTGAATTACTGGAATTTAAAGATAAATACCTGCGCCAGGTGGCAGAGTTCGATAACTTCCGTAAAAGAAGTGCCCGTGAAACCCTGGAAACGAGCAGAACAGCCGGTAAGGAAGTTATCACAGCCCTGCTGGATGTATTGGACGATTCCGAAAGGGCGCAGAAGCAGATCGATCAGACGGAAGAAGCACCGGTAATTAAGGAAGGCGTAAAGCTGGTGTTTGGTAAATTGAAAAACGTGTTAAACGCCCGGGGACTTAAAGCCATGGAAAGTGTGGGTCAGGAATTCAATCCGGATATGCATGAAGCCATCGCAGAAGTACCTGCTCCTGAAGAAAGTATGACAGGCAAAGTGCTAGATGAGGTGCAGAAAGGCTATTATCTTAACGACAAAATCATCCGCTTTGCAAAAGTGGTAGTAGGAAAATAATATATGAAGAGAGATTATTACGAGATATTGGGAGTGTCCAAGACTGCTTCTCCTGAAGACCTTAAGAAAGCTTACCGGAAAGTGGCGATGCAGTATCACCCCGACAGGAACCCAGGCGACAAGGCGGCGGAGGAAAAATTTAAAGAAGCTGCCGAAGCGTACGAAATACTAAGTGACGGTGATAAGAAAGCACAGTACGACCGGTTCGGTCATGCAGGTGTAAAAGGTAATGGTCGCCCGGGCGGCGGTGCCCAAAGCGCGGAAGATATTTTTAGCCAGTTTGGAGATGTATTTGGCGAAGATCTTTTTGGTAGTTTTTTCGGCGGCCGGGGCGGAAGAAGTGGCGGTGGCGGAAGAGCGAGGGGAGTGCGCGGAAGTAATCTGCGGATAAAAATAAAACTGACCTATCAGGAAATTGCCGAAGGTGTAACGAAGAACATCAAGGTAAAAAAATATGTAAGTTGTACTACCTGCGGGGGATCAGGAGCCAGGGATAAGGGCAGTGTGCAAACCTGCGGAACATGTGGTGGAAGCGGACAGGTAAGGAAAGTGACCAGTACCTTCCTGGGACAGATGCAGACGGTAACCACCTGCGCCACCTGTAATGGAGAGGGCACCACCATCACCGCCAAATGTACCACCTGCAAAGGAGAGGGACGGGTGTATGGAGAGGAAACCGTAAGCATCGATATACCCGCCGGTGTACAGGAAGGCATGCAATTAAGTATGAGCGGTAAGGGAAATGCCGGGGAACGCGGAGGCAGCAACGGTGATCTTATTATATTGATAGAAGAAGAACCGCATCCCGAACTGCAACGCGACGGATTAAACGTAGCCTACGACATGTATATATCCATACCCGATGCCATTTTCGGTATCAGTGCGGAAGTGCCCACTATTGACGGAAGAGCTAAGATAAAAATTCCACCAGGTACCCAGGGGGGCAAAATATTCAGACTGAAAGGAAAAGGTTTCCCGGCAGTCAACTCCTACGAAAAAGGAGATCAATTGATTCACGTGAATGTATGGACGCCCCAGCAGGTGAGTACCGAAGAAAAAGCGATGATAGAGAAGTTGAGTCATTCCACCAATTTCTTTCCCAAGCCGGAAAAGAATGAGAAAAGCTTTTTCGATAAAGTAAGGGAGATGTTTTCTTAAGCGTTCAGTTAAAGCTTCGTCTTTTTTACTTTAGCATACAGCTTGCGGGTTTTCTCCACTATTTCTATAAATTCTTTCTGCAGAGCATCTGCCGGATCCAATGCCTGGGTGGCAGTGATAATCACATCGCTCCAGGCGGCGCGCGAAGTAAAAGAAGAATTTTTTAATAGTGAGCCATACAAGGCTACCGACGATGCAAACCGGTAGGAAGAAGGTAACTTGCTGAATTCTGAAAAGGTATTAGTGCAGTGATATACTAACTTATGCCTGGCTGAATCGTTTGGTAATTTATAATCCAGCGAAACCTTTGCCAATAATGCATTACCTGCCACACCATTTTCCGGCTTAATTTCAAACAGCGCCATCAGCGTATAACCCGATCCCACTTCCCCGCCTTCCAGCTCGCTGAGTGAATCGGCCATGGCGTTTGCCTTATTATCGAAACCGATCAACCGGTACTCTTTCACCTGCCCGGGATTAAATTGTATATTAAGGTATGCGTCATCTGCCACAGTACACAGTGTTTGTGTGAGTTCATGCACCAGCACCTTCTCCGCTTCGCGTTCGTTATCGAGGTAGGCAAAATTGCCATTACCCTTTTTAGCCAGTACTTCCAGCTTTGAATCTTTGTAATTACCCATGCCTACGCCGAGACAGGTAAGATAAATACCCGACTGCCTGTTTTTGCTGATAAGCACTTCGAGGTCGTCTTCGCTGGTTTGTCCTACATTAAAATCACCGTCCGTTGCCAGTATCACCCGGTTATTGCCACCAGCTATATAATTGCTTTTAGCCAACTGGTAAGCCGCATAAATTCCTGAAGCCCCGGATGTGGCCCCGGAGGGACTTAAGGCCTCTATTGCCTCCATAATTTTTTTCTTGTCGTTGCCGGACGTAGGCTGCATCCACACACCTGATGCACTTCCATATATTACGATAGAAACGGTGTCTTTTTCCCTCAGATTATTTACCATCAGTTTAAACGCTGATTTCAGTAAAGGCAACCTGTTAGGCATGTCCATAGAACCCGATACATCAATAAGAAATACCAGGTTGGATGGGGGGACGGCATCCGGGTCCAGTTTACGCGAGCACACTTTCAGGTAAAACAATTGGTTCGAAGGGTTCCAGGGACAGGAACTTAACTGCGAAGTGCATTTAAAAACGCTGTCTTTACCCGGGGCATCGTAATCGAAATTAAAATAGTTCATCATCTCTTCTATGCGTACTGCATCCGGCGGTACCAGGGTGCCCATGTTTATAAAACGTCTTATATTGCTGTAAGAAGCCTTATCTATATTGACTGCAAATCCCGTTTCCGGGAAATGCCCAGCACCTACGAATTCGTTCTCTATTAAGTTCGAATAGGTCTCCCCTCCGAAAGTGCGCCTTAAAAAATCATGCTGATTAAGATCTTTCGTAAAAGAGACCAGTCTTTTTTTCTGCATACTTCCGGCCGACTGAAGCATTTTCATCACGATCTGATTTTGCTTATTGCTAACAATCATCACATCGGTCGTTTGATAGCCGTCGTTATACACAGATGCAGAATCAGCAGATTTAGAAGACATAATACCAAATCCACCGGAGCTACCTGAATAATATACGTACCCGGAAGACTTCAATATAATTTTAACATTGGAGAGTAGTTTGCCCGTCTCATCTTTTATTTCACCTTTGAGGTAATACTGGGAAAAAAGGGATGAGCTGCACAGCAATAGCAGCCAGAGGGTGTATGTTTTTTTCAGATGGACAATCACATATATGAAATTAAGCAAAATTAAACGTCTCATCAATATAAACGCTTGTCAATAGAGGAACAAGGTACAAGTTAGATCTCATAAAGTGAAGCGTTTAGGAGCTATAACCAGAATTTATATGGATTTTAACTATTTTGCTCACAGGCAAGAAAAGTGTTTTTCATCAGCGCAGCAATGGTCATAGGGCCCACACCTCCGGGCACAGGCGTTATAAAGCTGCACCTGGGGGCGACAGATTCGAAGTGAACATCACCTTTTAGACCGAAGCCGCTTTTTTTAGAAGCGTCGGGTACCCTGGTAATACCTACATCGATTACGATAGCACCTTGCTTTACCATATCTCCTTTTAAAAATTCCGGTTTGCCCAGAGCAGCCACTATTATATCAGCCTTTTGGCATAACTCCTCCAGGTTGGTAGTATGCGAATGACAAATGGTTACCGTACAATTCCCAGGGTTAGCATTGGTACTTAATAGGATGCTCATAGGCCTGCCAACGATATTACTTCTGCCAATCACTACGGCCTGCATACCCTTTGTATTTATTTTATAGTGTTCCAGCAGTAGCATGATACCATAAGGTGTCGCCGGAATAAAAGTGGAAACACCCTGCACCATTTGTCCTACATTCATCGGGTGAAAACCGTCCACGTCCTTCGACGGATTCACCGCATTAATGATCTTCTCGTCGGAAATATGTTTGGGAAGCGGTAACTGAACCAGTATTCCATCCACGTCGGGGTCTCCGTTCAGGTTTTCGATTAAAGTAAGCAACTTATTTTCACTGGTATCTTCCTCCAGCCGCATCAGGGTAGATTTGTAACCGATCTCCGAACATGCTTTCACTTTTGCCGCCACGTATGTTTCGCTTGCGCCATTATTACCAACCAGTATGGCTGCAAGATGCGGAATTTTGCGGCCTTCCGCCACCTGTTGTGCTACCTTGATTTTCAATTCGTCCCGGGTGGCCTGCGATACCAGTTTACCATCTAAAATTTGCATGGCGCAAAGGTATTGTATTCTTTTTTCAAAGGTTAAAACACGGTAAAAAAAGGGTTTTTTCCTCGTTTTTAGTCCTTGCAGTACTTCTAATTTCCCGGGAAAATATATATGATGAAACGGTACATTTTCCAGGTAGCCTGCTGGCTTATTTTATCTCCTATATTTTCCCGTGCACAAACCGTTTCATTACCATTTTCAGGGATCTATACCGGTATGGGAACATACAGCAAACATACGGCAGATCCATTTTCGTTTACATTCAACCAGGCTTCACTGGCGCACGTAAAGCAACCTGGCGGTGGAGTATACTCCGAGCAGCGATATATGATTAAGGAGCTTACGCTGTATACCGCGGTATGGGTGAGTCCTTTAAAAAAGGGTGCTATAGGCTGGTCGGCACATTATTCCGGGAACCCGTTTATTCGTTATGCCCGCTGCGCAATGGCTTACGGCAGGAGCCTGACGGATGATCTGGACCTGGGCATTCAATTTAATTATACAAGAATCAGTATCCCCGGCTACTTTACTTCCCAGGCTTTTACTGCTGAAGCAGGTATAATGCTGAGAATCACCGATCAGTTGTTTACCGGCTTCCATCTTTCAGATATCAGTGCCGGCTTATCCGGGAGGGGTAATAATCCAAGGCCTGCCGCCCGTTATAGTTTTGGTATGGGTTACACGAGTTCCCCGCGCCTGCTGATTAAATGTGATCTGGTAAAAGAGGAGAACCAGCCCGCCCTCTTATTACCCGCTCTTCAGTACAACATGAGCACTCAGGCATTTATTAGGGCCGGTGTCAATACCGCAAACGCGAGTTATATTATAGGAACGGGACTTAAATGGAAAAATCTGCGAACAGATGTTTCCGCATCGTATGATATGCGCCTGGGCATTTCACCAGCACTACTCATTCTGATAACACCATAAAACCCATTGTTATCATGAAAACCATGCTATGCCTCAGAATAGGATTACTCTTTTTATCATTAACTTTCTATGCACACTCCCGGGCTCAGGACCACACGGAAAACACGATCGCTCAGGAGCAAGTACAGGAAAATATGGCCGAAAACGAAGAAAGGCTGGCCACCGGGGAGGATGAGATGGCAGAAGACCTTGCGTATTTCCACAGGCACCCCATAAATGTAAACACCGCAGACGCGAATGAGCTGGAGGCTTGTCCGCTACTTACTGTCCTGCACATCCGGCAATTATTGCAATACCGGAACCTGTTCGGCAAACTGGTAAGTATCTATGAATTACAATCTATACCGCACTGGGGAGTAGACTTCATCAAACGAATACTTCCTTATACAACAATTGAAGAACGCGAAGGCCTTTACACTAACGTCAAAAAACGACTTAGCGGAGGCGATAACATCTTAATTGCCAGGTCATCTCAGGTTCCGGAAAAATCTAGGGGATACCTTATACGGAACGATAGCCAGAGCAGGTACACCGGCAGTCCGTTGAAAGTATTCCTTAAATACAAATACACATACAAAAACCTGCTTCAATACGGTGGGGTAGCGGAAAAAGATGCTGGCGAACCATTCTTAACCGGTCAGCGCATCCGGGGATTCGATTTTTATTCCTTTCACTTTTTTCTCCGTAAATCGGGTATCATAAAGGCCCTCGCACTGGGAGATTTCACCGTAAATATTGGACAGGGGTTGATACTATGGCAGGGCATGGGATTCGGGAAAGGCGGTGATCTGCCGGGGGCTAAGCGTCAATCGCCCGTTTTAAAGCCCTATCACTCGGCTGGCGAATTCAATTTTCAACGGGGGGCTGCACTTACATTGGGGAAAAAAGGTTGGGAGTTAACTGCGTTCAGTTCCTGGAGAAAGATCGACGCTTCCGTAGACGCAGACTCCGGCGGCCGGGTTATCACTTCCATCAACAGTTCCGGATACCATCGCACCCGCAATGAAATACAAAATAAATCGGGTGAAATGCTTCGTACCTTAGGCGTACAACTCCGTTTACGTGGAGCTAAGGGCGCACTTGCGTTTAGTTGGGTTAATCATCACTATTCCGCACCTATGGAAAAAAAAGGAGAACCGTATAACCTGTTCTCACTCAACGGGCGATCTTTTATGTATGCAGGAACAAACTATGATTATACGCTGAAAAACGTCCACGTTTTCGGAGAATATGCGATTATGAACGGCAGGGAGATGGCAGCGGTAAATGGACTGCTGATTAGTGTGGACAAGCGAACCGAGGCCGTTTTTCTTGCTCGGAGCGCCGGAAAAGCATACTCTGCTGCTTATGGTAATGCATTTACCGAAAACACCTATCCGGGTAATGAAAGCGGCATATATACGGGAATTACCTGCCGGCCTGATAACTCAGTGTCCGTTTCAGCCTTTTGTGATATCTTTCATTTTCCCTGGCTGAAATACCGGGTGAATGCTCCGTCTTACGGGAAAGAATACCAGCTTTACCTTAATTACAAACCGGATAAAAAAACCGAAATGTATGTCCGTTATCGCTTTAAGGCCAAAAGTATCAACCAATCCGATCCTTACTCAGCTATTAGTGAGGTAATTCCCGTTCCCGTTCAAAATATTCGCTTTCATGCTTCCAAAGAATGTTCTTCTGCGTTTACGATCAGGACCCGGGCTGAAATAGTGTGGTATAATTTCCGGCAGAGCGGCGAAGAGCAGGGAGTGCTGTTTTTAACCGATTTTATACTTAAACGATTCTTCGCCAACTGGTCGGCCAATTTTCGTATTGCCGTTTTTGACACGGAGGGGTATAATTCCCGGCTCTATGCTTATGAGAATGACGCGCCTTATAATTCTGCCATTGGTGTTCTTTATGGTAGAGGTTTAAGATATTATTTAAATTTAAATAAGAAAATTTCTGTTAATATCTTTGGAATAAGAAAAACTGGCAACATTCATGTCAAATGGCTACAAAGTACTTATAATCAACCAATTATAGGCTCAGGACTTGATGAAATATCTGGCAGTCGTAAATCTGAATTTAAGGTTCAGTTAAATATTCTTTAATAAAGTGTTAATATTGTGCAGCGTTTTAAATATTTTCAATGTCTAATGAGCACCTCTTGCTCAATAATTATCACTAATTCCTTTACTAAAGGAATTGTATACAGGGTTCGACTGTATATATAGATAGATGTATAACTGTTTAATTGGAAATTAATTTTAAAATTTAGATAACTATGCGAAAAATTCTAGGGTTACTTATCGTTTTTTTAATGCATGGACTTCTTAGTCTTGCCCAAACAGGAGAGATTAAAGGTAGAATTCTTGATGACAAGGGGGCCCCTGTTCCTTTTGCTACCGTCACTATTGTAGGGACGAACAGGGCGGTAACGGCTGATGCCGATGGTCAATTTACCATTAAAGCGGCAGAGACTGCACGTTTAAGCATTTCCGCCACCGGATTTCAAACCCAAACCATAGCAGGTTCTGCCGCACAGAGCATTGCTTTAGTAAAAGCTGAATCTGAAATGACGGAAGTTTTGGTAACTGCCTTAGGAATTAGGAGGCAAGCTAAAGAGCTTGGTTACTCTGCAACTCGCATTAGTAATGCTTTGCTTACACAAGGTAAGGCTGTGAATGTTCAGCAAGGTTTGACAGGAAAAATTTCCGGGGTAAACATCACTACTGTCAACAGTGGTGTTTTTGAGGAGGCGAGAATAAATTTACGCGGTGTAAGATCACTAACCGGTAATAATCAACCTTTGTTGATTGTAGATAACATACCTACCCCTCTTACCTTCTTATCGACTTTAAATCCGACAGATATACAAGAGATAACGGTTCTTAAAGGTGCTTCAGCCTCCGCTTTGTACGGGCCTGATGGGGTAAATGGCGTTATTCTGGTTACCACAAGAAGAGCGGCGAGTGGTAAACCATTTGTGAACATTGGCTACACAGCTCAATTAGCACGTGTTTCTTATATGCCGGATCTTCAGAAATCTTTTGGTGGAGGTACTAGTGAGGACGCATTAGGAAGACCTTTATACGACCCTATTGAAAATCAACAATTTGGCCCTGAATTTAATGGAGAAATGGTGCCATTAGGCCCGGTATTGGAAGACGGCAGTCAGCAAATGGTTCGATATAGTGCTAATGATGACAGGAAAAAGTTTTGGAATCAAAATGGTTTGACAACTCAAACCGATGTATCTTTTGGCGGTGAAGGATTTTATATTTCTTTCCAGGACGCCAACATCAAAGGACTGATGCCAAAAGACAAAAATCGCAGGAGTTCTATACGTTTAAATGCAGAAAAAAGTTATGGAAAATTTCGCGCATCTGCGAATTTAAGCTATATACAGTCTAGCTATAATGTAGTAGATAATGGTGCTTATGCCAGAAGATTCCCGGACAGCTACAATGGCAGCGTTTACTTTACTGTATTGAATACTCCAGCGCATGTACCACTTCTCAGCTATAAAGACGCTGCGACCAATAAATTTGCTGAATACTCAAATTATTATAATGAATACTTTGTAAATCCGTATTGGGTTATCGATAATCACCGTAACAAAGGAAGGACTGACAATCTTTTAGGGTCTATTGAAGCTAATTACGATTTTAGCAAATTGGTTAATCTAACCTATCGGTTAGGAACTTCATTCGGATTTGTTTCGGATAGAAATGAGATGGCAGCGTTTACAACTTCAGATTTTGCTCAATCTAATAGAGGTCCGCAGTTTGATCCTCAGCCTAGTGCCGTTGGAGGTACACAAAACTTTAATAGCCGGGTAACTCATGAATTATTTTTTAATGGATCAAAAGAGCTTGGTGATTTCAAGGCATCCTATATTTTAGGTGGAAGGTACAGGGAGAATGTTAGCAGAAACATGGGTGTTTTTGGTGTTAATTTGCAGGTTCCCGATCTTTACAATGTATCAGTAAGAACTGGCGAACCTATTGTAAATGAATTGAATTTCAAAACCCGCCTCATCTCTCTTTTTGGTCAACTGAGCCTAAATTACAAGGGTTGGGCCAATGTTGAATTTGCATTCGCCAATGATTGGGATTCCAGGTTAGATGTAGATAAGAATCCATATTTTTATCCAACCGTCAATGCATCGGTAATCCTAACTGACGCGTTACCGGGATTGAAGTCCAACACACTAAGCTATGCAAAAATCAGGGGAGCCGTATCTCGTTCGGCGAATGTTAACCTGGGCCCGTATCAGTTGCAGCCTGTTTTTAATACTACTAACGGGTTTCCGTATGGAAATCTTGGTGGCTTCAGTGCGGATGGTAATCTTACTAATCCGTTTATTGAACCAGAGTTTGTGAACTCTGTTGAATTTGGGACCGAGCTCAGTTTTATGAGAAATAGGATCAATATAGATGCGACCTATTTTTACCAGAGAAATACCGATCAAATCCTATCCATACAACAGTCGGACGCAACCGGATTTGGTACTTACACAACAAATGCTGCAAGTTTCAATAACCAAGGAATTGAATTGGATCTGAATCTTACTCCGTTAGTTAAAGTAGGTAATGGTAGAATTAATTTCGCCATCAACGCCACTTATAACGACAATAAAATCATCGAGTTATATGAGGGTATCAACGAATTATCAATCGGGGGAACAGCGAATTTTACGCAAAGAAGTGCAAGTTCACCTGATGTTTCTAACTTCGCAATAGTGGGACAACCCGCGTTCGTTTTTAAAATGACCGACTATGTAAGGAATTCGGAAGGAAAAGTTGTCGTAGATCGAGTTACCGGGTTTCCTTCCTTATCTCCAGAACTTGTTACCAAAGGAAGAACCTTGCCTTTATGGATACTAGGCTTTAATCCCTCATTTGCATGGAAGGGCTTAAATGTTGGTATGACCTGGGATTACAGGGGTGGGCACTATGCTTATCATGGATTTGGCAATGATATGGACTTTACAGGAATTTCCGCCCGTAGTACCGCATTCGGGCGTGAAAGATTTGTATTCCCTAACTCTGTTTACGACGATGGTACCGGCAAATATGTAGATAACAAAAATGTCCAGGTGCAAAATGGAAGTAGAGAATTCTTCGCTCTTGGAACAACTAATACAAGTGTAGGTACTAACTATTTTACAAGTGCGGCTTTTTGGAAACTCAGAGAGTTGGCCATCTCTTATAATTTACCACTTCCGTTTATAGGAGAAGACAAAATTATTAAAAGAGTGGTAGTAAGTGCGGTTGGAAGAAACCTGCTGGTCATTTTACCAAAGTCAAATCAATGGACTGATCCTGAGTTTAACTATACTTCTAGTGGTAACACTTTCGGTATTAACAATGTGTTTTCAACACCGCCGGCGCGTTTCTTTGGTGGTTCTGTAGTTTTGACCTTTTAACGAAAAATTTGAGAAAATGAAAATAAGAGCTAATAAAATCATACTGGCGGCGTTTGCTTTAGCTGCAACGGTATCAGGATGCAAGAAACAAATAGATATAAACAGTAATCCAAATCAGCCAGGAAGTGAAAGCATTACCGCAGATCTTATTCTTCCTAATGCCTTACATGCGACCGGTGCGCAAACGGCCGTTGGATTTTTAACTATTACGGGAAATTATGCAGATGGTTACGGATGGTTAAATAATTGGATGGGATATTTTTCTCCCTCAGGTTCTTTTAGCCCTACTACCGAAGAATCAAGTTATAATATTACTAACACATTTCAAGAGACAAAATGGTCCAGTATTTATAATGTGCTGTTTGATCTTGATCAGGCAAAGCAAAAGGCGATAAGGGACAATCAACAGTTTTATAGGGCGATGGCAATGATTATGGAAGCTCATTTGTATCAAAACTTAGTTGATATATATGGAAATATTCCTTATTCCCAGGCTTTTAAAACGCTGGAGTTTCCAACACCTGCCTATGATAAGGCAGAGGACATCTATGCGAGCCTGCAATTGAAGCTGGATACTGCCATCTCTATTATGGAGACGGCTCCAATCATTGCGGCTTACCGGAGAATAGATATTTGTTATGGCGGAGAAACGGGACTTTGGATTAAACTGGCGAATACGATTAAACTAAGATTGTTGATCAGGGCTAGTGAAATTAATCCAAATCCTACTGCCGAATTAATAAAGATAAAGGCGAAAGGTGGAGTAATTCAATCAAATGAAACTGCAGACGTAAATCCCGGTTATGTAAATGACATCAACAAACAGAACCCTTATTTTAGCTCATATGGACTTTTACCTAATGGAAATGAAGCTAATTCCTTCTTTAGAGCTAATAGATATATAATCAATACATTTAAACAAAATAACGACACTGTCAGGCTACGTTATTTCTTTCAACCAGCGACTGAACCGACTAATGCCGCTGATTCTTTCATTGGCACTGTTTATGGTGCAGTGCCTGACGTTGCTTTCAATGGTGACAGGACTTCTAATATAGGTAAAGGGCTCGCTAAGTCTCCTGAGCAGGCGCAATGGGTTGTTACGTCTGTCGAAAGCATGTTCCTTCAGGCAGAAGCTATAGAAAGAGGATGGGACGTAGGGGGACCTTATACAGGGAATGCACGGAATGCTTATGAAGCTGCAGTTAGAGAATCATTTATTTGGCTGGGCATACCTAACGCTGTTGGAGAGGCTAATAGCTATCTTACCCGACCAGCGGCAAATTGGGCGAACGCCGGAGCTAGTTCAGCAGATCGAGTTAAATTTATAGTGCTGCAGAAATATCTTTCTCTTACTGGTTTGAACCCCTTAGAAGCGTGGTCTGATTATAGAAGGTTAGGTATACCTGTTAACGTTCCTTTATCTGTTAATTCTGCCCGGGGAGGAAGACTGATACCGGTTCGTCTTATCTACCCTTCTAACGAGTTTGCAGTAAATGTAGCTAGTGTTCGTGCTCAGGGAAATATCGATCCTCAAACGTCAAAGATATTCTGGGATAAATAATAAAATAAAAAATTAAGTGTCATGAAAAGAATACATAATATCTCCGCCAATCTTTTTTTAGCTCTTTCTGTTATGCTTGTCAGTACAAGCTGCTTAAAAGATAATTATGTTGAAGATGGATCTGCCGGCCCAGAAATAGATAAAGCTCCTGCTTTAGTGGAACTTATGGGAGCTGTTGAAGCAACCAATTCATATAGCAGTTCAGCGGTTGTAGCATTCGACATAGCATCTGTACCGGATACTTTAAGTTTAGCTTCAGTTCGACTGGCCGCTCCCGGAGCCGCATCAAAGGATTTACAGGTGGAGCTAGAATACGCACCCGATCTGATAAACGCTTATAATGACAGTAATGGTACGCATTATGACGTACTTCCTTCAGATAAGTTTAAACTTTCCTCGTCTGATTTAAGGGTAACCATCCCTAAAGGAAAAAGAGAAGGAAGCCTGGATATTATTCTAATACCAGAAGACCTGCTGACTGGGGATTACGCGCTTGCTTTTAGAATTAAAGGTGTTTCTGATCCTTCTGTTGGAATTAGTGGAAATTTTAGTAACGTCGTCTCTTTGGTACTGGTAAAAAATATTTATGATGGAATATATAGTATGACTGGAAATTTAGTAGATGCTACCGTTCCTGCTATTTCCGGATTCTATCCTGAAGAGATACAATTGATTACTACCGGTTCTAATAGTGTAGCAATGTTTTATCCTGTTTATGCAGATTACTACCACCCAATCAGCAGTGCAGGATCATTAAGTGTTTATGGCCTTTTTTCACCGGAATTCATTTTCGATCCTTCTGGAAACGGAAAAGTTAATGAGGTCGTTAATTTTTACGGCCAGCCAGCTTCAAATGGTCGATCCGGTGTAATTGATCCCAGTGGTATTAATAAATGGGATCCAGTTACTAAAGAGATGAAAGTGAGTTATAATATGCTACAACCAGGCACCACTGTAAGAACCAGGTTTACTGAAACCTTTACTTATGTTGGGCCAAGGTAATAGTTTTTAATTGACCTTTTTATTTTACTAATAAAGGCTGTCTCAAAAGAACGAGGTAGCCTTTATTGGTAAGACAATTTTAACATTCCCATTACAATATTGAAGTAACGGAAGAAATAGCCGAAGGGTATGTATTCCAATCTTGTCATAGTAACTCACGGCCGCGCTGAATTTGTTGTGGATTTTGTTATGTAACGCCTTGAACTCATAAAAGAAAAGTTAGGTCAGGAATAATTCCAGGGGGTATTTCAAATTAAGTAAAATTATATATGCTAAGGCTATAATAAAAAAGAAGTCTGAACATTTATATAAATGTGTGGAAAGTATTTATTACTATCTAGTTCTAGGGTCAGAATTGGCTGAAATTGCAGGGAGGCACAAGACAAAATTTAGGTTCAGTTAAATATTATTTTATAAAATGTTAACATTGCAGCACCTTATACATTCCCCATATCTGTGACGCATCTTTCTGTAAAATCGAACCAAATCTCTGACATAGAAAAAAGAGCTCTTAAGCTGATTGGGGAATAATATATTGAGTGTTTTAAAACTCATTTAATTTTAAATTAGATAACTATGCGAAAAAATCTAGGTTTGATAATTACTTTATTAATGTATGGGCTTTCAGGGTTTAGCCAAACACGGGATGTAACCGGGCAAATTCTTGATGATAAGGGGGCTCCTGTTCAATATGCAACAATTGCAGAGGCAGGAACAAGAAATGTGGTGACCGCCGATGCAAATGGGAAGTTTTCTATCAAAACAACTTCTAATCCGAGATTAACTGTTTCGGCTGCAGGTTTCGTTAGCCAGACATTAGCTGTCTTAGGAAATACATTAAATATTACATTAAAGGATAGTAATTCTCAGCTCGATGAAGTGGTAGTAACCGCATTGGGTATTGGTAAAGAGAGACGAACTCTGGGCTACTCAGTTCAAACTATCAATCCCGATCAGATACGCTCATCGCAGGAACCGAACTTGGTCAATGCATTGGCAGGAAAAATTGCAGGGGTTCAGATTAATAACTCTGGGGGACAGGCTGGGTCGTCTTCCAGAATAATCATTAGAGGAAATACGTCACTAACGGGTAATAATCAACCTCTGTTTGTTATAGATGGGATACCTGTTGATAATTCATCTGAAAGGGGAATTGATGAAGACACAGAAAGTGCTTTGTTTAATGGTTATGGGGCTAACCGTGCTATCGATATTGATCCTAATACGATAGAAAGCACAACCGTCTTAAAAGGTGCCGCAGCTACTGCACTTTATGGTTCACGGGGGGCTTTTGGAGTTATATTAATTACTACTAAAAAGGGAAAAGTCTCTTCTGAAAGAAAATTTCCTAGGGTTACATTTTCTTCCAGTGCATCATTTGATGAAGCTTTTACGGACGGATATCAAACTACTTATCTACAGGGCTTAGTTGGTTTATATAAAAATGGTTTTTCTCTAGCAGACGGGGGCTATTCTCAAGCCGCAGGAGGAGCTACTCAAACTTCTGGCAGTTGGGGTCCACACAAAGACTCTGTGAGCCAGCAGGTTATGGACTCAATAGGAATGCCGGTTGTAATTGATCCTCGCAAGCAGTTCTACAGAACTGGAAAGGTCTTAAATAATTCAATTACTTTATCAGGAGGATCTGATAAAACAACATACTCGCTTACATATTCGAATTTAACTCAGGAAGGCATTGTGATAAATAACGATTTTAAACGTAATAGTATTAAGGCAAGTGTAAGTTCGCAAATTAGTCAGCGTTTTTATTCTACTACATCTATTAACTATATAAATTCAAAAAATAATAGGTTTTCTGAAGGGAATGGAGCGAGATCCTATCTTTATTCTTTAAATTTCCAACCCATAAACTTTGATGCTGAAAAAGCATATAATGAAAGGGGTAACTATGCCTGGACGGCTTCTAACAATTTTACTACTGGTTTTAACAATCCATACTGGTTGGTTAATAATAACTCTACGCCAAGTATTGTTGACAGGATAATATTATCAAATGAATCAACAGCAGAGATACTGCCTTGGTTAAAATTGACGAACAGGGTTGGGTTAGACACATACACGGATGAACAGCGGGAACAGGTTAATATAAATACTATCTCTGTACCGAATGGTAGAATGTATGACGCTTTATCAAAAAGGCGTCAAATAAATAATGACATAATGCTAATTGCAGAAAAGAATCTTGGAAGAGATTGGAAACTTTCCGGATTAATTGGACATAATGTTAATACCAGGACATTCAGCCGAAGAACTGTACGAGGGCTTGGATTAAGTATTCCTGAGTTTTTTGACATAACCAATGCCGAAATAACCGAGGCATTGCAGGATGATACAAGAAGAAGGTTACTAGGTGTTTACGCTAGTGCCACAGCGGAGTATAAGAACTATCTATTTTTAAATGCAACAGCCAGAAATGACTGGTCCTCGACGTTACCGCCAGGCGATAATTCATTTTTTTACCCATCTATTTCACTAGGCTTTGTATTCAGTGAGGCACTAAAGTTAGAAAGCACTGCGTTTCCGTATGGTAAACTACGAGTATCCTATGCACAAGCAGGGAATGACGCCCCCGAATATTTCACCTCCCAAACTTTTATTCAAGCCAATCCAAACGATGGCACAAGAGGTAATATAGCATTCCCTTTTAATGGTATCAACGCGTTTAGAGCCAATGGATTATTGGCTAATAATAATCTTAAACCGGAAATTGTTACGGAGGTAGAAGTGGGAGCGGATTTAAGGTTTTTTAATAACAGGTTGGGATTGGATGTATCATATTATGATAAGGTAAGTAAGTCCCAGGTTCTTGACCAGGAAATAGCTGCTTCCAGCGGTTATTTAGAAAGAGTAACAAATGCAGGTGAACTTTCCAACAAGGGTATTGAAGTTGTACTGACTGGAAGCCCAGTTAAATCAAAATCATTTCAATGGGATTTTCAAGTGAACTTCGCTAAAAACACCTACAAACTTAAATCCATAGCTGAGGGTGTTGATAATATCTTCTTAGGTGGTTTTACGTCTCCTCAAATTAGAGCAGATAGTAAATTTGGATATGGTGTAATATGGGGAGTGGGCTATAGAAGAAACGAGCAAGGTCAAATTGTAATCGGAGATGACGGCTTGCCTTTGCCCTCTACAGAATTAGGACCAATAGGCAATGCTACACCAGATTGGACAGCGGGTTTTAGAAATACTTTCAGATACAAGGGCTTGGGATTTTCAGTATTATTTGATGCGCGCGAGGGGGGAGATATACTGAATTTCGACATGTTCTACAGTGTTTTTTATGGCACTGCAAAGATTACGGAACAACGTAACACTAATTTTGTATGGCAAGGAGTTAATGAATCTGACGGAAAGCCAAATACAAAATCTGTATTTCGTAACCAAGACTATTGGCGTAATTTTTACTCGGCTGAAATATTCGAGAATTTTATTGAAGACGGAAGTTTTATCAAGCTTAGGGAAATAACTTTAAGTTATGCCTTACCGCAAAAATTAGTTTCAAAAACGAAATTGGAAGGTTTGTCATTTTATGTTACTGGAAGGAATTTATGGATAAAATCTGATTTTAGCTATAAAGATCCCGAGGGTAACTTACTTGGAAATACGAATGCACAAGGTTTCTATCATGCTGTCACTCCCGGAACAAGGGGTATTACTGTAGGTCTTAATGTTAACTTTTAAACTAAGGAAAATGAAAAGAGTACATGTATATATAGTTTTAATTTCTGTGATTTTTCTGTTAGGGAGTTGTAAAAAGTATTTAGACATAAATTATGATCCCAATGAGCCAACCTCAGTTACAGAGAAACTTCTTCTTCCTGCTATAGAGAGCCATTTCGCGTATGAAGTAGCAGGTGGATTTGCCGTAAGGACGTCAAGTCTTTGGACTAAACATCTTGCGTATGCCGTGGCTGGTCCACATGAAGGTAACTATAGTCTGAACGCCAACGACGCTAATAATTTGTGGCGTTTTTCTTCGTATACTACAGTAATGCAATCATGTAATCAGATGATTGCTTTAGCTGATGAAAATCAGAATCCAGCGTATAGAGCAATAGGAAAAATAATTCTGGTTTGGAACATGTCTATTATTACCGATGCCTATGGTGATGCGCCTTTCTCTGATGCTTTTAAAGGATCAGAGGGTGTTGTTAAACCAGTTTATGACAGTCAAAAAGATATTTATATCCGCATGCAAACTCTTCTTGATGAAGCGATCACGGATACGGATGTTTCCGGAGGAGAAAATCCTAGATCTGTGGATTTTATTTACGGAGGTGTTATGGAGAATTGGAAAAGGTTAGCTAGGACACTAAAAGCAAGGCTTTATTTACGGCTTTCATCTGCGCCAGGTAATTCAGCGGTAACCCAAGCTAATCTTGCTTTACAGGCTCTTGATGCGGGTGCAATAAACAGTAATTCCCTTATGCCCATATTTGAATATCTAGATCAGCCAAACGCTGAAAATCCATGGTATCAATATACTATAGATGGAAAGTGGAGCACAGCTATCAGGCCCTCCATATATTATATCAATTTTTTAGAAAGTACGGATGATCCCCGGCTTTCAGTACAGGTAGATTCTGTAGCTTTAGGAGTTAACAGAGGAAAGTATGTCGGGGTAACCAATGACGCAGCACCAACGGCTCTTACTAATTATTCATCTATAGGTTCATTTTATAGTGCGGCTGATGCTCCTTTATATATGTTGATTTACGCCGAGGTAGCATTTATCAGGGCAGAAGCTGAATTTTTAAAAGCTGGACGGTCTGTTAATGCAAATGTTATTGCAGCCTACAACGCAGGTATTGCCGCTTCTATGGAAATGTATGAAATTACTAGCTATGATGATTACACTGTGGAAAATGTTTTAAGTACTAATCCAACTGTCGCTTACGAGCAAATATTAACACAAAAATATATAGCAAACTATCTTCAGTTTGAGTCATACAATGATTACCGTAGAACAAATATTCCCAATTTGCCGTTAAACAATGAGGTTTATCCAGGCGAAACTCTTGATATAGCTCCCCGAGTTAATATGGTACCGAAGCGATTCCCATATCCTTCCTCAGAACGATCCTATAACCCTGAGAACATACCGAGTAATGTGCCGGCGGGATTTATAGAAGCAGTTCAAGTGCCTGTATGGTGGGATTCTCAGCCCTGATCATCCAATTATAGAAACTAATATGCTATATAGTATTTTGCAACTAATTAACTCTACTGAATTCGGTAACGTTCATTAGTTGCAAAATATTTTTGTTTAATATGTTTAGCAAGCTTACAATATTTCGCTCAATCAGTATAACTTTAATTTCATATTTGTCGCTTCCATTAATATATTTATTGAAATAACACATGCCAGAACAGCCCCCCAACAACCAGCTCAACATAGAAATAACCGAAGAAGTCGCTGAAGGCCAATATGCCAACCTCGCGATCATAACCCATTCCCATGCTGAATTCGTAATAGATTTCGTAAACGTAATGCCAGGTACTCCGAAAAGTAAAGTAAAGAGCCGGATTATCCTTACTCCTCAGCACGCCAAACGGTTCATGAAAGCATTGGCCGAAAACGTAGAACGGTTCGAAGGAGTGAATGGCCAGATACGTGACCTCGAGGCGGTAGATCTACCCCTCAATTTCGGTGGGCCTACAGCACAGGCTTAACAGGCTATTCACATAATTCCATCATCTGCAAAACTGAAATAACCCTCGTCACTTACTATTATGTGGTCTAATATCTGGATGTCAAAATAACAGGCCGCCTGAACGATTTTATGGGTGAGCTCTTCGTCGGCCTTACTGGGCTTCAGGTTGCCGGAAGGGTGGTTATGACAAAGTATAAGGCTGGTAGCATTTTCTTCTAGTGCCTTCTTCAGAATGATCCGCGGGTCTGCCACGGTGCCGGAAATTCCTCCCTTGCTGATGATTTCAAAATGATTGATCTTGTGCGCCCGGTTAAGGTATACAACGCCGAACACCTCATGCGAATAATCCCGTAGCAGTGTCTGCAGGTATTTTCCTACATCGCGACTTCCTTTCACAGATACTTTGTGGAGTTGTGATCCGGCCTGGCGTCTTCTTCCGAGTTCGAGCGCCGCAGCTATCCTTACCGCCTTTGCCTGGCCGATGCCGCTTACTTTCATGAGTTCCCTGGTGGATAGTCTGCCCAGCTTTTGAAGGTTGTTTTTTCCTAATGTCAGCAACTCCTTACCAAGATCTACTGCTGATTTACCCTTTTCGCCACTATTGATGAGTATTGCCAGTAGTTCGGAATCGCTGAGTGCCATGGGACTTTTACTAAGTAGTTTTTCGCGGGGACGGTCATCAATTGCCCAGTGTTTAATCGAGTGGTTTTGCTCTTGTCTGCTTTTCATTTTCATAATACTTTTATATCAGCAAGTTGCAAAGGATGCAGTATAATACTTTACGTGTTTTCACGTTTTATAAGTGTCCTTTTCACCCTTTTTGTAAAATCCGATTATCCAACGCAAAAATCCAGTCCAATGTCCAAAAAAACCCTTTCGCCTATCGGCGGCCTTCAATCCTTCTTTTTCTGCATAGGCATGTATTTCGTGGCCTTGTTTTTCTCAATTTTCGTTTGCTCTTCCATATTTTACGCTATTAATCCTAAAAAGGATACGGGCAAAGAAATGACGGCAGGTATGAAGCCAATGCCACAGGAGAAAAAAGTATATGCTTCTGTGAATTAAAACATTTTGTAAGCTGACTATAAGGCGGGATTTCTGGCTATAAACCGGGTGTTCCGCCTTGCAGTTTGTGGCTTTTTATGCTATCTTCGCCGCTCATACCTCTTATATGCATCCAAACGCGAAGATCTTTTCCGGCTCGGGTTCCCAGCACCTGGCCGAACGAATTGCCAGCCGGTTCGGCACTCCCCTCGGCAAGGTAAATATCCAGAAATTCAGCGATGGTGAAATTGGTGTCGACTTCCAGGAAAGTATCCGGGGAGATTATGTTTTTCTTATACAAAGTACCTATTCTCCCTGCGATACGCTGATGGAGCTTTTGCTTATGATCGATGCGGCCCGGAGGGCCTCGGCTTATAAAGTGATTGCCGTAATGCCTTATTTCGGCTACGCCCGGCAGGACAGAAAAGACAAACCCCGTGTAGCCATCGGTTCAAAACTGGTTGCCAATATGCTGGTGGCAGCCGGGGCAGACAGGGTAATTACCATGGATCTTCACGCAGCACAGATACAGGGCTATTTCGATATACCCGTGGATCACCTTGACTCTTCGGCAATTTTTATACCTTACATAGAACAACTTAAACTCGAAAACCTTACCTTTGCGGCCCCCGATGTGGGAAGTGCCAACCGGGTACGTGAAGTGGCGAGCTATTTTAACGCAGAAATGGTGATTTGTGATAAGCACCGGAAGCGTGCCAACGAGATAGCCAGCATGATGGTGATAGGGGATGTAAACGGTAAGGATATAGCTCTTATAGATGATATCTGCGATACAGGTGGTACGCTGGCTAAAGCAGGGGCCCTGTTGCTGGAAAAAGGTGCCAAAAGCGTTCGTGCATTGTGTACACACCCGGTTTTAAGCGGTAATGCGTACAGTAATATAGGTAACAGTGTGCTGAAAGAACTAGTAGTGTGCGATACTATTCCTTTAAAAAAGGAAGAACCAAAAATAAAGCTGCTTTCAGTAGCAGACCTTTTCGCGGTAGCCATCCGTAATGCATATGAGAACAAGAGTATTACCAGCCTGTTTATCCACTCCCAATTAAAGGCGAGGAATAAGGCAGAAAAAGATGCACTGGAACTGGGAAAGGTGCAGGGATAGGTTTACCGGAAGAAAAACAGTTCGCTTAATAATAAACAGTTATAAAAAATGAAAACAATTACCATCAAAGGACAACTCAGGACCGAACACGGCAAACAAGCCACCCGCCAACTTCGCTCTGAGGGAAAAGTGCCGGGTGTAATTTACGGGGGTGCCCAGGAAGTTAATTTTTCCGCTCCGACCGCAGATTTCAAAAGCCTGGTTTACACACCGGAATTTCAATTGGCAGATCTGCAGGTAGAAGGAAAAAATTACCGCTGCATCTTAAAAGACATCCAGTTTGATAAAGTGACCGAGCAGCTTCTGCACGTTGACTTTCTGGAATTGGTAGAAGATAAAAAAGTGATTGCCACGCTGCCGCTTAAACTCACCGGCACGCCGGTAGGAGTAAAGGCGGGAGGTAAGCTGATTACCAAAATGAAATCGCTGAAAGTAAAAACCTTCCCTAAGTTTTTAAAAGAAAACATCGAGCTGGATATAACTTCCCTGGAGTTGAATGCCAATATTCGGGTAGAAGACGTACCGGCCGGTGATTTCGAAATCATGAACTCACCTCGTATTCCTATTGCTTCCATTGTAATGACCCGCCAGTTGAAACAGGAAGAAGCCACTGCAGAGAAGAAAAAATAATGCAGTATAAGAGATAGTAACGGAATACTCCAATCAGTATTCCGTTACTGCTTTCAACACTGACAGCATGAGTAAATTCTTAATTGCAGGCCTGGGAAATATCGGAGCGGAATATGAACAGACAAGGCATAATATAGGCTTTGAGATGTTGGATTTCTTTGTAACCAAACATGAAGGGGTTTACCAATTAGACAGACTGGCACTGGTGGCAGAAGTAAAGTGGAAGGGTAAAATATTTATCTGTATCAAGCCGACTACTTTCATGAACCTGAGTGGTAAATCGGTCAAGTACTGGATGGACAAAGAGCATATTCCCGTAGAGAATATCCTGGTTATAGCAGACGAATTGGCCATTCCCCTTGAAAAAATACGTATTAGACCTTCCGGATCGGACGGCGGGCATAACGGGCTGAAAAGCATCCATGAAGTATTGGGAACGGATAAATACCCGAGATTGCGGTTCGGCATAGGGAATAATTACCCCAAAGGCAGGCAGGTAGATTATGTACTGGGTAAATGGAGTGATAAAGAATGGCCACTGGTTCAGCATAAAGTGCTTAAATGCACAGAAGCGATTGAAACCTTTGCCACCACTGGTATCGAAAGAGCGATGAACCAGTTCAACAATTTGGTTTTTACGTTATGAATTGTTGATTTGAATCTTTATTTTCGCAGAATAATGACTAACGGAATTATATTTTATATTCAATAGCCTATATCAACCAGGCGACCTTTCAAGGTCAAAATAGTATTAAATTTGATTTAACTCTGTAAACTCTGATTGAATATGAAAATATTCTGTGTAGGCCGTAATTATGTAGCTCATGCACAAGAATTAGGTAATGATATTCCCGATGAACCGGTCATATTCATGAAGCCTAAAAGCGCATTATTACAGGCACATACTCCGTTCTATTACCCCGAATTCACTAATGAACTTCATTATGAATGTGAACTGGTATTGCGTATTTCCAAGAACGGTAAATATATTCAGGACCGTTTTGCCAGTAAATACTACGATGCAATCAGTGTTGGTATCGATTTTACCGCGAGGGACATACAGAATGAATTAAAAGAAAAAGGGCTGCCTTGGGAAAAAGCCAAAGCCTGGGATAATTCTGCCATTGTAGGTAAATGGATACCTGTCCCTTCCCTGAAAAACAAAAAAGATATTAAATTCCATCTGCATAAAAACAAAGAACTGGTTCAGTCGGGCAGTTCGGCACAGATGCTGAATAATTTCGACCAGATCGTTTCTTATATCTCCAATTACTTCTCCATCAATATCGGCGATCTTATTTTTACCGGAACCCCCGCCGGCGTTGGCGAATGTGTGGTAGGCGATGAACTGGAAGGCTTCCTGGAAGACGAACGTATGTTCGAAATGGAAGTAAAATAATATCTGCAACTAACACCTGTTAGTTTATTATTACATTTGCAGCCAATTTTGCTGCAATGATACCAGGAAAGGATATACTGCTAAAAGCATATAAGCTGATGTGCATGGCTCAAGCCATGACCGCCATTTATGAGGCGAACCGCCAGTTATGTAAATATGTTCATTCCACCTCCCGCGGTCATGAAGCCATCCAGCTCGCAACCGCTTTTCAGCTGCAGTCTGTTGATTTCGTAAGTCCTTACTACCGGGACGAAAGTCTGCTGCTCGGTTTAGGTTACACGCCCTACAAGCTGATGCTGCAACTACTGGCTAAAGCAGACGACCCTTTCAGCGCGGGAAGGTCTTACTACGCTCATCCCAGCAGCCGTTCACCGGATAAGCCTGTCATTATTCATCAGAGCAGTGCCACCGGTATGCAGGCGATACCGGCTACCGGTATAGCACAAGGTTTACAGTTCCTGGAAGAGACAAATTCAACCCTTTTAAAGAGAGGTGAGAACGGCATATTGCCCATAGTACTTTGTTCGCTCGGAGACGGAAGCGTAACAGAGGGAGAGGTAAGCGAGGCATGGCAATTTGCCGTTTTGAAGCGGCTGCCCGTCATCTACCTTGTCCAGGATAACCAATGGGGCATCAGCGCAAAAGCTTCCGAAACGAGGGTGATGGATGCCTTTGAATATGCCGCCGGCTTCCCCGGTTTGCAACGCATAAGGGTAGACGGCAGCCGCTTCGACGACAGTTATCAAATAATGAAACAGGTGATCGAACACGTCAGAGTGAACCGCGGACCTTACCTCGTTCAGGCCAGCACTCCCTTGCTGGGTCATCATACCAGCGGTGTAAGAAAAGACTTTTACCGGACGGAAGAAGACCTCGCAGCACATGCCGCCAACGATCCGCTTACCCGTTTGCACCAGCTTTTAATGGAGCAAGAATGCCCGCAGGATCAGCTTGCAGCGTTAAAGCAGCAGGCGGTATCTATCGTTAAGGATTCTTTTGAGAAAGCGGTGATGGCAAAAGACCCTGATCCATTGACGGTAGAAGAGCACGTTTTTGCGCCAACGACTATTACAGAAGAACGTGGCGAGCGTTCACCCGTTCGCAAAGAAAAAATACCCATGGTAGACGCTGCACTTTTCGCCATACGTGAAATAATGGAAGATAACCCTGAAGCGGTATTATACGGACAGGATGTAGGCAGAACACTCGGAGGCGTGTTCCGCGAAGCCTCTACCCTGGGTGAACAATTCGGAGATCACCGGGTATTCAACACTGCGATACAGGAAGCATATATTATTGGCTCTACGCTGGGTATGAGCGCAGCAGGTTTAAAGCCGATCGTAGAAATCCAGTTTGCCGATTATATATATCCCGGGTTCAATCAACTCGTAACGGAAATATCCAAAAGCTGTTACCTGAGTGCCGGCAAATTTCCGGTGCAGACACTCATACGAATACCTACCGGTGCTTATGGCGGCGGAGGTCCTTATCATAGTGGCAGTATAGAAACCACTCTGCTTTCCATAAAAGGCATCAAAATAGTATACCCTTCCAATGCCGCAGATATGAAGGGGCTGATGAAGGCGGCATTCTATGATCCCAACCCGGTGATCATGCTGGAACATAAGGGTCTTTACTGGAGCAAGGTACCCGGAACGGAAGATGCCCGCACAGCAGAGCCCTCCCGCGATTACATCATCCCCTTAGGAAAGGGCAGGGTGGTGCTGGCTGCATCAGAAGAGTCTATAAACAAGGGGGACACGGTATGTATCATAACCTATGGAATGGGCGTTTACTGGGCCAAAAAAGCCGCACTGCATTTCCCCGACAGGGTAGAGATCATTGACCTGCGGACTTTGTTTCCCTGTGACGAAGACCTGGTATATGCAACTGTCAAAAAACACGGAAAGTGCCTCGTACTTACCGAAGAACAGCAAAACAATTCCTTTGCCGAAGCCCTTGCCGCCAGGATCTCCAAACATTGCTTTCCTTACCTCGATGCAGCGGTAGAAGTGTACGGGGCACTTAACAATCCGGCTGTGCCTATAAACACCGGTCTCGAATATGCCATGCTTCCCGGAGCGGAAAAACTAATAATCCGAATGAACGAACTTTTCTCTTATTGATAAACGGTTTTTAGCCGAAAACCGCTATTTTTGCCACCCATTTGGCGAGGTAGCTCAGTTGGTTAGAGCATCGGATTCATAACCCGAAGGTCGGGAGTTCAAATCTCCTCTTCGCTACCATTGATAATCAAGCAGTTATGAAGAAATTTATAGCTGCTTTTTTATTGCGGGTACAACATGAATGTAAACATTTTCAAGTAGTTTTTACTTTATTGTATTTTCTGTAATTTGGCTATGTTAAACAGTATGAACCTATGAATGTCATTTGTCTGGAAGAACCTGCCTTCTATTCCTTGATCGAACAGGTTGTTGCACGCTTAAAGGAAACGCAACAAGTTACTGAAAAATGGTTGCCAGATTTGGAAGCCATGAAGATGCTGAAAGTCAAATCAAAAGCCACCATGCAAAAATTGCGGGATGAAGGCAAAATCCGTTTTTCCCAGCCGCAAAAAAAAATCATCCTGTACGACCGGGATTCCATATTGGAATACCTGGAAAAAAATTCACGTAATACCTTCTAATATGAACGAGTTTGATACCACCCCTCACCCTGACTATACAAAGGGTTTTAACGAGGGCTACCTGATCGCCAAACACATGCCTGAACTGTCTGATGCGTTAGATCACGCCTTGAGTAAATCAGACCGCAGCAAGGGATTTTTGGACGGCAAACAGCAGTTTGTTCTCGAAAAGGAAAAAACGCGCTACCCTGATTTTCTGAAAAGCGATAGGCTTGCCAATCTGGACAAGTCGGATAAATCGAAAGACAAAGACAAGGATGAACCGGAGCGCGATCGGTAAGAATAATTCTGCTTACTTATTTTCTTTTTTTAGGAAGCATTGTTAACGGCGATAACGGCCACTTTGATGTGTATGTTCCTCCACCTTTCTGACATAGTGTGGCCTGGGCTGGGGTGGGGGATTGTAATAGGCTTCAATTGCATTGATAATCGCATTCACGGCATTCTTGCTTAGTTCCTGCCCGGCGATTTGTTTCCAAGTGGGTTGCCAATTCTTTAATTGCTTCTGTTGTAGAAACGGTAGATCGTTCGCAAGCGTGACAGATTTTCCTCCTGCCGAAATAATATAAATTTCACGCGCCCCGTCATTCGAGGCGGCAACACGCAATTTCCAGCACCCGTTATCGGTTCGGGCTACGATCACAAATTCCATTTTCAAATTTACTAAATAATTTAGTAAATGCTGCGCCAATTTGAGCGGAAAAATCTGCCGAATTTCAATTCTTATTAGGTTCTTTATCGGATTTACCAGGCTCTTTGTTTGTTCTATTGATCGCCTGAACTTAAAAATGACGTTGACTACAATAGTCAATCCTTATCCGGCTCTAATTCAGGTGAGTCACGATCTTTTTCTCGCTCTTTGTCTGGATTTTTTGATAATCTGTCATTTAACGGCGTGGTTAACCATGCTGGCAGAGATGCATCTATTTTATTTTGTTTTTCTGTAACAGGATTTTTAGGTTGCTCACCCTTATATTGTGAGATTAAATCGTTTGCCACTTCCATAGAAGCAAGAATATCCTTTTCTTTAGCCAGCTTTTCTTTTAAATCAGGATTTTGCCATTTATCAATCTGAATCGAGATTTTATGTTTTAAGTCAGGCGAAACATTTTCTATGAGTTTGGATATTCTGGATTTCGTTTCTGTTTTTATTCTTTCCTGTTCGCCTTTATAAAATTCCACTTGTTTTTCCCTGTTTGACAAGGTTTGACCGCCTGTCATGCCGGGAGGGGTAAAATTAAAAGAAGGCTTTTCGTGGGCAGGGAGATTGGCTATAAGATCATCCAGCTTTTCGATTTCTTTCGCTGCCGCATCAAGAATGGTAGTTATCATATCCTCACGTGATAAAATATCATCCCTGTTCTCTTTAAACATATAGATAGATTTAATTGACTTTGTAAAATAGTTATTCTAATATAAGAAATATCCTCCAGTCTAGAGTACCTAAAATGACCAGAGTGAAAGAATCTCAAGATATCGTTGATAAATACTACAATGGCGATGAAGCGGCTTACAACGAAGCGTTAACACGTCAAAATGCTTCCGTTATAGATTGGTCGGATATTGAAACACAAACCAAATGCGCACCCGATCAAGAATACCATGCGCTGGCCTATATCCAGAATTTTCTAGGCTATATCCCTGAACCTAATATTTACATGCCGCATATCGCTTTTGTGCAGGTCTTGGTCGATAGCATGGAAAAAAACCTCATAACGTGGGATCATTTCATTGATGAACTGGTTTTTCATGCAAAAAGGATCAGGAATGACGACATGCTAAAGGGCGAATGGGTGCGCCATAAAACTTATGACGAATCCTATCGCAAACATTATGAGAATTTTCTGCCCCTTTACAAGCTCCCCGCGCGTGACAGGCTATCGAAACTTCTCGGCTATGAACCTTTGATAGAATATTCTTTAGAAGCGGAACTTTTTCTGCGACGGCTTTTTCAACTTGATAGTTTTCATTCCGAAATGCCGTATGGCGACACAGATTTAAAAGCTGCGACAATCGTCAGGTATCGAGAAGCCTATTTATTGCAAGGCAAATCTGTTGCGGATGATTCCGATTTGATAGGCATGATTTATCAAGAAAGAAAATCCAGTAACTAAGGCTTGTTACCAATCTAATTTACGGCGCATAAAATGGACATTTTGGGTAGGGTCAATATGTCTGTCTCGGCTAAATTTATTAAAGCGTTTCTTATCTTCTCTTAAATTCACAGGTGTGTATGACCGTTACCACTAATGCTTAAAGTTTGTATTTCGTAATCAAATAAAGTTTGATTTTTTTTGTTTATTTCAAAAAGTTTTATACTTTAGCTCTACCATAAAGTTTTGCATTAAACCGATGCCTGTGACCTACCAGCGAAAAGCTCTGACTCGGCCAATCTTTCCGAGTCTTTAAAGTATGCCGCCCTAATGATTTATCGATAGTAATGCGTGATATCAACGCAATAGTATTGCCTTTTTAATACCTTATATATTTAAACTTTAGAAAATGAAAAAGTTACTTCTACCCCTTTTTTTATTAGGATTATCCATTATTTGTTTTAGTCAGGAACAGGAAGAAACCGCGCCGTTTTCTTATGAAGTTTCTGGACTTTTTTACGCTTATAAATATGATGTTGCAAAGCGTAAGCCAATTGATGATAAATTCAAAATTCCTAAACCACCTTTAAGGTTTGAAATTGTACGAAAAGAAAAACATCCTACCGGGAACTATGATTTTTATATCATAAGGTTTTTTGATGTAATTAGTGATGACATTAAAGAAGGTGGCAAGACGGTGAGTTTAACCGATAATCCCCTATTCATTAATTCGGCTGACAATCAAGAGTATTTCTGGATCAGCCAGGATGAACTTACTACACTCTTGGATAACAAAACGATTAAGAAAAGTTTTAAACTAACGAGTGATATTGCTTACGGAGCCAATGTTTCTTTGCCATTTAAATTAAGACCAAAAGTGAACGAACAAAATATTCGTATTACCCCGGATATAACACTTTCAGGATTTTTGGGTGCTAAATTTAGGATAAGTAGGAAAGATCCATATTATATCGTTCCCTTAGTTTCACTTGGCCTTGCAACATTGCCAATATCAGATGAAACAGATGGTTCAGTAACAGATAAGGGAGATGGAATGGTGCTAGGGATCACGACAAGCACTGGCGTAGTATTTCAACTAAAAGATTTTCAATTCGGATTTCTGGTAGGATGGGATAGAGCAGCCGGAGAGTTAGGCAAAAACTGGGTCTATAATGGAAAACCGTGGTATTCATTTTCTATAGGGTTTACATTCTTGGGTAATAATAAGCCTCCCGAAGAGAAGAAATAGTTTTCGCTAGAAAACTTCTTAATATTCTAACGTCATTCCCATTAATCTTTTTTAATGGGCTGTATCGCTCTTGATACAGCCCTTATTAACCTATTCATTTATTAAACAATGGACACTCAACATCAATTCGATCTTGACAGACCCCTTATTGACTTTACCGACAGCAAAGGACGATCATCCTGGACGATCCGCGACAGCTTTAATGGCTGCGCCGTGTTCGGAGGCATCGGAAGTGGAAAATCAAGCGGCTCTGCCCGGCAGATCGCCTTAAAGTTTCTTGAAGCAGGCTATGGTGGGCTGGTACTTACCTGCAAGGAAGATGAGAAGAAAACATGGCAAGAATACTGCCGCGAAACCAACAGGCTCGATGATCTGGTGATCATAGAACCGAATGGGAAGAACTTCTTTAATTTCCTGGAATATGAATCATCCGCCAGAGACGACCGCGAGTCTTTCACGGCCAATGTCGTGCATTTACTGAATACGGTTATCAAGGCCAATGACGATAAGGAACGCAGTACGGACAATGATCCCTTCTGGGAGGAATCCAGGAATCTGCTTATCTATAACGTTATTGATTTGTGTCTGCTGGCCTATGGCAAAGTATCGGTGCAACGCATGTATGATATCGTCCTGTCCGCTCCGAAAGCCGGGGAAAAAAGTAAGGATGCCAGTGGTGAGAACACCGATTTTACGAGGGCGTTGGAGGCGGCCAGAAAAATCGTGCAGAAAAACTATGATACCTGGTTCCGCAAACAAGGCAAGCGGCGCAGGAAGCAATTAGAGAAAAATCCCGAACTGGCCGAACAGATCCGCAAAGATGAAATCGAGGGCTATACCAGGTTGAAGATGATTGACCAGTTTTTTGTCGAAACCTATCGGACGTTAAGCGACAAGACGCGATCAATCATCAATCTTACCTTTAGCGGCTTTTTGTTTCACCTGTTGCAAGAACCCGTCCATTCACTTTTCTGCCGCCATCCGTCTACCGTCACGCCGGATGACTGCCTTAACGGCAAGATCATTCTCATCGATCTGCCCGTCAAACATTTTCACAAGGTGGGGTTATACTGCCAGGTGCTTTTCAAATATATCTTTCAGCGCGCTATGGAAAGAAGACCTATTGCCGAAAATGATCGTCCCGTCTTCCTGTGGGCAGACGAAGCGCAACAGTTCCTCCATGAGCATGATGCGGAATATCAGGCGACCGCCCGAAGCAGCAGAGTCGCGACCGTGTATATCAGCCAGAATTTACCGAATTACTATGCCAATATGGGCGGGTCGAAATCGGAGTATTTGGTCAAGGCGTTTTTGGGAACGATGGCGACTAAAATATTCCATGCCAACGCTGATGCCGAAACGAATACCTATGCCAGTACGCTTATCGGGGATGCCTATGTGATAGATAACTCCAATACGGTCACGATGGCCGGGCAGTTTACTTCCTCGCGTTCGGAAAGCTACATACTGGAACGCATGGTACGCCCGGAGGAATTTATCAGCCTGCGCACGGGCGGCAAGCTGAACGACTTTATCGTCTCGGCTTATATCCATCGTCAAGGCCAACCCTTCCACACCCGGTTCAATCACCTGAAAGTATCATTCAAACAACAGCATTAACGATCATAAAAACACAGCAACATGAAAACGAAGAAAAATCTGTATTTCCGGGAAGTCATCAAAAGACAAAATAAATTAAAGGATTTTATTCTTAATCTTTTTTTCGGCCTCTCATCCTATCCCCGGCTTTTATTGGAAGTCTTTATCCGCAGGAATTTGGGCGAACGCTATTTTTCGTTGGCCTCGGCCATTACTGTCGCCATCATCCTCTTGCTCTTGCCCTATGTGTCCGATAATGCTTTCTCTTTCTTCAGGGCAACAGGCTATGGGTATGGCCGCAGGGGCGGCGATCCTTCCGATTTCTGGTCTAAATATGCCACCTGGTATCTCTTTATCGTAGGCTTTTTATATTTCAGCTACAGGCGTTGGCAGGAAGTCAGGCGCAACCCGTCCGTCTTCGACTTTGCCCGTTTCAGCCTCACCACAGGCAATATTCATCCCTTCTTTTTCAACGTGCAGGTAATGGGCATCAAGGCAAGTGTTCGTACGATTGAGACGGTACTGGAACCTGCCGCCTTCTTTATCATCGGATTTATCCTGTATCAGTTTGGACAAAATGTCGGGATGCTCCTGATCGTTTGCAGCATTTTCTACGGCATCGGTTATGCCGGGGCTTATAAATTAGGGGATGATTTCGTGATGGATCATATCGACGAACTGATCATGAACGAGCAAATGCAAGGGGCTTTCGTCGAAGATTTAAGCACCGATAAAACAAAAGGTGTCCGGTTCTATATGCGTAAGCCGACGACCAGAGAGGGGCGCGAATGGGTTGGCGATTCCTTTTTCGAGGATGATGATAATGAAGCGGCAGCGGCGAGTTGAACCCCCTTTAGCAGTGCTAAGGGAAGATGTCTGATGCATAAATTATTTTTTTTTGCCGCTTCACTTGGCACTGCTCACCAACCTGTTCCGCATGTTTATCCAAGATAAATGGCGTGATATCACAGACGAATCTTCGGCTCTCATCGCTTAACTCATACTATGCTTTCCCGATGATACGCATGATCCAAAGCAAATCTGCCGCCCGGGCTAAATCTTACTTTTCCGATGCACTTCTTAAAGCTGATTACTATATCGGCGATCAGGAGTTGCAGGGAAAGTTCGGTGGCAAATTGGCAGAACGCCTTAATCTTTCCGGTGCTGTTACAAAGGATGCTTTTTTTTCTTTGTGTGAAAACAAACTCCCTGGCACGGGCAAGCCTTTAACGCCGCGAACAAAGGAAGATCGAACCACGGGTTACGATATTAATTTTCATTGCCCGAAAAGTATGAGTATCGTGCATGCCCTGTCGAATGACGATCATCTCTTGCAAGCATTCGAGGCAAGCGTCCATGAGACCATGAAAGATATCGAAGCGGATGCCAAAACCCGCGTCCGTAAAAATGGCCGTTATGAAGATCGGCCTACGGGTGAACTGGTCTATGCCTCCTTCGTTCACCAGACGGCGCGGCCTGTAAAAAATCATTTGCCTGACCCGCATTTGCATAGTCATGTTTTTGTTTTTAATAATACGTATGACCCGGTGGAAAAAAGGATCAAGGCCGCGCAATTCAGGGACATCAACCGGGATATGCCCTATTACGAAGGCATATTCCATAAAATGCTGGCGGATAAATTGCTGGCCTTAGGCTACCAGATCAGGAAAACGGATAAGTCGTTTGAGATCGAAAACGTACCGAAGCATGTGATCGATCTCTTTTCGAAACGCACCGATGAAATCGGTAGGATCGCCAAAGAAAAAGGCATCACCGATGCCAAAGCCCTTGACGGCCTGGGCGCACTTTCCCGCGCTAAAAAGCAAAAGGGCTTAAGCATGAAGGAACTGAAAGACGGATGGCGGCGACAAATTAGCGATCTTGATAAAGACGAAAGCGGCGAAGGCGATAAACCGATCCGCTATGCACCCAAAAAGGTACAGGAAAAGGTAACGGCAAAGCAGTCTGTCGATCATGCGATTTTGGACACCTTCGAGCGGGCTTCGGTCATGGCCGAAAGGCGGCTCCTGGAAAAGTCCTATCGTCATGCCATCGGCAATAGCGATGTGTCAATTGATGCTATAATGAGACATTTCGAACAGGACGAACGGATTATCCGTATCAAGGATAAAGGCCGCACGCTTTGCACCACGAGGGAAGTTTTGAAGGAAGAACAGCGCATGGTCACCCTTGCCCGTGAAGGTCAGTTTAAAATGGTGCCTTTGTACAACGATGCGCCATTGCTCCTGACATTGAAAGAACAGCAGGCCGCCGCCGTGAGCCATGTCCTCACAACGGCTAACAGGGTAAGCATTATCCGGGGGGCGGCTGGTACTGGCAAAACGACTTTAATGCGCGTAGCGGTCGATCTGATCGAGGCGAAGGGGAAGAAAGTGATGGTTGTCGCACCAACAGCGCAAGCCAGCCGTGGGGTTCTTAAAAGTGAGGGGTTCAAAAATGCCGAAACGGTCGCAAAACTGCTGATCGACAAAAAGCTGCAAAAAGACTTGGAAGGCCAGGTGTTATGGGTCGATGAAGCTGGCCTATTGGGAACCGCCGATATGCGAAAGCTGCTGGAGCTGGTCAAGGCGAAAAATGCCCGTCTTATCCTGGGGGGCGATAGCCGCCAGCATTCGGCGGTGGTCAGGGGCGATGCCTTGCGCATTCTGAACACGGTTGGCGGCATCCGTACTGCTGAAGTGAATAAAATCTACCGCCAGCAAAATGAACATTATAAAGCGGCGGTGCAGGATTTATCCAAAGGTAAGATCAAAGATGGCTTTGATAAGCTGGATGCGATGGGCGCGATTAAAGAGATTGATCCGCTACAGCCGAATGACGCATTAGTAAACGACTATCTTAAAACCATCAAAAAAGGCAAGTCTGCGCTGATTGTGTCGCCGACCCATAAGCAGGGTGAAGAAGTAACAGCAAAAATCCGTGATGGAATGCGCAAAGTTGGACTGATCGGCAAAAAAGAAATCAAGGCCGTCAAACTTACCAACCTCAATTTAACGGAAGCCCAGAAAGGCGATTGGCGCAGTTTTCAGGAACACCAGATCATCCAGTTTAACCAGCATGTCCGAGGCGCGAAACGCGGCACGTTTTGGAAAATAAAAGATATCAAAGACAAACACGTGCAGATCGTCAATCAAAACGGCCATACTATTTCGCTTCCCCTGGGTTCAGCCAAAAGATATGACGTGTATCGAAAATCTGACATCGGCCTTTCCAAAGGCGATACCATCAAGATCAACCGCAACGGTTTTGATGAAAAGAAAAAGCGACTGAATAACGGCATGGCGATGGAAGTCATGTCCGTGAATAAAAGCGGCAAAATACGACTGCGGAATAAAGAAAGCAAAGCGACTTATTTCCTGGATAAGGAGTTCGGCCACCTTGCACACGCCCATGTCATGACCAGTCATGCCAGCCAGGGCAAGACGGTGGACGAAGTGTTTATTTCTCAACCTTCCTCAACGTTCGGCGCAACGGATGCCAAGCAGTTTTATGTGTCCGTTTCACGCGGAAAATACGCCGTCAGAATTTACACGGATGATAAAACGGCACTTCTTGAACGTGCTTCCGATTTAGGCGAACGGCAATCGGCGATGGAACTGGTCAAAGCAAAAGACAGCCACACCAGACATATCGAGAACAGACAACGCGCGGCTTATAGCGAACCACAGATATCACACCAGCCGAAAAAAGAACCATTGATCGATAAACGAATTGACAGGGATTATGAGCCAGGGATTTAACCTCCGCTATGACCAGCTACGGCAGAACGATCTTACCAATCGGAACACTGCATCCGAAGAAAATACGGATGCTAACGAAGTATCATATCCGAGAGAAAGTAATGTCCGCAATGTTTGTTTCGTACAACTCGATGGAAGCCGGATATTTCTGAATTACGGCTATCTGGTTTCCGGGGAATATCTGCCGGAGCAGGAAATGATCACCTTAGGATTTACCAGCCATACCATTATTCTCAAAGGTGTTCATCTGGAGTCATTATTTTACGATCTCATGCAACATATACCTAAGCAGATCATTTGCTTTGATGCACGGTATAATACCAATAATGAAAAGGGCAAGCCTGTCGTAAATGAACTTAAGGTTAAGATATTATAAAATGAATCAACATTGCCGCTATAACTTTAAAAATGGATATATTAGCTAATAACCATGCTATATAAACACAAAAATTAATCTAAAACCAATCTATTTCACTAATAATTATTTTATGAGCTTAAAAATTTTACAATTAGCATTCATAGTTAGCATTCTTTTTAGTGCGTGCGCAAAAAACAATACTTCGTCTGAAAACATGCCTCCGCAAAATGGTAATGAAACTGAAAGGCCAAAAGATTGTGATTGTTTAGACGCAGAAAACGACAATTTTTTATCATCAGCAAGTGTACCTCCGGATGATTTTGAGAATGTAGCCAATCTTAGAGTAAATAAAAAAGATTTTTTAGGGGATATGATTAAAGAAGGTTTAAGATTAAGCAAATTAAAAAAGAGTGTATCTCATCCGTATGAGGATATTTATAAACCAGCCCACAACGGTATAGCATATGGTCTCGGAATTAAAGATTATTCAATTCGAAAATTTCCAACTACTGGAAATACACTTCATAAAAAATATGCAGTTTATGGAATGGATTGTTCGGGCTTAATGAATCATTTAATGAAAACAGCAGGAATAGAAATCCCTATTTGCAGAGCATTGGATTTTAATTCAACGGTGTCCAAAGTATTAAAAGACAATCCCGATTATAACAACATGAAGCTATGTGTATTAGATAAAATCAAAGAAGAAGAAATACGTAATGGCGATATTATAACTTGGGAAGGACACATCGGATTAGTTTATTTTACAAAGGATAATGTTAAAAGATTAATTAATTCACATGGGATAGGCTACCCTAAAAATCAAGCTGAACAAGATGCAAATTTGCTAGATTCAAAAGGCTTACACACTTTAGACCTACATACAGTTCTATCAGGAAAATGGTTTGGTTCTAATTATACGGTTTCACGATTTAGAGCGATTGGAGATACTCTTGATGGTGGGCTTTTGTTCTATTTAAATGAAAATGGTAAGGAGGGGCTAATTTGTTCAGCGGTTGATCAAAACAAAGCTATGGAATGGAATAATGGTGCAGGTGGTTTTGTAAATGGTACAAAGGCTGACATTGGATCAGGTCAAACTAATAGCAACCTTATAATCAGCGGATTAGGAGCAAGTACCCCCGCTAGTGTGTGCGACCAATTAGTTTTAAATGGATATAATGATTGGTATTTGCCATCCGTGAATGAATTAAGTTTAATTTACGACAGACTTCACAAAAATGGTTTTGGCGATTTTTCCGCCGAAGGCTATTATAGTTCATCAGATTTTGACTTCTATTCCATTTGGTGTGTGGGTTTTGCAACTTCGATTGGTGGCAACCAGTTTAAAGGGGTGAAAACTAATGGTATTCCCGGCTCAACTCGCAAATATTATAATGGGGTAAGAGCCATAAGAACTTTTAAACAAGGCAATTAATTGCACACAGGTAATAACTACCAATATCTGAAGAAATAATTCTTGATCATGAGTCTGCTGAAGAATTGGGTTATAGCTCCGTAAAAATACTTCCCGGTTTATATGAGCTTGACTATACCAATTCTGAAGTACCTGTACTTTATGTAAGGATCGAAACCACTCGATAAAACAAAAAGGGCTGAGCCCGCCAGCCCTTTTTTAATTTACTTTCTATGCGATTTATACGAATACTCATAATCTGTTTTCTAAGCAGTTGTTCAACAATGTATGGCATCAAGGATGTTAAAGAGAACGACTCGGCCAGAATAGAAAAATTTATAACTGAAAACAACTATTCAAAATATACCAATATGGTTTTACAAAAACCATATTCCAAGTTTATCAGGGATAAGTTTCAGAACGATTCCACTTTAATAAGATACTATTTGCAACCAATTCAGGCTTTGTATTACAATACAAAGGATTCACTTATTTCTTATCATGTAAATTGCAATGCCGGAGGATTCCCTAATCTAAAGTGGGACAGAAACGGTTATTTCAATTCATATCCCCCAAAAACCCAAACAGTTGTCGATGAGAACTTCGTTTTAAGTGATATAATTCCATTCTTAAAAGACTTTAAAACCAGTAATCAACCTACTATTAAAGAAGGATCTAATAGTAGAATTATAGTCATTTATTCATTAATGATGGAACGACAAAGTAAAAATTTAATAGATTTTATTGTGTCAAATTATTCTGTGGCTAAAGAAACGCCTGATTTATACCTGGTAAATATAGACAACCTATACGCGGAGTAAATCTGTCATTTTCTAAAGTGTCACGTCCTGAAATCCTTTAGCTATTCAAGCTCGGTTGAAGAAGGTTTACAACCGGGATTTGGTCTTTGGGTCTGTTTTCTGATTTGCTGTTTGTGATAGATTGATCGTCTTGTTTTTGGGTAAAGAGTTTCATTATTATTCTTTCATTCGGCAATGATTAAAGCACCCTTTGACCGGTGCTTTTAAATTTAAAATACTTCACAGTTCAGGCTGCGGGTATATTTGATTGTCAGCCTCATCTAATGACTCGTCCTCATCTTCGAGGATTTTATCAATTTTAGTATCCAGCCACGGTGGGCAAAGGTCGATGCCTTCCTGATCTGCTGCATGGATGATATATTCGACATCATCCTCGTGCAGATCATCGGGATTTAGATCGGTTAACAGATCGGACAGAAACCCTTCATGACCATCGTAGGGGGTGTTATGATGCACTTGCAATCTTTCACCGTTTACCATCGCCACCTGATAATCATCGTTGACGAGAAAAACATATCCGCTATTGCGGTTGAAAGCGGCTCTAACCCCCTGATTGTCGAACGTGTCCGGCAAGCCATTAGTAACCCATAGATCAAGAATATCGCGTAACATTCTTATCTCGCGAAAACCAAAGTCGGCGAGATTTTCAGTGTAATAAGAACAGGTTTCGGTTTTCATTGTATTTCCCTTTCATAGGTGTTGATGGTAACGGGAAAAAACAGGCTGGAATTTAAGCGACCGTCCGGCAGGAATTTTGGGTGGGCGGGTGAATGCCGCAGGCAGAGGAAAATTCCTGTTGGAAGCAAGGAAGCGGTTCCGGCAGTTTCACCGTTGTTATCCGTCAAGGCCGATGAAAGCGAATGAAACGAAATACCCCCTTATCAAGGGATCAGGCCGTTATCCGCATAGGAATAATAGTCATAGGGCGTAACAATGAGATGATCTATAAAGCGGATGTCCAACAAGCGACTTGCCTCACACAACCTTTCAGTCATGGCATCATCCGGTTTGCTTGGGCTTAGGCTGCCCGATGGATGGTTGTGCGCCAGAATGATATCCGATGCCCTGGCTTTGAGGGCTGCGGCAATTACGATCTTCGTATTAATGAGACACCCTGCTACGCCGCCCGTTGCAATCGTGCTAAGGCCGATACAGGCTCCGATACGATCCAGCATCAGCAGTTTGCATTCTTCCACCAGTTCGATGCGTGTCCTGTCCCATGCTTCCAACAGCAGGTCATAGGCACTTTGCGAGCCATCGATTTTACGCCTTTCGCTTGGTTTCACCTTATTATGACAGGACAGTTTTATCTCCGTGACCTGTAGCAGGGGCGTTAAGAGCTTTTGAACCATGTGAGATATCCTTTCTGTTACAAACCGAGTGTGTGCATGTGCCAGGCATTGACGTCCTTGTGCGGAGCGTAGAGATGATTTTGCGGGTGATGCAACAGACCTTCTTCGGTTTCAAAGAAAGCTTTTAAGGCTTTAGTGGCCTTTATTCCCGCATCGTCATTATCCAGCCAAGTATAAGCCGCCCTGTAGCCATAGCCTTTGATGTAAGGCGTGGCTTTGGTCAGGATGGACACGGAATTAAGCACAATGGCATCGCCCTCGAACGCCCAATGGCTTTCATTGAACACGGCAGATAGAAAGTCCATCATCCCTTCAAAAATATGGACGCTTTTTGACTGGGGGTTTTTGCCCCGGATGAAGGTGATATCCTTACTGCCGATACAGCCTTTGAAATACTTGTTTCGCAACTCATAGCCTTCATCTTCATTTTTAAAGCCCAATGCATAAAAATGTTTCTTCGTGTTGCGGTTGTAAAGACGGATTTCCTTCAGGTATTTCTGGGCAAGTTTCAAGGGAATGCCACGTGACGCAAGATACTGTTCCAATGTCCGTTCCCGGATGGTCTGGATCTCGGTGATGGCAAGAGCTTTTGACGATTCACTGTCCTGATCAGGGGTACTGTGTTCAATCGGCTTGATAAGGGGTGACTGGCCAGACATATTACCAATCCAGCGCAGGGCATCCGCAACCGTATGATCTTCCTTTTGGCTTTCAAGGAATTTGCAGACAAAAGCTACGCAATCGCCCCCTTCGCCCGTACCATGATCGAACCAGCAATTGCGTTTGAGATTGACATCGAAACTGGCGGTGTTCTCAGCCCGAAGCGGTGATAAAAATCTGGCTTCATAGCGTCTGATTTTTACAGGTTTGATGTTCAGTTTTTCCAGTAACAGAATGATAGGCACGGCATTGGCTTGCTCAATATTCATTGAACCCTCACATAGAAAATAAAATGGGAAATGCAGGAAGTCAGGGGATGGCCACAAGAGCCATTCCGGCCTTTAAGAAGGCTTTTGCCTGTCTTCCAAAAACTGATCGAGAACGGATTTACGATACCGTACCGAACGGCCGATTTTAATCGGTTTCAGATCGTAACGTTTCGTACAATCCCAAACGGCCAACGTGCCTACCGCCAATGGTTTACCTTTGCCGCCGAGATAAACGGCTGCCGCAGGTCGATCTAACAAGTCATCTTCTTTCTCAAAGATCATCGAATCACCTCATGTCATACTATAGGATGTATTTCCTATATTCAAGAGGTATATAGTATTTAATTCCTATTCGATGATTTTAAATGCGCGTATTAATGACGGATAATGAGAGAAGTCCCTATTAAGCAAGATCATGCGCATTTCTAAGAGCAGCTTTTTTAGAAAGAAGTATTAAACAGTGATTCTTTCAATCATTACATCAACCGCCTTTTCCATAGCAGCACGAATTGGGTCAAGCTGAAGCCGTGAATATATTTGCGTTGTTTTGGTTGATTTGTGGCCTAAACTTTTACCGATGATTTGAAGACTTGCACCTCTTAATGCTTGGTAGCTTCCAAATGTTCTCCTAATGTCGTGAATGCGCACATCCATCAAATCGTTGGGCAGTAATATGTTTTCACTAAATGCCATTTTTTTCAGACGTTCGACTTTATTTGCGCTGGATAAATAAGAAAGCATGTTTTTTTCCTTACCGAGTAACCATTCAGTTAAGGTTTTGTCTTGATTCCATATAAGTAAAGTAGCGCGGCTGATTGCTCGTTTCCATGCTTTTTGGGGATCTATTAAATGCTTTTTCGGATCGTCCTCTTGTGGAAAAACCCAAATGCTATTTGCACCCTGTCTTCGAGATCTAAGAATGTCCATTGCTTGGGGAACAATGGGTAAATGCAATGGCTCGCCGTTTTTAGTATCTGGTATTCTCCATTCATTCATTTCCCAATTGATCTGCTCCCATTTCATGGTCAACAAATTGGTTTTTCGCACACCGGTAAACAAAAGAAGTAAAATATAATCTTTCAACATATCGCTTTCTTCCTGATAAACTGCCTGCATTAAATACGGCATTTCAGACGGAAAAATGAATCTATCGCGGCTTTTTTCTTTAAATTGATGGATTCCTTTGGCTGGATTGTTTCCCTCCCATCCCCAGTATGACGCTTTATTAAAAATACTCGACAGTCTTCGAACAATACTATTTGCCTGAACCTTCCCATTTTCCTTTCCAATTTTTTCATGCAAGCGTGTGACATCATCTTTCGAGATGTCTGAAAGTTTCTTTTTGAACCAATGAGAAACATATCTGTTGATTTGGTCTTCGTCATATTTCCATGAACGTTTGTGCAATTTGCTATATCGTTCCATGTAGTCACGGAAATGCTCGCCAAATGTTAGGCTATTTAATCGCTCTTTTTTCAGTTCTTCCAACGGATCTTTTCGCTCTGCAATTATTCCGCTGAACACAGCGGCTTTAGCACGTGCCTGTTCGATCTTTACATCTGGGAACCGTCCTATTTTAAGCCTTTCATCACGGCCTTTAACACGTTTCCTGACAAAAAATGTTTTGATTCCATTTGAGGTTACGTAAATACTTAAAGATGGTTGCCGTAAATCCTTGTAGGTAACGACACCCTTAAGTGGGACGGGCAAATTATCTAATGTTGGTACGGTAAAATTTATTTGTGTTGGCTTGGTCATTTTCTCTCCTGGGGTCGACTTTCTCATTTCCACGGGTGAACGTCCTGCGTTGCCGCACCCTTGCCGCAACGCCCGGAGATAATGGTATATACCCAACCACCGCAATAAATAATTATCTTTTTGATTTTATGCGACAAATAAAATTGGTTAAAATTAGTTAATGTGGTTTGGGGCAGATTGCCAAGGTGAAAGTCGAGGGTTCGAACCCCTTCGCCCGCTCCAATTTTTTGCGATTTTGACAATCCAAAACGTTGCGTTGCCGCACCCTTGCCGCAGCGCAGACGCTGCGCCAATTCAGTGCAAAGGCATTCACGTGTATGGTGACTTTTTCCTGCCAACCTTAAACTCCAACCGAATCATCTGTGACCAGTACCAAACGTATCGCATGTTCCGGTTTCATCTTTTCCACCGCCCGTCTGATGACGGCTATGTAGGCGTTCGCCGAAGGCCAACCGAGTTTTTGGGCTTTAGAGTCGGAACGATCATACTTCAATGTAATCCGGCCTTCTTTACTACTACTCAGTGCCTCTAATTTTAGTAATAGACCCTGAGCCGCAACATCCTGGTTGACAGCCAGGTCGGTAAGTTTTTCTAACACCTTTTCGGGTGGCGTTCTTCGCCCCACCCACCATGACTTGGTTGTTTCGGGGTTGGTTCCAAGATAGGAAATTGCTTCATTGAGGGTTAAACCACAACTTTGGGATAAAAGCTTGAATAAAGATGCCATTTGTTTACTTACGAAACCTAAAAACAAAAGTGATGTTTCCATTATGTACATTTAACATGTACATGTCAATTAAATTCTGGCGGTAGTCGTCATGGCTTAATTGAGTATGTAGCTGGTACTTCGTCCACCAGCATCTTCCTTGATTAAAATATCCCGTTTTATCAAGTCCTGTATATCACGCACGGCGGTATCCTGTGAACACTTGGCAATTTTTGCATATTTAGATGATGTGAATTTTCCATCAAACCTGTCCAGCAACTTATCGAGCATGAGTCTCTGCCTGTCATTCAACGAGTGTGTCGCAGTATTTTCCCAAAACTTCGCCTTGCCAAGAACAAGCGCAAGCGTTTCGAGTGAACCTTTTGTGTTTTTTCCAGCATATTGTAATAGGCGTTTCTATCCAGTCTGATTTGAGCGGACATACTGTAAAAGCGTCTGGTGCTGCTATCCGTCCGCGCCAGTTGCATATCGGTGATCGCCCGGGTAATCCTGCCATTACCATCATCAAACGGGTGAATGGTCACAAACCATAAATGCGCAATGGCGGCTTTAATACCGAACTCAATGATATAGAAATTCCGACTGATAAATTTATCGTGACGGATGCAGTTCTAAAATAAAGAAACCCGCCTGAGCGGGTTTCAGCAGACATACCTTAAAAATGTCCTGATTAGACGATCAGATTGCCATTGGTCAGAAGGTCATTGACGATCAAGCTGGACACGCTGTTGAGCGTGGCGACGGTTTGATCATTGTAGGTGCTTCCCGTTCCGTCACGGTCAATCGCCAAGCTCATATTGCCCCCACTGGCCGTCAAAGACACGAAATCATTAATATTGCTGGTACCGGGCGTATATCCCACCAGCAAATCCGCAATGTTCAGCGTATCGCCCTCGGACACCTTGAAGTCCATGATCCTGTCGATGCCGCTCAACGCCGTGTCATTAAAGTAGAACATATCGCTGCCGCTGCCGCCTGTCAGGCTGTCGGCACCTTGCAAGCCGCCTAAGATATCATTACCCGCACCGCCATCCATCAGATCGTTGCCGGCATCACCCTGTAGCGTATCATTGCCCATGCCGCCGTTAAGCGTATCATCGCCCCCGCCGCCCGTCAGCCAGTTGTTCCCTGCATTACCGGTAACGATGTTATTCAAACCATTCCCCGTAGCATTAAGATTATCCCCGGTCAGCAAAGTCAGGTTCTCGATATTTTCCCCGATCGCGTGATTGATAAACGCATAGACCGTATCCGTGCCGCCGTTGCTCTCTTCCAGCACCAGGTCATTCAGGTTATCCACCCCGTAACTATCGTCCCCCCGGCCGCCGGCCATGATATCGATGCCCGCATCCCCGTTCAGAATATTATTGCCGGCATTGCCGTAAAGATAATTATCCAGCGCGTTACCCGTGCCGTTGATCGCGGCGTTACCGACCAGCAACAAATTCTCGACATTGGCGCCAAGCGTATGGGTCACGAAAGACTGCACCAGATCCGTCCCTTCATTGGCATTCTCCACCACGCTGTCCCCTGTGTCATCCACCACATAGGTGTCATTGCCAAGACCGCCATACAGCGCATCGCCGCCCGTCCCCCCGATCAGGTAATCATCGCCGCCGTAACCGAACAGCGTGTCATTGCCGGCATTGGCAAGTATGACATCGATCCCCGCGCCGCCGCTTAAAGTCTCGGACGCCGCCGTGCCGATGACGCCGTTCAGCGTCAACAGGCTTCGCTCCGTGCCGTCAATGAAAAGCTTGAAGTTTTCAAAGCGTGAGGCCGCAAGGCCGAAACTGGCAAACTGGTACGTAGCACCTGTGCTTTGGGTCGTATCAAGATTGCCGGCATTGCCCAAAAAGCCCGCATAACCGACGATGTCGCCGCCCACGGCCTCCGTTAGATCGCTGGCACGCAGATGCAGCTCGAACGTATCGTTGCCCGCATTGCCCGTATACACGTCAACCGCCCCTGCGTTCTCGCCCAGATCGTACACCGCCGTGTCGTCGCCATCACCGCCGTAAACCGTGTCCGATCCCGATCCCCCGTTCAGCGTGTCATTGCCACGATTTCCATCAAGTATATCGTCGCCCGCGCCGCCGATCAAAGTATCATTTCCGTTGGCATCGTAATAGTCACCGCCCCATAGATTGTCATTACCACTTCCGCCTTCTAGTATATCACTTCCGCCATTGCCGTTTAAATAATCATTTCCATCACCGCCATAGAGATGATCTATTAAATTTTCTCCAACCATACTGTCATTTCCGTCACCTCCGTAGAAAGTTGCAGCATGGTTGTACTGCCCGGTAATTGAATCATTCCCACCCATGCCATAGATAATATTATATGGAATAGCATTCGTAACAATTCCAAACAGGTTTTCACTCGCATCCGTTCCGTACTGAGTCCAATTCATAGAAGCCAGATTAAAGGTATGAACACCGTCAATGACGACCTTTTCCACGAAACTGGAAGTCGAGCCAAATTGTTGCTCGATTACTGTTTTCAATTCACCATCATAAAATATTTTTAACCACATTGACGAATTATCGTACTGGCTCATCAATGGATTGAGTTTGAACTCAAATAAGTCTGGATCATAAGAATTATCAAACACGATCTTGTCATCTGACCCGTCAGAGTCAAGAATCGTATCAATCCCGCCCCCATAAACATAGGTATCATTACCCCAACCTCCACTCAGATAATTTTGCCCCAATCCGCCATTGATAATGTCATCACCACCACCAGTGTCGATACGATCATTCAGGTAATAGGAACGATCCACGCCAATCACAGTGTCATTGCCACTGGTACCGTAGACAAAATTATTCATAGTAAACAGATTGATTGTTGCCAAATTGGCAAACTCAATTGTTTCAATAACGCCGCCGTTAATATAGGGTCCGTATTGACTCCATAATGTAATGCTTCCCAATCCTTCCACGTTAATAACAAGATCAGCCTGTCCCCAGACAAGCGCGCTATTCGGATCAATAGCATTTTTGAGTGACATAGACAGATCAGCCGATGTTATGCCTGAGCGGAACTGAATTTTATCAGAGCCATAAATATCGCCTGCAATGATGTCATTACCGGAATCATAAATATAGATTTCATTTCCGCTACCATTACCTTCAGACATAATATCGTCCCCTGAACCACCGATATAAGTATCATTGCCCTGGTTTCCAGATAATTGATCATCCCCGCGGCCACCATCAAGGATATCGTTTCCATACTGGCCATCCATCATATCATCGACAAAAGTACCTGTAAGCGTATCATCAGAAGACGTGCCGATCACATCATTCGGCACACCTTTTACCAGATCGAGAACTCTGTCGAGGTCTAGTCCGACAACAGAATTTTGAATGGCATCATCAAGAAGATTGTAATCAGTTGATGACAGATTTGACACGCCGAGGACTTCCTCAACCGTTCTGACAACCAGTGACCAGCCATAAGCAGGATCGGCAGTACCGTTAATCAATGTCTCGACATTACCGATGGCAGCAGACGAAAGCCCTGTTGCGCCCGTCACGACACCCGTTTGCAAATCATAAACTGCATCTCCGCTGAATAATTCTTTAAAGACTGTTTGCACCAGAAAGTGAGCGGCATAATGGGTGACTGTGTTCTCCCACAATCCTACATCACGAAATACACCGCCTTGAAACGTTCCAAGCGCCCCATCAGGGTGAATTTCTTTACCTGCAATATCCTGAACAAAGCTGACCTTACGTGAATCGGCAGCGAATGACACTGACGCATTCTGCCAGTTGGATACGTCCGTACCACCCCAGCCATACAGTATTTCTTTAAACCGGTCGTCAAAGTTTTTGGTGGGATCAATGACATCTGCCAAGCTCATTTGCGATAAATTATCGACCTTTTCCAAAAGATCTTGATCCAAACTCATCTGCATAAACAGATCCTTGATCTCACTATAGCCGCGTAAAGTCGGAAGAAGTAATGTACGAACATCAAGAGTAATATCACCGGAGAAATATGTATTTTGGTTATCATATTTAAACCATGCATCATAAATATTTCTGGTTGATGCGTCTGAGAATGTAACGCTACTTATGTGAGTCACATCATTTCCGGCAACTTGAGTATAGAATGGAGAGTCGCTTAAGCTGATACTTGCTATTCCTGCCCCGGTTAAGGTTTGTAATTCCGCTGCTTGACTAATGCCATCCTGATTTGCATCCTGCCAGATTTGCAAATCCGCAAAAGCATCATCGTTACTGTCAATGACATTATCGCTGTTGCTGTCCAGCTCGGTCAGCTTGGTAAACCCGTCAACTATATTCGTTCCGAACAGTTCGCTGTGGTTATCGATACGGCCATTGTTGTTCCAATCCATGACCAGCAAAGCATCATCGGGTTTGACCCACGCGCTTGCTTCTTTGAACCCGTCATTGTCGATATCCCAATAAACCGCATCCGTATTAAGGTTTGTCAGCTCCAATCCGTCATTGTCCATATCGATAATCAACGGCGACCAAACACCGGCAATAGTATCTAAATACGGCGCTAACCAAATCGGAAGATCCGGCACAGGGCAACTGTCGGGGTCAATGGATGCTGGCTCAAATGGTGTCTCATAATCCTTAAATTTATCTAGATATTCAGTTACCTTGACTTTATTAGCATCCTTAGGAACACTTGCACCGTCAGACTTTAAAAAGTCATCGAGCGCACCAATGCCCACTAGATGCGCACCAGCAATCAAACCAGAATGGGTAATTACAACTCCTCCAACTTCTTGTCCTACGTATTGCTCTAAATTCAATTTTTTCGCCCATTTCCAAACTTCCTTATAATAATCTTTAATCGCATTATCCTGTGCAGTAGGATTATTGAGAAAATCACTTGCAGAATTAACCCCGTCTTTGCCCACCCATTGTTTATAATCATTATTAGACACATTATTGTCTTTTTTAACGTACCCAGCATCAACAAGAGCGGCTTCTCCCATTTGATATCTGCCTAGATAATTGAACCGATTAACTGCCGTATAGTTATTAGACGATTCACGCTGTCCTATGGCATCAATAAAATCTTCATAAGAATATGTAGGCATTAGTATCTCCTATTTTTCAGAAGTGGAACACGAAGGAATTTCATAAAGGCTGGAATAAGATAATTTACTAATATTTTTCGCATTAGACAACGGTTGTAACGGCTGAACTGAATAGCCCTTTTTACCATATGTGATTACGTTTACGATCTGCCCACAATCTTGTATGTATGTGTCATATGTAGAAATTATTTCGAGAAGTTTATGATTGTTGTGACGATCTGAATAATAAATATAAATTGAGCAGCCGCTAGAACCACAATATAAACTACCCCTTTTTTGAACAAAAAGATATTCTCCTGTTAATTTTGCTAGTTTTATCTGTGCTATCTTAATTTCAGTCTTTGAAAAATTCTCATCATCATCAAATTGAGATTCATCTATAAGATCTGGTTTGATAAATGGATAATTAAGGAAAATATTTTCATCTGCATCGGAAAAGTCTACTTTATATATTGATTCATATATGTCTTCTTTAGCTATAGCATTATACGAACATGCAACGAGCATTGCTATGCTTAAAAATATGGATATAACAAAACGTTTTTCAATTGATTTTGTAGGTTTAAGCATGATGAATCCGTTTCTGCATTTTAGATGCAAAATAAGCTGGTTTTAAAATTGAACTTTCGTCTACAGGTAATTGCATGTTCGTTAAGGGTTTTAGCAAGAAGTTCGTTTCATAGAATCTTTCGTATGGGACAACTATTCGTATCACACAAGAATAGATTGTCAATTATCCTATTTTAGACATATCTACGTTATTTGCTAATTATCATTAATAAAAAAGCCCCGGTAAACCGGGACTTTAATCTTTAAAAGTCGTTTGTACGCGTTAGATGTGGTCATGAATACTATTATCAATCTACACCGAAGGCGTAGACATCGGTCGTGGTGGAGTTTAGCGACGATCCGGCAGTTTTGAGGGCAAACAGATACTCACCCTTTTCCAGCTTAATGTCGGGGGTGATTTCATAAAGGCCGGGCTGCAGCAGCTTCATGGTTACGGGGATCATCGCCTTGCTGCCCTTCAGCCCCGAAAACGTCGACATCGACGACAGTGCCGCCTGTCGGCTGGCTTTCTTGACCACCAGTTTATACAGGACGAATCCATCCGAAGTAGCACCGCCTACGTTGACGATAAATATCGGCTTATCGCCCGAGATCCGCACGGTGGATTTCAGGCCGTCCAGGTCAAAGAAACTGTTTGAGCCGATCCCTGTGCTTTTGGCTTTAAGTTGCGCTAAGCCTTTTTCCAAAGGCACGGCTTTTTTCGTGGCAGGATCATAGCTGTGAATGACATTCAGCGTTGAAGGTACGAGCATGCCACTACCTGCAGGGGCATTGGCTTTGTCTAATAGCGAAGTAGTCTCTTTAGTAACGTCGTTCTTGCCATTGGTGTTTTGGCCGTTTGTCATGGTCTTTTCCATCATGGCATTCAGCACGTCCTCCGCGATGCCCTGTTTCTTCAGGTTGACCAGCTCGGTCGTGGAAAGGTCGAACCTGCAAGGTGTGGTATTGATCTTGTTGATAATAATTGATTTGCTCAATCCTGCCTTTGACAGTTCCACCACACTTTTATTGGTCAGGGTTTCGGATTTAGGGCTGGCAGGGGTTTGGCCGAAGCCGTTTAATGTCACGATAAGAAGCAGTAAAAGGCTGAAAAAAGTTATCGGAGATCGTTTCATCATAAGGGCTATTAAAGTGTGCATGATGTTATTAATATGTTTTGAGGTTTAAGGACTACAGTTGCAATTTGAACAGACGGTTCTTTGTGACAGCCCATAGGGTATTGGGTTTGGTCAGGCAAATATCCTTGATGAATAATGTGCCGTCTTTAAGTGACCTTTTCCATGTCAGGCCGCCGTCTACCGTTTCCAGCACTTCATTGGTGCTTTTGACAAAGCCGCGCTTGTCGCTGACGAAGATCATTTTGCCGGATGAAAAATCCGAACCATCGGCTTTGGTGATCTTGATATACGTCCAGTTCCTGCCGCCATCAATGGTGCGGTAAAGGCCGCCGATCCGGGACGAACCCCAAGCATGACGGTCATCGAACGCGGTTATCTCGAATATTTTGGCATTGATGTCCTCGAATTGTGTTTGCCATGTCTTGCCGCCGTCCGATGTGTAAAGGATTTTACGCCCCACAACGCCTTCAAGCCTTACCTCCGCACCCGTCACCATCCAGCCATGGGTTTCATTCGCGAAACAAAAATCAAAAACGTTCGTATTGCTTACGAAGCTCACGGTCTTTGCCCGGCTGCTGGCGTAATCCAGCGGATTGGTGATGTTAATGAACTCGCCGATCTCGCTGATCGCATAGGCAAGCGTATCGGACGGAAAGACGATGTTTTTAATGACGGTAAACGTCCGGTCGCTTTTGAAAACCTGCGCCCATTCCGTCTCGATTGCAGGGTTCATCTGCCAAAGGGGTACAAGCTCCCGCGTCATGGATGAAGAGATTGTCGGTCTAAAGGCGAACACTGCGGTCGGTGTCACGCATTTAAGCGTTGTAGCCTGGGTCGGCAAAGCCTTCAGGTCAGACCAGCTTTTACCGCCATCGAGGCTTTTGCGGTACGCGCCGATATTGCCATAGGTATCATCGGTTATATATCCGATTGCTGTTGTCGGGAACTGCATGAGGCCGAAACTTGCCTCTTGTTCGCCACTATTGGGTTCGACTTTTTTCGCTTCATGGACGACTTGCCAGTTGCCTAAGGTATCATCCCCGAAATACACAATTGGGTCTCGTAACACGGTAGAGGGAATGGTGTCCGTATCGCCGGAATCATCGGAACCGGAATTTTTCTTGCAGCTTGTTGCCATCAATACGCCGATCATCAGGACAGGCAGGATAAGATGTTTCATTTTTTGTGTGTTTTAAGTATTGTTCGCTTTTTCGATTTTACAAGTTTCCTTCCTGTCTCCCTTTCAATAATGCCAATAACATGACGAACCGTTTTTGCACTCCATAGGCGTCCGTCATCAAAATATGTAGGTTCCTTAAGCTTGTTTAATGCTTTCGCTAATCCATTATAAGAAGTGACACCATTCACGTTTACCAACTTCGTAAGTACTTTAGTCTTAGACAGTGAAAAGGCCAAAGACTTTTCATGGTTTCGTTTGGATAGGACATTCTTGCCATACTGCCCCATCACCCCGCCATGATCCAACTTAACATGAATTGCAGCCTCGACCCGTTGGCTCAAAGTCATGCTTTCCAGTTGATCGATAATCGCTTGCATAAGGAATATCATTAGATTTTTCTTGGGGTCTAACTCAGGATAAAGAGATACGCGATAATCAATGTTACTTTCCAATAGTGCCGCAACGACAATAAATCGTCTTGTAAGCCTGTCCTGACGTGCAACGACAAGCACACATTTAGTTTCACGACAATAATCCAATACCTCGTTTAATACTGGTCTATTCTTTTTTCTCCCGCTTCGCCTTTCATAAAATTCTTTAACAATTGTATATCTCGGTTTTGGAAACGCCTGATGAACCATTATCTTTTGCGCCTGCATCCCTAAGGTATTAGGCACATAGTTTTTGCTCTTTTTATTCTTGCCTTTTTTATCCTCTGAAATTCTATAAAGCGCTACCAACTTTATCGGCGTATCCATGCTATCACCTCCCCTTTTATTACCGGTATAGGAACCTATAATTTCGTAATTATTCCAAAAAATCTTAAAGGAAAGCCCTTGTACGGCCTGCGTTTGCGGGGTGCGTTTGCGTGCGGTTTGTAACCTGTAAAGGTTCCTTTGCTGGTAACAAAATTTATTTTATGCTTATCCCGAAAGATGATTTGCAAATTCAACTTTTTCATTGGCCTAATAATGACGAGCTGGACACGCTTGATCCAAGAGACGTATTCGTTCAGTTCTATGACCACTATCATTTTGATGACATTCATATGCTGCTATGGGATATGTTCAAGTTTCTGATTGAGCATGATGCGCTGAACAAGGAATCTTTGATTAAGTATCATCATGGAATGTACGAGCATTTAAGCGACCTCTGCACGGCGAGTTATCTCATCGCCAAAAAACACCATTTGAAAAAAAATAAACCTTAAAGCCATGACGGTAGAAGAAGCGTATTACAAGATTGCGGTAAATCGCAGGTTGGAAAAAGACTTACGCGAAGAAATCAATCGCTTGAAAGATTTTATCAGGAAACAGCGCGCAGACCCGGAAACAATTCTTTCAGTAAGAAACGAAGCAATTTATCATGCGTGGAAAACTGGTCAGAGTTTTAAAAAGATCGCACTGGATTTTAAACTGTCGGCATTAACTATCAGCACGGTATGCAGGCGACTTGAATGCCTTGAAAAAAGAAGAATGGCTAATGCTTCTCACTTCAAAGAAGTGTCTCCCGCTCGTAATACTTCACTATCCGAGATAGGTAGTACCGAATAGCGTTGTAACTAAAATAACTACCTTTGTACTTTCATAGGATAAGGTTAGGCTCGAGAGAGCCACGCCCTGGTCAGTCTTGGCCGGGGCTTTTATTTCTTTTTCTTTGGACGTTGCGGAATTTTTGATCTAAGGGGTTTTATTTCATCGTTTAAGAGAAATCTGTAATAAATGAATTGCTCAATGATAAACATCAGGGTATCTAATTCTTTTATAGTAGGTTTCCACGCCCTGTGCGCAGCAGCATTACCGGCATCCGTCAATGTATCAAGGGCTTCTTTTTCGGTTTGGCCGATGCTGCTCCGATTCAATAGTTCTTTCAATTTATCATTAAAAGATAAATTGGTGTCTATTTTCAAAAGCTCGGATGCCCGATCAAATGCCGTTCTGATCCCGATGGCTGCCAGTACATTGAGATCATTGTCTAAGGCAGTATAAACTTCTGAAAGTAAATTATACAACACCGAATCTGTTACCGAGATATCTGTTAGCCAATTCGGCCTATCCCTTTTAATCGGTGATGGCCAATATTTAATAGTAGGAATATATGTCACATTTGTATTGCCTTCTCTATCGTAAGAATAATCAACCTCTTCAGAACATGTAAAATATTCCTGAAAATACGGCGTATCGCAACCTTTACATTTTAAAATCCGGTATTCGTTTGAATCCTCTACAGGGCTATCTGCATCTGACCAATGCGTTTCAAATGAGGCGACTATTAATGCGTTTCTCTCACTATTGCATAAGGGACAATGGCCTTTTACTTCCTTTGATTGCTCATTCATTAATCCTGGTATTTGGTTTAGCATTAAGATTATGCAGCCATTGCAGATACATTTTTTCCGGCATTTCCCGGTAGTGCAGTTTGGCAAGGGTTATATATGCCCCTTCCATTTCCTTATATGTATTGGCCGATTCCGGCTTTTTGTGAGATATCTGTTTCTTGTATATTTTTTGCAAAGTCTCTGCTTTCAGCAGCAAAGCCATAGGGTTCACCGGATGATATTGCAACACGAGATCGCAGCATTTAAGAATGAATCCATCTTCATCATTACCTGTCTGAATCTGGTATCCCTTTGCCAGATCAAGCAGACATAAAGCGATAGATTGGCGATTACTTAATGTATCCATATAAATACCGCTTCGCACGGCATCCGGCGAAACATATCCTGTCGTCATGATCCAAGCATCAGTCGGGAATATGCCACTGGATAATTCGGTATTGTACCAACCTGTTTTTTGATCCTTGTTACGGATATAAATATGATTAGGCGCAAGAGCAAGCCAACAAGCCGCTTTTAATTCATCTGCAAGTATTTTATAGAGGTAACTTAAGCTATGACAGTTTCCTTCTTTTGTAGACAGGAGTGTCGTAACAAACATAGTGCGCCAGTCATGTTTCCCGAAAGGGTCGTTAAAGGAATAGCGAAATGGCTTATGTCCTAAAAAGGCACTATCCGTCATAATAAATACAGTATCTTTTAATACGGAGCCGATGGCATAATTTAAAAAATAAGTCGTGTCGATTCTTCTATTTTCGAGTGAGGCCATTTTCGTCCGTGCAACCAGATCGCAAAGCCTTACAATCTCTGTTATTCTTTTATCTGTTTCGGAATTACACATATCCTTACCGTAATAGGTATTTTCGACAGTATAGACAGCCGCCTTAAACGATCCATTCTTTTCAAGAATATCAGTTAAAGTCATAAAGGCTGACTGATACCTTATTGGAATAGAATCGCCCAAAATCTGGCTCTCGGCCTTTTGAGAAAACGCAATCATGGGCGACAGAAACAAGATCGCCGCTACAAGATTTCTTATGATACCCATCGTAAGATTTTTTTATGTAAGACCCATTGGCGACCTTGCCTCTTTAATAAATATGTGTACCCTTCGCCGCAAAGACCGAAGCAATTGTAATTGACCTCCACAACGGCATATTTACCGTCACTTGAAAAAATTGGTTTGGAAAATGCAATGAACGTCCATTTTTTGCTTTCTTTGATAAGCCTATCAAGTTTATCTTTAGGCACTATAGCCTTAGCAAGTTCTTTATATTGATCGGCAGGAATTGCGGGATAAGATAAAATATTTCCCCCGTACTGCCGTATGGCAGCGACAGAAATATGATGAAAGATGCTTGAATCCCCGATATATTTACTCGTATCGATCACGCGCAAATAATCGCCGCTAATCGGTTGAAACGTATCTGTAATGCGTTGTAAATCGCTATAATCTTTGTAAAAGATATTTAAAGAATCCAGATTAAATATCGTTGTAATGACCTCATATTCACAAGAATCACAAAAGAATGCTGAAGATGAGATTTCCGATTGCTGCTTGCTCTGGCAAGACCATAGAAGCATTAAAACCAAACAGGTCATTACCGTTTTTTTAGGCCTATTTAATAACAGGCTGATCGTTCCCATAGACAGTTTTTTCAAATGTTTTAAAGTCGTATTCCTGCATCTTCTCACCAAATTGCTTGTTAAAATATTGAACATTGTTTTGGTATTCATTAAAATAATAAGTGGCAGAATAGGTTTGTGATGGATCGTTATGCGCGTTGCCGATTAATGTCTGAAGATTCTTCACCTGGTCGTCTAAGTAACTTGTGAAAAGGTCTTTTACGAAGGATTTAAAATTTGCAGATGTTTTTTCATACAGACCGGAATTTTGTACTGTTTGCTTTTGAATCTTGAAATGGCTAAAGCCGTCAGATGATTTCTGGGGAAGGCTCTTACTATGCTTATCTTCATGAAAAAGTGTTGCCGCCGCGTTATAGTAATCAGTATTGAGCTTCTCACCGCCTTCAACATTTCCCATGTTAAGTGCAAACTGTCCTTTTGCTGCCGTATGGCCGCCAAAACTTGGCCGGTCTGTCTCATTGAGAACGGCAATGCTTGTAACCTCATTACCGACTTCCCGTCTAAAAATCGTTTCAAAAACCTTTGAAGCAATGTTAGGATCAACCTTATCAATTTCCTTATACTTCGTGAATGCTAAAGCCTTTTTACCTTTAGCTGGTGAAAACGTATTATATTCCGTTGCGACGCGGATTTGCGTACCACCATTTTTACTTTGACCCAAGTAAGAGCCATCAGCCGCAAAATAAAACTCCAAGCCGTCAAGATCAACTCCTGCAATTGGGCAATTATTCGCATACTGGTAAGGAGCCAGCATCGGAAACGTTGCGGTAAGCGGATCAATGCTTAGAAAACGGCTGCTGGTCGTATTATCCAGCCTGTTGGCCGCTTGCTTCTCATCCAGCAATTTCACCACTTTCATTGTTCTGATATTTACCAGTGCCGTGCCAATCTGCTGAACATCCTGCTGGTCGAAAAATTCGTCATACGCGCCGTTACTTAACGTAAGGACTTTTCCTTTCTTGCCGATACTCTGAAAGGGGTTTTTATCCTGGGCATGGCTTGGTAAAAATCCGAATAGGAGTGTGGCCGTCAAGAATACTATCTGTTTCATTGCTTAAGGGGTTTATGTGTTATTCTTTCGGTTTATTTATCACGCGTGGTTTTTGTTTTTTTAGCAGGTCGATTTCCCGTTGCATCTTTTCCTGTTCCTGCCGGAAAGTATCTTTTTTCTTTTCCTGCTCGATGGATTGCAGCCAGCGCAGATAGACTTCCGAGGCCATTTCCTGAAACCCTGTTGCCTCGATCTGCCGATACCCGGCCTGCATGGCCTGATAGGCATGGTAGGCTTTGGGGTATTGATATAATTGCGATGGGGGAGGATTGCCCGCGCGTTGACACTCTTGCATGGCTTTATCAGTCAATCTGTTGGCGCGTGTCATTAAAGCCGCAAGATTAGTCGGGTCTATCGCCAGTATCTGTTCGGTGATCTGATCGGCCAGCTTATCATGACCGATCTTGTTCATGTAGCCCATGAGCATGTCAGCCATGCACTGTGCGTAAAGCTGACGGCTGCTTAAGGTATCAAGATAGGTTCCCTGTTTCAGAGCTGTCGCGTTTATATAGGAGCATTGCATCAACCAGTTTTGGGTCACCAGGTTGCCATTGGTGCTTTCAAAACTGTAACGGCTGCCCTTCTCATCGAAATATTGAATAAAGGAATGATTGGGCGAAAGGGACAACCATGCCTTGCCTTTCAGTTGCTCCGCGACAGCGAGATAAAACAACGGCATGGAATGACATTGACCCTTACCGGATTGCAGCAATTTGGTAACGAACATACTCGCATAATATTGATCCCCGACAGGATCGTTAAAATCATAACTGACGGTCGGTATCGGAACCTGTGACTGGCCAGTTTGGGCTTGTTTTAGGCCATGTTGTTTAAACAGTTTCTGAATGCCGTAATTGATCGCTGTGTTGTTTCGGGATGACAATCCTTCATTAGAAAGTATTTTTTTAACAACCGATGCCCATAATTTTATGGATGCTTCAAACTCCGCGTAGGGTGGCGGGTTGTCATACCAAGCACTTTCCACCAGATAAAGGGCTTTGGTCAGGCTGAAGCTATCGGGGTTCATACGCATCAATTCAGCCAGCTTGCCGGAATAGGTCTGCGACCAAAGCGTTTTTTTTGAATTTGTCTCACTCATTCGTTCAGCCCGAAGTTCCTGCCTTAATTCGGCCAGTTGCTGCTGCCGGACATTGGTCGCAGCTCCGGGTATACCCATAACACTTTGTTGCAAGATTTGCTGGTTTTGCCGCTCGATGGAATTATCCGGCAAAATGGGGTTACTTCTGAAAGCGGTTAATTCGTTGGAGCTATAAGACGGTGAACGTTGAACAGATATGGGTTGAAACGTCTGAAACTTCGGCGTGGAAGGCTGGCCAAACGCGGGAACGGTAAGGAAAATGAAAGAGCAACATAAGGACGATAACAGGATTATCCTTATGCCATAGAAGCCATTCAGGTTTAGTATGTAGGCATTTGCCATGTCGGACGGGGTTTGAACGAAAGTTATAGCTTTTTGCTGATTTGGTGAAAAATTGTATTTTGAATTAGTGTTTCAGTTAAAAATTGGGTATTAGAAAATGTTATCAACAGGTAACTTTTTCCCTGTTACGGTTTCCACTATTGCACCGATATATTCTTTTTTCCAGTTCATCGGTGTATAACCCGCAACTCTATTGTTTATTGTAAAAAAAGTAAACTCCGTAGGTTCCTCATCTGCGCCATTAATGTAAATATTTCCTGACGCCACATAAGATCCCTCAGGGGTTATCTTTAGGTCATATTCCATCTTAAAGCCCTTTTCGTTAAAAATGAATGTTGTTGTTTTAAAGTTGGTATTGTATAACATAAATATTTCAGTTTAATAAACAAGGTTTCGATATTGTAACCTTTAAAATTATAAATATATATTACATGATGTAATGTCTTACTATCAGTTTTATTTTTTAAACAGATCTTCCAACCCTAAAGAAACCCCCAGATTTACCTGGAAAAAGTGATTGGTAAATTGTTCTGATCTTTCAGAGTCAGGTATCCCTTTTGAATAAAATTTGTAATGTCCACTCTGCCATTGATACTTGAACCGTAGAAATATATAGTTAGTACTTTCCTTGCCCCAATCTTTGCTTAACTTTGTTGAGACATAGTAGATTGGTTTCGACTTCATTTTCTCATCGTCCGACTGAACGGGAAATCGTATAGATTTTACCCTTCCGTTTTCATAAGCGTAAACATCATACTGTTTAAAAAAATTATCTTTCAAATTAACCCTCCGGTAACCTCCTTCTAACTCAATATTTAAACTGGCTTTTGGATCAAGGACAGATTTAACGTAAACGTGCCACCCGGTAATGCGGGAATAAATTGGTCTTGAAACAGGCTTTTCCTGCGATATGGTGTCATAAATTCTATTACGTACTAACCCTATATTATAGTTTAAATAGATACGTGTCCTATCAACGTGTAATGTTAAAATATTGACTGAACTTTCAATAATTGTGTTGGCGTATCGGATCAGATCGAAACTGCTAACAACATTGCTAACAGTATCCGGAATTGAGGAATTTGGTGATAAGACTGTAGACATTCCTAAAGGCACAAGAACACTACTGTCGTCTTTTGCCTTGTCAATGCGGTTAAGCAGAACGTTTGGGATAAGGACTGACCGGAATAATTGAACTTTAAAATTATCGCAGAGCGGCCAATATGTTTTATTGATAGGCCATTTAAAAAGTAATTGTTGCTGAAACACGCCATTGGGTCTATCTGAGTTTATACCTAAAAAATCCGTGTACTGAATGAGCTCAAGTTTGGGAGTATTAGACGGGTCTTTTTGTCGCCAATATTTTTTCTTCAGTTTATGGATATGTAGTACCAATCGTTTGGTTTTTTCAGGTGCGGTATTGAGTAAGTCCGGCCAAGAAAAAATTATATCAAAATATTCATTTGATGAATATCTAAACATAGAACTATTTGACAGAGAGAATGAAATCCTCCCGGAATAATTCACCGCATCATTTAATATAAATGACGTATTCAATCTTGAATCTGTACCGATGCGTAGAATTTGACTCGCATCTAATGTTGAGGATAGGCCTGTTGATAACCTGATTGTAACTGGCTTATTAGTACCTGATACCGCATAAACCATCTCAAAGGCTAAATAATCAGGATTCTTTTCAATGTAAATCGTATCATTTTTAACGGTAAATCTGTTGCCAGGAATTGAAAAATTCAGATTCTGTGAAAAGACGAACAAAGGTGCTATGCATAGGAGCATAGGAAGCAGTAGCTTTCTCATTTTATGATTGTGTTTTAAGGATGGCAAAGGGATACATTTACAAGATTCGGAAAACTAAATTATTTTCCCAAGCCTGTCTTTTGATGATACGTAGGCACTATTGTAGCACCATCTAAATTGAATAAATGAAGAACATAGGTTATTAGCGGTTTGGTAATTAAATCAAGAATTTTTAGAAAGAGATCACGGGTAGAGAAGAGTTAATTATAGGATCAAGATTAAATCATAAAGATAAAACCAAATTAACGGTTCTTTGCGAACAAACAAAAAATATATGGATAAAGAAAGCGAAATAATATTTAAATAACATATGATAGGACGGTTTAAATACCCACAATCATTTTTATGGATTCAGCCGATTATATCAAAAAATCAGTCCTTAGTTTTATTATTTGGATTTTTAAGCAGATTGAGCTTTACTTCAACAGAGGTTTCTAAAGTAAACATTGGTTACGACTATACAACCTAATATTTGGGTCTTGTGGGCATAAGTATCTGTATGAAACGCCTTAATGAGCATTAGCCGTCAAAACCCGATTACTGCATCCAGTGCATCATCGGTATGCTTATTTGAAAAATGTGACTGATACCCCATTGTAGTTTCGATTTTAGCATGGCGGTAAAGCTTTTGCAGAAGTTGCACAGGAATTTTATCCCCCGCAATTTGAGCGAAAGTGTGCCGGGTAATGTGCATTGAGATATTTTTATTGATCCCCGCCGCTTTGATAATTTCCTTAAGGGCTTTATCCAGCCGTTTTCCGGCATAGGATATCTTCCGTTGTACCTGATATGGCTCAAGCTGTTCCAATACCTTTAATTCTGGAAAGATAAAATTATGCTTCTGGGTATCTGTTTTATAGCGTTCCAGTATAGCGATGGCTTTTTGCGGGGTTTTCAGCGACCCTACCTTCATGTTTTTGGTCATAGCGTAGTGCAGCCGTTCGTCTTTAAAATCCGACCATTTTAACCGCATTACATCTGACAGGCGCATTCCGGCAAAATAGAACGAGATCAGCCAGACATTTCGGGCGTGGTCTTGGTAACCTGTCAGGGTCAGGTCTTCGAGGGTTTTAACTTCCACCTCGGTCAGGCCGATCTTGATGCTGTCCGGGAATTTGATGGCGATTTTGTCCTTGCCGAACGGATAGTGCTTCTGGTCAGCCACATTTCCCTTTATGGCCTGATTATAGATTGTGCGGATTAGAAGAAGATAATTGACGATTGTACGCTCAGAAACCGCTCTGGTTGATTTAAGCTAGGAGCGGAACTGGTTCAAAAGGGTGACAGTGATTTCAGGGAAGGTAATCGTTTCCCCGCCCAAGAACTCCTTAAACCGTTCTATACGGCCTATATCAGTCGTGTAACGGTTATACTTACCATTCTTCTTCAGGTTATCAGTAAAAATCCTGGCCTGTTCAAAGAATGAATTGCCATTATTGGGTTTGATCTGTTTCCCGATGACTTTTGATGAAATATCCTCATTGCGAGTAACCATTTCCAGTAATTTATCATTGGCCTCGGCTTTCTTCTTAAGCAGTAGATTATTTAACCTTGCGGCATTGGGATGTGATTTCCTGACCCGCTGCCCCGTAGCATCCCAATCCGTTAAGTGAACATGGTGTTGAAGACTGATATAAGAACTCTTGCGATCACTGGTAATGCGCAGCGATAGGGGATAGGTGCCGTCCTTATTCTTCTTTTTCCGCAGTACGATTTTAAGTGTTGCCAACGTCGATAGTTTTTGAAAAGGTACAACATTGGTACAACAATTGGCAGTTTTTCTTAGTTTTTTATAAATTCATACCCCTGTGAAAGCCCGCAAATACAGGACTTTAGGCATACATTAAGCTATATAGAGCTAAAAGTTGTCGGATTCATAACCCGAAGGTCGGGAGTTCAAATCTCCTCTTCGCTACCAGAAAGGGATTTTTCGAGATATTCTTGGAAAGTCCCTTTTCCATTAAATACATAACCGCGTGTAAACCAGCTATTACAATGAAAAACGAACTAATTTTCAGAGTTAGATAAATGTGTTTTTTAGAATCATACAAAATTCCCTCAGGAAACAGTGTTTTTTGATATCGCCCCGGTTTTTACAAAGTTGCGGAAGCCCGTATGACACTGACGTTCAGCAGCTTTTTAAGCGAATTGTAGATCAATTTTTCGAGGTTAGATATTTAGGAAGACACTCGTTCATTTTTTTGTGAATTACCTGCAATTGGGCACTTAAATGCTCAAAAGTAAGGTCATATGTGCTGTTGTCGATGTCTCCTAAACCATGACGAATTTTTTGGTCCTTTAATTTTTGCTCAGCGATGGGAAGTTGCGTTTTTAAGTATTCCTCGTTATTATTCCTATTGTTTGTCAGAAGATGGGAACACTTCCTTATCTACCTCCAGATCATCAGCAAATGGTCAAGGAGTGGAAAGCTATTTCGAAACCGCTGTACTATCCACTGTTGTTCATGGAAAACAAAGAAGTCCGAAAAATTGCTTTATCTATGTGGAGGTATAGAAGTTAAAATCATTCAACAAAAGATTATGCATGATACTTTTACTGCAGGAACTTACGCACCTTACTTATTCATTTCGGTCAACGATAATAATGACTTAACTAGTCTTGAAACGCTGGATGATTATGGGCGTCGTATTTTTATTCATGAATACACCTATTTTCTGCAAAGCATTTCAGGTAGCATGGGGCACTCTTTCATCTGGAACACATTCGATCGTTCCCGGCAATTGATTGCTTTTTTGCAAAAAGAGGCGGGAAACGCCATTCACATTCCCATTAATAATGATGTGAATGAGGAACAGCGATTGTTCCGCCGTGCTATGCGCACATTGCGCGGAGATAATTATTTAGAAGAGCCAATGGAGGATGCAACCACCCGGGTTCAGAATGTGAATTTTTGTAAAGATAAAAGTTTTGAAGAGTTAAATCCAGGCCACAACAATTATTTCCTGAACTTACAACTCGTGGATGAAAAAGGGAATGAGTGTAACTATATATTTGGAGATACGGCAATATCCGAAACGATGGCCTACTTGCTGGAACGTACTTTTTTCGAAACTGATGTGCCTGCCAATTTTCCATACTTATCTTGTCAACAAGTAGGTGAGTATTTAGAAACGGATATTCTAAAGAATGATGAGTGGCTATTTGCGCTCTGCGATGTGGCGCTCGTTTCCAACTTTCCGGGAAATGCGTTTTACCGCATTTTGCAGAACATGCATCAGCACGACTTTCAGCCCACTAATGGAGAATCTATTATAGATTATGGACTGGCGTTCATGAATAAACTCGGATGGGATGTATGGACCGGCTTTGAGCAGAATTTGCAAGGGGTTCAACAGGTCGTTCAGCATCTTTTCAGCGATCCTGTTTTCGCAGATACAGTTACCTGGTTTAGCCATGTGATGCAGACAGGTTTTGACACCCGTCGGAAATATCCCTATATCTTTCTTGAGTTCTTTCGTTCAAAGCCAGCTTTTTCAGGAGTATGGACAACAGTGTATCATTTGTTTGGTACCCCAGAAGTCCACAACTCATTGGAGCAACGCTTTTTTCAACCGCCGGCTGCCTTAAAGCACCTCAAAAATACAATTGAGCCACTGTTCTTTTTATCCCTTCGTGAAATTCACAATACCCTGGTTAAAGGAAATAGAGAATGCGGCTTATTAGATTGCTGTGCTCGCCACGGGGTTGCCGTAGATCACCGCTGCAAAGAATCTCCTTGGGAAAGGGCATCAGATGACAAACTTTGTCCCTACGCCTTTTTGTGGATGTATTTCGATTTGGCAGGAAAACAAGTAGTTATTGAAGATTAAGGCTTTCCAGAGGTACTATGGTCTAACTTATCCAATGCAGGTGCGGCACCCATCTTTTTAATCCTTTTATTTTTTCAGTCTGTGTGGAAGCTTCAGCTGGTGAAAAACCCAGTTGCTCCATGCGAGCTTGCACTTTTAATTCCATATCACGCAGGGTGATATCTTCCCGGAATTCATCTACCTTGTGATTATAACAATGAGTACAATACTCGTTTCGTTTGGTGATATAGAGTTTAACATACTTTCGATCATTTTCCAGCGGCATGCTGCAACTTTCACAAGTTTCATGTTTGGGGAATAATTTTTCATATTCGGAGGTCGATATGCGGTCTAGTTTATCTTGTGTAGATTTCCACCGATTTCCAGACCACATAAGTATGCAGCCGATTATAGCTAAACTATAGGCTAGATACCTTTTTGATTCATTGTGTTCCATTATGATGTTTAATGCATCCTCGGATTGTTCAGCCTTTAAATTAGACGGGAGAGTATTGGCTGCAAGTTGTTTTACTGAGTCGAGCTTTCGACTGAGAGCGTCATTTTGTAAAACTAATTGCTTATGATATTTAATATTCTTTGGGAGGTTTCTGATGGAATCTGGAGCTCGCAATAATTTCGTAATATTATCTAGCACTTCTTTTGCTTCTATTGGAAGTGGTTTTGCAACTTCATTTACAACTGAATTTTCCATGTAAGCTGTTTTTAAATCGTTAGCATATACTTGTGCTGCAGCATAATAGTCTGCATTATTGTTATAAATAATGTAAAAGCCTAATGCGATTAAGAACGCTCCTAAGAAGAAAAGGAATTTAAAATAATTATCCGTAGGCAGGTTAGGAATATACATGGTTCATTCAATTTGATAGTATCTACTCAAGATAAGCAAATCCTGGAACTTTAATGATTCCAGCAGCCCCTCACATGCTCGGCCGTCCCCGGAAAAAAGTATTCACGATCGTTCTGGAAGTTACCCCGAATTGTCCGCGCCTAACCTCCCCATTTTCAAAAGACTCACACTTTCCAGCCATCTCAAGTGAATCCACGCGAATCCCGAGAGTCGTAATCAGCGGCAGACAACCTAGCCAGCGCCACAGACGTGTAATGCCCGTGAATATCCCGATAGTTCGCGTCTTTGCCAACGATATCGGCCGACACAGGCAAGGTCATGCCGGTCTCGTGGATGAAGTCTGCTGCATAGAAGCGTCTGTTGGATAGAAAGCCGTATATATATCGAATAGACGGTGTTATTTTTAACGGTAAAAAATAATCAACAGATCAAGAGAAGCACAAAAGTGAATTGCACATTTCCAAATATCCTACCTTCACATATGGCTTTTCAGTTACCAACCCTATTAAATTGACGCCGTCAAAAGAAATATCAGTAAACGAAATTCTTAGTATAAAAGAGTTTTCAGACTTTTTGAATCTTGCTAAGAAATATTGCAACTTCTTAGAGACAGAAAGCAAAATGACTGAAATTGAGTTTTTAAAAGTGATACAGGCGCATCTTATTGAACTTTACTCTTTCGGTAGAAATTTACCTTCTGTTCACTTGCAAACTTGCAAAGATTTTGAAAACGACATAGACGACAATGCAATGAAATCGCTTTTAAAGTTCACAGGAGACAGAGTTCCTTTCTCCTATTACTGGACTGTACTTAATGCAATTGACATGAACAACTTAGTAGAGACCGGTGCCGGAGACTTAATAGATGATTTGGGTGACATTTATAAAGACTTGAAATGCGTATTAATGATTTTTGATACTATTGACAGTGCTGCTAAGGAAAATGCTATTTGGAAATTCAAGGCTGACTTTGATTATCATTGGGGCGACCATTGTATCGAGGCCTTATCTGCTATTCATCACTACCTGGCTAAGAATAGATAGTTCGGCTGAAAATATGGATTCAGCGTCATGTGAGTTACTAACGTATAAAGCGCGTTGCCACAGTAAGGGCCGGTCAAATTACCACTGATGAGGCGTGATTAATTCTTAAATTCTGCTACACTATGCCGTATCTAGTTACGCTCTAACAGGCGTTTGGTATGCTTCTCATTAGGTTTTACCATAACGAGCACCTAACAAGAGCCCTAATGAATTGGCAATAAATTAACGTCATTACTGTTGTATTCCCCGCAAAAGAAGCTATACATTTGGGAACTAAAACCCCGTAATGAAAAAAGCAATTCCTTACCTGCTAGGAATATTCTCGCTTGCAATCGGTGATTATGCAAGTGCCCAGACAGACTCCGGATATATTGACCTGGTAACCATCAAGGTGAAGAAAGAATTTACACAGAATGTAACTATCAAGGGGGAAGATATGGAAAGAATGCCTTTTAGATCTCTTGGAGATGCGATCAATGTATATCTCTATGGTGCCAATGGCAATAGTGCCAACCTGAAATATATAGTAGATGGCAACCTGCTAAATGATGTAAATGCTTACAGTGTTTTCGATATTGAAAGTGTAGTACTCGTTCAAAGTGCGCTCGCCCAGATAAGCGGAACGCCTGCCAATTCTTTTTTAGTATTGGTTACCACCAGAACGAACGATGCCCGCCGTGAAGGTATCAGGGCATCTGCCAGCGGTTATCTTGTGAAGCGAAGAAATGAAGCAAGTTCCAAGAATATTAAAATCGAATCCTCTCCCGATTTCTTTCAGCAATATCACCTTTCAACCAATCAGCGTGCAGGCAAGCTTAGTTTCGGGGCTTCTGTTGATTTTCTGAGAGAAGTTCAACCCTATCCAGCCCTCACGCCCGGTCCCGGGACGCTTGGAGATGCTGAATTGCTATCTGTTAACCCGTATCGCCTGAACCGCTATCGTTTCAATGGATGGTTCCATTGGAAAATAAGTAAAGGAGCAACGTTATCCGTAAGAATGAATGCGGTTCCTCAAAAGAGTAGAATAAACGATGAAATTAAACTTTCTGCTGAAACGACGAAAAGCCGGGAAACGGGTAAAGACGTGTTGCTTGCTCCCTCCCTAAACCTTAACAGCAGAATCTCCAGGCACTGGAATAACGAGTTCAGCGCCGGCTATACCTTCTACGAACGCCGCACTGAAGAAGGATCTTCTGCATCAGGTGTGCCTGGATCTACCACCTCAAGCGCCTCTTTTTACCAGCTGCATATGAAGCGAACCGAATTGATGATAAGGGATGATATCAGATATAACATCCAACTAGGTGGATGGCAACTGGAACCGTCGGTCAACGTCCTGTTTAGGAGCATCAGGTACAATGATTCTCAAAGCCAGATAACAGAATTATATGGTTCTCCAAACCAACCTCCATTTTCCGGCAGTGGACAGTTTAGTGTTAGCAATAGTTCCTCCTCGCAGGGTCTGACATTGTTGCTGTTTACCCCTTCCCTGGCTGTCTATCACAAAAACTACCTGGCCGTGCAGGGAGGTTTGCAGGCAGAGGCTATACGGTCTTTCAGGTTTGGGGGCAGGCAGACTAATCGAAGCTATCCTTTCGCCACTGCCACCCTGGATGTTATCAAAATGATCAAAAAAGAAAGCTCCCTGGGCCTTAAACTTTATGGATCTTACGCAACTACAGCACCATGGCAGGAAAATACTCCTTTGCAATTCGATGTATCTGCACGTCAGGGTTTTGTAGTTTTTCCGGGCCTTATTTCTAGTTCCTTGCTTAATATCGATGAGAAAGATAAGATATGGAACACGGGGCTAACTTTCCAGGTTTTCAATAACCGTTTACAGATCGACTACAACTATAAAGACTCAAAATCGTTGATAATGGTGCGGCGGACGCTGCCACCTGCAACAGGTTTTCCATATGTAGATGTTCCTTACTTTCTGGAATCATCCGCTCACCGTATAGGAGTTCTGTCTAAAGTGATCGTCAAACAAACTATTAGCTGGAATACCGGTGTAAACGCTTCTTATATTGATTCCAGGCTTTTATCGTACGGAAGTACGACGAGTGGATCAGGCTCTATTACAGGCTCTGCTGGTAAGCGGGGGGATTGGACGGGGGGCTGGAACAACCATTTCCGGATTAATAAAATAGTGGTCGGCTTTAACTGCCTGTATCATTTCGGCAAGGAAGCAACAATCCGAACTTCTCCTGTTACTTTTCCATTGGGCAAAGCAAACACGCTTATGTTGCAGCATGCATACCTGGGCTACCTGGTAAAGTGCAACTCAGGATCTTTTGAACTTTATGCAAGCGGCAGAAACATGTTTCAGGGCGATAGACAGGATATCGCGCTTGGGGAGTTCAAATATTTAGGGATGGGCGTAAAGGCAGCGTTCTAGTTTTTGATCCGGATGTTAAAATAGTTTTCGATGTCTATGACGAGTTCAACACTATCGGGTTCCATAAGTTGGAATATATTTTCCGTTTATGTCCGGGAAGATGGGTTTAAGTCATACCAGGCAATTCTCATCTCGATCACTAACTGATTAATCGCTGCTATGTTCGGTTCATCCGGTAAATCAGATTGCTGATACAACCCGGGTAACTCATTTCTCAGCGCTTCTGCATCGGTTAGGAGGTCATCATATTCAAACTGTCCCTCCTTGATGGCTAGCAGGTATTCCCGGTCGCTCCGATGCACATGGACAGTCTTTCCGTAGCAATTTCCCGGGCCATACGTAGTAAACGGAAGACGTGCATCATATTCTTGGCATCGTATTTCTTACCATGCGCCATCGTAGTATTGTATCGGACTTCATTTCGTTTGCCCACCCATTCCCAATACTCCTTATACTTTCGGCAATACATTGAATACCCGTCTTTATTGAAATAGAGTAATGCGTTCGGTGTTTCTCCCTTCGGGATGCCGCTCAGGCAGATGTCACTGGACGATTCCTTACGTACAATGCCTGCATATGCGTGCTCTTGCGAATAATATAAGTTATACGTATCTCTGAGGTGGTCGATTGCTGCAAGTCCTGCCCGCGCTGCTGACAGCTGATGTGCGTTCAGGTATTCTTTCAACGGAACTGCAGTCTGCCCCTCATAGACATAACAAAAATCCAGTACCGATTTCTTTTCGGGTTCCACAGGGTTTACGATTTTCTTTTCGAGTCCAACCGCTTTCTTGATCTGCGTATAAGCATCGTTCGCAAAGGTCTGTTCGCATAGTCTGGAAAGAAACATAGTAGGAGTCAACCTGTCCATCAGTTCATGCCGGTAAAGCACACAACGCTGAGGGGTGAACAGCATCTCCAGAATATTCGGATTATTCCTGGAGAGTAGTTCCATGAATCGTCTCAACTCGTAATACACGATGTCGTTGGTTTCGTTATTGACCTGTCCCGTATACTCCAGCCCGTAATAGTATTCCCTGGGTAATACAGACGATATGGAAAAGGTACCAACGGAAGAAGACCTTCAAAAGGTAACAATGCATGTGGAACCCCCGGGTGCAGTTTTATCAACTTCTTAATTGCGGGTTAGATAGCATTGACTGCGAACTATCAGCGATCTTATCGATCAACGTGATCTTACCGTTACAAATTGATAGAAAATCAGTTCCAAAATTTTAAAGACAGAAACCAAATAGAAAATTATAGCCGTTGGCTGGAATCAAAAAAGAACCTTACAAAATGATGAAGCGTTGAATGATAGATGGTTAATTACCGCTACCCGTAATGCCATATTATGTTATCCACCAAGCATGGCTCATTAGTCCCTGGTTTTATTACATTCATCTACGATTGTAAGTCATTATCTATACTAATGGAACCATCCCTCACCAGTTTCCTGAAATCCTCCACGGTAAACCCATTTCTGGAGGAACAGTAGTTGATAATATAAAACCCCAGACCACGTAGCTGGTTGCGTAAAAATAATTGCTTCTTTCTTTTGGATGAGCGGATCTTTTCTAACAGTTCTTCGATCTTTTTAACTTCATCGTTGGTGAAACTGGATTTTCCTTTTTGTGTCATGATCATAGGTAGAATTTAGAATACAATGGGAATAGCTCGTTTCCAGTAAAGCAAGTTACTGTTTTTGATGCAGAAATTCAAATGTGGATGCTACAGGTGTCGCCTGTTGGCAGATGTAGTTATCAAAATGCAGAACTCCTGGTGCGAAATCAGGAGATATACTAATCGAATAGCATTAACCATTAAACCTTATCCTATGAAAGTATTGATGTATATTATATTAAGTAGAAACAAAGGCGGAGCTAATTTTACCGTTTACTTTTTCATGAGCCAGTAAGCGGCGGCCAGCCACAATAAGCCTTTCAGAAGAAAAAACAGGAAGCCCCAGAAGCCCAGCTTCCTTGCCCAGCGGATAATTTGCTGTTTTCTTAGCTGTGAACTCATAGGGCAAAAATAATTCATAGTAAGTAATTTTATTTTATCTTCACCCTGCTTTAACAACCAAATATTTACAACAGACTCAATGGCGCTACTAGAAAAACAGCTTTATGTAAAAAAATCTACGATCCCCGGTGCCGGAAAAGGCCTGTTCACAAAAAAACCTATACCAAAAGGAACCAGGATCACCGAATATAAAGGCAAAATAACCGAATGGAAAGAAGTTAAGAATGACGACGACAATCCCTATATTTTCTACATAACCCGTAACCATGTGATTAGTGCGCAGAAACACCTGAAGGTACTGGCCAGGTACGCCAACGATGCCAGAGGAATTACCCGCATTAAAGGCATTACCAATAACGCTGAATTTGTTACGGAGAAAAAACAGGCTTTTATTAAAGCTATCAAGGATATTCCGGCAGGTAGCGAGATACTGGTGGGTTATGGTAAAGAGTATTGGGATGTGATCCGTTATAATATCAAAATAAGCAAGGCCTGATATCTTCTCCTTGTTTTGAAATCATATAAACCCACGACAATCGGTAGCGCCGCAGCGGCAGGGCAACTTACCATCATGATGTGTTTCCCCATAGTCGCAGCTCAATTCCTCGTTTTTCTTAATAGCTCTGAGCGTATAAAATTCCACCCTGTTATGGGTTACGCGCATATAGGTATTGGGGTTACAGGAGTGATTGATATAACGCAGGCTGTTGCTGTTAACAGAGGCATTCAACGCATAGCCGTTACCAAATTCCACCATACTGATCACTTTGGATGCTTTTACCAGTCGCCTGGCTTCTCTTAATGTAATGATAACACCTCCCAGGTCGCCTATCTTCCTGCGGGCAGGAATGTTTGTTAAGGCATAGGCACCGTTGCCGGCAATCCGGCTTTTGGCTACACGAAGCTCATAGACTACCCGATACGGAGGTGTAAATATCTTTTTTGTCATTTGGTAAAATTAAGGAGTAAGCAGTATTGAATTTAAAAAGGTGAATACAGAAATATACAATATACGAATGGTTAATTGCCGTTCTGTATATCACACTGGAGTAAAGAGAATGATTATACCGGTACGATATTCAGATTTTTATTTTTCCGGATCTTCTCGGGTAAAGTACCGATGATCTCTTCCCTTAACACTTCTATCAACCTTTTTTTTACAAAATCGCGGTGTACTACTATGCTTACTTCACGCATAGGAGCGGGATTCTTAAAATGCCGTATCAGCTTTAGCTGCCTGCTGCTCATCTCCAGGGTAGTTAGCTCCGGTAAAATGGTGATCCCATCGTTCAGCTCCACCATGCGTCGAAGCGTTTCTATGCTGCCCGCTTCGTATTCAAACTGGGTATTGCCGGATTTGCGAAGCTCGCACAGGTTAAGGATTTGTGACCGGAAACAATGACCTTCTTCGAGCAGCCACAGTTTATTGGGATCGATATCCTGTGGCAACACGTATGTTTTACTGAAAGCTGTATTCTTTTTGGATACATAAGCCATCAGCTCTTCATAAAAAAGAACGTGTTCGCGTATGCCCGGCTCCTGTAAAGGGGTTACCAGCAACCCGACGTCTATCCTGCCTTCCCGCAACCTGGAGATGATCTGTTCGGTCATCATTTCCTGCACGATCAGTTTGATACCCGGATGATTTTTATTGAACCGTTGTATAAAAAGCGGCAGCAGGTAGGGAGCCAGGGTGGGTATTATGCCAATTTTAAGTTCGCCGGTAAGCAATCCCTGTTTTGTTTGTACTATTTCGGTGATGATGTTCTTCTCCGACAATATCTTCCTGGCCTGCTCTATAATCTCCGCACCCAGTTCTGTTGGCATCACCGGCTGCTTGCTCCGGTCGAAAATTTTTATACCCAGCTCGTCTTCCAGTTTCTGCACCTGCATGCTGAGCGTGGGCTGCGTAACGAAACAGTGACCGGATGCCGTTGAAAAATGACGGAAGGTATCCAGGGCCACGATGTATTCGAGTTGAACAAATGTCATTAATATAGATTTTGTCTATGATGATGTACAATCAATTGATTTGATTTATAATTAAAATTAATTAACATTTGCTCATTACTCATTTTTAAAACTTAAATACTTTATATATGTGAGCGAAGAAAAAAACTCACTACGGCATCAGTTATTCACCTGATAAAATGCTGCAGGGAAGGTTACTGTCTTACCCGGATGCACACCGTTACCGCCTGGGGGCCAATTACGAGCAGATACCGGTGAACCGCTGTCAATACTTACAAGCGGGATGGTGCCATGAGGATAGATGGCAGCGGGGAAGCGAACCAAATTATTTCCCCAACAGCTTCGATATTATAAAGGTTGATGAATCTTATAAGGGACAGCCAATGGAACTGGATACGAATGTAGCCGGCTGGTACCGGAACTGATTTTTTAACAGGATAATTATTCCTCTGTCAAACGCTGAATGGCATCTCTGAACTTTTTATTGTCGTAGTCAGCACCGCCTTCATGCCGGAACGCCATTTTACCTGATTTATCCAGCACCACCGTAACGGGTATGGAACTGCCCAGCATATTGGAGGGGATAGGCCCTGCTGGAATGAAGACCGGAAGATCCAGGCGTTTTTTGTTCATGAATTTTTGCGCTTTGGCATGATCGCTGTCTATGTCCACCATTAAAAACAATACCTTATCGTTTCCTTTATACTGTTCGTACAGGCGTTGTATGGAAGGCATTTCGGCTATGCAGGGCGGGCACCAGGTGGCCCAGAAATTAATAAAAACAACTTTACCTTTTAACCCCGATACGTCGGTAATTTTACCGGTACCGTCTTTAAAAAGTAAAGAGGGAGGTGTCTCTGAACCCGCCGATATATTTTCATTGATCGAAGGTTGAAAGAGCCCTACTTTCATCAGTTGCCTGATCGCCCAACCTTTGCTTTCAGCACTAAACATTAATGTACAAAAGACAATCGCTATGGCGAAGGTGCTGAAATTGGCCAGGGACAGCCATTTATACTTGTTTAGTTTTATTTTATGAAACGGGATAGATGATATCATACAGGTATTTAATAGTTAAAACGGTAAAAATCCGGAAAGCGTATCACTTCTACAAATGTACAGGCACAATCTAAAAATACATCAATCTCACGGGTAAAGATCTGCTCAACTTGCAAAAGATTCACCTTATGTTTTTGAAAATGCCCTGTTTTTTTGCTTTATATAATGGAAATATGCTAAATTCGATATATAAAATAAACCTTATAGATTATGAAAGTACGCAACTCTAAATTATCCCCCCGTAAACTACTGATTATTGACCCCGACACCGAAATTACTTCTGTGTTAATTTCTTTTCTTCGCGAAAAAGGTATTGCCGTAAATTCTGTTTCCCAGGCCAATCAATTGCAGTCCGTTCTGGCAGCCTACCAGCCAGATGCTTTGCTGGTCGATTACACGCCAGTTAAGCCGGGCTCGCGGCAAATGTGGAGCCAGATCAAGAAAGACCCGGTAAGCGCGCCATTGCCGATGGTTGTATATTCCACGGCTCCCCGCCTGCAACAATTGCAAAAAGAACTCGGCTGCCATCGTATCCTGGCTAAGCCATTCGACCTGGATACACTGGAGGCATCTATACTGGAATGTTTTTAGGTGTAATGTAAACAGGCTTTATCTTTGATAGATATGTTGTTCGATGAGCGACAGGGATGTAATATAGTATGTTCCTGTTGTATCAATTCCTTATTTCATACTTAAAAGATCACCTGTTATGTACACAGATACTAAAGAACTGGAATCAAAAGCTATTAACACGGTAAGGGTGCTGTCGGCAGATGCCGTACAGAAAGCCAAATCAGGCCATCCCGGTATGCCTATGGGGGCAGCACCCATGGCACACGCACTGTGGGCACATACCATGCACTACAATCCTGCCAATCCCGAATGGCCTAACCGCGACCGCTTCATACTTTCTGCCGGTCACGGGTGCATGCTTCAGTACAGTTTTTTGTACCTGACCGGGTATGATGTTACCATGGATGATCTTAAAAATTTCCGGTAGTTGCACAGCAGAACTCCCGGTCACCCCGAATACGGCCTGCTTCCGGGCATCGATGTTACCACGGGGCCGCTGGGTCAGGGCTTTGCCAACGGGATCGGTTTTGCCATAGCTCAAAAACACCTCGCTGCCCGGTATAACAAGCCGGGTTTCTCCCTGTTCGATTATTCTATATACGCTATTTGCAGCGATGGAGATATGATGGAAGGAGTAACATCGGAAGCTGCTTCCCTGGCCGGACATCTGTGCCTGGGTAATCTCATTTATTTATACGACGACAATCATATTTCCATTGAAGGAAGCACTGGTATTGCTTTTAGTGAGGATGTATCCAAACGCTTTGAATCCTATAACTGGCATGTACAGGTGGTAGAAGACGGAAACGATCTGAATGCGCTGATGCTGGCCCTTCGGAATGCGCGGTCAGAAACGACTCGCCCTTCCCTGATACGGGTGCGTACGCAGATAGCGTATGGCAGTCCCAACAAAGTGAACACGGCCGGCTCGCATGGATCCCCCTTAGGCGAGGAAGAAGTGAAGCTTGTGAAGGAGTTCTTTGGCTTCGACCCTGAGAAGTCCTTTGCAGTGGAAGAAGAGGTATTGGATTATTACCGTTCCAAAGGAGAAAAAGGAAAAGCACTGGAAGAAAAATGGAACCAGCTATTTAAGGAATACCAGGCAAAGTTTCCGGAACTGGCCGCCGAGTATCTTTCCGCCGCCGAAGGCAAGCTGCCACAGAACTGGGAAAAAGCATTGCCCCTTTTTAAGCCATCCGATAAAAAAATGGCTACCCGACAGGCATCGGGCAAAGTGCTGAACGCAATAGCTTCCGCATTGCCGAACCTGATGGGAGGTTCAGCAGACCTGGCTCCTTCCACCGACACACATCTTACAGAATACGATTCTTTCACTCCGGAGAAAAGACATGGACGTAATTTTCATTTCGGAATACGGGAACATGCGATGGGTTCTGCCCTCAATGGCATGGCCCTTACCAAAGGCATTATTCCTTATGGGGCCACCTTTCTCATATTCTCCGAATACATGCGGCCACCCATACGCCTGGCGGCTATCATGAAAATAAGACCTATTTTCGTTTTTACTCACGACAGCATAGGGCTGGGTGAGGATGGAACCACCCACCAGCCCGTGGAGCAACTGGTATCGCTGCGCTCCATTCCCAATGTTACCGTTATAAGACCTGCAGACGCCAACGAAACCACCCATGCCTGGCGGGTTGCCCTGGAGCATACAGGAGGGCCCGTGGTATTGATATTTACCAGGCAGGGACTGCCCGTTATCGACCAGGAGAAATTTGCCTCTGCGGAGCAACTTGAAAAAGGAGCCTATGTATTATCGGACACGGAACAGCCACCGCATCTGCTCCTGATCGCTACCGGCTCCGAAGTGGACCTGGCATTGCAGGCCCAGTTGCAACTGAAGGAGCAGGGTATCGCCGCCCGTGTAATCAGTATGCCCTCCTGGGAATTGTTTGAAAAGCAGGATGCCGGTTATAAAGAAAAAGTATTGCCGGCTGCGTTAAAGACAAGACTGGCCATCGAAGCCGGTTCTACCCTCGGATGGCATAAGTATGTGACCGATGAAGGAGCTGTTATTGGCATGACAGGTTTTGGTGAATCGGCTCCGGCAGACGATCTTTATAAAGAATTTGGATTTACTGTGGACAATGTGGTGGCAAAAGCAAAAGCATTACTGGGCAAATGATATCATTCAAAACATACGATTATGAAAGTAGGAATAGCCGCTGATCATGGCGGATATGAATTAAAGCAAATTATAAATACCTTTCTGTTATCACTCGGCCACGAAGTAAAAGACTTCGGGGCCTTTTCTTTGGATAACAAGGATGATTACCCCGACTTTGTAGTACCTCTTGCCAGGTCCGTTGCTGCCGGCGAAGTGGAACGCGGGATTGCTGTTTGCGGCAGCGGGGTGGGGGCTTCCGTAGTAGCCAATAAGATCAGCGGCGTACGCGCGGCCCTGATTAACGATCATTTTTCCGCACACCAGGGAGTGGAAGATGACGACCTTAACCTGCTATGTCTCGGTGGCCGCGTTACCGGTAATATGGCAGCACAGGAACTGGTGCATGCTTTCCTGGGAGCAGCTTTTACGGGCGCTGAAAGGCATGTGCGCCGGTTGCAGAAAGTAATAGCGCTGGAAAAATAATCAGCCCTGGCGGTGCATACCTGCTTATCGATACACTTAATCCCAAAATAATTACGCATGGAAGTTACCAATATTAAGATCCTGTTTTTCGACATAGGAGGCGTGCTGCTCACCAATGGCTGGGGGCAGAAGTCAAGGCAACTGGCATCGGAGAAATTCGGACTGGATTATACCGAAATGAATGCGCTTCATAACTTTATCTTCAATGTATATGAAATAGGCAGCATTACGCTGGACGAGTATCTCGATACCGTAGTATTCAATCATCCCCGTGAATTTCTGCGGGAAGATTTTAAAGAGTTTATCTATGCACAGTCTGCCGAACTGCCCGGTACTTTGCAGTGGCTAAAGGAGTGGAAAAATAACTGTGGATTCCGCATTATTTCCATCAACAATGAAGGCAAGGAATTGAATGACTACCGGGTGCGGAAGTTCAACCTGCACAAGTGTTTCGATGCTTTCGTTTCATCCTGCGAAGTGGGCATGCGTAAACCGGATCCAGGTATATTCAACCTGGCTATGGGCATAGCTCAGGTTTCCCCGCAACAGTGCGTGTATTTTGATGACAGGATCATGTTCGTAAAAACCGCCGAAAAGCTGGGTATACGTGCTTTTCAGCATACCAGCTTCGAATCGACAAGGGAAATACTGGAGAAAATAAAAACAGAGAATCTCGTTTAGTAATACACTTTATCTGCCCGCTATGTCACCAAGCCGTTTACCTGATGTTATAAATTCTGTATGGCCATGAATGAGAACAGTAAACTGGCCAATGTCAGCGAATGGCGTACCTGGGGTCCTTATCTATCCGAGCGGCAATGGGGCGGTGTGCGCGAGGACTATAGCGCGTCTGGCCAGGCCTGGCAATCTGTGACCCACGAGATGGCAAGAAGCAAAGCCTATCGCTGGGGTGAGGAAGGCATTGCCGGCATCAGTGACCAGCAGCAGTTTCTTTGTATGGCACTGGCATTATGGAATGGTAAAGATCCTATCCTGAAGGAGCGGCTGTTCGGATTAACGAACTATGAGGGTAATCATGGTGAAGATGTAAAGGAACTGTATTATTACCTGGATAATATACCTTCGCACAGCTACATGAAGATGTTGTATAAGTATCCCCAGCAGGCCTTCCCATACGATCGGCTGGTGAAGGAAAACGCAGGCAGAACAAGGCTGGAAGAGGAATACGAAATAATGGATACAGGCATTTTCGATAACGACCTTTATTTTGATGTGGTTACCGAATATGCCAAAAACGCGGCGGAAGATATCCTGGTTCAATACACTGTTTATAACCGCGCGAATGAATCGGCGACCCTGCACCTGTTGCCTACCGTTTGGTACCGCAATACAATGGATTGGACAGATACGGATAAAAAACCAGACATCAGTATCGCTGATGCGGGTGCTCTGTTATTACAAACCAAAATTATCGGGGACTATTATCTCTATGCCGAAACCGAATGCGAATTTCTGTTTACCGATAATGAAACCAATAATGAGAAATTATACAAACTCCCGAACGTATCGCGGTTTGTAAAAGACGGTATTCACCGTTGTGTAGTGGAAGCGGATATGTCGGCCGTGAATGACCAGCAGACCGGTACCAAAGCAGCCGCCTGGTACCGGTTGCAACTGCCTGCGGGCGGAAAAGCAACCGTGCGGATGCGCTTATGTAATCGGAAAAATGAAAGTCCGTTCAGCGACTTCAACGAAGTAATAAATGAACAGAGGCAGCTGGCAGACGACTTCTATTCGGAAAGGTCTGCGCAGATCCCAACAAGTGATGAAAAAAACATTTTCCGGCAGGCCTGTGCGGGTATGTTATGGAACAAACAGTTCTATTATTTCAATATTGAACAATGGCTGAATGCAGATGAAGGTAATACATGGATGCCTGCGGCGCGTACGGTTAAGCGCAATGCGGAATGGAAACATTTTATAGCAGGCGATATCATTTCCATGCCCGACAAATGGGAGTTTCCCTGGTTCGCTGCCTGGGATCTTGCGTTTCACTGTATAACCCTTGCCGAAATAGATCCCGGTTATGCAAAAAGCCAGATCCTTTTATTGCTAAAGGACGACTATATGCACCCGAACGGACAATTGCCTGCCTACGAGTGGAACTTCAGCGATGTGAACCCACCCGTGCATGCCATAGCAGCATGGAAAGTCTATAACAGGGACCGGGAACTGAACGGATATCCCGACAGGGAGTTCCTGGAAAAAGTATTTCATAAGCTGATGCTGAATTTTACCTGGTGGGTTAACCGTAAGGACAGCGAAGGGAACAACATTTTCGAAGGAGGTTTTTTGGGACTGGATAATATAGGCATATTCGACCGCAGTGCACCGCTGCCGGGTGGCGGGTTTATTGAACAGGCAGATGGTACAAGCTGGATGGCCGTTTACTCGCTTAACATGATGCGGATGGCACTGGAACTGGGCTTAACGAACCATGTGTATGAAGACCTGGCGATTAAGTTTGGTAAGCACTTTTTTTACATTGCAGGCTCCATGGCTAATGTAAGCGATATTGAAGGCGAAGGCTTATGGGACGAAGAGGATGGCTTTTATTACGACGTATTAAAGATGCCGGACGGAAGTTATAACAGGTTACGGTTACGATCTATCGTTGGACTGATACCGCTCTTTGCTGTGGAGATCATCGACGAATCGCAGTGGACCCAGCTTCCGGGCTTTGTGTCTCATATACTGGGCTTCCTGAAGCAACGGCCCGATCTGGCAAAGCTGGTAAGCCATTGGGAAGTTACAGGAGGTAACAATAAACATTTACTTAGCCTCCTCCGCGGTCACCGGATGAAATGCCTGCTTAAGCGAATGCTGGATGAAAATGAATTTTTATCTCCTTATGGTGTCCGCTCCCTTTCCAAAATCTATCTGCAGAACCCATTTGCTTATATACTGGACGGTCAGCAGCTTACTGTTAAATACAATCCCGCCGAAAGCGATATAGACATGTTTGGCGGAAACAGCAATTGGAGAGGCCCCGTATGGATGCCTTTAAATTACCTGCTTATAGAATCCCTGTACCGGTTTCACGAATATTATACGGATGATTTTAAAGTGGAATACCCGACCGGATCGGGTAATTATTTATCGCTGCAAGAAATAGCCGATGCCCTGGCAATGCGCCTTAAGTCCATTTTCCTGGCTGACAAGGAGGGTAAAAGAGCCGTAACGGGAAATATAAAAAAAATACAGGAGGATGCATATTTTAAAGATCATATACTGTTCTATGAATACTTTAACGGTGATACCGGAAAGGGAATGGGTGCCAGCCACCAGACGGGATGGACGGGACTGATCGCTAACATCGGTTGCTGATTGGTTATTCATTTATTTGCAGCAGCTACAAGATAAATAGAAAAATGTCCATTTATGAGCGCGTTCACTTTTTTAAACAGGGATATAAGCTGGCTTTCTTTTAACGAAAGAGTGCTTGCAGAAGCAGGTAAACCTTCCGTACCCTTACTGGAACGTATCCGTTTTTTATCTATCTATTCTTCCAATCTCGATGAGTTCTACCGGGTACGCGTGCCAGCCATGCTGGCTTTAGAAAAAGTTCAAAAAGAAAAATGGATTTACGAGCAGGTAACGGATATAGTTAACAGTCAACTCCATTATTTTGGCACTATCTTAACCGGTGCCATCCTGCCTGCCCTGGAAGAAAGGGGTTTTCATCTTGTTTACAATGAAAGTATACCGTCCGGATTATTACCTTTTGTTAATAATTACTTTTTTACCCAGGTAGCAGGATTTATACAGTTGGTCAGGCTGGAAGATAAAGTAGAATTTTTCCCTGAAAACAATCAGCTTTATATTGCCGTAGTAGTACTATACGATGGTGTGGAGAAATTATTCCTTGTAAACATTCCGGTCAATAACCTTTCCCGGTTTCTGAAAACGAAGCTATCGGGAACGGCTTATATCGTTTTCCTGGAAGATATTATAAAAAGCAACCTATCTCATTTATTTCCTTCGGGCAGCGTAGAAGGAGCATATAATCTAAAAATTACCAGGGATGCGGCACTCGACCTCCAGGATGAATATGCGGAAGACCTTGCGGAAAAACTGGAGAAGCAGTTAAGCAAGCGCGATGAGGGACTTGCTACCCGCCTCCTGTATGAACCTGGCCTCCCTTTAAGGCATCTGCAGCAGATAATAAAAACATTTCACCTGGAAAAAGCTTCTATCGTAGAAGGTGGCAGGCATCATCATCTGAAAGACCTTGCGCAGATTCCGTTTACTGGAAGCGATATCACTTATGAGGCCTGGCCACCATATGACAGCCTGAGAAATGTATTATCCGCTAATACTACCTTATTTAAAGCGATCTGTTCCCGTGATATCATCATACATGTACCCTACCAGTCGTACGACCCGGTACTCCGGTTTTTTAATGAAGCTGCCATTGATGAAACCGTTACCGAAATATATACTACTCTTTACCGGGTAGCCAGTGATTCCAGGATAGCTTATGCGCTGATAAGCGCCGCCAGGAATGGCAAAAAAGTGTCTGTACTGGTCGAATTAAAAGCCCGGTTCGATGAAGCGAATAATATACGGTGGGCCAAACGGATGAAAGCCGAAGGGGTACGGATCATTTACAGCAACAACGCATTGAAGGTACACGCAAAAATAGCGTTGGTAAAAAGAGAAGATAAGGCGTTTCCTTACCTGGGTTTACTGGCTACCGGTAACCTCAATGAAACAACGGCACGTTTCTATACAGATCATATATTGCTTACTGCCCATCAGTCTATGCTGGCAGAGATGGAAAAGCTATTCCTCTTTCTCCGCAAACGCAAAAAGCCCGATCCGGAAGATGCCATTAACTTTAAACACCTGCTGGTGGCACAGTTTAACCTGCCTGACCGTTTCTCAGGATTGATAGAAAGGGAAACAAAATATGCGCGTACCGGCCGGGAAGCATCTATTATTATAAAAATGAACAACCTGGAGGAAGAGGGGCTGATCACCAAATTATATGAGGCCTCCAATGCAGGGGTAAAGATCCAATTGATGGTAAGAGGCATTTGCCGCCTTGTTCCGGGTATTAAAGGACAAAGTGAAAACATACATATCACCCGTATAGTGGACCGGTACCTGGAGCACGGCAGGGTCTTTATTTTTCAGAACGACGGAAACCAGGAAATATATATGGGATCGGCTGACTGGATGAACCGGAATATTTACCGTCGTATAGAAGTGTGCTTCCCGCTTTATGATCCATCCATCAGGGAAGAGATAATGTCTATCATAGAATGGCAGCTGAAGGATAATGTGCAGGCAGTAGCGGTAAATGATTCTCCTGAAAATAAAAGCGCGGAAAGTCAGGGTACTGTCATCCGTTCACAGGAAGCTATTTATCATTTCCTGGAAAAAAAGATGCTGAAAGATAAACCTGGCAGCGTTGTTACCGGCTAAGGATATTGCTGGCATGACCTATCTCGTCCTGGTTAATGGTATGTCCCATATCAGGGTATATTTTTTCCGTAACATCGGCGTTCATAGACTTAAGTATATTGCTGCTGGCATATACCCGTTCTACCGGTATATGAGGGTCGGGGTTGCTGCTGCCGATAAAAACAGGCGTATGCTTAAAGTCTCCCCGGTAATTTTCAGTATTTATTTTATTGCCTATAAGTCCTCCTGTAAATGCAATAATGCCACCGTATTGCTTTGCGTTACGGGCCGTGAATTCCAGTGTGACGCAGGCACCCTGCGAAAAGCCTAAAAAATAGATGTTTTCGTTTGATATGCCCTGATCCGATAAATCATCCGTTAATACTTTAAGCAGATCCAGCGCGGAAGATAGCCAGGGTTCGTTTTGCGATATGGGTGCGAGAAAGGAAGAAGGATACCAGCTATTATTGGTTGCCTGCGGAGCTGCGAGTGCGAAGTCTTGCAGATCAAAGTAAGAAGCCAATGCTAATATATCTTCAGCCGTTCCCCCACGGCCATGTATCATGATCAATGCTTTTGTCGCTTTGTTTAGTTCAGTGCCGCTGTATATTATATTTTTTGCGTGAGTCATTTACCGGTAGTTTTCTGTATTCAAAATAAGCGGGGGTAATATATTAGTTAAACGTTCCCTGTCTTTCTGCAACCACTCTGGTAACTTCAGCGCTTCTCCCAGATGCAGCGGGTCTTCATCCGCCGCAAAACCCGGCAGGGCGGTGGCTACTTCAAACAGCACACCACCAGGCTCACGGAAATAGATGGACGTAAAATAATTTCTGTCCAGTACAGGTGTGGGGTTCAGCATTCGTTTTACGATCTTTAAGCGAACGGCTTCCTGTGATGATCTGTCCGGTGTGCTGAAAGCAAGATGATGCACGGCACCGCTACCAGCCAATCCTTTCAGGCTATCGGGTGAGCAAAGAAGGTCTATGTAATTAGCCGGACGGTCGTTGGCCGCGAAGCGAAACCTGTTTCCTTTTTCAGCGACCAGGGTATGATCCAGTTGCTCTGTAAGCAAGCCCGCCGTTCTTTCATATCCTTCTTCCCATATCTCCACACTGTAAAATCCTTTTATGCTATGTTCTGCTTCTATGGGCCCTCCCGCATAACCTGTTCGCCGGTCTTTATCGTTAAATATTAATTCGAGGCCGAGGCCGTCCGCATCTTCCAGGTATACCACCAGTTCTCCTTCAAAGCGTTCTTCGGGGTCTTTGTGTTTAATGTTGAAACGTTTCAGTCGCCGGATCCAGAAATCAAGCGAGGAACTGGCAATGGAAAAAGTAGTGGTATTCAACATACCCTTTCCATGCCTTCCTGCTATCAGTCCCTGGTACGGAAAAAAAGTAAGAATGCTACCCGGGTTCCCGAGTTCGTCTCCATAATACAGGTGATACACTTCCGGCGCATCGAAATTGACCGTTTTTTTCACGAGCCGCAGACCAAGAACACCTGCATAAAAATCAAGGTTCTTTTGTGCGTCCGATGCAATCGCCGTTACGTGGTGAATGCCTGTTATGAGTTTTTCCATAAATAACCAGCTTAATTAAATTAATACAGGCAGCTGCTCTTCGATGGCCGCTCTCGACGACTCGTATTGCCTGGGCAATTTAAGGTGCGAGCCCAGTTCACCCACCGGTTCATCCTTATCAAAACCCGGGTTATCGGTAGCCAGTTCAAACAATACACCGCCGGGTTCCCTGAAGTAAAGGGAAAAGAAATAATCGCGGTCAATCTTGGGTGTTATACCGATACCATTAGCCACTATTTTTTCACGGAAAGCCATCAGGGACTCTTCATTCTTAACCCGGAAAGCCACATGGTGATTAGTGCCTGCCGCCCCGCGGCCGGCTTCCGCATCGGGTAACTCCAGGATATCCACTGCGTTTGCATTTTCTATAGCATCGGTAACGAAGCGATAACGATTGCCTTCCTGCTTCAGTAGGCGATAACCCAGCAGATCTGTCAACACGGCTGCCGTAGGGGCTACCTCTTTAAGCATCAGTGTAATGCCGTTAAACCCGCGGGTAGCCACTTCTCCACTTATTTCGGTCGTTTGCCATGGCGTTCTCTTGTCTTCCTGACCTGTTGCTACCAGGTTTATATTCAGTCCGTCGGGGTCTTTAAAAGGAAGATAGGTTTGCCCGAACCGTTCCGCGATATCACCCTGCTTTACCTGGTGTTCCTTGAACCGTTCCGACCAGAACCCGAGGCTGTCAACTGGTACAGAATAGTCTATCTCCGTTGCCATGCCGGTACCTGTATATCCCTGCCCGATACCTTCCCAGGGAAAGAAGGTGAGTATAGTTCCGGGTGCACCTCTTTCATTTCCAAAATAAAAATGATAGGTACCCGGATCGTCGAAGTTAACGGTTTTTTTTACCATCCGTAACCCCATCACCCTGCTATAGAAATCATAATTACGCTTAGCGTTATCTGCTATGGCTGTTATATGATGTAATCCCAGGATTTTGTTTTCCATGGTGGTTGAATTATGCTTGTTTTATTAATTGCACTTCCGCCTGTATCTTGATTTCGTCACTCAATACAACACTGCCGGCTTCTGTAACCGCACTCCAGGTAAGTCCGTACGCTTTGCGGCTTAATTTACCGGTAATGGTGAAGCCCGCTTTTGTTTGTCCGTATGGGTCCACTACTATTCCCCCGAAATCTACGTTTAATGTGATCGGAAGAGTGGTGTCCCTGATGGTCAGTTCGCCCGTGATCGTTCCGCTTTCACCCTGTTGCTGGTATTTGCCTGCTTCGAACCGAAGTTCAGGGAATTTTTCAGCATCGAAAAACTCGGGTGACTTTAAATGCCCGTCCCGCTGTTCGTTACGGGTGTCGATGGAGTTTATATCTGCGGAAAAACGGATGCTATTGGTTTGGGAGAAATCATCTGTTTCCGTTTCAGCTTCCAGGCGATAACTTTTAAAATCCCCTGTAACGGTGGTAATCATCAGGTGTTTTACTTTAAACTGTATTTCACTGTGTGTGGGATCTATTAACCATTTAGTTGCCATGATAATTGTTTGTAGTTTATCGATTTGTTTGCGACACAAAGATAAAACAGGCAACTGCTACCATCCATTGAGATAGGATAATAAATAAAACTGATTTATATCAAGACGAAAAAGCCGAGAGATTTTTATTTGAGTGTAGACATACCCCCGTCCGCATGAAATACCTGGCCTGTAACCCACGAGGCCTCTTCGGATAAAAGCCATGCAGACAGCTTTGCGATATCGGCCGGAGTGCCTATGCGTTTTAAAGGATGTCTCTCTGCCGCCGAAGTTAATTTAGCCTCCGTGTCGGTAAGCCGGGACGCAAGGGGTGTATTTACCAGCGAAGGGGCAATAACGTTTACGCGTATAGCCGGGGCAAGCTCCGCTGCCAGTGCGCGTGCAAGGCCCTCCACGGCACCTTTTGCGACGCCTACCGATGTATGATAGGCCATACCCAACTGCGCAGCTACGCTGCTAAAAAGCAATATCGAACTGCCTGGAGCTGCTTTAAGGTTGGGCAGGTAATGCTGAATTATTTTGATGGCGCCGAGTACGT
>JANNOM010000075.1:0-124254 GCA_031399065.1 Chitinophagaceae bacterium
CGATACCAGGCAGAACTGGATGAAATTACAAACGGGTAATGGTAACGATTTAATGCAAGAGATACCGCCTACGGGCAATATGGAAAATGTAGAGGTATTTGCAACTGTATTTTCAAATATTAAAGTGAGTTTAAATATCATAAATCCACACAATCTTGGAGACACCTTTATAATAAAAAGGTTAGCAAATCCAACCATAGAACTCAGAATATCATGCCCTTTATCGAGTAAATTTATTTATACAGCTGTTGATTATACTCCTGTTAATGCGATAGGATACGATGGTACTGAAGATTATATTGCATATAAATTTATACCTGACACGGGCTTTGACTATTTTAGTCGTTTTAAAATTAATAAATATTGCGGGGATACTGTTTATGTAACGGTCGACATAAAATAATGCGAAGAAATTATATCTGCTCATAATCATACTCGCTCTATCGGCCTGCAAAAAGGTTAAAATGCCAATACTTTACACGAGCCGATATGTTTACGATAATTGCTACAACCCAATAACATTTCAAAATGGAAGGCAATTAAAAAATGCCAACACCGTAAACAAAATATTTTCAAATCTCCGGTCGCCGCAGATTCGATTTTTATGCGATATTTGCAATGATTAAAAATGATGGTATGAACAGGAGGTTGATCTTAGTAATGTTTTTATCTCTGATGATGAGTGTGCTGCAGGCACAGCCTTCCGAACTTGTGATAGAGGGTGTTGCGCCTTCTTTGCATCTTACGCATGCTGTTGCCGCAAAAGAAACCTGGTATAGTATCGGCAGGATCTATAATATCAGCCCTAAAGAAATAGCTCCCTATAACAATCTTACCATAGACAAGCCCCTTGCTATCGGGCAGCAGGTTAAGATCCCGCTGGTGAGTACCAATTTTGCGCAATCACCCGCCAAGGCTTCGGACGAAGTATTTGTGCCTGTGTATCATGTTGTGCAGGATAAAGAATGGATGTACCGCGTATCGGTCAATTATAACAAAGTGCCCGTGGAAAACCTGGAGAAGTGGAACAGTATCAGCCGCGACCAGGTGAAAGCGGGTATAAAGCTTGTCGTGGGTTACCTGAAAGTTAAAACAGGGCAGTCATCCCTTGCTTCCAAAGGGTCTCCCACTATGAAAAGTGTTGCGGCCTCTGAAGCAGCAACCGATGCGGTTGCGGTTAATACTCCTTTACCCTCTACCGGGCAAGTAAAAAAAACAGAGCCCGTAATCACTTTAAATAAAACAGAACAGGTAAAACAGGAAACAAAAATCAGTCAGCCTGCGGAAGAAAATAAACCGGCAATTGTTACTAAAACGGATCCGGGTTACAACGGAAGCGGTGGCGGTTATTTCAGAACGATGTATGGTCAGTCGGGGAAAAGCAACTCAGGTACGGCGGGTGTGTTTAAAAGTACCAGCGGGTGGCAGGATGGTAAATATTATGCGCTTATGAACAATGTACCGGTAGGCACCATAGTGAAGGTATCCGGTGCTTCCGCCGATAAATTTGTGTATGCTAAAGTGCTGGGTCAGCTGGCAGAAATGAAAGAAAATGCCGGTCTCAGTATCCGTATCAGCGATGCCGCTGCTGCACAGTTAAATGCCATGGAGCTGGCCAAATTCCAGGTAGATGTCAGGTATTAAACCGGTATCCCTTTAAAAAGTCTTCTACATTCATTCTTGTTCTGCCTTCGAGTTGAAGTTCGAGTACGTATATAAAACCGCCCGTTGCGGCGAAGCGGAGATAGGTTTTATAATCCGTTTCCATCGAGCCAGGGGGTAGCGGAGTGGATACTTTCTCCCCTCTGGCTTTATATACTTTTACTGTTTTATTATCGAGGTTAAAAAATGCCGCGGGAAAAGGGGATAGTCCTCTTACCAGGTTATGGATATCTTCTACGGACTTGTGCCAGTCTATTTTGCAGGTTTCCGTGAATATTTTTGGTGCATGTTTTATCAGGAACGGGTTGTCTCCCTGTTCCGATTGCGGCTGTTCTTTAAGGGTGCCGTCTGCCAGGCCTTTTATCGTTTTTACCAATACGGCCGCTCCTGTTTCTTTCATCCGGTCGTGTACTTCTCCCGCCGTTTCATCAGGGCCTATATCCAACGCTTCCTGCAACAGGATGTCGCCTGTATCTATTTCATGCTTCAACTTAAACGTGGTAACGCCCGTTTCTTTTTCCCCGTTTATCACTGCCCAATTGATAGGGGCCGCTCCCCTGTATTGAGGCAGCAAGGAGCCGTGTACATTAATAGTTCCCAGTGGCGGCATATTCCATACTATTTCCGGCAGCATGCGGAAAGCAACTACTACCTGTAGATCTGCTTGCAGACGGGTAAGTGCATTTATAAATTCCGGAGCTTTCAGTTTTTCGGGTTGTAATAGGGTCAACCCTTTTTCTACCGCGTATTTTTTAACGGCACTTTCTGTGAGTTTCATTCCGCGCCCGGCTGGTTTGTCGGGTGCCGTTATTACCCCTGCTATATGGGCTCCTGCCTGCACCAGTGCATCGAGCGATGCTACGGCAAAATCGGGAGTGCCCATAAAAACGATCCGGAGATCCTTAAAGTCTTTTATTATCATAACGCTGCAAAGATAGCGCGGGACTCATTCGAAATCGGGGTAAAGCAGGTACTTCTTTCTTACCTGCTTAAAGGCCGTTAGCCTGGGTTCCCAGCTTTTACGGATAACGGCTTCTGTGCTGCCATTCTTTACCTGCTGCATAAGCTGGTCGTTGCCTGCCAGCTTATGAATAAAGTTATTGGAAAGGAAAAAATTCTTTTTGTCGGGGAACAGCTTATACGCCTGCAATAACCATTTCAATTGTATGCGGCCATTTATTTTCTTTAAGGCAGATGCCGGTGTACCGGACAGATCCCAGCCATAACATACCTGGTTAAGGAGCTTGGGACTTTTGGCGCCTTCCCTGCTTACGGGCGTAAACTTTACCAGCGTTTTCGGTAAAGAGGGATGACCGAACAGCATGAATGGCTTCTCCGTTCCCCTTCCTTCGCTTAGTGCCGTACCTTCAAAAAAACAGGTGGATGGATACAGGTAAACTGATGCCATATCGGGCAGGTTAGGTGAAGGCTTTACCGGTAATTCATATTTGCTGGAATGCGTATAATTGGCGCAGGTGATTACCCGGATGTCCGCAGCTTTCGTTAAGGCCGCGCCCGCCGCCGTTGAATCGAGCCATCCTTCACCGATCAGCATTTTCGCGTATTCACCCATCGTCATGCCATATACCACCGGAACGGATTGCATGCCGATAAATGATCTGAACTTTTTATCCAGTACCGGTCCGTCTACATAAAACCCATTGGGATTGGGCCGGTCCAGGATAATGAGCGGCTTCTTATTGTCCACGGCCGCTTTGATATAATATTCCAGCGAAGAAATATAGGTATAGAACCGTACACCCACATCCTGGATATCGAAAATAAGAATGTCTACCTCTTCGAGATCATCTGCGGAAGGGGCCTGTTTTTTTCCATACAGGGAAACGATCGGTATACCTGTTTGGGCATCTTTTACATTACCTACTTTTTCACCGGCATCTGCGTTGCCACGGAAGCCATGTTCGGGGGCAAATATCTTTACGATGTTCACGCCTTTTTTCTTTAAAAAATCGACCAGGTGTTCATCTTCTATCATCGAAGTATGGTTGGCAAAAACAGCGACCGTTTTATCCTGTATCAACCGCATGTACTGGTCTATCTGCGTGGCTCCGGGCAGGGCAGGTTTATTGCCGGGTTTTGGCTGGCCAAAGGCATTAACACCAGATATAATGTTGATAAACAGTAGGGAAAATATTATGGAAAAGATATATTTCATAAGCGAATTTATTGTAAAAAAGGATAACAAATTTCCTTAAAAAAATTAACTATTTAAACTTACCTTGCCACCATAACAAACATTAAAATTTCGTACATGCAACAAGTAAAGAGCGGTGACACGGTAAAGGTACATTATCATGGTCGCCTTACAGACGGTAGTACTTTTGATTCTTCAGAAGGCCGCGAACCCCTGGAATTTGAAGTAGGAAGCGGTATGGTGATCGCCGGTTTTGACAATGGCGTTACCGGCATGGTGGTAGGTGACAAAAGAACATTGCAGATACCTGCTGAAGAAGCATATGGCGACAAGAACCCCGAAATGGTGGTAGAATTCCCTAAAGAACAGTTCCCCGAAGATATGGCGCCTGAAGTGGGCATGCGCCTGAATATGACCAATGGCGGCGGGCAAGTGATACCGGTAATGATCGTAGACGTAAAAGAAGAAACGGTTATACTCGATGCCAATCATCCCCTGGCGGGCGAGGCACTCACGTTCGATATAGAACTGGTGGAAATTACCGGTAGCAAGTCTTTGATCATTACTTAATCTCCGGGTCGCCTATCGTATAAAGTTGCCTCATGTTTGATAACTATTCTTTTAGCGTTGCCGAACGATTCATGCGGTACGTCCGGATCGATACACAATCCGATCCCCAGTCTGCTTCTTTTCCATCTACAGAAAAACAGAAAGACCTTTCCCGTTTACTGGTAGACGAACTATTGAATATGGGACTTTCTGACGCCCATGCGGACGATTACGGTTATGTGTATGCCACTATACCGGCAAACACACTGCATACAGTACCCGTGATATGTTTTTGCAGCCATATGGATACCGCACCCGATTGCAGTGGTACTCATGTTAAGCCTCTGTTACATAAAAACTACCAGGGCCAGGATATTATACTGCCAGACGATCCTTCGCAGGTATTGAAGGTGTCGGATTATCCCTACCTGCAAGAGCACATAGGGTACGATGTAATAACCGCCAGCGGTAAAACGCTGCTGGGCGGAGACGATAAATCGGGCGTGGCTATTATCATGGACATGGCCCAGTACCTGGTTACCCGCCCGGAACTAAAGCACGGCACCATTAAACTGCTTTTTACTCCGGACGAGGAAGTGGGGCGGGGTACGGAGAAACTGGATATAAAAAAGCTGGGTGCGGACTTTGGGTATACGCTGGATGGGGGCGAAGCCGGTAGCCTGGAAGATGAAACGTTCAGCGCGGATGGTGTATCCGTTATTGTCCATGGTGTAATAGCACATCCCGGCTATGCGAAAAACAAGCTGGTGAATGCCATTAAAATAGCCGGGCATATACTGGACGCTTTACCAAAGCAGCATCTGAGTCCCGAAACGACCGCAGGTCGAGAGGGCTTTGTTCACCCGGTAAGGGTAAGTGGTATAGCGGAAAAAGCCACTATTGATTTTATCGTTCGCTCCTTTGAAGAGGAAGGACTTAAAGAACATGAAGCTGCACTTCAAGCGATCGTTACCTCCGTAATGGAACAGTACCCGCTGGCATCGGCGGAGTTTATCGTGCACGAGCAATACCGGAATATGAAAAATATACTCGATCAGTACCCGGAAATAGTGGCACATGCGGAAGCTGCCGTTAGGATGGCAGGCCTGGAAGTAAAAAAGGAAAGTATACGTGGAGGAACTGACGGAAGCCGCCTGAGTTATATGGGACTTCCCTGCGCGAACCTGTTTACGGGTATGCAGGCTATTCATTCCAAACTGGAATGGATCGGAGTAAAAGATATGAAAAAATCAGTGGAGACGCTGGTACACCTGGTTACCATCTGGGAGCGCAGCGGTAGGGATTAACACATCGTATCAGCCATTAAAAAATATTCTTCCACATCATACTTTCCACTGGCTTATCGGGCTGGCCGCTATATTTGGCATTTGACTTCTGGTTGTATTTAACAGCTATTTCGCCATCTACGGGGAAATAGATCAATTGTCCTACCGGCATGCCATGGTATATTTTCACCGGCTGCTTCACGGATATTTCCAGTGTCCAGTGCCCGCAGAATCCCACATCTCCCTTACCGGCAGTCGCATGAATATCGATACCCAGGCGGCCGGTAGACGACTTGCCTTCCAGGAAAGGAACGTGCGCGTGTGTTTCGGTATATTCGGCGGTGGACCCCAGGTAAAAAACATGTGGGTAAAGTACAAACCCTTCATCCGGTATCTGGAAGTATTCTATTTCATTGTGTTTTTTAGCGTCCAGGATATGATCCTTGTAGGTAGCCAGCCATTTACCCAGGTGCACATCATAGCTGTTACTGCCCAGGCATTCCCTGTCGTAGGGAATTATTTTGATCGTTTCGTTTTTTATCTCTTCCAGAATACGGGTATCCGATAGTATCATGCTTGGGTAGATTACAAATTTGTGTTACTTTCAATTGCAGGCTGCAATGTAAACGCTAAAAACCTAATTTGCCCTTATTTTATCAACATAATATCAACGAGTTTACCAGGCTGGCCATCTGGAAAATTGAAGAAGACGAAGATTTTTTCCTGGCGCGTGTACCCCAGAAACGCCAGGTGACACATCCACATAAACGGCTGCAACATCTTGCAGGCAGGTACCTGCTTCCCTATCTTTTCAGCGATTTTCCATTAGCGGAGATAATGATCGCCGATACCCGGAAACCTTTTCTGGAAAACGAACGATATCATTTCTCGATTTCTCATTGCGGCGATTATGCGGCAGCCATTGCCAGTGCTGACAAGCGTGTAGGGATAGATATCGAATTGATTACTGAAAAGATAGCGAGGGTAAAAGAGAAATTTTTGCATGAGAGAGAGATGCAACTTGTAAAGGGATGGGATTTATCTTCTTATTCTGAGTTGGAACTGCTGTCGATGCTTTGGAGTGTGAAAGAATCTGTGTTTAAATGGTATGGGTTAGGGAAAATTGATTTTAAGGAACATATCCGATTAGAAAATCACCAGCCTGGCACGGATGCGGAGCCTCTTACCTTCTCCGTAACCTTTAACCGGGAATCTCCCATATCCCTTAATATTAAAGTAACAATTTTAGGTAAATTGGTACTAGCCTGGCTGGACATATAATAATATCTGCGGAATATACGTTAATGTAACTCGTTAGCTTTATCTATGTATATTTGACTCTTGAACTATCAACCTAAAATCTAAAACAAAACATTAAATGAAAACAGCCCTGTTATCTCTCGCTGCATCGCTCATCTCCCTTTTTTCAATGGCACAAACCGATAAGCTTGCCAAACATTCCGGAGAAACGCTGGAAGTTAAGGTGGTAAGAGTAGGTGAAACAACGATTATCTACAAATACATAGGAGAAGATGCCGAACAAACTATCGGTAAATTTGCTGTTGGTAGCATTACCTATGCAAGTGGCCGTAAAGAAACGATTTCAGAAAAGATAGTAGTATCTGGAAAAGAAGATTGGGAAAAAGTAGAAGTATTTACGGATAAGGCCCAGGTTGTCGGTCTTAAAAAAGGAGAAGAAATAAGAGGTAAAACCTCCGGCTTTCTTACGTACAATTCTGCAGGTTCTGCAGATAAAAAGGCCTCCAAGAGAATCAGGGAAGCTGCTGCTGAATTAGGGGCTCCGTTTGTTTTAATGACCTCCGACAAAAGCGACGGATTCGGTGCGAAGCAATCTATAAAGAATGGAGTTGCTTATATGTACAAATAGTTACTTCACAAATATTATTACAAAAGGTACTGCCTCATTGGGGCAGTGCCTTTTGTATGTCTGATAGGGTTGGTGTTTGGCAGATAACTATTATTCCTGTAAAAGGTCGTCTTCACTACTCAGCAAATGCAGATCTACCGAATCCTGGCCTGCGATACCCTCTATAGAACCACGGATATGCGCAGCGTTCAGCAGTACTTTTTCCAGTTGTTTTTCGCGGCTTTTCCATAGTTTCTCCATAGCGTCACGTTCTTTTTGTATGGACATTTTCATGGAGAGAAAACCTTCCCGTATCGCCTTCCATTGTTCGGCGAATTCGTTGCCGGTGAGGTAATCGTACAGGAAGTGCATCTTATCTCCTTTTCCTTCCTGCTTTTTAACGGCATTGAATAAACGAATAATACTGTCTCTTAATACCATAGTCAGTGCTCTTACTTCGCCGTAGGTACAGATCCAGATGCCGTTCTTTTCACCGAACTGCACCAGGTCCTTTGGCATGGTCAGGGTAACCAGTATAGCCAGGTCGGCTCCCTGGCTGCGCATATCGGCTTTTAGTTTATCAATCCAGTCGACCGAAAAATTGTTGGTGCGTTTGCTTTCATAAATGATCTTCCCGCATTCCTGTCCGAAGTTGTTGCGGATAGTGAGCATGCAATCGGCCCCTCTTATGCCTTTTCCCACTTCGCTTACCAGGTCGAAGGGGAACGTACCTCTCAGCATTTCTTCCAGGGCCAGTTCCTGTACTTCGCCCTGCAACTGCGTGGATCCCTGTTCGGCCTTCCTGCGCATTTCATCTGCCAGCTTCTTTTGATCTTCCAGTTGTTTTTCCATCTCTTTCAGCTTAAGATGGTATTCATTTTCGCGAATGGTATTCTTCTCCAGTTCCTGGCGACGGATTTGTTCGGCCATCTGTTCGCGGCCTGCCTGCAACTGTTTCTGAACCTGTATTTCCAGGTCCGCTTCTTTATTTACCAGTTCCTGTTCCTTTTTAAGAAACGCGAGTTCTTTGACCCGGGAGGCTTTCAGCTTTTCTTCATTGTCTTTATTGGCCGTTTCCAGCATACGCAACTGGTTCTCGAAGTCGGCCGATATCGATTTGCGGAGCTGTTCCTGCACTTCGGCTTCCATTTTTTTTCTTTCCTGGGCTATCTTCTGCACAAAAAGCTCATTCTCCTTTCTCTTCTTTTCCTCGAAGGCGCGCAGGTCTTCTTCCAGTTTTTTCTTTTCAGTATCCATCTTGTTCAGCGAATCGTTCAATCGTTGCTGGTATTCGCGCTGGTACTTTATTTCCAGGTCGGCGGAGATTACATTTTCCACATCGAAGCTGGTTCCGCAATTAGGACATTTTATATCGGTTGGCATGATGCTGTTTTTGCATTAAAAAAGGGACTTATAAAAAGTCCCCCTTAGGTACAAAAGTAACCTTTTTTCCCGCTTATTTTAATCCCATCAGGCTATCGCCCAGGATCTTTTCCGGGGAGTAAAAATGAAATGTTTTGTCGGTGCTCATTGCCACGAAAACGCCGCGGGGAAAATCTTTACCCAGTGGAATAGCCACACAATCGCTGCCATCACTCTCTGCTGCGGATACCTTTACCGTGCGTACGAGGGAGTGCTGATGACGGTTTTGTCGAGAGCCTTCCCTCGCAAAGATGCGGAACTGATTGGCTCCCTGGTCCGATACCAGGATATAACCAGTGCTGTCCGTTGAGGGATAAATGGAAATGCCCTCATTATCTTCCATGAAGCCGGTGGTTGCAAAAAAGGCAAGTTCTTCATTTCCTTTTTCCGGATCTGCATAGTATTTACGTACGCCGGCTCTTTCGTCTGAATAGTAAACATATCCAAGCGCATCGTCCACCGCTATGGCTTCAATTTCCTTAATGCCACTGTATTTGCCGAACTTTCTTACCAGCGTGGCTTTAACATGCCCAGTGCCATCATCTCCCAGCAGGTACTGCCATAGATACGTGCCATCTGTAGGACCTGTTTTTCTGCCGACGATCGCGTATACCTTGCCCTGCCTGTCTTTATACAAGGCGATACCCATCAGGTCTCTGTATTCAGGCAGTGTCTCACCTTCGAATACGGGGATGCCTCCTTTATCGACCGGCTGCATATCGGGCAAGCGGTAGATGCGTAACTTATGCGTAAATCTTTCTGTGGCAACGGCAATATCGGTTGACCGGCCACCGAGCGTAAGTCCGTATTCTATGTCTACATTATTCGGCCGGTTAAGGTTTCTTACAGATCTTGCGGTATCTATTTTCCCCTGCAGGTTAAAAACATACAGACCGCCATTTTCGTCTTTATCCGTACCGATCACCAGGCTCTTTGCCGGGTCGTTGGGGTTGATCCATATAGCGGGGTCATCTGTATCGTGGGGTAGGGTATCGGTTATAAATAAGGGTTGAACTACAGCAGGTATTTTTGCCACAGGTGAGTTCTTTTCTGCTTTGCTACTGATGTTATTACAGGAAATGATGCATTGAATGGACGATAAACCAAAAGTTAAATAAACGAATAAAGCACCTTTTATATTCATGACTATCGCGTATTGATTATTTGGTTAGTTGCAGTGTGATTTCTTCCGTTTCATCATCATCATATTCGCCGGTAAGCACCAATTCGAGGTTATCAGAAACCACTTGGAAGCTGCCTGTGTAAACGAATTCTTTTAGGGACCCTGAAGGCTGCTCAACCTCCCCCGTAAATTCAATATCCCCTTTATCGCTTAATTCCGAAAGGTCTTCCAGTTCTGCTTCCAGCTCTATTACTTTGTTCACTTCTTCCATAGAGCCGCATTCCGTTATCGTTTCTGTTTCTTTCAATTCAACGATCACTTTTATTTCTCCATACTCTATGCTAATTTCTATTTTATCCACATCACCGGCATCAAGTGTACTGATATCTTCATTTACCAAACCAAACAGGTTTTTGAACGCGGTGAATGCGGCGGTATTTTCATGATCCAGTTCCCAGTCACCACTGATGCCTTCATCGTCCAGTACTTCGTACGTAAACCCGGCAGACTTATTATACACTACGTTATTACCCGCAGCCTGCACGCCAGTGATAGCGAAGCTAACAGCCCTTTCTTCGGTATTGAGCAGATTATCGTTCAGCAGGTCTTCATCCGTTTCAAAAACAACTTCTACTTCCGTTACGTTTTTAGGAAAGCGAACACTTCCTTTACCAGTATTTATATCAAATACGATATTCAGGTTAATACCCTGATCTTCGGATGTAGTACAGTCGTCTATTTCGTAGAAGGCCCTGGTGTCTTTGATGTATTCTTTAATGGAAGAAAATCCTTCCCAGTCCGTCACTTCGAACAGTACCGTTACATCGCTCGTCAATGGTACTATCTTTCCATCCGGCTCTTCGCCGGAGGTGTCCACCCGGTCGTTCAGGGTAAGTTTAAAACTGAATTCATCGGCGTCTTCCAGGTCGCCATCGCCTTCGTCATCGAACGTGATTACCTGGGGGAAACTTTCTGCCGTTAATGGTTCTATAAGGTCTTCATTTTTCTTATCGCAGCCCCACCCTGCTGATAGAAGAATAGATAGGATGATAATTTGAGTGAATTTCATATCTGGTAAATTGATGATTTAAATAATGATTGTTCCATTACCTGGCGGAACGCAGGTCGAACTTTACACCCAGCCGGGCCCACCAGGAATAAAATTCTCTTTGATTAATGTTGTTTTTGTTTCCAAGGTAGGTTTCAAACGGCTGCCGGGTTAGGTTTAGTCCCTCCACGAAAAACCGTATCCGCTGATCGATGGCATAGCTGGCGTTCATATCCAGTTGCATCCTGCTTTTTACATACAGGTCCTCACTGGCTTCGCCGCCTATCTCGCTCAGGTATTCGCCGTTAAAGTTGGCGGCCAGCCTTACTACCAGTTTGCCCGATTCATAAGCAAGGGCAATATTTCCTACATGATTGGCCTGGCCGGGAAGGCGTAATTCCTCTATCGCATCCGGTTTGCTTTGATCCGCGCCCCGGCTCTGTAATTTTGCATTGGAGTGAGTGTATGTATAATTGGTATACAGACTTAACTTATTAAAAACGGATGGAAGAAAATCCAGTTTACGCTGAAAGGCCAGTTCCACACCGGTAAGCCTCGCATCGTTGCCGTTCTGCGCCTGTATAACGTCGATGCTTTCTATAATAGGTGTACCGGTGGAAGGGTAGGGTGCGTTGAAAAGGATTTTACGATAAATGAAATCATTCAGTTTTTTATAGAATACGCCTACAGATGCAATGCCTATATTGCCGAAATAGTGCTCTGCCATCAGGTCGAGATTAAAGGCAGCGGTGGGCTTCAGACCGGCATTGCCGATATTGGCTACATTATCTTCCCTGTTTATTTCCTGTGCAGGAATGATCTCGCCGAAGTTAGGACGTGCATATGAGTAAGTGACCGAAGCGCGCAGGTTGTTGTATTTACTCAATTCATATCTCGCCTGTATCTGCGGCAGCAGGAAGTCGTAGTCGGAAGAACCTGTTACCGGTAGTATCGACTCCAGGTCACCGGCGGCATCGATCAGTACATCTTTGGAATCATACTTCACGTTTGTTTTTTCGTACCTCAGTCCACCGGTAAGCAACAGCTTCTTAAACTGGTGGCGTGCCATGGCGAAAGCGGCGTATACGTCCTCATTCGCGTCGTAAGCTTCCAGTGCTTCGTCGATCGACTTCGACTCCACGTCCAGCTCAAACAGTCCGGGATTGGCGTTAAAGAAACGGTTGAACGAAGTGACATTCAGTGGGCGGCCCATATTGAACCGGTCTCCCAGGAATTTATCTTTAATAGGGTCTTCGTCAAAGCTGTCAAGGGCTGGAACTCCGTCGCTGCTTTCAAAAGCATCGCTGGTAAGCCTATAACTTTTCTTCTTAAACCGGGCCTTGGCACCGAATTTAATCAATCCATTGCTGATGCCGGATTTGTATGGAATCCCTATCTCGAACTTTGCGGTCAGGTTACGGTCTTTGGCCAGGGTTTTTCCATAACCGGCGGCATTAAACGCATAATTGCTGTTATCGTTAAAACCCGGGGCGTCCAGCACCGGATATTTTGCATCGGGAAAACCGAAGGAAGATGGCAGGCCTGCGATAAAACCGATCTCATGATCGTAAGGGGTATCCTGTTCGCCCTCAGAATACTGACCTTCGTAATTAAAAAAGAACTTGTTGAAATTATGCTTGCCTCCGAGATTAAAAGAGGTGATGGTTTGCGATTCGAAGCGGTCTTTGGTCAGCTTCTCTATCTCTTCGTCTTCGGGGATAAACACATACCTGCGGCGCCATTCCCTGTCGGTAAACCGGCTATAGAGACTTCTGAAGTATATTTCATTCCGGTTATTAAATTTATAATCGATCGTTCCGCTCAACCCGGTTCTTGTTCTTACCAGCTCATAATCGCGCAGCTCCATTTCGTTATCGGATGGTGCCTGCTCCCAGTTATCGCTGCCCAGGTGATTATGGTAATAATTTCCGTTGAGCATGATCCCGAGCTTCTCCCCGGCACCGAAGCGTTTGTCGAACTGCAGCTGCCCCTGCATATTGGGCTTTTTGATCAGGTTATTATACCCACCGGCCAAGGAGCCGCTTATATGCGACTGCCTGCTTTGAGCGGTCCTTGTTACCAGGTTAACCGATCCTCCAATGGCATCGCCATCCATATCCGGTAAAAGGGTTTTGCTTACTTCGATGGAGGCCAACTGATCGCTGGGTATAGCGTCGAGGGCTACGAAGCGTACGTCCGCTTCGGGGGAAGGTATCTGCTCTCCGTTTACACTTATATTCGTAAACTGCGGCGCCAGTCCACGGATCAATACATACCGTCCTTCGCCCTGGTCGCGCTCTATGTTTACCCCGGGAACCCGTTGCAGCGCTTCTGCCGCATTAGGGTCAGGAAAGCGGCCTATCTGGTCGGAGGAGATGACGTTTTTAATATTGTCGGCATTTTTCTGCTGGTTCAGTGCACTGGCCTGTCCCTGCAAATATCCGGTAATCACCACGCCACTCAATTGAGACGAACTACTGGATAGTGGAATGGTAAGGACTGCTACTTCACCACTTTTCACGGATACGGTGATAACGGTATCCCTGTATCCCAGGAAACTGACATTGATGGAGAAGTTGCCAGGACTCGTGTACAAAGCAAACTGGCCGTTCAGATCCGCTACGGTGCCGTTATTGGTACCAGCCACTTTTATGGTGGCACCAGCCAGTTTGGAACGGTTCGATCCATCGGATACAGTCCCTTTCAACAGCGCATTCCCGGACGGCGTTTGTGCTGAACCGGCAAGGGCCATATTAAGCCATAAAACAAATAAACAAAGTTTTTTCATAATCAGTATTTTCTCCCGCAAATGTTGATATGATTGGGTAATAATCTCTTTTCCATGTGTGAACAAAAAGGCAACAACCCCTTTTCATCCATATACAGAAGAGAAACACGAGGACGTTTGTTTTAATCTATGCATTGATAATCAATTACTTACAAACCGGATAGATGTACATTAAGGAATTGTTACCAGCCTGGCTGCGTTACAACCATCCTACTATTTTATATGGATTGTACGAACCCTGTGAGTGATTCCGTCTGGGCCAGGTTCAGTTTCTTTTTGGCCCTGTAACGGATTACCCGCAGACTGTCCGGCGTAATACCCAATAGGGTGGCCATCTCACCCGAAGCTAGGTTCATTTTTACAAGGGCCAGCAGCCGGAGTTCTGCCGGGGTAAGTTCCGGGCATAGCTGCTGCATATTGCTCATAAAGGATGGATGGACTTTATCGAATATTAACCGGAACGCTTCCCAGTAAGAATCCTGAGAAAAACTTATATTGATTTTCTGAAGCAGTTGACGTACCTGTTTTTTCTGATCTCTTTTATCGTCTTTAATAATTTCCGTCAGCCCTTTTTTCAGTTCTTCCATCACTTCGTTTTTTTGTATCAGGTGAAGGATATGGGAAGATAGTTCCTGGCTTTGGATATCCAGTTGCTGTTTCAGGGAGGTTTCCTCCAGTTGCTGTCTTTTCAGTTCGGACTCCATCAGTCCCTTCTGCGTTTCAAAAACCTTTACATTACTGTTATTCACGGCCCGCTCATTCCGGATCTTCATTTTTTGACGGCTGATGACGAGGGATGCCAGTATGCCCAATAAGAGCAACACCGTTATAATAGCGACGTTCATGACGGTATCCGCCTTTTTCGCTGCATTGAGCTGGGCTATTTCTGTATTTTTCTTTTCTGTGTCGTACAGGGTTTGCATGAGGCTGATCTGGAAACTGCTTTCCGTGGAGTAAATAGACTGGATCAAATGGCGGCTCATTTCCAGGTAGTGATAGGCACTATCGAACTGCTGCATACCGGCAAAGTTTTGGGCAATGTCTCTGAAGGCACTTTGCAACTGGTATTTTTCACCTGTAGCATCTGCCATCGTGGCCGCTTTGCGCGCATATTTCATGCCTTCCGGGAAGTGTCCCGTTTTGCTCCATACGTCACCCAGATTATTGATTACTTCTATCTGGTCTACAACATTACCAAGCCGCTCATATTCGTTCAGCGAGAGGAGAAAGTAAAACCGGGCGGAATCGTACAGGGCTTTGTCTTCATATATACTTCCTATATTTTCATGGATACTGGCGAGTATGGCGGTATCGCCGGCCGATCGGGCATATCCCAGGGCTTCTTTCTGGAAGAAATACGCGGAATCGTACAGTAGCTGTTTTTCATACATATGACCTATTAGCCCATATGTTTCGGCGATGCCGGCCGTATTGTTCTTTTTAGAATAGATGGCAAGCGCTTCCCGGAACTGTACCCAGGCTTTGGGTGATTGCTGGTTATAATAATAAACCGTACCCAGTATATTAAGATTGGCAGCCAGTAGATCAGGGTTTTTGCCTGCGCGGAAAATTTTATCCGCCTGCAAAAGGTGTTCTACTGCCTGTGAATAACTGCTGAAATGATAAAGGATCTGTCCCATCTTCTGTAGGCAGATCGCTTCTTCCGTTTGGTTCTGATTTCTACGGTGCATCAGCATTTCTTCTTTCAATTGCAAAAAAGCGGCATCTGGCGGCGGATCGGAAAAATAGGTAGTGCCCGATTCAGGCGATATACCGCGAGCCTGTGCAAAAGCATTTCCCGGGAGGGAGAAAAACCAAAAGAGGAAAAGGGGATAGCATTTTATTCTGACTGTAACATCACAAAGTATTTGCCTCATTCTTCCATATTACATTTTTGTTAACAAACCGGTTCAGATTGCAAAAGTGACGGGGTAGAGCGGAATAACAATCAAATGAAACAACAGGAAACAATTAAATAACATAGGGTATAAAAATCAAACAGGTATTACTTTACAGTCCTTTTACCAGGCGATATTCAAGCCTACTCGTTATATATATTATTTGAAACACTTAAACATTACCCTGATTCCAATTATGTCCCTGACCATTTACTCCTGTACTGCGAAGGAGTCAGCTTTTTACTTTTCTTAAAAACATAATTAAAATGTGTGGTATTTCTGAAACCGCATTCATAGGCAATGCCTGATATACTTAAGGAACGCGCCAGTAACAACCGGCAGGCATTGGAAATGCGTATGTCCGTTAGTAATTCTATAAAGGTCTTATTGGTGTGTGCTTTGATATAGCGGCAAAAGGCTGTAGGATTCATATTCACATGACGGGCGATCGTATCCAGGGATATATCCTCTTTAATATGGCTGTTTATATAACTTAATACCTTACCGACCCGACCAAGATCCGACCCGGCTTTGCTGTTGGCAAATGTACTGGTAGAAAGTACCCTGTAGCCATCTGTCATGGAGAGGCAATGCATGATCTCCAGGAACCCGATGATACGCTGCGTACCATCGCTGTGCAGCAGCTTTACCATCAACGTTTTTATTTTATCAGCCACCTCCCGTGCAAACCAGATACCATAGACGGCTTTGTCAAGCAACTGGCGAACGGGAAGCGCTTCCGGCATGTCCAGCATATTGTTCATCATCTGCGGCTTAAATCGGAGTATATATGCTTCCGCTTCCAGGATTGATTCCGCCTGGTAAAATGCTTCGTTATTGTGCCAGTAATGGGGTAGATTGGAGCCGAGCAAGACCAGGTCGCCCTCCGCAAACTGTTCTACGCAATCACCTACAAAACGGATCCCGGTGCTCTTAGTCACCAGTGTGAGTTCCAGTTCCGGATGATAATGCCAGGGATTGTCAAAATAAGCGACCTGCTCGTGCCGAATGTCGAAGGAAGCGGTAAGTGCTGAATCTACTTTAAGCAGCTTAGGTTTGATCATTAGCTGAATATTTGCCGGAAATATACGAATACGGCAAATAAATCTGAAAAACTGGCAAGGAATTACCAATTATGCCCGGTTTGTTCATCATAATATTGCATCAAACGTTTACTTAGCCATGCGACGATCAACCTGGTATGCCTGCTTTTTTCTGTTTGTTTTCAGTGGATGTGCGCGTATGAATACATTAACGTCATCCGAACGCTCCGATGGGTGGCAACTGCTTTTCGATGGCCACTCCACGGATGGATGGCGCGGAGCCTATGCCACTGCTTTTCCGCAGCACGGGTGGGAAGTTAAAAAGGGTGTGCTGATGGGGAAACTATCGGAGGGTAAGGAGTCAGGCGATGCCGGTGATATTGTAACCCTTAAAAAGTATAAAGATTTTGACCTGGTATTCGAATGGAAGATTGGTTCCGGCGGTAATTCGGGAGTAAAGTATTTTATAGAAGAGCGAATGCCTAAACCCCAGGGTTCTCAGGCCGGTTATGAATATCAATTGATAGATGATGCGAATTATATATACAACGGTAAAAACCTGGATCAGGCACTTAAAACAGGCTCTCTGTATGATATGGTGGCCGCCCGGAAGCCCGATACAGAAGTAAACAGGTGGCATAGATCCCACATCGTAGTACAAGGAAACAATATTCAACACTGGCTGGACGGCGAGAAAGTAATGGAAGCCGATCGCGGCACTGATGCGTTCCGGAAAGCAGTCGAGAAAAGTAAGTTCCGCGACTATCCGGGGTTTGCTGCCATTACGGAAGGGCATATATTGTTACAGGATCATGGGCACAGCGTTGCGTTTAAAAACATTAAAATAAAGGAATTATGAACCGCCGTACATTTTTAAAAAATACGGGCATCATTACTGCATCTATGGGCATTCCCACTATTGTTCCGTCTTCGGTATTTGGAAAAAATGCTCCCGGCAACCGGATCACTATCGGCCTTATTGGAACGGGCAGGCAGGGCTATGGCCAGAATCTGCAGGGGGCTGCTTTACAAAACCTGGGTGCCCGGATTCCCGGTATGCTCGACATACCCGATGCGCAGATATTGGCTGTATGTGACGTGGATAGCTGGCGTATGAACAAGGCAAAAGAAACCATCGAAACGCACTATGGTAAAAACACTTCCAGCGGAAAATATAAAGGGTGTAGTACATATACCGATTTCCGTGAGCTCATCAACCGGAAAGATATAGACGCTGTTATGATTTCTACACCCGACTACTGGCATACTACCATGGGTATTATGGCAGCGAGAGCCGGTAAACATATCAGTTGCGAAAAGCCGCTCAGTATGAGCGTTCAGCAGGGCAGAAGCCTGGTGGATGCCATAAAAAAACACCGGGTTATAAACAGGACCGACAGCGAATTCCGCTCCGTAAGGCCGCAGAATTTTGCGGTGGAGTGCGTTCGTAACGGGCGGATCGGAGCATTGAAAAAGATAGAGATTGTATTTCCTTCAGACCCTTTGCCAGTGCCACCCCAACCCGATATGCCGGTTCCCAAAGAGCTGAACTATGATCTATGGCTGGGTCCTGCGCAATATGCACCGTACACTGATCAGCGGGTACATACACCTTTTGACGTTTTGAAGAGACCAGGCTGGATGAGAGTCGACAACTACGCACAGGGCATGATCGCGAACTGGGGGGCTCATTATTTCGATATGGCGCAATGGGCTAATAATTCGGAATACACCGGTCCCGTTGAAGTGTCTGGCAAGGGGGAATTTCCTCAAAGTCTCTGGAATACCATGATTAATTTCCAGGTATCTTTCCGCTATGCGAACGGTGTGGAAATCGTTTGTGAACAGTCGCCCACCAGTAAACCATCTATTAAATACATCGGTTCAGAAGGATGGATAACGGTAAGCGGCTACCCGGGTATCATTACGGCCAGCAGTCCCCTTATATCCGATGCCAGGGCTGCTACGGGAGAACTGGATTTATCCCACACCCTTTGGGATAAAGAAGATTTTATACAAGCCATTAAAGAAAACCGGCCTACGCTGGAACCCATCGAGGTAGGGCACCGTACTATTTCACTTTCACAGATAGGACTTATCGCCTGCATTACCGGCGGTAAGCTGCAGTGGAACCCGGAAAAGGAATCCTTTAATGGCAATAATGCCGCTAACGCCTTATTAGCAGCCCCTGTTGTCCGAAAGGAATGGATCGTTTAACTAAATATTCTTTCAAAGAATGAAAACGTTATTAACTGCATTGCTGATCGTTTTTTATACCACTTCTTCTTTTTCCCAAAAGATAACCAATGATTTTTTCCCCCTGCACAACATAATCCGGGGAGACTCCACTTATAACACATTCGATAAACAGGTAGCTCTTATTAAAGAAGCCGGTTATGATGCCATTGAAATCAACAACGTGGAGAGTTTTGAAGGCATGAAAGCGGCACTCGATAAGTACCGCTTCCGGGCTTCCTATTTTTATGTAAAAATAACGTTGAACGAACCTTACATGGATACCCGGGTAAAGGAATACATTCACCAGCTTAAAGGCACCCAAACAATTATAGCACCCTTTGTTCTAAGCAATGCCCGGTTTCCGGTGGGTTCGCATCTTGCCGATACGCTGGTAGTGCGGTTGGTGCGACAGGTGGCAGACTGGGCAAAGGAGGCAGGACTACAGGTGGCCATCTATCCTCATGCAGGTTTTTATGTGGAGCGCACCGATCACGCGCTGCAACTGATAACAGATGCCCGGAAAAAGAACCTCGGCTTAACATTTAACTTATGTCACTGGCTGGCCACTACTACTGCTTCTGAAAGGAATGGATTAAAAGCACATCTTAAAGTGCTGAAGCCCCATTTGAAAATGATTACCGTATGCGGTGCAAATGATGTGATAACCACGAAGGCCAATATGTGGAACGATTATATTTTACCCCTGGGAACGGGCAGTTATGATACCTATGGACTACTAAAATATTGCCTGAACGACCTCAAGCTGAAAGTACCCGTAGGCGTTCAGTGTTACGATATAAAGGGAGACAAATACCAGCTTGTTTATAATACTATAAGGGTTTGGAAGCAATACAGGGAACAAATGGAACAGCAAAACAGATAGCACGTATACTGAAACATTTAAATTAACTATAATGGCATTTACAACAGAACACCTCGATACTTATCACCGCGACGGATACGTGGTAGTACGTAATTTCTTTTCCCGGCAGGAAGTGGACCTGCTGCATAAAATTGCATTGGAAGACGATACCATGAGCAAAAACAGTTTCGACAGGGTGGATGCTTCCGGTTTAAAAACCAAACTGGCATTGTGGTACTCACTGGACGAAAGCCTGTACAGTAAATTCGCCCGTTCTGAACGAATCGTATCGGCAGTGGAAAAAATACTGGGTGGCAGTGCCGCGCATTATCATTCGAAGCTGATGCAGAAAGAACCGAAATCCGGCGGAGCCTGGGAGTGGCACCAGGACTATGGTTACTGGTATAAAAATAACGGCTTCCTGTTCCCGGAGATGCTGAGCGTGCTTACCGCGCTTACCGCGGCCACAAAAGAAAACGGTTGCCTGCAGATGATACGCGGCTCGCATAAAATGGGAAGGGTAGAGCATGGCTTCTCCGGTGAGCAGGTGGGAGCAGAGATGGAAAAAGTAACCGAAGCATTAAAAGTAATGCCGCTCGATTACCTGGAAATGGAACCGGGGGATACGGCTTTCTTTCATTGTAATACGTTGCACGCTTCGGCGGCCAACCTTTCCGACAAGCCACGCTGGTCCATTATAACTGCTTACAACCTGGCGTCCAACAGGCCCTATAAGGATGTGCATGAAAGCAGTTATACATCCATAGAACCATACCGGGGCGATTTACTGTCCGAAACGATACACGCGATATCCGACAAGGCAGATTTCCTGGTAAAATAGCTGTAGTTATATATTCACCTTCTTACCCGTTTTGATAGCCTGGTAGATGGCATCTATAATAACCATATCCTTTAATCCTTCTTCGCCATCAACGGGTACTACCGGTTGCTTGCCGTTTAAGATGATGCCAGCCATTTCTTCCATTTGTATGGTCTGGTGAGTTATATGAGGCTGGGTCAATTCACCTTTATGGGTTCGCCCTTTGATGGGACCGTAGCCCGTGGATGGCATCAGCTCGGCAAAGCCATTATCCCCCGATACAAAGAACCGGTCGAGATAATTCATGTTATATGTCGAAAGGCAGGAAGCCACTGCGCCGCCGGGAAATCCCAACTGGAACTGGATGGTTTCATCTACGTCCTGTTTAAACTTTTCGGGATTGGTCTTGGTTTCCTGTGCGGTTACCCACACCGGCTCTTCTCCCACCATATAACGGGCACCATTAATGGAATAAATACCGATGTCCATAAGAGCACCACCACCGGCCAGTTTTTTAGTAAGCCGCCATTGACCGGGATTACCTATTTTAAATCCACTCAGTCCCTGGAAAAACAATATTTTCCCCAGCTCTCCTTCTTTGCGCATCCGTACGATCTCCAGCGTTTTTGGCTCGAAGTGCATCCGGTATCCGATCAGTAATTTTACATTGGCTTTCCTGCAGGCATCTATCATTTCCCTTGCATCACCGGCATTAAGTGCCATTGGTTTTTCGCATATCACATGCTTGCCAGCCTTAGCGGTGCGGAGTGTATGATCGTGGTGAAGCCCGTTGGGAGTTATTATATATACAGCGTCTATGTCGGGATTGTCTTTTATGCTATCGAAGGTTTCGTAATTATAACAGTTTTTTGCAGGGATATCATACTTGCTTTTCCAGGCTTCTATCTTGGCAGGCGTGCCGCTGATTACGCCTACCAGCCTGGCCATCTTACATTCCTGCATGGCTTCTGCCACACGGGTTCCATAGCTACCCAGTCCCATTATAGCGACACGGAGTACGGGGCCGTCATAAGGCGCTCCGGTTAGCGGAGGATTATTCTCCGTTTCATGAAACGGAAGAAACGGGAAAGCTATAGCAGAAGCGGTTAATTTTTGTATAAAATCGCGGCGTGAATTCATGATAAAGAAAATTTAGTATAAAATTCCAGGTGGGCAGATTGCAGGGCAATCAACGATTTCGTGAATTTACGGAACATATTCAAGATAGAAAAATAGTTGCCGGAAGTAAAAAGTCAATATAATTATTTGCCGTTTATGTTATTTGAGCAGGCCATTTTGTATTATTGTACAGGACTTTATTTTAATTGGAACATGGGTGATACAATCGTTAAAGTCAGTATATAAAAGCAACATTCTTTTACTGGTGCCAAAATTCTCATCTTTTATGAACACAAAAAAGGCTAAATGCCAGTCGCTTCTTTTCATCTGTTTTCTTTTTTTTCAGCAGGATGTATTTTCACAATTGATTCAATGCAGGGCCGTATTACAAAATGATACACTCACACTGGAGAATACAAAAATTAAAAGAACTTTTCTCTGGAACAACGGTGCATTGCAAAGCACCGGCATTTACAACAAAATAACCGGCAAGTTTACGACTGGTAACACCACCGCTGGTAAAGCAGATTTTTTTTTCCCGGGTATAACTGCCAAAGCAACGAATGGTACTTTCAGGACGTACAATGTAGCGGCTAACAATGCCAGCTACGAAAATGTAAATGCTGAAGTAATGGTTACTACCGGCACCATTACTATCAAAAGAGTTTTCAGAATATATAATAATTGTCCGGCCATTGTTTGCGATTATTATGTAAAAGGAACAGCCGGCGATTGGGTAAGTTATTTCGCCGAATTAGAGACCCTTAAAAACATAGAGGATGAAAACGCTAAAAAAGCAGCGGAAGGCAAAATTTTGTTTAGCGAACGATTGCCTATAACCGGTACCCACTGGCAGGTAAAAGCGGTGGAGTTTTACGATGCGTCCGACTATAACAATAATTTGGTTCAGGAATATCCAAGGCTGATGTATGCCAGGGAAAATAAATTGCGGGGCAATTTGCTATTTGCAAGAAATCAATTGACCAATGAGGGGTTTTATGTTTTAAAGGAGGCCCCTGTTTCCAGTATCCAGTTGCAATACCAGGGGTTTGATTTTACCACCGTAAGAGATGAAATAAAAGTAGCTGGTCTGGGTATTGGCCCAAAAGATATCAGCGAAACCGAATGGGTAAGGGGCTATAGTATAGTGGTGGGTATTGATGAAGGCGGCGGAGAAATTGGTTTACTTCAATCCTTACGGAAGTACCAGGAACAACAGCGTGTTTACAAAGAAGAAAGGGATGCCATGATTTTATCCAATACCTGGGGTGACCGTAATAGGGATAGCCGGATTAATGAAGCATTTATTTTAACAGAACTGGATGCCGCGGCTAAGTTCGGAGTTACGCATTACCAGATAGATGATGGATGGCAAACCGGGTTAAGCAGCAATTCCGCATTAGGTGGAAGCCTCGCAAATATCTGGAGCAATCCGCATTACTGGGATATCAATAAAAATAAATTCCCCAATGGATTAGAACCTGTTTTAGCAAAAGCAAAAAAGGCAGGTATTCGAATTACCTTATGGTTTAATCCCAGTACCGACAGCAGTTTTAAAAATTGGGAGAAAGATGCGGATGTATTGATTGCCCAGTACAAAAAGTATGGTATCACCATGTGGAAAATTGACGGTGTGCAGATTCCTGATAAAAAGGCAGACATTAATTTCAGAAAATTTCTGGATAAAGTAACGGAAGCCACTAACTATAATGCGGTATTTAACCTGGATGTAACAGCAGGAAGACGCTTTGGTTACAACTATATGCACACGTACGGCAATTTATTTTTGGAAAACCGTTATACCGACTGGACAAATTATTATCCGCATTTTACCCTGCGTAATCTCTGGCAATTATCAAGATACATTCCTGCACAGCGGCTGCAAATCGAGTTTTTAAATAAATGGCGGAACGCCGCAAAATACCCAGCTGATGATATCCTGGCACCAGCCAACTATTCCTTTGATTATTTATTCGCCATAACCATGGCGGCACAACCATTATCGTGGATGGAAGCAACAGGTTTGCCACCGGAAGCATTCAGTACGGCAAAACTGATTGATAAATACAAATCCATCAGTGCCGATTTACATAAGGGCCGGATATTCCCTATAGGAGACGAGCCAACCGGATTTAGCTGGACGGGTTTTCAGAGCATGAAGGAAAAGGATGGATACTTCATTATCTTCCGGGAGAATAACGCGGAGTCAAAAAAACTACTAAATACGTGGCTTGCCGCAGGTACAAAACTACTGTTAACACCATTGACAGGAAATGCAAGGCCATATTATGCAACGGTCGATAAGGAAGGCAGGCTGCCATTTACATTAGCTGAATCCAGGAGTTTTGTTTTGATGAAATATATTATTCAATAATCAATAGGTGGATAAGCTGGGCATATTGTATATAGGAACAATATTTAATAAAATATAATTTCCCGCAAAGCTGCTTTTGAGCTAAGAACACTGAATGATAAATCCAGCAGCAGGTAAAAAACGCGAGTATTTTTTCGTTATTAGATGATGCAAAATAAAAACGTATGAAACGGATGGTTTTCCTATTGTTACTTTTTGCACAACAGATTACTACTGCGCAACAGGTGTATATAACAGTGAATGCCAACGGATTTGTAAGAAGCAAAAATATTGTAGTAGCTACCTTGCAAAAGCACCTTATAGCCAGGGCTGCTTACGAAGTAGTAAATATAACAACCAAAGCGGCTGCGCCGGTGCAGCAGATAGATAGTAACCGTATACTGTTTATTCTGCCTGATCATTTACAGCCAGGCGAAATGGCCATCTATCTGCTCACTAAACGTAAACCAGCTAAAATTGTAAATCCTGTTACCGTAGAAACGCAACCAGGAGGGTTGTTAGTAAAAGTGAAGGGCAGGAAAGTTTTTTTCTACCATACATCAATAGTTCCACCACCCGGTAACTTGCCGGCTTACTATGCCCGCAGCGGATTTATTCATCCGCTATATAGTCCGGCAGGCAATATCGAGACAGATGATTTCCCGGTAGGCCATGCTCATCAGCACGGTATTATGATGGCATGGGTAAATACATTATTTAAGGGATTGCCTCATGATTTTTGGAACCAACAACTACAAACGGCCAATGTAAAACATGTTAAGGTAGAAAGTGTGGAGACGGGTGCATTGATATCGGTCATTAAACTGCGGCTGCAGCAATACAGCTATAAATTTGGTGGAATAATAAACGAGTGGTGGACTATTACTGTTTACCCGTTTAGTGATTATTTTTTGTTTGACTTACAATCAACGCAGCAAAACATCACGAACGATACGTTATACCTTAACAAATACCATTACGGGAGTATTGCTTTCAGGGGGAGCAGGCAATGGAACGATGCAGATTCACTGCACTATAAAAGCAAATGGAATATTCTCACCGATTCGGGCAATAGCCTTTCCAGCGCAGATGGCAAACGGGCCGCCTATGTATCTGCATCCGGGTTGATTGATGGAAAAACGAGTGGAGTCACGGTATTTGGTTTCCCTGAAAACTATAATTATCCGCAACCTGTAAGGGTCCACCCAGTAATGCCTTATTGGGGGTTTGCACCTGCGGCTACTAACCGGTTTTTTATAAATCCGGGTGCGGTATATACCTCCCGGTTCCGATATTTTGTTCATAATGGCGATCCGGATACCGCGGTTTTGCAACAGCTAAACAACGATATGGTGCATCCTATGGAAGTAGCGGTTTCTTATACGATGGATAAGATTAAAACATTGTCGGCCTACTAGACTAAACAGTGCAACCAACAGGTAGCAATGTGCTTTTCCATGGTGTCGATTCGTATTCAATTTACCTATTAAACAATCTACCCTTGATTGAATATTTTTTTATTGCCACATTTCCAAAAGCTTTATAAAAATCCCGGTTTCCCGGGATGTCTTTTTACCACTATTACGGGATTGTTTTTTAATCCGGAAAAATGAAATTTTACATTTGCTGGCTGTATTGTAAAAGCAGGCAAGTATAAAAATTTGTCTGTATGGCGCAAACAGAAGATTATTGGGCAATTCAGGCCGGTATAAACGAATACCAGGTACTTATCAGACCATTACCAGATAATTAATTAAGATATATTTATAACACAAAAATTTAGCGAATGAAAAAACTACTGGTTCTGATTGGTCTATTTTTTTCTTTACACATAAAGGCACAGGATATAGCCAGCTACGGAAAAGCCCCATCCAGCGAGGTAAAACTTTATCATCCTTCAACAGAAAAGCAAAGTGATCTGGAATCCACAGGCGCAATCAGAAAGCAAAAAAAGAAATTGGGCGGTTTCGGGGGTATAAGTTTTACGTATGAAATGGAAGGTGAAAAATCGCCTGTGCGATTAAGTGCAGACAGTGCTTTTTTTGTAATTCAGCAAGGAACCGGGATGCTGGCGATGGATATGGGTATGACCATCATGTTGTACAGGCTGGAAATAAAAAACGGCAAGCGGGTAGCTGTGCAAGGTGATTATAAACCCTCGTTGGCAGGTACAGGCAAAACCACCGACACAAAAATTACCACCAGCAGTAAACAATTAAAAGAAGGCATTACACAAATAGTACCTGAAAATAAACTGGAGAAAGGAGAATATGCTTTTGTAAGCAGTATGATGCAAGGAAATAATTATGATGGTAAGAATACAAACTATATCGTGTATGCTTTTGCGATTGAATAGCAAGGTTGCTGGTTATTATATGAAGTATGAAAAACTAAACAATGAGAAAAGTGATTGTTTTCTGTATTATTCTTGTTAACGGCCTTGTTACAATTGCACAGCCGGACAAAGAAAAACTCGACCAATTGAAAGCTCAACTGACAATTATTCAGAAAAGAGCAGATTCTATGAACAATACATTGAAGAATGGAAGCGTAAAACAAACCGGTACACGACCACAGGTAAATGCTCCAGGCACAGCTATTACAAATATGCAGTTACCCAAGCCGGATATTTTGAAGATATATTCCTTACCCAAAAAAACGCTTTCATTGCCTGAACTGGCGATCTACATAAAGAATCTTCATGGGCAGTTGAGTAAAAACTTACCTCCAGCCATGGTAAGCAATGCCAAAGCCATCGCCAATGACTTGGGTAACGATCCTTTGAAAATGGAAGGGGCAGCCTGGTTTGCTTTTCAAAATAGTAAATACGCAGAAGCCGTTTTGCTTATTACGGAAGCGGCCATCGGTAAACCGGATGATGGCTTGCTGCTTACCAATGCAGGTGCTATTTTAGATATGAGTGGCCTTAGCGATAAAGCCATTCCTATTTTAAAAACAACCATACAAAACGATCCAAAGAATAGTATTGCCGTCAATAATATTGCGCAGGCTTATTGTGTATTAGGTATGATAGATTCTGCAACTACTTATTTAAATACCTGTGTGCGGCTGTCGCCACAGCACCCTGAAGCAAATAATACCGCCGGTCAAATCGAATTGGCTAAGGGTAATAAAGCAAAAGCAAAAATTTATTTTGAAAATGCTATCCGCGGTGGATTTAGTGTCAGCGCATACCAGGCACTAAGATCGATTGATAAGACTGATAAAAACAGTTATAAAATAAAAAAATTGATCGGCCCGAAAATAAAATTTCCGGAATATTTTAATCAGTATAAATACAAGTTGCCCCGGCTATGTACAAATGTAGGTGAAGCAAAAGCAGTACAAGCCGAACAGGACGCATTTATAATAATGATAAACAATGCCAAAAGGAAAATGGACGCATTGAAAAAGGAAAGAGAAAAGAACCTCTCATCTTTTTCGCCGGAGGCATATAATAAACAGATATTAGAGAAGATCAATAACAAACAGCCGGTGGTACGGCCTTTCCAGGTGATGGCAGGCATAGTGGCGGCGGAAACAACAAATGAATACAGAGAAGAGTTACTGGAACTAAAAAAGTTTGATACCCAAAACCGCCTGCAATACAATAGTTTGTACAAACAATATGAGGCAGACTATGAAGCACTAAAAAAATCTTTTGATAATGTAGATGATAAGTGTTGTGGTGAAGGTGATGTCTCCTGCTGCAATGATCCCAGCTATTGTATTAAATTAAATGCGTTAAGAAATAAATACCTGGAATTGTTTGCTAACTTAAATGCAGATTGGCAGAATAAAAACCTGGCCTTCCAAAGAAAGTATTTAAATGATTTATTGTATTGGGAACCATTGGCTGCCAGTAGCACTGATGAAGCCTATATCCGTTATTATAATTGGGCCGGCTTATACCTTGGTGCCATAGCAGAAATGGCAAAAACAATAATACTTGAACCCTGCATAACTGAGAAGGAGATTACACAAAATGCAAAAGACAGCGTTCTTAAAACGTATGATTGCGATATTGAATTTCATGCGAAGTTTGGAGTGGGCAAATTGACTTTAGACTGCGAAAAATTTTCTATTGAAGGTGGCGAAGGGTTAATAGGAAAGATAGAAAGAAATTTTACCACCCGTCAAACGACGCTTAGTGTAGGCGTAGGTGTATATGTAGGTGTAGGCGGGGGTTTTGCGGGACTAGGCGCCGGTGCCGAGGCAGGCATAAGTATGTCTGCTTTTTTAAATATTGACAACACGGGAGCTATTACCGATGGCGGTATCATCAACCGGGCTGGTGCTTCTGCCGTTGTAAATTTTGAAGCTGGAGAAAAGTTAGGATTTACAAAAAAGTTAGCGGAGCAAAAAGTGGAGTTTGAATCCAGGCTGGGCATAAATTCTGGCTGGTCGTTTAATGAAGGACCATTAAAAAATATCCTAACCCCACAAGAAAAACCACTTAACAAAAATGTAAAAGTGTACCCTCAATAATAATAATGAAGAAGAAATATTATTTGTGGTTGCCCGTATTGGCTTATAATACCTGTTTTAGACAGCTTAGTCAAAACAAAAAAAATCTTGCATAGTATTACGGTCAGCAGTCGGAGATATGTGGCGGCGTATTGGAGTTGTTGCCAGAACCCGCCAAGCCTTAAATTTGCCAAAGAACTGGAAGAAAATTTCCCGGTAGAAAAATTGAAGGTATTGATCGATAAATAATTTTTTGGAAATAAAAATTGTAGCGAATAAAATTTACATCATGAGGGAATTAAAAATTTTTCTGACCAGCCATTGCAGCTCCCCGCCGAATTGGCTAGTTAACGTCTGTTTTTTGCTGATATTATCGATAGCCAATGGCTTCTCTCAAACCAAACCCAGGCCCAAATCTCTGGCTCCTACAGCACCCGGACAAACCAAGTTTATTATGTGCGAAGTGATGCCCGGTAACGATGTGGCGTCTAATGCCCCGTTCACTATTCCATTGAAAAGTGTGGAGGCATGGCCAACCGCAGGTGTAAAAACCGGATGCAGGTACATTTTTAAAAGTGATGACGATGAAGCAGGTATTAGCATTGGTTTAACAGATTTAGGAAGCAGTAAAAATGCTTTGAGTAGTTATAAAAATGCCTACTTGGCCAGTAGAGATTTATGGGATGAAAAGCCTGCAAGTGTAGTTGTTTTACAAGATACAGGTTTCTTTTCCGGCAAAGATGAGTGTGGCCTTAAGTTTCATTTGGGTAAATATATACTTGATATCAATTTTAAAGGGCAATTTTCCAATGTAACTGCTGAACAAAAAAAGGAAGCTGGTATTGTATTAGCTCAGATGGTGATGGACAGGCTGAAGTATTTGTGGGCTAAAATTTGATCGTACAACTACAATAAAAAAAAACATAAAAAATTGAGAGGTGGTTTCGGCGAAAACGAAAAGAGGACAAACTAGCAAATACTGATTTGTCCTCTTTGTTGCCCGGCGCTCTGAGTGTTACTAACGACCTGTATGGAATGGGCATTCTGAATAATTACGGAATCCCCTGCTACAGGGTAATTGAAAGTACTCGTTCCCAAGGCCAATGTCTATCTCGTAGCACTATTCCAGTCTTCGCCGGTATTACTGGTAAAGAAACCCTGACCAAGGACTGTGCTAAGTATTGCAATAAAGTGATCAGTAGTATATTTACTCATGAAAGTATATTTAATGATGTGCTTTTTTATACAAAGATTGGATGCGTGTTAGTAAAAAATAATTAACTGTCGACAATTGACTACCAATTTACATTATAAACCGCTCCGTTGTTTAAAGAAATTGTAGCTGATTGGTTACCCAAAAAGGTTACTATGCCGTTATAGGCAAAACTGTTTCCACCGGTAGTTGAGCCGGCGATAGAAACACTGGCATTACCTTCATCTATCCTACCGGTAGTTTTATTGACTTTTACATTGTTGAGGCCAAGGGTAATTTTACTTGTAAAGCTGTTTCTATTGCGGATTTTAGATACCTGACTGCCATCTCTTGTATACGTTCCGTTGAATGTGTATTGACTCCCGCTTATTAAATTAGTAACGGCCAGGTTGGCTATTGCACTATCGCTTGAACTCATTCTGGGTGCACTGTACATCCCCTTCATGCTATAGTTGGCATTCATACTATTGGGTACTACACCAGTACAAAAAACGCTCCATTGCCACTTGAAGGTGTAATTCCAGGTATAAGTACCGGCAGTATTTATTTTGATAACGGTGCTGTCTTTGTTGTAACTACAAACATTACCATAAGTATTTGCCCTAGCAGCAATTTCTGTCGTTTGGGTGGCAAAACCCTCTGTACTGCCACTTACCGATAAGCTAATTACTTCTGCGGCTTCTTCTTCTGTCATAACGGTACTGTTGTCATTTTCTTTTTTGCAGGAGATCATCAGAACGAGAAAGCCGGTAAACATGATTAATAAACTGAGAGATTTGATGGGTTTCATAATTTAATTTTTAGGTTATTGAGTATAGATGCGAAGTAAACAAAAAGTTTAAATATGCTATAGTTCCTTTCAATGAATAGCATTCATTTTCCATTGAACGACTCTTCTATTTTGAATGGTATAGTCTAAAGCGATACTTAAATAACTGGAAGGATTAGTATCATTGCTGTTTTCCTCATTTAGCTTTTGTGGAAAGGCGTATTTATAAATGAGGCCACCCTGAAAAAAGTTTAATGCTAACCATTACGGGAAGTGATAAGTCAATATTCATTAAACCAGGTCACAAATTTTGATAAGTGCTGCTCAGGCCATTGTTACGCCTGCTTCGTTGCGTTCTCCACTGCTGACACTCTGTACCCGTATTTTTTGAGATCTGCAAAGCGGATTTTTCAGCATCGATAGAATCCGTTGTATCATTTGGCAAAGTCGGCTGTGCGCCTGCATTTGCATAACAAAAAAGCCCCGGTTTAAGGGGGCTTTTGATGTTATTTCTCTTTATGCCTTGCATAAATTAATGAATCACTGCGGCCCTGCGGTTGGTAGAAGCGGCCCTTAACTGTGTCCTTCTGCCGGCACTGTTTGTTCTAAGAGCCTGCTTGCGGGAAGGTGATGCGTTTTGTGCATTTGTCCTTCTTTCAGTGCTGTTGTTTTCATAAAGTGTTTGGGCTTCTTTTGAAGTTACCGCGCCATCACTCATAGCCACTGTGCGCTCCTGTTTGTTTTGCTGCACTTTTTGCCGGCGGGCAGGTTGATTTTGTGTAAACGTGGTTTGCCTTGTTGAAGAATTTGAGGCGCCAGTTGCTCTTCGTCCGTCGCTGTTCGTCTGGTAAGCATGTTTTGCTTTGTCCTTATCAATTTTAATCATAGCTGTGTCCTGTGCAGACACACTGAAGCAACCGATGGTTACCATTGCCAGAAAGTTGAAAAATAATTTCTTCATTGTGGGGATTGACGTTTGTTTTTTCATTTTTTCATTTTTAGATATTATTAAAATTAGTTGATAATGTAAAATTGCAAACTGTAAAGAGGCTAATGAAATGTATTCAATCAAAAGCAACAGAACAATATCGAACAGCATTTGGTATTTAGGAAAACATATTTCGTTTCAGTATATTCTTTAGATGCTGGCTGGTCTTTTCTAAATGGCCTGATTATCTATACATAGAAATTAAAAAACCGGCAACTAGATGCCGGGCCGTATTTCTTAAATATCGCTTAACTTATCAACCCTTATAATCCATCTTCCCTTTGAACAAATCAATAAATCCATGAAAGATAAGCTTGAGCGGATTGTAGCTTACAAAGCCGCTAGTTATGCCGTATCTTACCCTTTCCGTTTCATCAATGTAAGTTCCAAAGAATTTATCCCAAATCATTAGGAAACCTCCAAAGTTTTTATCTAAATAAATTTTATTACTACCGTGGTGTACCCTGTGCGCAGAGGGAGTATTAATGATTCCTTCAAGAAAACCCAGTTTCCCGATAGCTTCTGTGTGCAATACAAATTGATACATTAGGTTAATGGCGAAAGTCACAGAAATAAAATTTGGAGGAAGGCCAAGCAGGGCAGCCGGAATAAAAAATAAAGGAGTGGTTAAAGCGCCAAACCAGTTAAGTCGGTAAGAAGTGGTAAGGTTCATTAACAAACTGGAATGATGCACCAGGTGAAAAGCCCAGAATATTTTTACCATATGAGAAATACGGTGATACCAGTAATACAAAAAATCAATCAAAATAAAGGTAATGACAAAAGTAAAAGCTGTTTCTTTAAACTGAAATAAAGACGCCTTAAAGAAGAAGGTGAGCAACCACAATTGATACGCTGCAAATAAATATTTAGACAACTGAAAGCCGATAAAGATAGAAATATTGGTGGCGGTTTCCTTAAGCACATAATTTTTTTTATCATTGCGCCAGCACCAGATTATTTCTGCGGTTATCAATGCCGCCAGGAAAAATAATATATACATCCTGTATGGCCCTACGTTAAACTCCATGATATGTTCCATGATTAATTATGTTTCGTTTGACTAAAAGCTTTACTTTACCCTTGTCCAGGTTTTGCTGCCACTCATAAAGCCGTAGAAGGCTGTTCCTTCCAATACATCATTTCCTTTTAGTTGCAATACACAGTCCGCTTCTTTGCCCCGCTTTGGGCCATAGATAGTACCTTCCCATTTGCCATTTTTGTATTGCACATTTTTCAAGATAAAAATGCCGATAGCAGGATTGCTTCTTTTTGAAGCATCTGGATTATTTTTGTCTTTTTTCGGATGTCCATTTTTATCATTGGGTTCTTTTAACCATATGATTTTTCCAAAATATGCGTTACCCTCCTTGTAAATCTGTACTTTGGATTCATCGTTGTCGGTAAGCCATACGCCTACAATATCATCCGGTCCGGTTGCAGCGACAACAATAGGGGAAAGGAATAATAATATTGCAATTGCTGTTTTCATATTTTCTTCATTTTGTTTGCGCATTTTTTCGATACTGGTTTTCATAATCAGGATGATTGGTATGCATGATGGTATCCCAGAAATTAAAATACAATCCATAGTTTCCTTTTGTAAGGCGGTGGTGCATGTTGTGGTGCGTGGACGTATTAAACAGTCTGCCTATCCACGAATGGTGTACCCATAGCGGCATAAATTCATACCCCATATGGCCATATACATTAAAGAGCATTTGCCAGGTTATTACGATGAGTAGGCATACCGGGTGAACAGGCACCAGGAATACGATAAATACAAAACCGGCTTCAGCAAAGGCTTCTATGGGATGAAAGGCAAAGGCCGTCCAGGGTGTGGGGTTGTGGCTAAGGTGATGCTGCTTATGTACAATCTTAAATAATTTGGGTTGGTGCATCAGCCGGTGTGTCCAATAAAACCAGGTATCGTGCCAAAAAACAAGTAAAGGAATACTTAACAAGAAATACCAGATGCTTATGTAGCTAAAGTCTTTGTATATCTTTGTACGGCCGGCATTGGTTGCAGCGACAATTACTATGAACACAAGTGAAAAAATAAAAATTGAAACAAGTGAATCTCTTATCTCCCTTTTAATCTGTCGATTGTCCGGAAAGTGTTTCTGAATTTTTTTGTCAATCCACTTATTTTTGTACAGGATATAAAATACTAGGTAGGCCAGGCCGGCAAATACAAAGTAGCGCCCAAATTGTACCATGTTGTGTATAAGATAGGATTCCCAAAATTGCCTGTTCATTTTATTAGTTGTTTAAAGTGTTTGGTATTCTGACTACAAATTTTAAAAAGGTTTAAGGGATATATCAATAAATTCAGCCAACTGCATTATTTTATCTTTCAACAGCGTTTTTTTTTACCAGCCGCAGTACCAATTGTCGTTACATTTGTACACAGTAATTATTATCATGGCAAGAAGAAAACAGCTTTCGGTCATCAGCAACCTGCAGATTGTATTTTGGATATCTTTCGCATTTCTATCAATCTATTCATTTAGCCAGACAGCTCCGTTGGGCAGCAGTATGATAAGGGCCACTATTTTGTTATTGTTGAATGCCGTCTTGTTTTATAGTTGTTACCTTTACCTGGTACCTCATTTTTTTGAAAAAAAAAAGTACATACAATTTTATCTTTTATTATTTCTTTTAATAGCTGTTATCACTGCATTTCGAGTATATTTAAAAAACAATGTGTTCGATTTTATGCAGGTAAGTAGAGTCAATATTTCTGCCAACTTGCAGGTTGCCATCATTGTTATATCTGAATTGATTATAGCGTTGATCAGTTCATTAATGAAAGTGGCCAAAGACAAATATGAATACGAAAGAAAATACCAGGCAACACAAAACCAATTTTTAAAGAGCGAATTGAATTATCTTAAATCCCAGATTAGTCCCCATTTTTTACTAAACGCTCTCAATAACATTTATTCTTTTGCAATCACCAACTCAGCCCAAACACCAGGCGCTGTGCTAAAGCTTTCAGAAATACTAAAATATTTTTTGTATGAAAGCAATGGTGCAAAAATTCCGGTTAAAAGAGAAATGGAGACCATCCAATCTTATATCGGTTTATTTGCCTTAAAATTTCAGGATACGCCGAATATATCCTTCAATGCGGTTATCAAAAACAGTGATAAAGAAATTGAGCCGTTGTTATTAATGAGCTTGGTAGAAAATGCCTTTAAACATTCCGGCATTGGTATAAGGGAAAATTCATTTATTCGTATTACCATAGAAGAAACTGAAGATCAGCTTATTTTTAGCTGCATCAATTCCAATATGCAGCTAAATGAGACAATTGGCCAGTATGGAGGCATAGGTTTGCAAAATATTTCTAAGCGGCTGCTGTTAAACTACCCTGATAAACACTCGTTTGATGTGGTAAAAGATGACAATACTTTTTATGTAAAACTCACAATTCCTTTTTTATGAAATTAAAAACGGTTATAGTCGATGATGAGTTTCCTGCCATTCAACTGATAAGGGAGTACTGCCGTAACGTGGCTACAATTGAAGTAGTATCAACCTTTACAAAAGCTTTGGAAGCCTTCGAATACCTTAAGGAAAATAGGACAGATATTTTACTGCTTGACGTTCAAATGCCTATGATGAGCGGAATTGATGTATTAAAAAGACTGCCCCAAAAACCAATGTGTATTTTTATAACCGCCAACCCGGAGTATGCGGTAAAAGCATATGAGCTGGATGTAATCGATTACCTGGTTAAACCGGTTTCTTTTGAACGATTTAAGAAGTCGGTTGAAAAAGCAAGCGAATACTACCATTACAAAATAAATGATTCAAAGGCGATTGCAGATAAACGCTATCTGATGGTAAAGGCAGATTATAAAATTGCTAAGATTGATACCGCTGATATTAACTGGATTGAGGGTAGCGGCGAGTACGTAAAAATAGTAACGACTGAAAAAACCATACTGGTACTCGATTCACTTACTAACTATATCGAAAATGTATTACCGGATGGGTTTATCAGGATACACAAATCATTCATCGTTCCATTGGCTAAAATTGGTGCCTTCAATTCTACTTCTGTAACGCTCAAAAGTAAAATGGAGTTTACCATCGGAAGAATGTACAAAGAACAGGTAATGAATACGCTAAAAAAAGAACAATAGCAATACACTATATAAAAGACGACGTCTGACGCTTTTTAATAGGGATTAATACCTGTTAAAAAATTCAATCGTTCTGTAATTTGCATCTTTAAATAGTTTATGTTGAGCGTAGCATACAAACAACTGGTCTTCTATATTTCCAATATAATCTGATGTTTGATATGTTGGCGGTATTGCAGCCAGCCAGGCATTGCTTACTCTAGGGTCAATATTTAAAAAACCTTTTGCATCAAGATAACCCGCAGCTTTTAGGCCATTATAAATTTCCGTAGATGCGGTTATACTAATATTTGGTGCAATGGTAAATCTTGTCGCATACAGAGGTGTAGGGCCATTTATAATAAAAGCTGAACCAATGCCTCTTGCCGCTAATTTGTCGTAATTGGCTTTTGCAGTAATGAGCCGGTTTGGATCCTCGGTTAAGTCTTTTGCAGCCATATTCCAGATAATAGGTGCTGTTGATTGATCAAACACCTGGTCAATACCACCAAGGCAATACAGTGCGCCTGCTTTATAATTCTTTAAGGCGGTTATGATACTGCAAAAGCCACTACCCTGGCTCATACCCACACCATAGAGTGGTTTGCCTGCTGCAGTAACACCACCGGTTTGCAGGCTGTTTAAAATAATATCAATGTTGGCAATGTCTACGCTTGTAGCAGTGACATCCCATCTTTTGTTTACCCTGTCTTTACTTTCGGTAATCACCAAAGCGTAGCCGTTATTTGCAGCATATTTGCAAAATTCCAGGTTTTCTAAATTAGTGGCTGTCCAGCCTGTTGCGCTGCCACCAGCACCATGAAAGGGTAAAATAATTCCACGGTAACTAGCAGGAATATGATAGTAAACCTGGCTGCCATTAATTATGGTATTCGTAAAAGTAATAGGTGTTATAGTTTTATAAGTAGCCGTAACCGTAATATTCGCAGTTGGCATTTTAAATATTGTTCTCCATTCATTAGGGTTTTGTAAAGAACTGATATCACCTGTCCACTTATCAAATATTTGGTTGGCATTGCTGTTGTTGGAGAAAATGTAGCCTGTGTCTCCGGCATTGTAAATACCAGATCCAGTACCGTTGCTAACGGTAAGCAAATAGGTTGCCGGTAAATCAGGTGTGGCTGTTTCCGTTTTTTTACAACTGATAAAAATAAAAACTAAGCACCATAAAATGTAAATGTGTCTCATAGAGTAAATTGATTTTAGTTAAAATTGTAATCTAATAGCCTTTGAATATTGGCAATTTGGAATTCTTACCGGCCTTTCGTAATCTAATTTCCCTTCATTGATTATACATATTGTATCAAAACTTTCCACGATAAATCCAGGCGGCCTTAGAAAAGGCAATGCCGTTACAATCAAACCCACCGGCGTACATCGCTTTTCCGTTATCCTCATTAAAGGGGGATATGCAAAATGTTCTGGCAGCAACTAATGTGTCTTTTACCGATTTAGCGTTATTGACGATATATTTTAAAGTATAAGATATATTCATACCATTTTGATGACGTTCAAAATACATTCCATTTGTAGACCACCTGTCAATATTTGATAGAGCGTTGCTTGTAATTGCAGCAGGGTCGTAGCGCATTTCGAAGCCAATTATTCTTATATCATCCAATGAATTATTGGGATTAAATATAGAAATATTATCATTGTATGCGGCCAGCACATATTTTATTGGCAGACCCAACAGGCTTGAAAGACCAGCAGTAAGATTATATTCCGTTGTTTGCTGATAGCCATTTCTGGGATCAACTCTTATGGCATTGCTGTTCCAATAAAACCAAAGCACCTGTCCATTACCGCCAGGATCAGGTACAGCAGACAGGCCCCTTAGGTCTTCACTTTCACCTGCGCCGCTCAATGTTTTTACCAGGGTCCAGGTGCCGGTGCCATCACTTCTTTTATAAATGTGACCGATTCCACCATCGCTTGTTGCACAATAAATAATATTATTGCAAACGGTAAAGCCCATTACCCGCTCATTTAAAGGTGCAATAAATTCTGGCGTAGTATTCCATTGAATTTTACCAGGTAACTGCTTATTGTAAGTGCCGCTAAAGATCCCATAATTCATCAAACCCGCAAATAGAAAAGTTTTATTATTTATCGCATCTTTATGCAAACCTATAGCACGGCAATTGATGTCGTTTCCAACGTTTGCAATTGTGGCACTAATCCAGGTATTGTTTACGTCGTTTCTCACATACTGTATCACATTCCCGGCATTATTGTTGGGTATCGAAATTAGTAAAGTATCGGGACTTACCGAATCGCCTAAATAATTTGTGTTGAAAATAAAAGATTTCATTACGCCCACCCTTAAATTCTCTACAGAAAGTTCCTTATCCACCTGCCACTTTGCAGATGAGTTATCCAGTCGTAAAATTTCTGCAGATCGAAGATTTAAGTCAGGTTCCGTCCAATAACTATTGCCGGCATATAACTTTCCCTTATGCGCTACAATTTGCATAATCTCATTACCTCCGGCGTACAATCCGGCATTGTCAATACTGCCGGGGGTATAGTTGCTTACCCAAGCGTCAGTTGAGGGTTCCGGATCGGGACTTGGATTAACTGACGTATCGGATTTTTCGCAGGAAAAAATGCATAACGTAAATGCAAGTAATAGGATATTTTTCTTAATGATAATCATAAAATTTGACGTTTTAATAGGGTTGATATTTTTAATTAATTTTCAGAAACGGACGCTTTGTTCTTCCATCTAATCTCTTTGATAAAATAAGTACGACACTTATTTTAATGTTAAGTTTGATTTAAAACTTGAACGCCAATCCGCCGTTCAAAATATATTTTCCGTAACCCGCTTCTAAAAATAAACCGGCATTTTCACTTAGTGTAAACTTTGCTCCTAAACCAACCTGGTAAGCAAAATCTGCCGGTATGGTGGATGGGTTTATCTTATTACCGTCAACATCACTATAATTTTGCTCCCAGGCATTTACACCAATGGCTGTTCTGATATACGGCGATACCTTTTTGCCAACCGGCATGTACCTAACAAAGTTCAACATAAAACTCCAGTTGCTTAAAGAACCCGAAAGAGCAGGAGCATTGCTATAATCGTAATAAGGTATAGATACCGTGCCGTGTGTTACCAGCAAACCAACACTGGACTTTCGGCTAAACTGGTAATCTATGGAGCCGGTAAATGGTCCGGTTTGCGTTGCAGTTCCTTTATATAAATTATAGTATTCCGGAAATTCATTTTTGTCCAGGTTGGGAAAACCATATCCCAAAGAAATGTTTAAGGTGGGTTGAAATTTAGGAAGATTTCGTTTTAGTCTTTGTAATTTGTTTTGTTGCCCTTGCCGGCCAACTCGCCTGTTAAACATCTGGGCATCGGATGTTGCATACATTGTAACGGTTACAATCAATAAAAGCAATTGCTTTGTAAACATAAAATATAATTTTTCCTTTGATCTAAAAATGAATGACAGGTTTAACGGCCTGCTGATTATAAATAGATATTCTTTAATTTGACAAAACAGTAATTTCGAGCCATCATTATCATGGTTATTCATTGGAAGTATTTTCCTTCCTAAAATTACTTTATGGTGCGATAACAGTACCACAACTCCATCCTTCTTAATATCGATAATTACCACAGGTGGTATAATAGGTTCAGTGGGAGTTGAATCCTCATTTTTTTCGCAGGAAAACAGATAGATTGTGAAAAGTAAGATTTATATATTTTTCATTTTTAGTATTATTTGATTATTGTTTGATAAGCTTAGTAGTGTTAGCGTTGATCTTTAAAAAATAGATACCCTTTTTCAGGTGTGAGAAATCCTGTTGCGAAATGTTTTTTCCTGTATAAATCGTTTGCCCGATGGAATTGGTTAGTACAAAAATTTCAGTACCGGCGGCATTTGCCACTTTTAATTTATCAGAAAAAGGATTTGGATAAACTGAAAAACCGGAAGGATTACAGTTGCTGTTTACAGAAATGATATGGCTATATTTAATACTGTTATCCTTATCAATCATTTTTAACCGGTAAAAGCAATTGCCAATTAAAGTATTGTGATTAAAAGTATAATCACTATTGTTTCCTTTCGCATTAATGGTGGCGATGGATTCAAAATTATTTCCATTGCTGCTGTATGTCAATTCATAATTTTTAAAATTTATTTCTTCACTGCTTTTCCATGTTATAAGATTATTGCAGTTGTAGGAAACAGCAGAAAAGCTAACAAGGGTTACGGGCAATACCAACTCATTTAAAAACCTGTCGAGGCTGGTGGTGATGTAGGGCCTACCAGGCTCATATACATGATCTCTCAAAACATACACATCGTTTCCTTTAAAAGTGATGGCTCTTGCGAAGAGGCGTTCTATAGTTTGGTCAAACTGGTAAAGCTTGTTCAGGTTTCCATTAAAGTCATATAAGGCAATTACCATGTCATCAGATGCTGGTGTGCTTAAACTATTATTTGTTGCTCCTAAAAAACTCCCAAACGTATAAAAAATAGTTCCCACTCCGGTAGGCGATAGTGCAATGGATTCTCCCGACTGTCCTTCTAGGGGCCCTAATTGATTTACCCATACCAAAGCATGTGTTGTTTTATTTATCCGGGCTGTATAAACCTGCGGCCTGTCTGGGTCTCCGGTTGTATTGCTAGCAAGTATTTGCCCGGTAGTTTGGCCTGTTATAAAGTAGTCGCCACTTACCGGGTCTACTACAAAATCGAAAGCCAGGTCATTTTCATTGGAACCATATTGCGTGGTTTTTATTCTTATCCCGGTTGAGGCCATTTCTGAAATAAAAAGATCGTAAGATCCCTGAGGCGTTCCTGTATCCCCTACATGGCCTTCTGTATCGCCAAATAGTAAAATGTTTCCGTTAGGTAATGTTCTGCTGGCAAAAATACGGTCGTTTTGGTCGGAGCCAAACTGGTAGCTGTTTATAATAGATCCGGTTGCTGAAATACGAACAGCAAATGCATCTAATACGCCATTGTCACCCGCATTTGTATATCCCGGAAAGGTACCTTCTGTAAACCCAGTAGCCATCAAAGAGCCATCATTTAAAAAGGAAATCCCATATCCATAATCCCTTCCATCATTGGTAGCGAAAGCACTTCTTGTTTGAAAAATACCATCGCTGTTAAGCTTTACCACATATACACTGTCCTCATTTTTCAACGCACCGCCGCAACTACCAACGCCTGCAATTCCATAAACCGGGTCTGCACTGATAGTTCTTATATATTCGTTTTCATTACTCATCCAGGTCCATGATACGATATCGTTTTCATAAGCAGTGATGATTGATTTATTGAGTACAAAATCGTAGATGCAGGTAATTATTTTGTTACCGTTGGTAAGTATATATTCTCCACCGGTATAATTGGATTTGCGGTCTATTTGAAAATCTAGATTTCTGACTGTGCAGCTTGCAAGCGTTAAGCCAAATGTAGTATTCACGGCTGGTGCAACAACGGTTGGACTTACACCTTCTACTACTAAATCGCCACCGGAAGGACTGTTTACCAGCAGGTAAAACAGCCCTCTTGTAGGAGAACGAAAATCGATAGAATCTCCCTCGGCAATCAGCCGGCCCTGTGAGGACAACAACCTTAATTGCGGATTGGCCCCGATAAAATTGATGGGTTTAATTCTTACCCGCTGGCCACGCAATAACTGGTTGATGCGATACTGCCTTACTCCGTTACTCAAGGGTATGTTCCCCTCTGTTAAGTTAGCTCCCGACTGAACAAGGGGTATCGTTTTAGCAATAGTGGCATTGTTAGATAAAGTGGCTGTGAGTGTAACCGGCGCAAAGGCTACATCATAAAAAACAAGTGCACTGCTGTCAGACCCAACTATTGATGCACCCGCACCTGTTATCGTCCATCTGACTGTAAGGTTAGTTGGTATTTCTACCCGGGAATAATTTTCTGTAGATAGTGGCAGTAATACCTCTGGTCCGTTATATACAACGGGTTGTGCTTTTGCTGTTGAAGTAATGGCAGATAAAAAAAGAAGTATAGTTAGCTTGTTCATTTTTTTTTTTAAAAGGGTTAGTTAAAAAAGAATATTTTATTTAAGGAATTAATAGGGGCGTTTCACATCTATACAAATCAAATACAGAGATAGTACCAACGCTTTTGCCTATTAATAAATCGATAATTTTTCATTGCCGATTATATATTCGGGTTCAACAGCCACGCCATTGTAGGTGCTTTTTTTATTGGGTAGTATCTCCCAAAGTTCCCTTCAACCATACTTCTCCTTTGTTGGTGCCGGGTAGGTTAGTACCATTATTTCCATAGCTGTTTGCGGTTGCCGATTCCAGAATTTGATGTCCCAATAAGGTTTTTTTAAGTCTAGCCTTAAAGGGTCTGCAGGCGCTTCCGAATCGGGCATCCAACGGGGAAAGGTTAATTCGTTAGCCGAGCCTCCCGTATTGTGTAATTCTGAATCAATAAATTTTACATCAGTTGGGTTGTCTGAGCGAAAGGTAAACAGGCTGTTTTTTCCCGACCCCGGATCAAGCGCGATATAAGTAATCCAGCAATAGAATTTTGTGCTATCGCTCAACACATTTAATAGTGCCTTGATTTGTGGATTGATTATACCCAAATTAAAAGTCCGGAGATTATTGGTTCCGTTTCGCCTGGAAAATTTCATTTGCTTGTGCTTTTTCATATAGATAAAAAACCTGCCCTGAGCACCATGGCTCCAGTAAGGCCAGCCTTGCCCCTATATTGTATCAACCACGAGTTTGGTGTTTAGATCGGGCATTCCTGTAACCAGGTTCATATCGGTATACCAGATCTTTACGGTTTGGGTAGACGCAGTTGCATCATATTGCATGGTTTTTAGATTAGACCTTGTTTATGCAAAAGGTTTAAGATTGTCAATATTATCTTTAAAATTGTGTAAATAAGATCCAAACATTTGATGCGGATAATAAATTTTATAGGGTTTTTAGGAACATAAAATTTTATGATGATGATAAACATCGTCCGGCTTTATACAGCCGTACTGCTACTTATTTATAAAACTGTTGTAAATCTTAATTTTAGCAGCACATATTACAAAATAAAGTGAACTGTTATTATATCATCATAGGCGCAGCCGCCTTTCAGGGGTTACTCTTGTCCATTGCCATCCAACAAGTCTGGCATAAAAAAAATCATTGGGCTGGCTAAAAACTGTAATGTGATTTGAAGGTTGAGCAGCTTAACCGGTTGTTCGACCTTTTATTTATTTCAACAAAATAAACCATATCCATTTTTCCATGTCAAAAGCAAAAACCATGTGCCAGAAATTAATTGTTGTATTCCTTATCCTTTCCTTATTCAGTTGTAAAAAAGAAGACACTGCCGAATCGCCTATTCATGGAAACCTTCCTCCACTGCTGGAACAATCTGTTTCACCGGTTACCACTAACGCTGCTATCAATATTTTTACTGATAATCATTATGTGTATTTTAAGCGGGACATTACCGCATTAAACAGACTTTGTATATTTCTCCCGGGCTCAGGAGCCAGGCCGGAAAACTATAGACTATTTGTACAAAAAGCGGGCAGTATGGGTTATCATACTTTTGGCCTGATGTACCCCAACCCCAGTGGCATTTACAACAATGGGACCTGCGAAACAAGCCCCGACAATGATTGCTTCTACAAACTTCGCCTGGAAACCATGCGTGGTACAGATGAGAGCACATTGATAGATGTAAATGCTGCAAACAGCATTATCAACAGGGCAAAAAAATTAATTCAATACCTGCAAACCCAGTACCCTACGGATAACTGGGGGCAATATGTGCAAAGCAACGGCGATTTGGCATGGAACAAAATTGTTTTTGCAGGCCATTCGCAGGGTGCCGGCCATAGTGTGTTTATCACAAAATTTTATCCCATTGCAAGGGCAATAATGCTGAGTAATAAAGATTTTAATACCGTCAGCAATTTACCGGCCGCCTGGTATGCCTTACCCAATATAAGTACTTTAAACAATGTAGTTGCCTTTACCCATAGCAACGATGAATATGCTGACCAGCAGGTTGTATGGAACAACCTGGGGCTTGCCAGCTTTGGCGCCATTGTAAATATAGACGGGACTTCCATTCCGTATAGCAATACCCGCAGGTTGACCAGCCTGGTGCCACCCGCGCAGCTATCGGGCTCCGTAGTAGGTGCGCATGCAAGTGTGGCGGCGGATGCCTATACGCCGAAAGATGCCAGTGGCAAACCAGTGTTTGATAAAGTGTGGGAGTATACGCTTACCTTTTAGCAGCACCTGAAGTTGAGAATGACAGACGAGTGCTTAATGTGGTGAACAGACTGCGCAAAGCAAAAAAAGAAAGGTAATTGGTTCGATTTATCCTGAAAAACTTGAAATTGAAAATTTTGTCGTTCGAACCGCTTATGTCAATGAGGTGGTGCGGCTGATATACACGCTGGACAGGGGTTTCAGAGATCCGAAAAAAAGAAACGGCTCGAAAAAATCGAGCCGTTCCGGGTTGGTTGGCCTACCAGGATTCGAACCTAGACAAACTGAACCAAAATCAGTTGTACTACCATTATACTATAGGCCAATCCTTAAATGGAGTGCAAAAATAAGGGGTTCAGGTGTTGGAACCAAGATTTTTTCAAATTACTTCGACCAGGTAATAATTCTTTTTGCCTTTCTGGACAAGGATATATTTTTCGTGCAACAGCGCAGAATCGTTGACAGTCGCCTGTACGTCATCGGCTTTTTTCCTGTTTATGCTAATCCCCCCGTTCTGTATCATTTTTCTCGCTTCTCCCTTGCTCGGCAAAATACTTGTTTCAGTCAAGAAGCTGATGATATCGATACCTGAATCTATTTTCTGTTTCTGGTATATCGTCCTTATAACTCCCTGCATATTCTCCAGGTCGCTTTTGCTCAAACTTTCAGCCGGGGCATGCTGGTTTAAGAATAGCTTTTCAGTGGTTTCCAAGGCCTCCTGGTATGCTTCGGGGCCGTGGATAAACAGGGTGACTTCTTCCGCCAGTTTTTTCTGGAGTTTGCGGGCACCCGGCTCCGGCTGGTGTTCTGCAATGATCGCATCAATTGTCTGTTTGTCGAGAAAAGTAAATATTTTAAGATACGATTCCGCATCGATGTCTGTCGTATTCAGCCAGAACTGGTAAAACTGGTAAGGAGTTGTGCGGGCCGGGTCAAGCCATACGGTTCCCTGCTCCGTTTTACCGAATTTGGTACCGTCGGCTTTTTTAATTAGTGGGCAGGTAAATGCAAATGCTTCCCCTCCCGCTTTACGGCGGATGAGTTCGGTGCCCGTGACTATATTCCCCCATTGATCGGAACCGCCCATTTGTAATTTGCAGTTGCGGGTGGAGTATAAATGGAAAAAATCGTAGCCCTGGATCAATTGGTAAGTGAATTCCGTAAACGACATACCGCTTTCGCCATCGATCCGTTTCTTCACGGAATCTTTTGACATCATATAGTTTACGGTGATATGTTTACCCGTATCCCGGATAAAATCAAGGAAGCTGATATGTTGAAACCAGTCGAAATTGTTGACCATTTCTGCCGCGTTGGGCAGGGAGGGGGTGAAATTGAGAAAGCGTCCCAGTTGGCGCTGTATCCCTTTAACGTTCGTTTGCAGCGTATCCATGTCAAGCATTTTTCGTTCCTCCGCTTTAAATGATGGGTCTCCCACCATGCCGGTAGCGCCGCCGACCAGTGCAAATGGTTTGTGACCGGCTTTCTGCAAATGCACCAGTAATAGTATAGGCACCAAGCTGCCAATATGCAGACTTTCGGCCGTCGGGTCGAATCCTATATAGGCAGATGTCATTTCTTTATTGAGTTGCTCTTCCGTACCAGGCATTATATCCTGTATCATGCCCCTCCAGCGTAATTCTTCAATCAGATTCATGGTTTTAAGCTATTTTAGACAAGGATTTTTAGAAAGTAAGAGGCTTGACTATTTATCTTTTTTCCTCGCTTAATAAAAAATCACGACAGGTGCAAAAGTAAAGGAATTGCAATATTTAAGGTTAAAAGCCGTTATTTATCGCTGGGGCGTTTGTTCAGCGCCCGGTTTGAATGTTGATGTATGAATAAGATTTACCTGCTTTTCCTGCTTACGGGAATATTATTGGCTGATCATAAAGATGCTTTTGGGCAATTCAGGAAATATTCCAACGAGTTCCTGAATATTGGCGCAGGTGCCAGGGGCCTCGCCATGGGTGGAGCCCAGGTGGCGTCTGTGAGCGATGGCACGGCTACTTACTGGAATCCTGCGGCACTTGTAAACGTAAAAAATCAACCACAGATCAACTTTATGCACGCGGAATATTTTGCGGGCATCGGTAAATACGATTACGGAAGTTTAGCCCTGCCACTTAAAGACGGCAAAAGAACGGTGGGAGTTTCCGTACTGCGATTTGCAGTGGACGATATTCCAAATACTGTTTTCCTGGTGGAACCGGACGGAACTATTAATTTCAGTAATATCACTACTTTTTCCTCTGCCGACTACGCATTTATGTTCTCTTACGCACAGCAGGTAAAATTTCGAAAAACCAAAACACTCAATATCGGCGTAAATGCTAAAGTGATTCACCGCAAGGCAGGAGATTTTACTACCGCATGGGGTTTTGGATTCGATGCCTCGGTGCAGTATGTTGCTCCCAAATTCAGGCTGGGTATAGTGGCCAGGGATGTTACGACTACTTTTAACGCATGGAGTTATAATCTTAGCGAGAAAATGCGGGAAGTGTTTTATGTAACCAATAACGAGATACCCGTTAAATCGACCGAACTTACGGCACCCAAACTGATTGTAGGAGGCGCTTATATTTTCAAACTCGGTCAATCGCTTAACCTGATGGCGGAAGCCAATCTCGATATTACGTTCGACGGCAGGCGCAATACGGTGGCAAGTTTCGACCCGGTAAGTATCGATCCCAAAGCAGGACTTGAATTATCGGTAAAAGACGTTTTCTTTGTGCGGGGTGGACTAAGTAATCTGCAGCAGACACTGGACGATGAAGATACCACCAACCAGAAAAAGACATGGATCTACCAGCCTGCTTTAGGAGCGGGTTTTAAAGTTTCCAATGTATACATCGATTACGCTTTCACCAACCTGGCAAACCAATCGAACCCTCTATACACCCATATATTTTCATTGAAACTCGATCTTGTGAAAAAAAAGAAAACCAAATAAATCCACCACCCGGGAAAGCTAAATTATTATGAAAAGAATATTTACTCTAATATATTTAATGTGTGCATTGACGGCTTTCCCGCAGCAATACAATAATGAATGGATCGATTACACCAAAACCTATTATAAATTTAAACTGGGCCAAACGGGCCTTTGCCGTTTATCTCAGCCAACACTCAATGCTGCTGGCTTAGGTAGCGTGCCAGCGGAGCAGTTTAAACTGTTCAGGAACGGTGTGGAAGTGCCTCTTTATACTACATCGGTCAGCGGACCGCTTGCTGCTAACGGTTATATCGAATTCTGGGGGGAGGCGAACGACGGCAGGGCCGATAAAGCCCTTTACAGGAACCCTGCTTTTCAGCATTCTGATAAAATAAGCCTGCAGACAGATACTGCCATGTATTTTCTTACCATTAACGCAGGTTCCAATAAGCGACTCACAGAGCAGGCAAATAACGCAGGCTCGTCTCCGCTGAACGCGGAACTTTTCTTTATGCATACCGCCGGAACCTACTTCCGAACCAAGATAAATTCAGGCTTTGCCAGAAATGCAGGTGAATATGTTTATTCATCTTCTTATGACCAGGGTGAATACTGGAGTTCCAGGGATTTCACCGGATCCTCTCCTTTATCTGATAACATAACGGGCCTTCCCGTGTATGCTGGTGGACCGCAGGCCTACCTGCGATTCGGCGCATCGGGTAATACCCAAAACCGCAGAAGGTTACAGGTAGCTATAAACAATACCCAGCTTTTTAACAGTGAATTATCGATTTTCAGCGATACGAACGCAGCCCCTGTTTATTTCCCGGTAAGTTTGATAGGTGCCGGCAATTCCAATATCGTATTCAGCTTAAGAGATGCGGACGCGATGTCTCCGCTTGATGTAAACGACCGTGCCGTAATTTCTTATTACGATATCACCTACCCGAGAAAATTTGATTTTTCCCAGGCAAAGAACTTCTCTTTCACCCTTCCGGCAAAAAATGAAGGTTATTTATTATCCATTACCAATTTTAATAAAGGTGCCGTAATCCCGGTGCTGTACGATCTTGCCGCCAATGAGCGCTACACCGCGGTTTATTCTGCTACGGGCGATTCAGTGAAATTTGCGTTACCCGGTACTACCCAGCAAAGAAACCTGGTGCTGGTAAACCAGGAAACCTCGAATGTTATAGCCATCAACTCACTTACGCCCAGGTCTTTTATTAATTATGCCAATACGTCCAGACAGGGTGATTATATAATTATTTCCAATCCTCTTTTATACAATGGTACAAGCGGCAACAACCCCGTAAACGATTACCGTGATTACAGGAGATCTGCTGACGGAGGTAACTACAACGCCATAATAATTGAAATTGACGAACTGGTTGATCAGTTTGCATTCGGCATAAAAAAACACCCGTTGTCCATCAAGAATTTTGTACGGTATGCCAGAACTAATTTCAGTGTGCTCCCCAAGTATGTATTCATGATAGGTCGCGGGGTGGATTATGTTAATTATCGTAACAACGAAAGCAGCAACCTTATTGAAAGGTTGAACCTTATACCTTCCTTTGGCTATCCAGCATCGGATAATTTTTTAAGTTCACTTGACGCTTTGTCGGCGGTGCCGGTTATACCTATAGGACGACTGTCTACTGTTCACGCTTACGAGGTCGCTGATTACCTACAGAAAATGAAGGAGTATGAAAATGTTCAGAAGACGGCCCCCAATACTATTAAAGACCGTTTGTGGATGAAGAACGTTATGCATGTTACCGGAGCCAGTCAGTCAGAACTGGGGGTTGCATTGTGCAATTTCATGTCTGGCTACAAGAGTGTACTGGACGACACGCTTGTGGGTACCAATGTAAGTATGTTTTGTAAAAGCTCTGCCAATCCGGTAGAGGAGCTTTCCAGCAATAATGTAGCAGATCTTTTTGAAGAAGGCCTGAGCATGGTTACATACTTTGGACACTCATCTACTACAACACTTGAATTTAATATAGATGATCCTCAAAACTATAATAGTACAGGGAAGTATCCTGTTTTTTCAGTTAACGGATGTAATGCGGGCAATTTTTTTACTTATTATCCTGCAAGACTTGATTTTAATGAAACGCTTTCTGAGAAATTTGTACTCGCAAAACAAAAGGGCGGCATAGCTTTCCTGGCTAGCACACATTTTGGAATAGTTAATTATCTTAATATTTACCTGAATTATTTATATCGTAATTTATCAGGAAAAAGCTATAATCAATCACTAGGCGTACTTCACGAAAATTCATTAAGACAATTAATTGATCAACAAGCGGTTGGCGATTTTTTTGCCCGGTGTCATGCGGAAGAAATTACATTACATGGTGATCCTGCATTAAAAATGAATTTTCAGGATAAGCCTGATTACGTAATAGAAGATCCCCAGGTAAAAATTTCACCTAATGTCGTTTCAATTGCAGATAATGAATTTACCGTATCAGCCAAAATATATAATTTAGGAAAGGCAGTTAGCGATTCCATTACATTGGAGATTAAAAGGCAATACCCTGATGGTGTCGTGGAGACTATAAGTAAAAAGAAAATAGGTGGCATAAGATACAGTGACTCTTTATCTTTAAAAGTACCTGTTATTGCTACAAGAGATAAAGGCGTTAATAAAATAACTATCACTATTGATTCTGATGATGTAGTTGTTGAGGAAAGCGAGACTAACAATAGCATAAGTCATGATGTGTTCATATATGAAGATGAAGCAAGGCCTGCATTTCCTTACAATTTTTCTATTGTGAGTAAGCCTGATCAAAAGCTGTTTGCATCAACAGCGAACCCTGTCAGCTCCACCAAAAGTTATATCTTCGAGATTGACACAACGGAGTTGTTTAATTCGGCCTTAAAGGTTAGTAAAGAGATAACTGCACCTGGAGGCATAATAGAAATTAATCCCCAGGTTTCGTTTATTAACAATACGGTTTATTATTGGAGAACATCTCTGAAGCCTGTAGGAAGTGCAATAAACCAGTGGAATAATTCCTCTTTTATCTATATAGCTAGCGGGGGAAGCGGATTTAATCAATCACATTATTATCAAAATCTTAAATCGTCTGTTCAAAATATCTCACTGTCTGAGAACAGGATTTGGAATTTTGGTAGTACGATCAATAACCTGTTTATTAAAAACGGGGTATTCCCTGGGGGGGGAACTCAGGATAACGACTTTTCAGTAAGCGCAAGCAGCACTACTGACCTGATTCAAAGCGCATGTGTGGGAACATCCCTGATTTTTAATGTGTTTGACGGCAAAACGTTTAAACCATGGAAAAACGTGGATATCAACGGGAATAATTTATATCTAAGCGGGAGCGCAAGTGCGAATTGCAGGCCTTCCCGGAATTATAATTTTGAATTTTCTCATACAACTGCCGGGAATCGTACGCTAATGTCAAGGTTTATGGATAGCATACCCGATGGTAATTTTGTTGTTGTAAGATCTATTGACTATTCCCCTTCTTCCAACGCACCTGTGTGGAAGGCGGATGAATTAGTGAATGGTCCGGGTAATTCCTTGTATCACCGGCTTTTAGCCGCGGGTTTTTCAGCTTTAGATAGTTATAATATTCCTCGCGCTTTTGCTTTCGTTTATAAAAAAGGCGATCCTGGTTTTATACCCAAATATGCATTAACAAATGGTATAACCGATAGATTTACCCTTTCAGTTGATGGATTTACGCCGGATACTTTAGGGTTCATAACATCACCTGTATTTGGTCCCGCAAAATCTTGGAAAGAGATACATTGGAGAGGGGAAAGTTCAGAAGTAAATTCGGCAGACAGGCCACTTGTAGATGTTATTGGAATTGGTAATAATAATAGTAAAACTGTCTTATATAGGCTGGATAAAAGTAATCAGGATTTTGATATTTCATCGATTGATGCTAAACTTTATCCTTTAATGCAGTTAAAAATGACAAATTTAGATTCCGTAACCTTAACACCTTATCAATTAAATTATTGGCGAATTAACTACGACCCTATTCCGGAGGGTTCTATAGCACCTAATTTGATATATAGCGGAAAGGATACACTGGAGATAGGTGAAAAACTAAATTTCTCTATTGCATTTAAAAATATAAGTGAAAGTCCTTTTGATAGCCTTAGAGTTAAGTTTTATGTTATAGATAATAATAACGTGACCCATGCAATTACAGATAGCAAGGGCAAACCTTTGCAAATGGGAGATACAATAGTGATAAACTATTCGATCGACACTAAAGATTTCCCTGGAAATAATACGTTGTCGGTAATTTTTAATCCCGATAATGATCAGCCGGAACAATATTCATTCAATAATTTTCTGTATAAAGATTTTTATGTACGGCCGGATAAAACAAACCCATTGCTGGATGTAACGTTCGATGGTGTACACATTCTTAATAATGATATCGTTTCGTCTAAGCCGCATATTCAGATTAAGATAAAGGATGAAGCCAAGTTTATGCTCTTAAATGACACGTCTTTAGTAAAGGAACTTGCCGTAAGATTTCCTGATGGAAACAATACTATAAGAACCTACAGATTTGACAACGATACATTAAAATTTACCCCTGCCCGGGATGGTAATAGTAATACCGCTACGATTGATTTCTCTCCTCACTTTCCCGCGATATTAGACGCCAATGGAGAGCTGTTTAATCCGGACGGTGACGATTATGAGCTTACAGTAAGGGCAATAGATAAAAGCGAAAATAATGCAGGAAGTAAGGAATTTAAAGTGTCTTTTAAGGTTATTGACAAAGCGATGATAAGCAATTTACTTAACTATCCCAATCCTTTTACTACCTCCACGGCTTTTGTATTTGTCATAACGGGTAGTGAAATACCTCAAAACATTAAAATTCAGATACTTACTGTAACTGGTAAGATTGTTCGCGAAATTACCAAGGAAGAACTCGGTCCGCTTCATATCGGCAGGAATATTACGGAGTATAAATGGAATGGTACTGATCAGTACGGTCAGAGGCTGGGTAACGGTGTTTACCTTTACAGAGTTATTACTTCTTTAAATGGGAAGCGCATGGACAAATATAAATCACAAGGTGATGATACAGATAAGTATTTTAATAAGGGTTATGGTAAAATGTATCTAATGAGATAAGATGTTGTGTATGATTTATACTTGATTACATATATAATTACGTAAATAATATTTGATTTTTTCTCCAGGGAAGAATGTGATATTTTTATTGCAAATATGATTCGTTATAAAAATTTACTGTTCACTGTTCTTTTTTCTACTACGATATGTGCCTTTTGTTTTTATTATCCTGGGTACTTATATTTTCTCAACGACGATTTTATTCATATTCCCCTTAGTGCCAATGGAAAGTTATTACAGCATAATTTCTTCAGACCTATATGCGACTTCTCCATAATGTTCGATTATTTAGTCTGGATGAAAAACGCATGGGGGTATCATCTTACAAATCTCTTGTTACACGTCTTTAACTCACTCCTGTTATTTTTCTTAACGGGCAAGATTCTTCGTAAATATTTTCCATCAAATTCGGACTTTGGAATAAGCATAACTATTTCAGTTCTTTTTTTTGTATATGCGATGCATAGCGAAGCGGTATTCTGGATTCTGGGCCGGTCGGCTATGCTGGGTTGTTTGTTTTTTTTGCCAGCTTTGATTTTTTATCTTGACAGACATAAGATTTTCTACTTTATTTTATCGCTAATAATGATGGTTTTAGCCTGGAGTACATATGAATCTACCTGGATATTACCGGCTTTAGCTATAATTATTTCCGGTGTTGATCTTAAAAATAAAATTACTGGTATTAAAAAGGAAAGATTATATATCGGTTGGATTACCCTACTTTTTGTTTTTTTCATGTGTGTGAGGTATTATTTTACGCGCTCCTTCTTATCCGACTATAATTTTCGTCTCATTAACGGTGCACACTTAGAAACGTTAGTATTCAACTTTTTCAAGCTGATTTTTCGCTCTTTTTTACCGCCATTGCAGAATTTAAATATGGTTGTCTTTGCGGCTGCTTTTATGACTTTTATAGCTGTTGTTTTGACGTATTCCGCATTTAAGAATAATTTTAAAAATAAATTGTATATAATATTCATTGGATGGTTTATAAGCCTGCTGCCCGTAGTTTCATTGGGTATAGATACACAGGGTACCGAATCAGAAAGATTTTTATACATTCCCACACTATTTGTCTGTTTTATTTTGGTCGTATTGATCTATAGGATTGAGAGGCGGGTACTAAGAATGGTCGTCATAGTTAGCCTTATTGTGTTTGAAATGATATTTCTTTACAGCAGTATGAATAATTACAGGTGGGCGAGTAAAATAACGTTCACTGCCATCAGCGAAGTAGAAAAGATTTCAAACAATGGAAACCTTTATGTAGATAATTTGCCTGATGAAGTCTATGGCGCTTTGATATTTCGTTCCGGTTTCCCTGACGCTATTAAATGGATGAAAAAAAGCGGAACTATAGATTCAATAAAGATTGTTTCAAAAAGATCCGGTAATTTTCCTGTTCTTAATAATTACCAGGTGATTCGTATGGACAGTTTAGCGATGTCAATGGTTATTACAGCCGACACATGTAATGCTTTTCAAAACTTCAGATCAGAATCAGATTCTTATTTAGATTTTAAAAACAAAGCATTATATGTCTATTCCTACGAGCCATGATAGTTCTGCTTTAAACCTGATTTATTTTATAAGGCTATTCATTCGCTGTATATACTTGCCGATAATGTCAAATTCAATGTTTACGTGTACCCCGATATTTATTTCTTTCATGTTTGTATTTTCAAATGTATAGGGAATAACCGCGACTGTGAATAATTCAGAACTAATATTAAATAAAGTCAAGCTGATTCCATTTAGCGAAACAGATCCTTTTTCAATAATGAGCCCGCCGAAATTTACGGGAAACGTAAACGTAAATTCCCAACTCCCCCCCATATCCTTCCTATCCACACAAACCCCTGTAGTATCCACATGTCCCTGAACAATATGCCCGTCCAGCCGCCCATTCATGATCATGCAACGCTCCAGGTTTATGAGGTCGCCTGTTTTCCAGGTTGAGAGTGTGGTTTTAGAGAGCGTTTCTTCGACGGCGGTTACCCGGTGATGGCCGGGTGCCGTTTCTTCCACGGTCAGGCATGCGCCATTGTGGCTGACGCTTTGGTCTACTTTTAATTCGTTGGAAATCAGGGATTTAATCCAGAATGTTTTGTTAGAGCCCATGCTGGTGATATCTGTGACTGTTCCCGTGTTTTCTATAATTCCTGTGAACATAATGGGGTTTTGGGCAAATTTCGTATTTAATAGCAGAATTTAGATGAAATTTCGCTATCTTTGCCAACCAAAAATCATTTAAAGGAGTACTATCATGCTGATTATTGATTCCAAAGATTGTGAAAATATTGACAAGGCACTCAAGAAGTATAAAAAGAAATTTGAGAAGGCCAAAGTACTGTTACAGTTAAGAAACCGCCAGTCTTTTACCAAGCCTTCTATCAAGCGCAGGGGAGAGATGCTGAAAGCCGTTTACAAGCAACAAATGGCTGCCGGTAAGTTCGACCTATAATTATCTAAATAAATAGATTAGCCGCAAAGTTGCCTAACTTTGCGGCTATCTTAGTTTATGGCTGTAACCTATCAATCATCCATTACTGCGTTTCTCGACTCGCTTCAGTACGAAAAACGATATTCCCCTAATACGGTTAGTTCTTACAGGAACGATCTTATGCAGTTTTTCGATTTCCTCGAAATCCAGTTCGATCACCCCGCGCTTACAGATATTTCTTCTGCGATGGCAAGAACCTGGATGGCCTCACTGAAGGATGCCGGTATTGGTGCTAAAAGCATTAACCGGAAATTATCAGCCCTGAAATCGTTTTTCAAATACCAGATGAAAACCGGTATTATCTCCCGTACGCCAATCAGTAATATTACCGCGCCCAAAATGGGTCGCAAACTTCCTGTGTATGTGGAGAAATCGGACATAGCGACGTTGCTTACATATGTAGAGTTTCCTTCCGATCACAAAGGCAGGACAGACCGCCTGATCATAGAGATACTGTACAACACGGGAATGCGCGTAAGTGAGTTGGTAAACTTGCGGGAATCCTATCTGGATACGGCCAATAAAACATTAAAAGTGCTCGGAAAAGGCAATAAAGAGCGCATCCTTCCGCTAAGCATAAAATTGGCGGAAAGTATCCGTGAATATGTAAGTGCGAAAAGGCAAGAAATTCCCGTCGCTGATACGGTCCACTTGCTGGTGAATAAAAATGGACAGCTACTCAACAGGGCCTATGCAGCCCAGGTAGTTAAACGGTACCTCGGGTATGTGACTACCATCGAAAAAAAGAGCCCTCACGTGCTACGGCACAGTTTTGCCACCCATCTCATGAATAACGGAGCCGACCTCAATTCGGTAAAAGAACTGCTTGGTCATGCCAGTCTTGCTGCCACCCAGGTATATACGCACAATACAATAGAAAAGCTAAAGGATATACACCAGAAATCCCACCCCAAAGCATAAGAAAATTTATTTTTACAGGCTTTATGGAATCCGTTTTTTTTGTGCTATTTCGCTTATTTAAAATTTGGAAAAACAGACCTATTCATTTAACTTCATACAATACAAAAATCAGCAATTATGGAATGATTTTACTCCTTTTATTAAGATCTTTTTTTATTGTTCACCTAAATGCGATTCATTATGAATGTCAAGATTCAGGCTGTCCATTTCGAGGCAGATAACAAACTGGTAGATTATGTAAACAGCAAACTTCAAAAACTCAGTACATTTCATGACAGGATTATTAAGGTAGACGTATTTCTGAAGCTGGATAATGTAGTTCATAACATTAAAGATAAAATAGCGGAAATACGCGTTCACGTTCCAAAGCAGGATTTCTTTGTGAAGGCAAGCAGCAAGTCATTCGAAGAATCTTTTGAAAACGCATTAAGCTCCATCGTTACACAGATAAAACGGAAAAAAGAAAAACAACAAGCAGTTTAAAATTAGTTAAAAGACCTCCCCGCGAGGTCTTTTTCATTTTGGGAAATAACAAGTTTCCACATGCGATCTTATCTTGTACCGGTGGCTTTGCACTCCGTTAAAAATTTATTTTACAAAATTTTTGTATTTAACAAATTCACTTACCTTTGCCATCCCGAAAAACAACCCTTCAGGTAGTTATCGGGCTTAGGTTCTTTGTGAGGTGGAGTTTGAAGCATTTGCCGAAATAGCTCAGTTGGTAGAGCAACTGATTTGTAATCTGTAGGTCGCTGGTTCGACTCCTGTTTTCGGCTCATTTCAGATCAGGGCAGGTTCCAGAGCGGCCAAATGGGGCGGACTGTAAATCCGCTGTCTTTCGACTTCAGAGGTTCGAATCCTCTCCTGCCCACAGTTCTTTATTTATTGCAAGTTTGAGTAACGAAGCAGATATGCCAAACACATATATGTTTAATACACATTCCTGTTTTGCGGAAGTAGCTCAATTGGTAGAGCGATAGCCTTCCAAGCTATAGGTTGCGAGTTCGAGACTCGTCTTCCGCTCATTTTGGTTCTCAGTCAGGTTCTGAGACCCCCTGGTTTGAAGAGGGAACAGGAACTCATGAACCACAAAAGCCGTTGTAGCTCAGTGGTAGAGCACTTCCTTGGTAGGGAAGAGGTCGTGAGTTCGACTCTCACTAACGGCTCAGAATATATTTATAATAAATAGCTTGCTTAAATAGCCGGCAGCAAAGATTAAAAACACAATTAAAAACAAATAAAATGGCAAAAGAGACCTTTAAGAGGGAAAAACCTCACGTTAACGTTGGTACTATTGGTCACGTTGACCATGGTAAAACCACTTTGACTGCCGCTATTACCGATATTTTGTCAAGAAAAGGGTTAGCGACGAAGAAAAATTATGATGAAATTGATGGAGCTCCTGAGGAAAAGGAACGTGGTATTACAATCAATACCGCGCACGTGGAATATCAAACCGTTAACCGTCACTATGCGCACGTTGACTGTCCCGGTCACGCCGACTACGTAAAGAATATGATCACAGGTGCTGCCCAGATGGACGGTGCTATCCTGGTTGTAGCTGCTACGGACGGCCCGATGCCGCAAACGCGCGAGCACATCCTCCTGGCCCGCCAGGTAGGTGTTCCACGTATGGTGGTGTTCATGAATAAGGTTGATCTGGTAGATGACCCCGAATTGCTGGAACTGGTAGAAATGGAAATCCGTGAACTGCTTACTAAAAATGGTTTTGACGGCGATAATACTCCCATCATCCAGGGTTCTGCGACCGGAGCTATGGCAGAAGATCCAAAATGGGTTAGCAAAATCGAAGAACTGATGGACGCAGTGGATTCATACATTCCATTACCTCCCCGCCCGGTTGATCAGGCATTCCTGATGAGCGTAGAGGACGTGTTCTCTATCACTGGTCGTGGCACCGTTGCTACGGGTCGTATTGAAAGAGGCCGTATTAAGGTGGGTGAAGGTGTTGAAATTGTTGGTCTGATCGAAAAACCACTTACTTCTACTATTACCGGTGTTGAAATGTTCAAGAAATTGCTTGACGAGGGTGAAGCCGGAGATAACGCGGGTCTTTTGTTACGTGGTATTGAAAAAAGCCAGATCCGTCGTGGTATGGTTATATGTAAACCAGGTTCTATTACTCCGCATACTGAATTTAAGGGTGAAGTATATGTTCTGAGCAAAGAAGAAGGTGGACGTCACACTCCGTTCTTTAACAAATACCGTCCACAGTTTTACTTCCGTACTACAGACGTTACGGGTGAAGTGGAACTGAACGCAGGTACTGAAATGGTAATGCCAGGTGATAATACCAACCTTACCGTTAAGCTGATTCAGCCGATCGCCATGGAAAAGGGTCTTAAGTTCGCGATACGTGAAGGTGGTCGTACAGTAGGTGCAGGTCAGGTGACTGAAATTTTAAAATAAGCTTTTAGCTGTAAGCCAAAGGCTTTGCAAATCGTTTTTTTATTATATTTGCAATACATTCTAAAAGCTGTCCCGGTCTCCGGGATAGCTTTTAGCTTTCTACGGGCATAGTTCAATGGTAGAATAGAGGTCTCCAAAACCTTTGATCTGGGTTCGAATCCTAGTGCCCGTGCAAAGGAGCTTCGTTAAGGATGTTCCTGATTAAAGGTTTCAAATTAAAGGATCATGAATAAAATAAGCACATATTTCAGCGAGTCGTATAAAGAGCTGGTAGAAAAAGTAACCTGGCCTACCTGGGCCCAGTTGCAGCAGTCTACTCTAATTGTATTGGTAGCGACTATACTGATAACGGCAATAGTATGGGTAATGGATTATGCTTCCAGCTCATTATTACAACTCATTTATAGATTATTCTAATGGAAGAAGCAATAGTAAACGTACAGGAAACCAAATGGTATGTACTACGCGTTGTGAGCGGCAAGGAGCGTAAAGTAAAAGAATACCTGGATAAGGAAATTGCGCGCAGTGGCTGGAGCGAGATAGTAAAGCAGGTATTTTTACCCGTGGAGAAAGTTTATAAAGTGCTGAACGGTAAAAAAGTCATGCGCGAACGCAATTATTATCCCGGATACGTAATGATCGAGGTGCTGGAGGGCAAACTGAATGACGACATTAAAGATACCATCCGCGGCACTACAAGCGTGATACATTTCCTTGGGAAAGAAAACCCGATAGCACTCAGAAAAGCGGAAGTGAATAAGATGCTGGGAAAAATGGATGAAATGTCGGAAGTGAGCGGTGTTACCATGAGCGAGCCTTTCATCGTAGGAGAAACCATCAAGATCATCGAAGGACCGTTCAACGACTTCAATGGTATTATCGAAGATGTGAACGATGAAAAAAAGAAATTGAAAGTAACTGTAAAGATATTCGGCCGTTCTACCCCTGTGGAATTGAATTATATGCAGGTGGAAAAAATAGGTTGATTATTACCTTATTTGTTTCAAGGCCATTCCCTTAACGGAGTGGCTTTTTTGTCGGTTAATCCTTGACAATAACAACCATAACCTGTACATGCAGGTTTGATTTCTGAAATTATCGGTGCAGTGACTTAAAAACTATAATATTTTCGCAAAAATTCTTTCCAAATCCGCTTTCAGCCCTTACCTTTGCAGCCCCAATTAGTTCTTTAGAGATACCGGTACGCCGGCAATGAGGAATTTGGGAGACTGATTATCCCTCGGGAGAAACGTCGTTAACACCAAAAAAGTAAAAAAATGGCAAAAGAAATTACAGCTTACGTAAAACTGCAGTGCAAAGGCGGACAAGCCAATCCTGCACCCCCTATCGGTCCGGCTCTCGGTTCCAAGGGTATCAACATCATGGAATTCTGTAAACAGTTTAACGCGAGAACCCAGGATAAGCCTGGTAAGATTCTCCCCGTTCTCATTACCGTTTACTCCGACAAGAGTTTCGAGTTCATCATCAAAACTCCTCCCGCACCCGTACAACTGATGGATGCAGCTAAAATTACAAGTGGTTCCAAAGAGCCTAACCGTAACAAGGTAGGTAAAGTTACCTGGGAACAGGTTGAGGTAATTGCCAAAGATAAAATGGCGGATCTTAACTGTTTTACCGTGGAAAGTGCTATGCGTATGGTGGCAGGTACTGCACGTAGCATGGGCCTAACAGTGGATGGTAATGCACCCTGGGAAAACTAATTTGTTGTTACTTTAAATTTTGAGCTATGGCTATCAGTAAAAAAAGAAAAGCGGTAAACGCGAAAATTGATTCGAATAAAATATATACGTTGAAAGACGCATCTACCCTGGTAAAAGAAATCAACACTACAAAGTTTGATGCTTCCGTAGATCTGCATATACGTTTGGGAGTAGATCCCAAAAAAGCAGATCAGGCCATTCGCGGAACGGTTACACTTCCGCATGGTACCGGTAAAACCAAAAGGGTGTTGGTGCTTTGCACTCCCGATAAAGAAGAAGCAGCAAAAGCGGCCGGTGCCGATTATGTTGGTCTGGATGAATTTATTACAAAGATTGAAGGCGGATGGGTGGATATCGATGTAATTGTGGCAACTCCTTCCGTAATGCCTAAAATAGGTAAACTGGGTAAAATATTGGGTCCGCGTAACCTGATGCCAAACCCTAAAACGGGAACCGTTACCAACGATGTGGCAGGTGCCGTTAACGAAGTGAAAGGTGGTAAAATCGCCTTCAAGGTAGATAAAGCGGGTATCATACATGCTTCTATCGGCCGCGTTAGCTTCGGCTCTGAAAAGATCACTGAGAACAGCCTGGAATTCATCAACGCTATCATCAGGCTGAAACCATCGACCGCTAAAGGTACTTACCTTAAAGGCGTTAGTATGGCAAGCTCTATGAGCCCCGGCATCGTGATAGACACCAAAACATTCGTTCAATAAATCGTTAATGGTACAGTTAGCTGAACCATAAATAAAACATCATGACAAAAGATCAAAAAAATGAAGTAATTGAACTGCTGAAAGGCAAGTTCTCTCAATACGATAACTTCTACATTACCGATACAGAATCTCTTACCGTGGCGCAGGTGGGTAAATTACGCCGGGCCTGTTTCGACAAGAACGTTGAAATGAAAGTGGCTAAGAACACTCTTATCAAGAAAGCGCTGGAATCTTTAGACGGACAGCGTTATACCGGCGTGTATGATTCTTTACATAAAGTAACTGCCCTGCTTTTTTCCGAAAACCCGAAGGAACCGGCACTTATCCTGAGCTCTTTCCGTAAGGAAAGCAACGGGGCTAAACCGGAACTTAAAGCCGCATTTATCAATGGAGATATTTACGCAGGTGATAACCAGTTAGCCTCACTCGTTAAGATCAAAACCAAAAATGAGTTGATCGGGGAAGTGATAGGATTGCTGCAGTCTCCTGCCAAACGAGTAATCGCAGCATTACTGCATCATCATGAAAAGCAGGCTTCAGGTGTTGTAGCCGAAGCGGCTGCCCCTGCTGAAGTTAAGGCGATAGACGCTCCGGTCGAGGAAGCCCCTGTAACAAAAGCGGAAGCTCCTGTAACTAAAGCTGAAGCTCCTGTAACGGAAGCCCCTGCTACAGAAGCTCCGGTTACAGATACCCTGGAAACTGAAGCACACGTATCGGATACCTCTGCTACTGATACTCCTGCAACGGATACTCCTGCCACGGATACCCCGGCAAACGATAAACCAGTTGCTGAATAATGATTTGATTATTTACAGCCGGTAATACACCGGTGATTAATTAATAGCCCAGGCCTGAGGGAAAATAAAGGCAAATTTTTTTAAACCATCCGCCGGACCTGTAACAGGTATGAAGGCGGGAAAAATTTAATTCAAATGGCAGACGTAAAAGTATTAGCAGAACAATTGGTTAGCCTTACTGTAAAAGAAGTACAGGAATTGGCTGATGTATTAAAAGCAGATTATGGTATCGAACCAGCCGCAGCCGCAGTAGTAGTTAGCAGCGGAGATGGCGGTGGTGCTGCTGTTGTAGAAGAGCAGACAGCCTTCAACGTAATCCTGAAAAGTGGTGGTCCTTCCAAACTGAACGTTGTTAAGATTGTTAAAGATCTGACTGGTTTAGGTTTGAAAGAAGCAAAAGAACTGGTTGATAGCGCTCCGAAAGCAATCAAAGAAGGGGTTACAAAAGCAGAAGCCGAAGAGCTGAAGGCGAAATTAACGGAAGCTGGTGCTGACGTTGAAATTCAGTAATCAGGTTTCAGAATCCGGAATTAATAAAAGGCCTGTGCTCCCATCGAAAGATGCGTTGTACGGGTTTTTAAGTTGTTGCCAATTGTTATTGTTGGCTAACTTGTTGCACTAACTGCCGTTATGAAGAAATTACTCATCCTTTTGCTGATTATAGGAATATTGATTGCGGGTGTATTTTTTTATCTCAAACTGCGTAAATCAAAAGATTTTCAACCTGCTATTAAGCAGCGACTGTCGAAACTCGTATCGGATGCTTCCAACGGTTTGTATAAACTGGAAATCGAAAACCTCGAAATCGATATACTCGATTCCAAACTTACCCTCGTTAATGCCCACCTGGTGCCGGATACGGCCATCTACTCATTGCTGGAACAGCAACAAAAAGCACCGAATGATTTATTTGATGTGCGTATAGATAAATTATCCATTGATGATATAGATATCACTTCCCTGTCTACCAATAAAAATATCCGTTTAAATAAATTGTTTATCGATGCGCCTGAAGTAAAAGTATGGCATAAAAAGCAGCCATATAATATCCCGGCAGATAGTAGTAAAACGATCTACCAGCAAATATCGAAAGATATTAGCACCATTAAAGTAGACACCATCCTGGTACGCAATGTCGGTTTTACGCATTATAACCGGTTAAAAAAGGATAAGAAAAGCCAGCTTAAAAATGTTAACCTGGTTTTTACGGGGTTGCTTATGGATTCAACTACGCAATATGACAAAGACAGGTTCTTGTATGCGGAAGATTGCAGGATCAGTGTTCAGGACTATACCGTTAACACCTCGGATAAACTGTACCGCTTCTCGGCCGCTATGCTGCAAATAAAAACAAGGGACCAGGTGATGGAAATGGATAGCATTTCGCTTAAGCCCGTACTCAACCGCGCTGATTTTTACAGAAAAGTCGGCTTTCAAAAAGACATATTCGATATTAAAATCGCTAAAATGAGTTTTAGCAAAGTGGAATGGTGGTCATTGCTGGCAGAAGAGTCTTTTATTTCATCGGTACTGAGTCTTGAAGACGGAAGCATCAGGATATATAATGATAAGTCGAAGCAGCCTGAAGGTAAAAGCAGGCAGGGAAAGTTTCCGCATCAGCTGTTGGCGAAAGTGCCCTTCAATATTGAACTCGATACCATCCGTTTATCTGATATCGACGTTTCTTACGAAGAGTTTAACCCGGTATCTGAAGAGGCCGGGACTATTTTTTTCGATAATATCAGGGGAAAAATTACGAATATTACCAACAACCCCGCGCGTATTAAACAGGATAAACATTGTATAATCGATGTAAACGCGGTTTTCCTAAAAAAAACTCCCTTAAAAGCGGTATTTGACTTCGACCTAATGAGCATAAAAAATGGAGCATTTACCGTAAAGGCATCTATAGGTTCTATAAGCAATGAGCAGTTAAATACCATACTTATCCCGCTGGCGATGGTTAAAATCAATAGTGTGCAGGTCAAGAGTGTGGATCTTACAGTAAGGGGAGATAATTACAAGGGAAATGGCACTGTAAAATTGCTGTACGAAGACTTGAATATAACGGCGCTTAAAAATAAGGACGATACGCTGAAGAAAAGATCCCTGCTTAGTTTTATAGCCAATAATTTTATTATTAAAAAGGAAAATCCGGAGAAAGGCAAAGCTCCCCGGGTGGAAAGCGGTACCCATCAACACGTTGCCTATCGATCTTTTTTCAATCTTCTTTGGAAGACCATTTTCGTTTCTGCCGCCAAAACGGTGGGGTATAAGGCAAAGAATAAAAAATAGGGAAATCTGAATAAAAAACGCTTAGATACCACTTAAACTTTCAAAATGACCATTTTAGGACTTTAAAATATCTTTTTACCTTTTCCCCATCTTTCCATACCTTTGCACTCCCCTTATAGTGGGCTAATCAGCAAAAGTAGGGATACAAATGTCCATTTGTTGTATAACTGCTTGATTATCAAAGAAGAATTTCGTGGGATTTATAGTAGTTGGTAGCAAATTTAAAAACCGGTTTATTACAATATGTCTTCAACAAAACTGAAAAGCAGGATTAATTTCGGTAAAATTAAAAATTTAGCCGAAACTCCTGATCTACTCGAAGTACAAATCCAGTCATTTAAAGAGTATTTCCAATTAGAAACTACGCCTGATAAGCGTAATATCGAAGGGTTGTTCCGTGTGTTCAAAGAGAATTTCCCGATTACCGACACACGTAATATATTCATGCTCGAGTTCCTGGATTATTTTATCGATCCGCCCCGCTATACCATCGAGGAATGTATGGAGCGCGGACTTACGTATGCCGTGCCCTTAAAGGCAAAGCTGCGTTTGAGCTGTAATGATGAAGAGCATGTAGACTTCCAGACGATTGTTCAGGATGTATTTCTGGGTAATATCCCCTATATGACTCCCCGCGGTACCTTCGTGATCAATGGGGCAGAAAGGGTAGTGGTTTCCCAATTGCACAGATCTCCCGGCGTTTTCTTCGGACAGTCCGTTCACCCGAACGGAACCAAGATTTATTCCGCCCGTGTAATTCCTTTTAAAGGAGCCTGGATGGAGTTTGCTACCGATATCAATAATGTAATGTATGCTTATATCGACCGTAAGAAGAAATTCCCGGTTACTACTTTGCTGCGTTCCATCGGTTTTGAAACTGATAAGGATATCCTGGAGCTGTTCGGCATGGCAGACGAGGTTAAAACCGATCGCGCTTCGCTCGAACCGTTCATTGGTAAAAAGCTGGCTGCCCGTGTATTACGTACCTGGGTGGAAGATTTTGTGGATGAAGATACCGGTGAAGTGGTGTCTATCGAGCGTAACGAGATCGTTATGGAAAGAGATACTATCCTCGACGATTCAGCTATCGTTACGATAGCCGATATGGACATCGAAAGTGTTTTTATTCAGAAAGAAGAAATGAGCGGAGACTACTCCATCATCTACAACACATTAAACAAAGATACCTCTAACTCGGAACTGGAAGCGGTTCAGCACATCTACCGCCAATTGCGCGGTGCAGATGCTCCGGATAACGAAACGGCCCGAGGTATTATCGATAAATTATTCTTTAGCGATAAACGGTACGATCTGGGAGAAGTGGGCCGATATAAAATTAACCGCAAACTGAACCTGAATTATCCGCTCGAGCATAAAGTACTTACGAAGCAGGATATTATTTCCATCATCAAATACCTGGTTCTGTTAACCAATGGTAAATCGGAAATAGATGATATCGATCACTTGAGCAATCGTCGTGTACGTACCGTTGGAGAGCAGTTATACGCACAGTTCGGTGTAGGCCTGGCCCGTATGGCCCGTACTATCCGTGAGAGAATGAACGTTCGGGATAACGAGGTGTTTACACCGGTTGACCTGATTAATGCGAGAACGCTTTCCTCCGTAATCAATTCCTTTTTTGGAACATCGCAGCTCAGCCAGTTCCTGGATCAAACCAACCCGCTGTCTGAAATTACGCATAAACGCCGTATCTCCGCCCTCGGACCCGGCGGTCTGAGTCGCGAAAGAGCCGGTTTTGAAGTACGCGATGTGCACTATTCTCACTATGGTCGCTTATGTACCATTGAAACTCCGGAAGGTCCTAACATTGGATTGATATCTACACTTTGTGTACATGCCAAGATCAATGAAATGGGATTCCTGGAAACGCCATACCGTAAGGTGGTAAATGGTAAGGTAGACCTCAATCATATCAAATTCCTGAGTGCGGAAGAAGAAGATTCCGCTAAAATTGCCCAGGCCAATACCGCCGTGGATGATAAAGGAAATTTTGTTGAAGAAAAAATCGTAAGCCGCGAAACGGGTGACTTCCCAATTCTCGATAAAGCTGATGTGGAATACATGGACGTGGCACCTAACCAGATCGTTGGGTTAAGTGCTTCCCTTATTCCCTTCCTGGAACATGATGATGCCAACCGGGCCCTGATGGGATCCAACATGCAACGCCAGGCAGTTCCTCTTATCCGTCCTGAATCTCCTATTGTAGGTACAGGACTTGAAGGTAAAGCAGCCCGTGATGCACGTATCCAGATTCACTCCGAAGGGGCAGGTGTCGTTGAATTCGTAGATGCGAATGAAATTCATGTCCGTTACGAAAGAGATGAATTACAGAAGCTGGTAAGTTTTGAAGAAGACCTGCGCATATATAAGCTGACCAAATTTGCCAAAACAAACCAGGAAACATCCATCAATCTTACGCCAGCCGTTAAAAAGGGCCAGCGGGTGAAAGAGGGAGATTTTCTGACAGAAGGTTATGCGGTACAGGCCGGCGAACTCGCCCTGGGAAGAAACCTGAAAGTGGCATTCATGCCATGGAAAGGGTACAATTTCGAGGATGCGATCGTGATTAGCGAAAGAGTAGTGCGCGAAGACTTGTTTACTTCCATTCACATTTCCGAATATGAACTGGAAGTGCGCGATACCAAACTGGGTGAAGAGGAATTGACACCGGACATTCCTAATGTATCGGAAGAAGCAACTAAAGACCTGGACGAAAATGGTATCATCCGCATAGGTGCTCATATTAAAGAAGGAGATATACTGATTGGCAAAATCACTCCTAAAGGAGAAAGCGATCCAACGCCTGAAGAAAAGCTTTTAAGAGCGATCTTCGGTGATAAAGCCGGTGATGCGAAAGATGCGTCCCTGAAAGCACCCAACGGTGTGGAAGGAGTGGTGATTGATAAGAAACTGTTCCAGCGCGCCAAGAAAGATAAGAATGCCAAGGTTCGTGAAAAAGCGTCTATCGACAAGCTGGAAAAAATACACGACAAAAACGTACAGGACCTGCTGGATATCCTTGTAAGCAAACTGCTTACGCTTACCAAAGAATATACTTCTTCCGGTGTCAATAATAACTTCGGCGAAGTACAGATAGGTAAGGGAGCCAAATTTACCGCGAAGAACCTGGCAGGCATTGACTACCTGAACGTGAACCCATTGGGATGGACAGGTGATGATAAAACGGATAACCTGATCAACGTTTTGTTGCACAACTACAGTATCAAGTACAACGAAGAACTGGGTAGATATAAAAGGGAAAAATTCAACATCTCTATTGGTGATGAATTACCTGCCGGTGTATTGAAACTGGCAAAAGTATACCTGGCTGTTAAGCGTAAGCTGAAAGTAGGCGACAAGATGGCGGGTCGCCACGGTAATAAAGGGATCGTTGCCAAGATCGTTCGGGCGGAAGATATGCCGTTCCTCGAAGACGGGACCCCGGTGGATATTGTTTTGAATCCGCTCGGCGTACCTTCCCGTATGAACCTGGGCCAGATCTACGAAACAGTACTCGGATGGGCAGGGGAAAAGCTGGGTTTAAAGTTTGCCACCCCCATATTCGATGGTGCTTCTGTTGCGGAGATCGCAGATCATATCGAAAAAGCAGGGCTTCCCAGCTTCGGACATACGTACCTGTATGATGGTGAGACCGGAGATCGTTTCGACCAGAAAGCTACCGTGGGTATCATCTACGTTATCAAACTCCATCATATGGTGGATGATAAGATGCACGCACGTTCCATCGGGCCATACAGTCTCATTACACAGCAGCCGCTGGGTGGTAAGGCGCAGTTCGGTGGTCAGCGTTTCGGTGAAATGGAAGTTTGGGCACTCGAAGCATATGGTGCTTCCAACATTCTCCAGGAGTTACTGACCCTGAAATCGGACGATATCATCGGACGCGCGAAGACCTACGAAGCGATCGTGAAAGGAGATAATATTCCAAGGGCAGGTATTCCCGAATCGTTCAATGTACTGGTACATGAACTAAGGGGGCTGGGACTTGATCTGAAGTTTGACTAACAGATAATTAAAATCATATAAGCCATTCACGAAAGTGAATGGCTTTTTTTTACCCAAAACTGGCTACTATGGACTAAAAAACGTAAATTCATACTGATCATTACCCGCTGGCTGATATGAAAAGAATTCTTCCTTTTCTTTTAATGCTGTGCTTTTTTTCTTCGGCAAAAGCAGACCATATAACGGGTGGGGAAATGTATTATTCATTTACCGGGCTCTCCGGCGGGCAGTACAATTACCGTGTTACTTTAAAATTACTTACTGATTGTGAATCCAGGAGAAAAGTGGATGAACTGATATCTGTAGGGGTTTTTAGCCGTTATAGCGGCGCCTTCATACGAAATATAAGTGTGGGAAAATCCAGTATAGAGGATCTGAACCTCACTAATCCTGACCCCTGCATTACGAATCCTCCGGTAGTTTGTTATAACGTTTCTTATTTCAATTTTGATCTTTCCCTTCCTGTATCGGAGGATGGCTATATTCTGACCTCACAGGTTAATTACCGGGTAAATGGTTTAGCCAATCTTTTTGGAGGTTATTCGAATATAGGAGCCAGTTATTCAGCGGAAATTCCGGGTACCTCCGGTTTAACTAACGCCCCGGAAAATAATAGTGCTATTTTTACGGGAACAGACCTGGTGGCAATCTGCGCCAATCATACTTTTACGTACAGTTTTGCCGCGAAAGACAGCGATGGTGATCAGCTTATATATTCTTTCTGTGATGCGCAGAATACCAATGCCGGCGGAGGCGGAAATATTCAGAATCCAACCCCTCCGCCTTTTGCTTCACTCCCTTACGGTCCTTTATATAGTGGTTTGGCTCCATTAAGTAATACTGTGGAAATCAATTCGGAAACCGGCCTTATAACGGGCATTGCCCCGGCCGGGGGTAAATATGTGGTTACCGTATGTGTCCAGGAGATCCGCAATAACAAGGTAATAGCTACACAGCGTAAGGATATCCAGATCAAGATTGCTTCCTGTTCCATTGCAGAAGCCGCTATTCCCGACGAATACCTGCTTTGCAAGGATACAAAAACCATTAATCTGGTTAATTCTTCTTCAAGTCCGCTCATTAACTCGCTTACATGGGAAATAAAAGATAATTCCAATACCTCTTTGCTGGTATCGAACGATGCCCAGGTTAACTATACCTTTGGTGCTATCGGTTTATACACCGTTAAACTTTATATCAACCCGGGGCAGGCCTGTTCCGATTCTGCCAGCGCAATGGTAAGGGTTTATCCCGGTTTTGTTCCCGGAATCAGTTTTACCGGTATCTGTGTCAATAAACCAACCTTTTTTAAAGACATTACCACTTCCGTTTATGGGATGGTCGATTCATGGAGCTGGGATTTTGGCAAGCCGGGCCAGCCCAATAATAATTCCATGCAAAAAGATCCTTCTTATACATATACTTCCAATGGTGTTTCGGATGTGAGACTGGTTGTAGAAAATAGCGTTGGTTGCCGGGATACCGTATATAGGAAAGTAGAGACCATTGACAGGCCTCCGATTAACCTTCCTTTCAAAGACACACTGGTATGCTTAAACGATCAGTTGCAGTTAAAAGCATCGGGAAGCGGGGTGCTTGCCTGGGGGCCTGCCAACATAGTTAATTCAACGGCTCCCGACCCGATCGTTTCTCCTTTGACTACCACTACTTTTATTGTGAACATAGATGATAACGGATGTAAAAACACGGACTCCCTGAAGGTAAGAGTAGTGGACCGGGTAACCATACAGGCTATGAACGATACTACTATATGCAAGGGAGACACTATACGGCTGCGGTTGGAATCGGACGGTCTTCAATACGCCTGGACGCCTTCGGTTCAATTGATAGATGCCACTGCTAAAAATCCGCTGGCAATTACCGGCACTACTACTTCGTATTCAGTAAATGCCATAATAGGAGGTTGTTCCGCGACGGCTAACGTAATCGTCGGCTCGGTGCCTTACCCAATAGCTAATGCGGGAGCAGACACTACGATCTGTTTTAACACGCCGGCCCAATTAAGAGGCAGTACGGATGGTAATTCATTAGTCTGGTCGCCGGGTTCGTCTTTGAATAGTATCACCGCTTCCAATCCTGTTGCTAAACCGCGCTCCACTACAACGTATATTTTATCGGGGTATGATTCCAGGAGTAGTTGTCCCAAACCCGGAAGGGACACCGTAACGGTAAACGTTCAGCCTGATATAATTGCTTATGCCGGCAACGACACGGCTATTTTAACCGGGCAGCCAATGCGGTTCAACGCGAGGGGAGGAGTGCGTTATTTATGGATGCCTGCTACGGGCCTTTCTTCCGCAGAAACAGGTAACCCGGTCGGAAATTACAACACAGCTTCTACAGGAATAGAATATAAAGTACTCGTGTACGATGCGTTTAATTGTGTGGACTCGGATTATGTAAAAATTAAGATATTCGATACAGCTCCTTCCGTTTTTGTACCCAACGCATTCAGCCCCAATAAAGATGGCGTTAATGACCGTCTCAGGCCCATCCCGGTGGGTATTACGCGTATGGATTACTTCTACATATATAACCGCTGGGGACAGCTGGTTTACAGTGGTACAGACACGGAAGGTGGATGGGATGGCACAGTAGCTGGCAAGATGCAACGCTCAGACACTTATATATGGGTTGTAAAGGGAGTTGATTATTTAGGCAGGCCCTATTTCACCAAAGGCAGTTCTTTATTAATCAGGTAGTCATTATTCCCTTGATAACAGAAAGTCCTTAAACACCGTATAATCAACATCTATAACAATGCTGTTCTTTTTCTGCGTTAGCAGGTATTTCATGGCATCTGGAATAGCAACCTTTTTATTTATTACAGGCTCCACCACATCATAAAACTTGACGGGATGGGCGGTTTCCAGTACTATTCCTTTATCGCCAGGATGCTGTTCCAGGTATTGGTGCAGGGCATTAAAGGCAACGGCGCCATGCGGGTCGGCAAGATAGTTGAATGTATGATACATATTTTTAAGCGTTTCCTCCGTTTGAAGATCGGAAATGCTATAGCTGCTCAAAACATCTTTTAACGCATTAAACTGCTGATCGAAAATTTCGAGTATGCGAACAAAATTACTGGGGTTGCCTACATCCATCGCATTTGAAATAGTGGCTACTGATTTTTTGGCAATATAATTACCGCTTTCCATAAAAGCCGGTACGATATCATTAGCGTTACAGGCCGCGATAAAGTGCTTCACGGGTAGTCCCGAATGATGTGCCATGAGCCCGGCGCAGATATTACCGAAGTTGCCGCTTGGAACACAAATTACGGGGGGCTTTTCTTTTTCCTGCCATTGCTGGTAAGCAAAAAAATAATAGAATTGCTGCGGAAGCCACCGGGCTACATTGATGGAATTGGCAGAGGTAAGAAACAACTGCTCCGTAAGTTCATTGTCGGCGAATGCTTTCTTCACCAGGTCCTGGCAGTCGTCAAAACTTCCTTTTACTTCCAGTGCCGTTATGTTTTTACCCAGCGTGGTTAATTGCAGTTCCTGTATACTGCTTACTTTGCCGGACGGATACAGTATCACCACATCAACGCCGTCTACATTGTAAAATCCGTTCGCCACCGCACCGCCCGTATCGCCGGAAGTGGCGACCAGCACGGTTACTTTCTTATTACCACCCGCCACGAAATAACCCAGGCAGCGGCTCATAAATCTTGCTCCTACATCTTTAAACGCCAGTGTGGGTCCATGATATAATTCAAGCGAGTATACATTGTCTTCCACTTGCACCAGTGGGAATTTGAAATTAACCGTTTCCCTCACTATGCCTTCCAGCACCTGGGCGGGAATTGTTTTTCCGGTGTAAGGAGCTATTACCCGGTAAGCTATTTCTTCTTTGGTAAGTGAATTTATATTATTAAAGAAAGAAGTATCCAATGCAGGAATATGATCCGGGAAATAAAGACCTTTATCGGGAGCCTGACCCCTGATGGTAGCTTCTTTGAAATCAACGGCAGGCGATTTTCGGTTCGTGCTGTAATACAACATAGTATGTGTAAAGCGGTATAATTGTTAACAAATAAAAGAATCTCCGGAAGCGTATCATACAATCTGTACGCCTTCTAAATTAATGGTGGTGATGTATGTGTGATAATCAAGACCAATATTTTCATATATCGTTTTCATTTCCTTATTCACGGCCTCTGCCGTTGCCTTGTCGGCACTCAGCATAAATACCGAAGGCCCCGATCCTGAAATGCCTCCCCCGATGGCTCCGGCTTCTTTGCACTTCTTTTTTAACGTATCGAAACCGGGAATAAGAATGCTGCGTACCGGTTCTATAATCACGTCTTCCAGCGAGCGGCCGATCAGCGGCAGATCATTCTTCATAAGACCGGCAACCAGCCCGGCGATATTTCCCCATTGCCTGATGGCATCTTTCAGCAACACTTCCTTGCGGAGGATTTGCCGTGCATCGGAGGTCTTCACTTCAATCTGCGGATGCACTACCGTTACATATAAGGGGGGGGCGGGTATAGAGATGATGTCCAGGGGAAAGATAGAACGGATCAGGGTAATACCTCCATAAATGCAGGGTGCGATATTGTCGGCATGTTTTACACCGGATGCCACTTTTTCGCCGAACATCGCAAACCTTACCAGGTCTTCCTTACTGAAAATATTTCCCAGCAGATGATTGGCGGCCACTACCGCACCCGCCGCACTGGCGGCACTGGAACCTATCCCGCTGCCGGGTTTAATATGCTTATGTATAATTACGTCGAAGCCGGCATCCGTATCCAGTTCCCGCATCATTTCCACCAGCGGGGCACCGGCGGTATTTTTCATTGGGTCGGTCGGTAGCTGGTACCCATCGGCACTTTGAATGGTGATCTGGCGGTCGCTGGTTAACGTGAGTTCCATGATATCGCAGGGTTCTTGCAGGCACATCCCCAATACATCAAAGCCGCAAACCATATTAGCCACTGTGGCCGGTGCTTTTACTTTAATTGATTTCATGCTGATTGTTTCAATGGCAGGAAAATCCATGCCGTTTATCATTACTTAATCCCTGGCTGCCCTTACAATGTCCGCAAACACGCCGGAAGCCGTTACTTCGGCACCAGCACCTGCCCCCTTTATTACAAGAGGCTGTTCGCTGTAACGGTCGGTGTAAAACAATACCACATTGTCCTTCCCATACAGATGATACAGATCATGCTGTGGGTCTATCTGCTGAAGCCCTACCGCGGCTTTACCATTTGCGTAACTCGCCACAAATTTCAGTTTTTTACCTTCCTGCTCCGCTTTTTTATAAAGGTCTTTAAAATGATTTTCCTGTTTGGCCATTTCAGCATAAAAATGACTCACATCTCCCTGCATGCAGGAAGGAGGCATAAAGGAATGATTGGTGATATCCTCCATTTCCATCTGTTCTCCCGATTCCCTGGCGAGTATCATGATCTTCCTCATCACATCGGTGCCACCCAGGTCGAGCCGGGGATCCGGTTCGGTATAGCCCTCGTCCTGCGCCTGGCGCACTACTTCGGCGAATGTCTTTTCTCCTTTATAATTGTTAAACACAAAATTGAGCGTGCCGCTCAGCACGGCTTCTATCCTGTTTATTTTGTCGCCGCTTCTTAAAAGGTCATTGAGTGTGCCGATCACCGGTAGTCCTGCACCCACATTGGTTTCAAACAGGAAAAGCGAATTATATTCTCTTGCCAGGTCTTTCAACTGCCGGTAGTATTCGTAGGAGGCGGAGCAGGCAACTTTATTACAGGCTACCACCGAAATGCTTTTCCGAAGTAATTTGTCGTAGTGCATAGCCACTTCGGTATTGGCCGTTACGTCTGCGAATACGCTGTTGCGAAGGTTTTTGGATTGTATGATATTGATGAACTCCGGAGTATCCATCGGCTGACCTTTTTCCAGTTGCTCTTTCCAGTCGCTTAGCCGAATACCTTCATCATTAAAAAGCATCTTTTTACTATTGGCCATTCCTACGATGCGTATTTGCAACCGCAGGTTTTCCTGCAGGTAGATTTGCTGTTTCTGCAATTGCGATACAAGGCGGCTGCCTACATTGCCAACTCCCGTTACAAAGAGATTGATCTGTTTATAGGTGGTTTCAAAAAACTCTTCATGTAAAACGTTCAGGGCTTTTTTTACGTCCCTGTCGGATATGACCGCAGAGATGTTCCGCTCCGAAGAACCCTGAGCTATCGCACGCACATTCACGCCGTTGCGGCCCAAAGAACCGAACATCTTCCCGCTGATGCCCGGGTGACTTTTCATATTATCTCCCACCAGTGCTATCACGGCCAACCCGGATTCAATGATCAGTGGTTCCACTTTGCCCGTATTGATCTCGTAGGAAAACGCATCGTCCACCGCCAGTCTTGCTTTGTCCGCATCCTGTTCGTTGATGCCCACGCATATGGAATGTTCTGAAGAGCCCTGGGTAATCAGTATCACGTTAACGGAGCTGGCAGCCAGTGCTTCGAACAGCCGTTTAGAAAAACCCGGAACACCCACCATACCGCTGCCTTCCAGGCTTAAGAGGGCTATTTTATTGATGCTTGATATACCCCTGATACTGCTGCCGTTTTTTACCGCCTCCGTTTCTATCAGCGTTCCGTGATCACCGGAAGCAAAGGTATTTTTGATCCATACCGGTATATGCCTGTTCATCACCGGTTGTATGGTAGGTGGATAGATCACTTTGGCTCCGAAGTGGGAAAGCTCCATGGCTTCCTGGTAAGATATATGTGGAATTACCTTGGCATTGGTTACCAGCCGCGGGTCGGCTGTCATCATGCCTGATACGTCTGTCCATATTTCCACTACGGAAGCATTTAAGGCACCGGCGAAGATGGCGGCTGTATAATCCGAGCCGCCCCTTCCGAGGGTGGTGGTAGCACCTCCGGGCTCGGATGCGATAAAGCCCGGAACGATGAATAACTGGCTGGCCGTTGAAGCAAAGTAGGCCGCAATTTGCTGGTCGGTAACGCTGAAGTTAACGGCAGCATAGGTAAAATGGGCATTGGTAGATACCAGTTCCCGTGCATCTACCCAGGTATTCTCTAACCCTCCCGCCTGTATGCGGGCGGAAACGATCTGGGTAGATATAAGTTCACCGTAACTTACGACTCTATCCTTAGTGCGGGCCGACAATTCCCCGAGCAGGAATACCCCATTGCAGATGTCTTCTATTTCGTTGCAGCGCGTTTTTACCATGCTCAGCACACCGCTTTGTTTGTCCAGCGGAATCAGTTGTTTCACCGCTTCGAGGTGCCGGTTTTCCAGTACGCGTAGCTTTTCTTTATAGTCTTCATTGCCCGAAGCGGCTAGTTGCCCGCATTCCAGTAACAGGTCCGTGGCTCCGCCGAAGGCGGATAGTACAACGATCGTCTTCTGTGTGAGTACTGCTTTTTGTATAATGGATACTACTTTTTCTATGTTTTGCGCATTTGCTACAGAACTGCCGCCGAATTTTAAAACCTGCATGTTATTAAACGCTTTATTGAATACAATTGAATGATGAATCTGAGATGATGATCTGGAAGTAGCTTATACAAGCCCATTGGCGATATGGTAATATACAACCCTTAACGGGTTGTAATAATGGTAATGGTGGAAACTATAGCTGTATCAGCTACCAGGGAAGACGATGTGATATGTTGTTTATAGTTTGCCACCTGTTAAAGAAAATTGAAGGTAGAAAAATTGATTTGAATTTTGAAATTAATTTTATGTTTCAGGAATAATGATGAATAAAAATCATAAAAGTCAGCATTCTATTCGTAATTTTCGACGGTAATTACAAATTTACTATGGATCATCAGTCATCACGCGGTTTACAGGAGTTTAAGAATAATGTCGGCATTAAATTCCAGTTATATAATAGCCTGTTTACATCGCTCCCTTTTCACCGGATAGAAAAAACAGGCATCCTGTTATCCCTTCTGCTGAGCAACTGCGAAGAGGGGTATAAGAAAAAACTCAGCCCGGCACAAATTATCGAAGACTTTTTTCAGCGGTATACATCTTTTACCAACGACCAGGAAAAATCGGACCTGCTGTTCCGGTTCGTTCAGTATACCGAGCGACAGGTAGTGCTGTTCGATGCACTGGAAGATGCCGCTTTCCGGGAAGTGAATGATATGAACGGCGTGGGTTCATTGAAGCAACTGGAGTCTGAAGTGATCAACAACGGGGCACAGGAAGAATTAAAGGAAAAGCTGAAAGATTTTGCGATACGACTGGTACTGACGGCTCACCCTACCCAGTTTTACCCTGGCTCTGTGCTTGGTATCATCAATGATCTTTCCAGGGCTTTAATAGAAAATAACGCTTCGCAGATAAATATGTACCTGCAGCAACTGGGTAAAACCCCTTTTTTCAAGAAACAGAAGCCGACTCCTTACGACGAAGCCGTAAGCCTGATATGGTACCTTGAAAATATATTCTATAATGCCGCCGGCAGGATCATGTCTTTTATCAAGGAACAATTCCCTGATGCCGTGAACCCCGACAACCCCATTATTGCCATGGGCTTTTGGCCCGGGGGCGACAGGGACGGGAACCCCAATGTAAAGGCTGATACCACGCTTAAAGTGGCCGATGCACTCCGCAGAACCATTATCAAGTGTTATTACCTGGACGTTCGCCGCCTTAAACGCCGGCTTACATTTAAAGGACTCGATACCATATTGAACGACCTGGAAGCGAAATTATATAAGAACTTTTTTATCCCCGAAGAAAAGATCGATCTCACCCAGCAGGATCTCCTGGAACCATTGTTCCGTTGCCGCGAAATCCTGATTTACCAGCATAACAGTTTGTTCCTGAACTTTCTCGATAACCTGATTAACAAAATTCAGGTGTTCGGGCTGCACTTCGCCTCGCTGGATATCCGGCAGGAAAGTAGCGTACACAATACGGTACTGGAGGCTGTGGCTGATAAAGAAAACCTGCTTGACGGTAAATATGCCTCTATGAGCGATGACGCCAAAATAACCGCACTCATGCAGTTATCAGGTAAAGCAAACCCCGCCCTGTACGAGGACGGTTTGATAAAGGACACGCTGGAATCGATCAACGCCTTACGTTCTATCCAGCAGTACAATGGAGAAGACGGGTGTAACCGATATATTATCAGTCAGTGCAATAGTGCCCTGAACGTCGTAGAAGTATTTGGTTTATTCCTGCTGAACGGATGGAAGAAGGAAGAACTCACCGTAGATATCGTGCCCCTGTTCGAAACGATAGACGATCTGCATCATGCACCGGGTATCATGAAAACGCTTTATGAGAATATGGACTACCGAAGCCATTTATCAAAAAGAAAAAACAGGCAGACCATCATGGTAGGTTTTTCAGACGGAACCAAAGACGGAGGTTACCTGATGGCCAACTGGAGCATCTATAAGGCCAAGGAAGAACTGACAGCCATATCCAAACAGTATGAAATAGATGTAGTATTCTTTGATGGCAGGGGAGGCCCGCCGGCAAGGGGAGGAGGCAAAACGCATAAGTTCTATGCCTCCATGGGCAAGAATATTTCCAATAAAGAAATACAGTTAACGATCCAGGGCCAAACGGTGAGTTCCAATTTCGGTACCATCGACTCGGCACAGTTTAATATAGAGCAGCTTTTGAATGCTGGAGTGAGCAATGGCCTGTTCTCTTACAAGGAAAGAACGATGAACGAGCAGGAAGAGAAGTTATTAAAGGAGCTGGCGGAGGAAGGGTACAAGTCGTATATAGCATTAAAAGAACATCCTCATTTTCTGAATTATCTGGCCAGTATAAGCCCCCTTAAATTTTATAATGAGACTAATATCGGAAGCCGTCCTGCTAAACGCGGAACTTCATCCAAACTCTCCTTAAAAGATTTGAGAGCCATCCCATTCGTAGGTGCCTGGAGCCAGCTTAAACAGAATGTGACGGGCTACTATGGAGTGGGCACTGCGTTACAGGCATTGGAGAAAAAAGGGCGACTGCCGGAGCTTAAAGTGCTTTACCGGAAATCGCTCTATTTTAAAACCCTGATGGATAACTGCGAAATGGCGATGAAGAAGTGTTTTTTCCCATTGACGCAGTTTCTTTCTTCACATCCCCAGTATGGTGAGTTATGGAATATGATATACGAGGAATACCTGCTCACGCAGCGATATGTATTCTTACTGTCCGGTAATTCCGAGCTTATGGCAGATTACCCGGTAGAACAGTTATCGGTGCAAATGCGTGAGAGAATCGTGCTGCCGCTTACCACTATACAGCAATATGCGATGGCAAAAATAAGAGAGATGGAGGAGCAACTGGTAAACACACCACTCAAGGAAACATACGAAAGGCTGGTGGTAAGATGTTCTTTCGGTATTATAAACGCAGGAAGAAATTCGGCCTAAAATAGTTATGCAGATATAAACAAGAATCCCCACCGTTAGCCGGATGGGGATTCTTGTTTATTAAAGTATAAGTTACGAGCTTAGAAAGCATACACTGCAGCAAGCGAGAACTGAGCCGCCGATTTGGTAGCTGCTCCATCGCTTTTAACGAACTGCTCCACCGATGCGTTATCTAACCTTACTTCAGGTATAAAGGTAAGTCCGCCTGCACTCAGCCGGCCGGAAAGGGTCACTGCAAAAACGGATTCGTCTGGTACCACACCTGAGAACACCAGTGGATCGGCGTTGTCAGTTTCCTTGTTCTTGAAGTATTCCGCTCTTACACCCAGGCCAAAGGAGGAGGTAAAGGCATTTTGCAGGTAAAGGGCTGCACCGGAATATCCACCATTATCATCTTTCAGCGTATAGCTGGCAGCATTTAAACCGATTTTGAAAGAGCTGGATATCTGGTAAGACGTGGTAAGATCAAGCACCGTTCCGGATGTATAGGCTGCTGGTCCGCCGGCCGACTGGCCGGTAAGGAAGTTGAAGTAAGCACTCCATCCTTCAACAGGCGATACCATCAGCTGCGCACCGAAATGAGAAACTCCGTTGTTGTCTGTATAGGTGTTCCAGTCGTTAAACAAGCCGGCCATCAGGCTTACTTTAGGCGAAAGCGTCAATGTACCCTTGATACCGGCATTCTGGAATGGTCCGTTGGTAAAGAGATAAGAAGTAGAGTAGTTGTAGTTGCCTACAGGAGAAATAACCTCGTACCCTACGAACGTACCCATATACCCCGCTGTCATGGTGAATTTGTCAGAAAATGCATAGTTCACATACAGGTTTTGCAGGTGAAATGAACTTCCATTGTTTGCTTCATCGGGAATGGATTGTGATTGTCCCCTGGGACCGAAAGATAATTCGCCTACAAAAGACGCTTTGCCGGTAGTTTTCTTTAGTAGCAGGTCGAGCATACCAAGCGATACCGAGTTCTGATCGCTTGCAAAGCTGGTTCCGATGTTCGGGGTTTTCTGAAAATCATACTTGTAATAAGCATCTGCCGATCCGGAAATTTCGAGTAGGGGAACTTTAGTGGAATCCTGTGCGAATCCTGCCAGGATAGAAGACATAGCGATAAAGGTCGAAAAAATCTTTCTTAACATTGCATTTAGTTTTAATTGTTAAATAAGGGTACAGCTCTCAAACCCCGGGGGATTTGGTTTAGAGCTGTACCTTTTATGTATTTACTTAGAAAGAGACTGCAGAATTATAACTGTACGGGCTGAGTAGTTTCTACTCCGTTTGAGTGAACCAGTAATGTGCCCTGGAGATATTTTTCATTGTGCTGAGAAGCATCCAATCCTTCATCTTCATCAGACTCGCTAACGCGGATCGGGATAATGAAGTTGATGAATTTGAATATGATGAACGACATGATAAAGCTGAAAGAAGCCGCTATCAGCATCGCTTTCAACTGTATAATAAAGAAAGAGGGATTGCCATAAGCAAGACCATCGGGACCCGCAGCGTTAATAGCTTTTGTGGCGAAAATACCGGTCATTAACATACCGACCATACCACCTATACCATGACAGGCGAATACATCCAGTGTATCATCCAGTTTAGTTTTGGATTTAATATAAACGGCGATATTGGATACCAATGCCGTTGCAGCACCTATAAAGATACTTTGGGGGATTGCAACAAAACCGGCAGCGGGTGTAATGGCAACCAGGCCAACTACAGCCCCGATACAGAATCCTACAACGGAAGGTTTTTTACCTTTCAACACATCAAAGAACATCCATGATAAACCGGCTGCACCAGCTGCTGTATTGGTAGTAGCAAACGCAGAAGCTGCAAGCGCGGAGGAACCTACCGCAGAGCCTGCATTAAAACCAAACCATCCAAACCAAAGTAAACCGGTACCGATCAGTACATAAGGAATATTGGAAGGAACTGTTTCTTTATTAGTTAACCACGATTTACGCTGTTTAAGTACCAGTGCGCCTGCAAGAGCAGCGCAACCGGCAGAAATATGTACTACTGTACCCCCTGCGAAGTCAAATGCTCCCATTTTGGCAAGAAAGCCTTCCGGGTGCCAGCTCCAGTGCGCAAGTGGCGCATACACTAACAAACTGAAAAGAACGGTGAATAAAATGTAAGCGGTAAACCTCATTCTTTCTGCGATGGCTCCCACTACCAGGCCCGGCGTGATGATAGCGAACATCAGCTGGAACATGGCGAATAAAGATTTGGGAATGCTTGTGGCGAATACCCAGGGTTCGCCCGAAGCTACATCTTTAAAGAATAGATGGGTCATCGGATTACCGATAATTCCTAAACCGTTTACAGTATCTCCAAAACAAAGGCTATACCCTACAACGACCCATAATACACTTACTACTCCTGCAGCCACAACACTTTTCATCATAGTGGAAAGCACGTTTTTGCGGTGTACCATCCCGCCGTAAAAAAAAGCGAGACCCGGTGTCATAAGGAATACCAAAGCAGTTGATACAAGAATCCAGGCAATATCTCCACCATTATATTTACCCTCATCGAAATTAGGTTCGGTTTTTACGAAAAGGGCGGCGATGGCAACAATTGCAAGGACCAGGAACGGCGCGATTTGCTTAAATGAGACTTTTTGCATGTAGTTGTTGGTTTATATTATAAAATTGGAGATGTTAAAATACGAGCTCAAGTTACCGATTTTGTATATATATCAACCTGTGTTGTTAATATTTAATTAATTTTTATATTTATTAAAACATTTTTAATATTTCATTAAATATTGTAAATGATGCAATATATATTTAGATAAATATTAAATTTATTTTAATGATGTTTTCAATATAAATCTTATTCTTACTAAAGTAAAGGCAATTTGAAATAAAAATGCCCTGTTTGTATAAAAAACAGAGCATTTTGTATAAATAGTATATTTTTTTAATCTGTACTTATAATGCAATAAGACTTTGGTCCTTTGATTCAAGGATAGAAGAGCCCATCAGGTACTCATCTACTTTTCTGGCACATTCGCGGCCTTCGCTGATAGCCCATACCACGAGTGACTGACCTCTGCGCATATCCCCTGCGGAAAATATTTTTTGAATATTAGTCTGGTAAGCACGTTCGCCCGCTTTTACGTTTCCTCTTTCATCCAGCTCCACGTTCAGTTCGGTCAACAAGCCCTCGTGCTGGGGGTGTACAAAACCCATTGCCAGGAATGCCAGTTCGCAAGGTATTTCGCGTTCGCTGCCCGCCACTTCAACAAACTGGGCCGGCCGGCCATCCTGAGTGATCTTCCATTCCAGGTCTACTATTTTAAGTGCCCGCAGATTACCTTTTTCATCTCCCAGGAATTCTTTTGTTGCCACTGCCCAGTGGCGCTGCGCGCCCTCTTCGTGCGAAGAGGTCGTTTTTAATACCATTGGGAAAGACGGCCAGGGCATATAATTCGTCCTTGAATCGGGAGGCTTGGGTAATAACTCAAACTGGGTAACGCTGGTCGCTTTATGGCGGTTAGACGTTCCCACACAATCGCTGCCGGTATCGCCGCCGCCTATTACCACTACGTTTTTTCCGGTGGCAAAAATATCCTCACCTCCGGTCGCCAGGTTGTTAATGCGTTTATTCTGCTGCTTCAGGAACTCCATGGCAAAATACACCCCTTTAAATTGCCTTCCCGGAATATCGAGATTACGCGGTATGGTAGAACCACCGGCCAGCACGATCGAGTGAAATTCTCTGAGCAGGTCACCAATGCTAATGTTAACGCCCACATTGGCATTGCATTTAAACGTAACCCCTTCTTCCTCCATCAGCCGTATGCGGCGGTCTATCACCCATTTTTCCAGTTTAAAGTCGGGTATCCCATAACGAAGCAGTCCGCCCGGTGCATCGTCCCGCTCGAAAACGGTAATGCTGTGGCCGGCATAATTTAACTGCGCCGCGGCGGCCAGTCCGGCAGGGCCGGACCCTACAACCGCTATCTTTTTACCCGTTCTGATATTCGGATGCCTTGGTTGTACAAATCCTTTATCGAACGCAATTTCAATGATATGCTTTTCGATCTCTTCGATGGTAATAGGAGGCTGGTTGATGCCTAAAACACAGGCACTTTCGCAAGGTGCCGGGCATATACGCCCGGTAAACTCCGGAAAGTTATTGGTAGACGTTAAAATATCGTATGCTTCTTTCCAGCTTTTACGATAAACGGCATCGTTGAATTCAGGGATGATATTGCCCAAAGGGCATCCATTATGACAAAAAGGGACGCCACAATCCATACACCTGGCAGATTGCCGGTTGAGTTGTGGTTCGGTAAAGCGTTCCACGAACTCCTTATAATCGTTTACTCTTTCCTGGGGTGCCCGCTTCGACGGAAGCTCCCTGGTAAATTCTATAAAACCCGTTGGTTTACCCATTTTTATTAGCTTGACTGGATTTGCGTTGTAGTTTATTTGTTAATAGTTGCTGCTTCGCTGGATACACGTTCAGCCAATGCTTTCTTATAATCTTTCGGAAACACTTTTACAAAATTCTTAAGCTGGTTTTCGAAATCGCCCAGTATGAACCTGGCCACTGCGCTTCCGGTATAGGCAAAATGATTTTCTATCATATCTCTCAGCTCTGCACCATCACCGTTCAGCACGGGGTCGAGGTCTACCATCTCTCTGTTGCATAAAGAAGCAAACTGCGCTTTTACATCGTATACGTATGCTATACCACCGCTCATGCCGGCCGCAAAGTTTCGTCCGGTGTCTCCCAGTATCACTACCCGGCCGCCTGTCATATACTCACATCCATGGTCACCCACTCCCTCCACCACCGCCGATGCACCGGAATTACGCACGGCAAAGCGCTCCCCGGCCTTGCCACGTATATAGGCATTACCGGACGTGGCACCGTAAAAAGCTACATTTCCAATGATGATATTTTCCTCCGGAACAAATGTTGCCAGGTGAGAAGGATATATCACCAGCCGTGCACCGGATAGTCCTTTACCAAAGTAATCATTGGCATCTCCTTCCAGTTCCAGCGTTACGCCATGCGTGTTGAACGCACCGAAACTCTGGCCTGCCGTACCATTAAATTTAAAATGAATAGTATCATCAGGCAGGCCTTTGGAGCCATATTTTTTCGAGATTTCGTTAGAGAGCAGTGTACCCGTGGTACGATCGGTATTTTTTATGGGGAAAGAGGCAAATGCTTTCTGTTGCTGATCCAATGCCGGCCTGGCCGCTTCCAGTAGTTTCCAGTCTAGCACGTCGGCCATGCCATGATCCTGTTGTTCTGAATTGTATAAACCGGTGAAAGCAGAAGCGGGTTCTTTATATAAAATAGGGGATAGATCCAGCTTACTGTACTTCCAGTGTTTAATATCCGGCCTTGCTTCCAGGTTCTCTGCCTGGCCTACCATCTCGTTCACTGTTTTATAACCCAGTTCGGCCATTATTTCCCTAAACTCCTGCACCATAAAACGAAAGAAATTAACCACATGATCCGGATTACCGGTAAAGCGTTTGCGCAGCTCAGGATCCTGGGTGGCTACGCCTACAGGACAGGTATTCAGATGACATTTACGCATCATGATGCAGCCTTCCACTATCAGTGCGGCCGTTGCCACACCCCATTCTTCTGCACCCAGCAGGGTAGCGATAGCAATGTCGCGACCGGTTTTCATTTGCCCATCGGCCTGCACCACCACGCGACTGCGCAATTTATTTTTTACCAGGGTCTGGTGCGTTTCTGCCAATCCCAGCTCCCAGGGTAGTCCGGCATGTTTAATGGAACTCATGGGCGAAGCACCGGTACCGCCGTCGAATCCTGCTATCAGTACCACATCCGCTTTGGCCTTCACTACGCCGGTGGCGATAGTTCCCACACCGGCTTTAGACACCAGCTTAACGCTGATCCGTGCATCCCTGTTGGCATTCTTCAGATCGAATATGAGCTGCGCCAGGTCTTCTATGGAATAAATATCGTGGTGAGGCGGCGGGGATATCAGTCCCACACCAGGTGTGGAGTGTCGTACTTTACCGATCCATTCATCCACTTTATGTCCGGGCAATTGTCCGCCTTCGCCGGGTTTAGCACCCTGAGCCATTTTGATCTGCAGTTCATTGGCCATGGTCAGGTAATTGCTGGTAACCCCGAAGCGTGCGGAAGCCACCTGCTTAATGGCCGATTTCATGGAATCCCCGTTTGGCAATAATTCATACCGCAGTTCATCTTCCCCTCCTTCGCCGGTATTGCTTTTGGCACCAATGCGGTTCATGGCGATAGCGAGCGTAGAATGGGCTTCATGCGAGATAGAGCCGAAACTCATAGCTCCCGTGGCAAAGCGTTTAAAGATGTTTTCTGCCGGCTCCACTTCATCGATAGATACAGAAGGCCGCGTACGTTTAAACTGGAAAAGGCTTCGGAGCGTCACCGCTTTTTCTGCCTGTTCGTTCACCGCTTTGGAATATTTTTTAAAGATAGCGTAGTCGTTCATGCTGGTGGAGTACTGCAGCAGGTGGATCGTTTGAGGATTGAAAAGATGGAATTCACCTTTGCGTTTCCACTGGTAAACGCCTCCTACGGGTAACAGTTCTACCGGGATATCCTTTTTGCTGAAAGCCAGGTGGTGCTTGGCCAGTATCTCCTTGGCGATCTCGTCGAGTCCCATGCCCTCTATACGGGAAGTGGCACCGGTAAAATATTTATCCACCACCGTTTTGTTGATACCGATGATCTCAAATATCTGGGCACCCTGGTAAGATTGCAGGGTAGAGATGCCCATTTTGGAGAACACTTTCAGCAACCCGTCGTTGACGGCTTTTATATAGTTTTTCTTAAGATAGTCAACATCGATATCCGTCTGCAGCCGTCCATTAATCTTCAGATCGCGTATAGTGGAGAGAGCGAGGTATGGATTAATAGCAGTAGCTCCAAATCCGATCAGGCAGGCGAAATGGTGCACTTCCCATACATCGCCCGCTTCCACGATAATGCCTACCTGTCCACGGAATCCCTTCCTGATCAGGTGATGATGTACGGCCGCTGTAGCAAGCAATGACGGAATGGGTGCATGATCGGAGTCTATCGCCCTGTCGGTAAGTATCAATACTTCAAATCCGTCCTCCACCGCGTCCACTGCATACCGGCAAAGCCGGTCGAGGGCTTTCTGTAAAGAGCCGGGTTTACCATCTGCCCGGAAATAGGTCTGTAGCGTTTTGGCCTGAAAAATACCTGTATCTATACTGCGGATCTTTTCCAGCTCGTGATTGGTGAGTACCGGTTGTTTTAATGCCACGCTATGGCATGCCAGTGAGTCTTCTTCCAAAAGGTTACCATTGTTACCTGCAAAAGTGGCCAGGGACATTACCAGCCTCTCCCTTATAGGGTCTATAGGTGGGTTGGTAACCTGTGCGAACAATTGCTTGAAATAACTGCTAAGATGCTGTGGCTGATCGCTTAGCACGGCTAATGGAATATCTGTTCCCATCGAGGCGATAGGCTCTTTACCATCAGTGGCCATAGTGGAGATGATTATTTCCAGGTCCTCGGTAGAATAGCCAAACGCCTTCTGGTATTTAAAAACCTGGTCGCTTTCCAGGTGGGTAAACATTACCCTCGGCTCAGGAAGTTCTTCTAATCGTATTTTGTATTTATTTAACCACTCAATGTATGGCTTTTGTGAGGTAATTGTCTTTTTTAATTCGTCGTCGCTGATGATCCGTCCCTGCTCCAGGTCTACCACGAACATTTTACCGGGCTGCAAACGGCCGTTCTCTTTGATAAGGGAAGGGTGCACAGGCAGCGCGCCCGTTTCGGAAGCCATGATCACGCGGTCGTCTGTAGTAACGCAATACCGCGAAGGGCGCAGGCCATTCCGGTCGAGGGTGGCACCAATGATCTTGCCATCGGTAAAAGAGATGGAAGCCGGTCCGTCCCAGGGTTCCATGAACGAGGCGTGAAATTCGTAAAAAGCTTTTTTAACGGGGTCCATCTGCTCGTTGCTGTCCCATGCTTCCGGTATCAGCATCATCATTACATGCGGCAGAGAACGGCCGCACAAGGTCAGCAGTTCGATCATATTATCGAGGCAGGCGGAATCCGACTGTCCGGGCGTAACGATCGGCAGCAGCATATCCATTTCTTCCTTGGTAAAAAAAGACGAGAAGAAGCCTTTTTCGCTGGTCTTCAGCCAGTTCAGGTTACCCTGCAACGTATTGATCTCCCCGTTGTGGGCAATGTAACGGAACGGCTGTGCCAGCTTCCAGGAAGGGAAGGTGTTGGTAGCAAAGCGGGAGTGGACCAGCCCGAAAGCTGACACCACTCGCTTATTGCTTAAGTCCGGAAAATAACGGCGAACCTGGCCACTCGTTAGCTGCCCTTTATATACAACGGTTTTATAAGAAAGGGAAGCCAGGTAAAAACCGATGGCGTCTTTCCGGATAGTATTGTTAATGGTATGACTGGCATGATTACGCAATACGAAGAGTTTGCGCTCGAACTCCTCTGGGTTTACGATATGATCCGGACAGGCCACGAATACCTGTTCTATCTCGGGCTCCACGGAAAGCGCAGTGGGTCCGATGCCTTCCGTGTTTACCGGAACTTTGCGGTAGGCCAATATGTCCAGCCCGCATTTTTCTGCAGCGCGGTTAAAAATATCGCGGCACTCTTCTTTCAACCTTATGTCTTTCGGGAAAAATATAACACCTACTCCATATTTGCCGTAGGCTGGCAGGTGAACACCCATTCGCACACATTCATCAAAAAAGAATTCGTGGGGGGTCTGAATCATGATGCCCGCTCCATCTCCCGTATTGTTTTCACAGCCGCAGGCTCCGCGGTGTTCCATGTTTTCAAGAATTGTAAGCGCATCGCCGACGATCTGGTGACTTTTGTTGCTTTTGATATTGGCAACAAATCCAATTCCACATGAGTCATGCTCAAATTCCGGAGAATACAAACCAGTAGTACTTGCCATCGTTGATTAATAGTTTGGTTAGATAAATTTCAATAAAATCGTCATTTCCCAGAATAATAGTCTGGAAAATAGCAAGCAGGCAAGTGAAAATACGAATAAAATCGGGCTAAATCAAAAATTCTTCAGTTGTTTTTGTCTGTATCATCACCTAATACCCTATCATCAGCTTAGCAGTTGTTAGCGCTCCGTGGCGGTACTTATACCAAATAGCCAAACAAGTTATCATTATTTTTTAATTCAGTAAAATTGATGTTAAATGATCGCAGATTCTGAATCAGTTTTTCATAATCTTCCCGGCTTAATAGTTCTATACCTACCAGGGCCGGGCCTGTTTCCTTATTGTGTTTCTGCATGTATTCGAAGCGGGTGATATCATCGTTCGGACCCAGTACATGGTTCACGAATTCCTTCAGCGCACCCGGCCGCTGGGCGAAGCGGATCAGGAAATAATGCTTAAGGCCCTCAAATTGTAAAGACCGCTCTTTAATCTCCTGCATCCGGTCGATATCATTATTACTGCCGCTTACTATACACACGATACTTTTACCTTTTATATCGGAAGCATAATCATCCAACGCAGCTATAGACAAAGCTCCCGCGGGCTCCACCACGATCGCGTCTTCATTGTATAATTTAAGGATGGTAGAACAGATCTTGCCTTCCGGTACCAGGTGCATATCGTCCAGTACATCCCGGCAAATGGAAAACGTTACATCACCCACTCTTTTTACAGAAGCACCGTCCACAAAGCGTTCGATACTATCCAGTTCCACGGGATGACCAGCCTTAAGTGCCTCTTTCATGGAGGGTGCACCTTCCGGTTCCAGGCCGATAATTTTAGTATGAGGAAAGAATGTTTTAAAGTAAGCACCCACACCCGCTGCCAGGCCACCGCCGCCTACCGGTAAAAATAAAAAGTCGATAGGGTAAGATGTTGAAGGAAAATCCTCCAAGATCTCCAGTCCAACCGTTCCCTGCCCTTCGATGATACGTATATCATCGAAGGGGGGAATAAAGGTCATGCCATTTTCTTCCGTGTATATTTTAGCGGCCACAGCACAATCGTCGAACGTGTCGCCTACCAGTTTTACTTCTATAAAATGTTCTCCGAACATTTTGGTCTGGCTTACTTTCTGGTTGGGGGTTATGATCGGCATAAACACCACGCCTTTAACATTCAGCAGTTTGCAGCTATAGGCAAAGCCCTGTGCATGATTACCGGCACTGGCGCATACCACCCCTTTGGCGAGCTGCTCCTGCGGAAGGGTGCTCATCATATTGTATGCCCCCCGCAGCTTATAGGAGCGCACCACCTGCAAGTCTTCTCTTTTAAGAAATACTTTGCACTGGTATTTCCGGCTCAGGTTAGCGTTGTACGTTAGCGGCGTTCTGATCGCCACGTTCCGTAAGCGTTCGGCCGCTTTTCTAAAGTCCAGCGGGTAGCTGGTGCCATCGTTATCTCTCTTCTTTTCCAGTATGCCTTGCGCCTCCATGTTTGATGATTTTGATATTACTTTACTTCCAATGCCGCTTCCTGATTTTCAGGGCGCAGACTTCTTACCGTTTTACCGGCCTGCCACATTTCGCTGTCGCGCAGTTCCGCCAGCTCCACTTCCAGCTTCTCGCGGTAGTCTGGTTTGCTGTTGCTGTCTATAGAACGCTGCGATTCCTTGCCGGCAGCTACGCTGTTGTACAGGTCGTTGAATACCGGTAAAGTGGCATCGCGGAATTTTTTCCACCAATCCAGCGCACCGCGCTGAGCCGTGGTGGAGCAGTTGGCATACATCCAGTCCATCCCGTTTTCAGCAACCAGCGGCATCAGCGACTGGGTGAGTTCCTCCACCGTTTCGTTGAACGCCTCGGAAGGAGAGTGGCCATTTTTGCGCAGCACTTCGAACTGTGCGGCGAAGATACCCTGTATGGCTCCCATCAGCGTTCCGCGCTCTCCGGTAAGATCACTGAACACTTCTTTTTTAAAGTCGGTCTCAAACAGGTAACCACTACCTACGGCTATACCAAGCGCTATCACCCTTTCGAACGCGCGGCCGGTGGCATCCTGGTAAATGGCATAACTGCTGTTAAGGCCACGGCCCTGCAGGAACATACGGCGTAGGGAAGTTCCCGAGCCTTTGGGCGCTACCAGGAATACGTCTACGTCTTTAGGAGGAATTATGCTGGTTTGTTCTTTAAACGTAATGCCGAAGCCATGGGAAAAATAAAGTGCTTTACCGGGTGTAAGATGTTTTTGTACGGTAGGCCATAAAGCTATTTGAGCAGCATCGCTAAGCAAATAACAGATGATGGTGCCGCGCTCAAGGGCTTCTTCTATTTCAAATAAAGTTTCGCCCGGTACAAAGCCGTCACGGATCGCTTTATCCCATGTTTTGGAGTTCTTTCGCTGGCCCACGATTACGTTGATGCCGTTGTCTTTTTGGTTTAATGCCTGTCCCGGACCCTGAACGCCATAGCCTATCACTGCCACTGTTTCATTCCTCAGAATTTCCTGTGCCTTTTCCAGTGGAAATTCTTCGCGGGTCACCACGTTTTCTTCTACCCCACCAAAATTTAATTTTGCCATTTTTTAGGTTTTTATTGTTTGTTATTGTTTGTTGTTAATGATACAGCATGCTTTACAAATACTTACATGGTAAATATTTCATCCTTCTTATTCAGGAACTCGTTCTCCACTACTTCCTCACCCGGATCGGTTTGCTCGAACTCGCGGAGCCTTTCATGGAAGCCGCTGCTGGCTTTGATGATGGCTACCCGGGCACTGCGTACAAACTCTATAATGCCGAAAGGTTCCAGCACTTCCACCAGCCGGTCGGTTTCTTCGCGGTGACCGCTGGTTTCGAAAATGGTATAGTCTTTCCGGATCACTACCGCCCGGGCACCGTACTCTCTTAAGAGCCTTTCCACTTTTACTTTCTCCGCTATTTCATCGGTAGGTACTTTGTAAAGTGCCAGTTCCTGCCATACGATTTCTTCATCGGTATTATAAAAGCATTTTAAAACATCCACCTGTTTTTCGATCTGCCTGGCCAGTTTTTTAACCACGTCTTCCGTTTCGTTGATGACGATGGTAAAGCGATGGATACCTTCTATTTCGGATGGAGAAGTATTCAGGCTTTCTATGTTGATCTTCCTTCGCGAAAACATGATCGCGATGCGGTTCAGCAAACCGATCTGGTTTTCCGTATACACCGTTATGGTAAACTCCTGCTTCATAAATTATTTGTTTAACTGTTGATCCGATGTTAATGCTGCCGCCTTTTACTTCAACCTGATTTCGCTTACGCTGCATCCCTGTGGCACCATGGGAAATACATTATTTTCTTTTCCCACATGCACTTCCAGCAGGTAAGAGCCGGGGTGTTGCAGCATAACGCTCAGGGCTTCCTTTAACGTTTCTCTTTCAGATATGCTGCTGCCTGCAATACCGTACGCTTTCGCCACCATTACAAAATCGGGACTGGCAATATCCACGAACGAGTAACGCTTATCGTTGAATAATTGCTGCCATTGCCGCACCATGCCCAGGAAATGATTATTGAGTATCAGGATTTTTACGTTTACTTCGGATTGCATAATGGTACCCAGTTCCTGTATGGTCATCTGTATCCCGCCATCGCCTATCACAGCTACCACCGTTCTGTCCGGTGCCCCGAACTTGGCACCAATGGCCGCTGGCAGGGCGAAGCCCATGGTACCCAGTCCGCCTGAAGTTATATTGCTCTTGCTTTGGTTGAACCGTGCATAGCGGCAGGCTACCATCTGGTGCTGACCCACGTCGGTTACTATCACAGCATCTCCGTTGGTAAGATCGTTCAGTACATTAATCACTTCTCCCATGGTAATCTCCCCTTCGGAAGGATGCAATTCGTTGTTGATGCATACTTCTTCCTCTTCTTTCTGAAAGTCCTTAAACCGCTGCAGCCATTGCGGGTAACATTTTTGCTCCAGCTGGGAAGTGAGAAGAGGCAGGGTTTCTTTGCAATCGCCCCACACCGGTACAGTCGTTTTTACATTCTTATCTATTTCGGAAGGGTCTATATCGAGGTGTATCACTTTCGCCTGTTTTGCGTATTTATCCAGTCTTCCCGTGACCCGGTCGTCGAACCGCATACCCACCGCTATCAATACGTCGCATTCGTTGGTAAGCACATTGGGCCCGTAATTGCCATGCATACCCAGCATACCTACGTTGAGCGGGTGACTGGTGGGCAGGGCGCTTAAGCCCAGTATCGTCCATGCGGAAGGGATGCCCGCTTTTTCGATGAACTGTTTAAATTCCTTTTCCGCCCTGCCCAGTATAACGCCCTGTCCAAAGATCACGAAGGGCTTTTCCGCTTCGTTGATCAGTTTGGCGGCACGTTCTATATACTCCTTGCGAATGATCGGTTTGGGGCGGTAACTTCTGATATGGTTGCAGGGTGTGTATCCTTCGTATTCAAACGGTTGTATCTGTGCGTTCTTGGTGATATCGATCAGTACGGGTCCCGGTCTTCCGCTTTTGGCAATATAAAATGCTTTTGCCAGCACTGCCGGTATCTCGGTGGCATCCGTAACCTGGTAGTTCCATTTGGTAACGGGTGTGGTTATATTGATCACGTCCGTTTCCTGGAAAGCATCCGTGCCCAGCAGGTGAGCGAATACCTGCCCGGTGATGGCCACTATGGGGGTACTGTCGATCATTGCGTCGGCAAGGCCGGTTACCAGGTTGGTAGCACCCGGACCGCTGGTGGCGAATACCACGCCTACGCGCCCTGATGTACGCGCATATCCCTGTGCTGCATGAATGCCGCCCTGCTCGTGACGTACGAGTATATGCTTCAGTTTTTGCTGGTAGTCGTACAGCGCATCATAGATGGGCATAATGGCACCGCCCGGATATCCGAAGATCGTATCGACGCCTTCCGCTATAAACGATTCCAGCACCGCCTGAGAGCCGGTAAGGGTAGTGGTGGTTTTAACGGCGGCAGCGGCTTTGTCTTTTTTTATTTCAAGCGTTTCCATAATTCAGTTTTTATATTAATGGTATCGTATAATTATGTTTATGCTTCGTCGGTCACACAGCCTTCAGATGCGTCTTTTACCTGTCTCGCGTATTTGTATAAAGCACCTTTTGCAGCTTTTAGCGCGGGCTGCTTCCAGCCGGCTTTTCGTTGTGCGATCACGTCCTCCGCCACTTTAAGGTTGATGGTATTGGAACTGGCATCCAGTTCTATAATATCTTCGTCATGCACCAGGGCTATCAATCCCCCGTCATGGGCTTCGGGCGTAATATGGCCGACAACGAATCCATGGGTGCCCCCGCTGAACCGTCCGTCCGTAATAAGGGCTACGCTTTTGCCCAGCCCTGCCCCTATGATGGCGGAAGTGGGTTTCAGCATCTCCGGCATACCCGGACCGCCCTTCGGTCCTACATATCGTATCACCACTACATCACCCGCTTTTATTTTCCCGGAATTAATTCCTTTGATCAGTTCAAACTCACCGTCGAACACGCGCGCCGGTCCCACGAACTTTTCTCCTTCCTTACCGCTGATCTTGGCCACGCTTCCCTTTTCAGCGAGGTTGCCATATAGTATTTGCAAATGCCCGGTAGCTTTTAGCGGCGCACTCAATGGATAAATGATCTTCTGCTGGTCGAAATCCAGGTCGGGAACGGATTGCAGGTTCTCCGCAATTGTTTTACCCGTAACGGTCATACAATCACCATGCAGCAGTCCCTGACCAAGCAGGTATTTCATTACAGCCGGTACGCCTCCGTATTGATGCAGGTCCTGCATCAGGTATTTTCCACTGGGCTTAAAGTCGGCCAGTACAGGGATCCTGTTGCTGATATCCTGGAAATCGTCCTGGGTTAAATGAACATCCACACTTTTGGCCATGGCGATCAGGTGCAGTACCGCATTGGTGGACCCGCCCAGTACCATGATGGTCACGATGGCGTTTTCAAATGCTTTACGCGTCATGATATCGGATGGCTTGATATCTTTTTCGAGTATTAATAAAATGGCTTTACCAGCTTCCCGGCACTCCCGCTGTTTATCTTCACTCAATGCGGGGTTGGAGGAGGAATAGGGGAGGCTCATGCCCAATGCTTCTATAGCAGATGCCATTGTGTTGGCCGTATACATGCCGCCGCAGGCACCCGCACCCGGACAGGAGTTCATCACGATTCCCTTGAAGTCCTCATCACTCAACTGGCCCGCTATTTTTTTACCCAGTGCCTCGAAGGCAGAAACGATGTTCAGGTCTTCTCCTTTATAGTGACCGGGCGCTATGGTGCCACCATATACCATGATGGCGGGCCTGTTAAGGCGGCCCATGGCCATAATGGAACCCGGCATATTTTTATCGCATCCGGGAATGGCTACCACACCGTCGTAATACTGCGCGCCGCAAACGGCTTCTATACTGTCTGCAATAATATCCCGGCTTACCAGTGAGTAACGCATACCGTCAGTGCCATTGCTGATACCGTCGCTTACGCCGATGGTATTAAAAATGAGACCTACCAGTCCGTTATCCCACACGCCCTGCTTTACCACTCTCGCCAGGTCGTTCAGGTGCATATTGCAGGTATTGCCATCATACCCCATGCTAACGATACCTACCTGTGCTTTTTTGAGATCGGCATCGGTAAGACCAATGCCATAAAGCATTGCCTGCGCAGCGGGTTGCGTTTCGTCCTGTGTAATCGTCTTGCTGTATTTATTTAATTCCATCTTTTTACCATCCGTTTTTTAATGTGTGCCGGGACTTATGATAATAAAAAAACCCGCCTTTTTGGAGGCGGGTCTGAGTATGTTTGGTTTTACCTTTTATACGTGAACGCCTCCATGCAATGCAGGAATAATAATAATGACCACCACCACGATAACCGTGATGATTGAAACGACATTATTAAATAAACTGCCTCTTGACATAAAGGAATTTGTTTTGCGAATATACTCCCGCCTTATGAAACTACAAAGAACTTTTTACTACTATTTATAAAAATATACCCGCCCTATAGCAGGGAGATATCCTTTTATATGATAGTCGACTTACTTAACGCTATATTATTCTTGTTAACCGCCGAGGGTATTTTATTATCTATATAATCCTTAATAAGATCGCCGATAGTAGTGGTGGAATAATAGCTGATGCTGTCGATATCCCTCGTCACGAAACCATGCGCCAGGCTCCAGTCTACCGCTTTCCTCACCAGAGACGCTTCTTCCGTCATACCGAAATATTCCAGCATCAAAGCGGCTGAAAGGATGGAACCGATCGGGTTGGCAATATCCTTACCCGCAGCCTGCGGGTAAGAACCGTGTATCGGCTCGAACAGGGAACTGCTGTTACCAGCCGATGCGGAAGGCAGTAGCCCCAGCGAACCGGTGATCACACTGGCTTCGTCGCTGATGATATCTCCGAACATATTTTCCGTGAGTATCACGTCGAACTGTTTGGGGTTTAGTATGATCTGCATGGCGGCATTGTCGACAAACAGGAAATCGACCGTTACATCCGTATATTGCGCTGCCAGTTCCTGTACCACTTTTCTCCACAAACGCGATGTTTCCAGCACGTTGGCCTTGTCTACCAGGGTCAGTTTTTTCCGGCGCTTTTGCGCATATCGAAAAGCGAGATGCGATACCCGCTCTATTTCTTCCCTGGTATATACACAGTCGTCGGATGCCCAGGTATGCTCATCGTTCACCTCTTTGTTGCCGAAGTAAATACCCCCCGTTAACTCCCTGAAAATGATGAAGTCCACGTTTTCAAGCTGCTTGTTTTTAAGCGGCGATAAATGAGCGAGTGCAGGGTACGTGGTAATGGGTCTTATGTTGGCAAATAACTGGAGCGACTTCCTTAATTTCAGCAAACCCTGCTCGGGTCTTACTTTGGCTGTAGGGTCGTTATCGTATTTTGGGTGACCGATAGCTCCGAATAAAATAGCATCGCTGTTCAGGCACACTTCGATGGTTTCATCCGGAAGGGGGTTACCGGTTTTGTCGATGGCATCGGCACCCATCAGACAATACGTATAACTGAACTCGTGGTTAAACTGGTTGGCTACCGCATCCAGTATCTTGATGGATTGCTGCGTTACTTCCGGTCCGATGCCGTCTCCTAATATTACTGCAATTTTCTTTTTCATAATTATTGTATACGATCTATAAGGTTGGATATTAGTAAATCAACGGGCTTCTTCGAAGGCAGTGATTTCTTCTTTGATACTTAACAGGTAATCGATATCATCATACCCGTTCAGCAGGCATGTCTTTTTATAACTGCTGATCTCGAAGTGTTCTTTGTCGCCGGTGGCGTCAATGGTAATGGATTGTTCCCCCAGGTTAACAGTAAGTACAGCCGTATGGGGCTGCTGAAATATCTTATCGAGAAACGCGTCACTGACGGTTACCGGGATCACCCCGTTGTTAAGCGCGTTGTTGCTGAATATATCCGCAAAGAAGCTGGATACCACTACCCGGAATCCGTAATCTAAAATTGACCATGCCGCATGTTCTCTCGATGAACCGCAACCAAAGTTTTTACCGGCTACCAGTATCTCCCCTTTATAGGCAGGGTTGTTTAAAATAAAATCCGCTTTGGGTCTGTTTTCGTCGTCGCTTTCATAGCGCCAGTCGCGGAACAGGTTCTTGCCAAAGCCATCGCGTGTGGTAGCTTTCAGGAAACGCGCCGGTATAATCTGGTCGGTATCGATGTTCTCCATCGGCAACGGAACGAAACTGCTTTTGATAATATTAATAGGTTGCATAATCTCGTTTAAAAAATTTCTCTTATGTCCGATACCACTCCTGTAAGCGCAGCGGCTGCGGCGGTAAGCGGACTGGCGAGTAATGTACGTGCACCCGCACCCTGCCTACCTTCGAAGTTGCGGTTGGAAGTAGAGATGCAATATTCACCCGCAGGTATCTTGTCCTCATTCATACCGAGGCAGGCACTGCATCCCGCCTGTCGTATAGTAAAGCCCGCTGCTTCAAATATCTTGTCGAGCCCTTCTGCTTTTACCTGTGCTGCCACTTGCTGCGAGCCGGGCACTATCATCACTTCCACGCGGTCGCTTTTTTTCTTTCCCTTGATAACGGATGCTACCATGCGCAGGTCTTCTATGCGGGAATTGGTGCAACTGCCGATGAAAATATGCTGCACGGGCATGCCCAGTAAAGACTTACCTGGCAAGAGGCCCATATATTCCAAGGCCTTCGCGATGTTCTTACGTTCCCCTTCATCCATTATGGTATCGGTCACGGGAATATGCCCGCTAACGGCAATGCCTAAGCCAGGGTTTGTTCCGTAGGTTATCATGGGTTCTACATCGGCGGCCTGTATAGTCAGTTCTTTGTCGAATACAGCGTCCTGATCGCTGTACAATTGCTGCCATTCACCGAGCTTCTTTCCCCACTGCTCTTTACCGGGAGCAAACTGCCTTCCTTTCACGTATTCGAAGGTTTTTTCATCGGGCGCTATTAGTCCGCAACGGGCACCCATTTCAATACTCATGTTGCAGATGGTCATGCGCGCTTCCATAGACAGATCCCGGATAGCGGAGCCTGCAAACTCCACCGCATAGCCCGTAGCACCACCGGTATTGATCTGCGCTATAATGTATAGTACGATGTCTTTGGAAACCACGCCTTTGCCGAGCTTGCCTTCGACATTGATGCGCATCAGCTTTGGCTTGCTTTGCAACAGGCACTGGGAGGCAAATACCATTTCCACTTCGCTGGTGCCGATACCAAATGCGATAGCGCCGAAGGCACCGTGGGTAGAGGTATGACTGTCGCCGCAAACGATCGTCATGCCCGGTTGGGTAATACCCAGTTCGGGCCCTATCACGTGCACGATACCCTGGAAGGGGTGCCCCAGGCCATATAAAGCAATATCATGTTTTTTACAGTTCTCCGTGAGTTGCTGTACCTGTAAGCGTGACAGTTCATCTTTAATGGGCAGGTGCTGGTTCACGGTAGGTACGTTATGGTCTGCCGTAGCCACTACCTGCTGTGGACGGAATACTTTCAGTCCCCTTTTTTCGATGCCTTTAAAGGCCTGGGGACTGGTTACTTCATGAATAAAATGCTTGTCGATATACAGTACGGAAGGACCATCTTCCATTGTTTTTACAATGTGCTTATCCCAGATCTTTTCAAATAATGTTTTAGCCATAGGTGGGGTGAATTATGAGAGTACCGTTTCTTTTACATATTGTTTTGCCAGCTTCTGGAGGTCTTCTTCCAGTACTTCTTTTTTGGAATCAGCTACTTCCAGGAAGCGTTCGTACAGGGTGTCTATATCGTTGCGGGTATAATCGTATCCCAGTTTCTGAAAGCGGAATGCCAGGGCACTGCGGCCGCTGCGGGCCGTAAGCACGATCTTGCTGCATTCTGCGCCTACTTCTGCCGGGTTGATGATCTCGTATGTCTGCGCGTCTTTCAGGAACCCGTCCTGGTGTATACCGGAAGAATGAGAAAAAGCATTGGCCCCCACGATGGCTTTGTTAGGCTGCACGGGCATGCGCATAACATCGCTTACTTCGCGGCTTATGGGATTTAGCTCCTTTGCGTTGATGGAGGTATAAAATCCGAGGTCTTTGTGCTGTTTAATCACCATCACCACTTCTTCCAGCGATGTGTTGCCGGCCCGTTCGCCCAGGCCATTGATGGTACATTCTATCTGCCGTGCGCCATTGATGATGCCCGCGATGGAATTGGCGGTGGCCAGTCCCAGGTCGTTATGACAATGACAGGAGATCACGGCCCTGTCGATATTAGCCACGTTATTCACCAGGAAAGCGATTTTTTCGCCGTACTGGTGAGGGAGACAATAACCTGTAGTATCCGGAATATTGACAGTAGTGGCTCCTGCCGCAATAACGGCTTCAATTACCTGGGCCAGGTATTCATTTTCCGTACGGCCGGCATCTTCTGCGTAAAATTCTACATCGTCCGTGTAATCGCGGGCCCATTTTACACATTGGACTGCCCTTTCGAGAATGTCTTTCCGGTTGGAGTTGAACTTGCTTTTGATATGGAAATCGGAAGTGCCGATACCGGTATGGATACGCGGACGGTGCGCGTGGCGGAGCGCTTCGCCTGCTACTTCGATGTCTTTCTGCACGGCGCGGCTGAGTCCGCAAACGGTCGCATTTTTTATGATCCTGGCAATCTTCGATACGGATTCAAAGTCACCGGGGCTCGATACGGGGAAGCCCGCTTCAATAATATCTACCCCGAGGTGTTCCAGTTTAAGGGCCAGGTCCACCTTTTCGGAGGTATTCAGTTTGCAACCGGGTACCTGTTCCCCATCCCTCAGGGTGGTGTCGAAAATATGGATCTTTTTATCTGGCATAAATGGCGGTTTTAGAGAGAAAGTACTAAGCGGATGGTGGGTACTTTACCGCCCAGTACCTTTATTTTAACTAAATTACCTCCGGAAAACGGAGCAATCTAATTAAAATTGTATCGTTTCTACAGCATTGAAAACGAGTTAAATCGCTAAAAGCGTTTGTGGTGGCGGCTTTTTGTTTAAATGAATTACGATGCCCAACAGGAATACAGATCCCTTGTTTCAACTGGTGAAATCGCTGGAAAAGTCGGAAAAGCGCAATTTCAAGTTGTATGCTACCCGCAATTCGTCGGGCGAAGACCTTAAAAGCATACAGCTTTTTGATGCACTGGATAAAATGAGCGAATACGATGAAGAATGGCTGCTGAAAAAAAACCCCTCCATCAAAAAGCAGCAGGTATCGAATATGAAGGCCCATTTATATCGCCAGATCCTTTCGAGCCTCCGCCTGCTGAATAGTACCGAAAATATCGATATCCTCCTGCACGAGCAGATGGACTATGCCCGGATATTATATAATAAAGGACTTTACCTGCAAAGCCTGAAAGTGCTGGACAAGATGAAAGAAGTTGCCCGCACGCATCACCAGCTTACTTTTTTACTGCAGATCGTATTTTTCGAGAAGAAAATAGAAGCCCTGCATATTACAAGGAGTATGCAGGACAGGGCGGAGAAACTGGCAGCTGAAGTGGATGAACTGCAGCGGAGGCTGGAAATGATCAGTAAGCTGAGCAATCTTTCACTCCAGTTGTATAGCTGGTACATTAAAAATGGCCATGCCCGCAATGAAAAAGACGAAAGCGATATAGAGTCTTATTTTGCCGGGCGACTTTCGTTCGACCTCAAAGACATTACCGATTTTTATGCCCGGCTTTACCTGTACCAGAGTTATTGCTGGTATGCATTTATAAAGCAGGATTTCCTGCTGTATTACCGCTATGCGCGTAAGTGGGTCGACCTTTTCCTGAAAGAGCCGCTGATGATCGAGATAGAAACGGCACACTATATAAAGGGGCTGCACAACTTGCTGGGTGCCCATTTCGACCTGGGCAATCACCAGAAATTTATGGAGATGTTGGACCGTTTCGAGGAATTTGCCCGCTCGGCCACCGTTACCGGTAATGAGAATAACCGTATCCAGGTATTCGTGTACCTGCATATCGCCAAACTGAACAGGCATTTTATGGAAGGCACTTTTACCGAAGGACTTACATTAGTGCCCGAAATAGAAGAAAAGCTGAAAGAATACGTGCTGTACCTCGACCGGCACCGGGTACTGGTCTTTTATTATAAAATCGCGTCCCTGCTTTTTGGTAGTGGGGATTATGAGCGCACGGTAGACTACCTTCACAAAATCATCAACTGGAAAGTAGATCTTCGTACCGATTTGCAATGTTATGCCCGGTTGCTGCACCTGATAGCCCACTACGAACTGGGTAATTTCGAAATCCTCGAATACCTCACTAAATCGGTATACCGGTTTATGGCGAAGATGGAAAACCTGAGCCGGGTAGAGGAAGAAGTATTCGCCTTTATCCGCAAATCTTTCCAGTTAAGTCCCGACAAACTGAAACCTGAATTTCAGAAACTGCTGGACACTTTAAAAGCACTGCGCGGTAACGCGTTCGAAACCCGTGCCTTCATGTACTTGGATATTATTTCCTGGCTGGAAAGTAAAATAAAAAATGTACCCGTCCAGCAGGTGATCAGGGAGAAATACCTGCGTGAAGAAACTGCCCGTCACTAATACCCCTTTTATAACGGCTATCGACCCAACACGTATTTGCCTCATAGGGGTGCATGCCGGTTTTAAAAACTGCAGCCAATACTTGTATAAGATAAATTATTAGCTATCTTTGGTTCACCAATTCTGGTTCACCAATTTGTACAATTTACGTTAACCAATTGCCCATGAGTTCAAGACATATAACCGATACCTTTATTTTCTTTCTGCTATTGAAGGACAAGTTATAATATTTTCTTTAGTATTTTTTAATCAACGTAAAAATCCATTCAATTTAAAATTGTTGTATGAAAGTAAAATTCACTTTTTTATTATTATTCACCGCATTAATGAGCCAGGCTTTTATAGGGTGTAAGAAAAGTAACGATGGAGACTCCAATCCTCCGGTAACTCCACCACCGCCCGTAGTGCCGGGCATCAGCTATTTTGTATCCGATGCATCCGGGTCCGACGGTAATAGCGGGTTAACGATCAATGCGGCCTTAAAAACACTGTCGGCTGCCAATAACAAAGTGACCGCAGGCGATACCGTGTTCATAATGAATGGCAGTTACCTGAACGCAGGTAGAACAATACTGAATATTACTAAGTCGGGCACGGCGAACAAGTATATCACTTTTAAAAACTACCCGGGTCATACACCCAAATTCTTTATTTCGGGAAATACCTATAACGCGATTACCATCAATGGTTCCTACATAGTGATAGAGGGCCTCGATCTGCAGGGCGATAACGCTAATATCACCTTTGCGGATGCCACTGCTTCTTTCGACAGGGCACTTGCGGGTCAGTCGAATCCTGAACAGGGAAAGTATAATACCAATTGTATATCCATCGGCGGCCCCAGGACGGAATCTAAGTTCCCGCATCATGTAACGATACGCAACTGCAAGGTGCACGATTTCCCGGGTGGGGGTCTTAGTTCGATCCAGGCAGATTATACCACTTTCGAAGGTAATACCGTATACAATAATGCCTGGTATATGATGTATGCAGGCAGCGGCATTAGTATACTGAACCCCTTCAACAGCGATGGGGCGGACGTCAATAAATACAAGAATATTGTACGGAATAATATCGTGTACGGTAATAAAACCACCATTCCCTGGATCAGTATTGTGCCTCAACGTCTTTCTGACGGAAATGGGATCATCATCGACGTAAATCAATACGGATATGGCCTGTCGGCTGGCGCAGGCGGGGAATACTTTGGCCGTACACTGGTGGAAAATAACGTGAGTTTCAACAATGGCGGCTCCGGTATTCATGCCTATAGGGCAGATCATGTCGATATCGTTAACAATACTGCTTATGGTAATGGTACCGTGGTAGGTTATGCAGATATTTATGCAGGCTCCTCTACCGATTGTAAGATTATGAATAACATCATGTATGCGAGAACCGGCGGTAAATGCAACGAAAAGCCGTCTACCGGCGCTACGGTAACCTACAGCTATAATATCTATTTTAACGGTACTGTCAATTTATCGGGTCCTTTCGACCGGGTGCTGAATCCTCAATTCGTTAATGCCTCTTTAGACGGTGCCGTTGCCAATTTTTCCGTAAACAGCGGCAGTCCGGCTATCGACGGCGGCACGCAAACGCTTTTCGCACCAAAAGATATAAGGGGGATAGCCCGTCCCAAAGGTGCCAATATAGATATAGGAGCGTATGAGGTAAATTGATAAAAATGGATTTGTTATAAAAGCCCGGAACGCTAACTATAAACAGCCTTGAGGTTTCGGCGGCAAAGACGGGTTTACTATCTAACCCGTCTTTTGCTATCCAGGTATTTCTCGTGAATCACCTGGCTCATGGTTTTATTGTACACTTTACTTTCTACCCACGATATGATATCCAGGTAAGCAAAGGCGCGGGTCTCAAAGCGATTCTTCTCCAGGTGTTTTATTTTATGGAGAAATTTTTCCAGTTCAGGTTTCAGTTTATGGCGGGATACATGGAAGGAATTCCGCAGAAATTTAAACATCTCTTCCTCTATCACCGTCAGGTTTTCCCTTTTGGCGAAAAAGCGATATACCGATTTGGTGAGGTATTCCATCAATTCATAATTACCGAGCTCGAAATGAGCCATCAGGTGCAGCAGCCGGGCATAACACTGCAGATCGTTGCGCATGTCGATACTGTCATTGATGATCTTTTGCAGGTAGTCGATAGACGTTTCATAGTCGCCGCTCCCGAAGTGCAGGGTGGCTATTTTGTAATTGAGTACCATTACCCGGTGCGTATCGATAAAGAGATCATATTCTACCAGCTTTTCTTCGATACCGGGTACCAGCGAAAGCCCCTCCTTAAACGTGCCTATCATAAAGTGCTGGTTGATCTTGGCACTGGTGATGTATATGAAGGCCTGTATGCGAAAGCTGTCATGATCCTGCACCCGCTCCGTTTGGGCAAATGTTTCAAACTGCCGGAGCACCACACCGAACTGCCGGAAGTTGCGAAGGTCGAAATTGGCATTCAAAAGGTTATGCAGTCCTTTAATATAATGACCGGTTTCTACCCGTATCATCAGCGGCTGGTCGTCGAACATATTAACCCATTTCTGCGTGTAGCGATAATACATGAGAAAATCTTGCCGTATAAAGGCGTACCAGCAATAACTCTGGTACAGGTACAGCTTTTCGTAGAAGCCAGTTTGTTCCTGGGCATTTTCCGGCAGACTGTTCTTCAGAAACGCTCTTACGCCCACTTCGTCTTTTTCGTTACGGGCATGACCATGCCGTATATACCAGCTATAGAGTTGGAGGGCCAGGTTCGAGAGCCGGGTCACCATACTTATTTTGTTGCTCACTTCCACGGCTTCTGCTGCCAGTTGCTCCGCTCTTTGCTGCATACTGCGGGTAATATGGAGGGTCTCGATTCTTTTTTCCAGGGTAATCAACTGGGCCAGCAGGTTAATCTTCTGGTTGTTGCGGGCGGTTTCCTTCGCGCGGTCGAGTATTTTCAGGCTTTGCTGGAAAAGGCCTTTTTTATACAGGATATGGGCATAATCAAATTGCTCGTTTAGTTGCAGATCGATGCTGTCGGCACTTTTCAGGAGCCGCAGGCTGGCCAGTATCTGTTTGTATAAATGGGTTTTGAGATTGGATAGTTGGGGCTTCTGGATGCCGGTGAGTTTTTTGAGCAGTAGTTTTTCGTCGTAGTCGTTCAGTTTGTCCAGGGCGTCGAACAATTGTACTATCTTAAGGTCTTCTTTTGCCGAACTACGGGTGATATAAAGCTTGAAATGTCTCTTTTCTGACTTCTCCAGCGAGTGAATCAACTGAAATAATATATCTGAAAACCGGTTGGGCATAATGTTAAAAACCTCCTTAAGCTCAATACCATCAAGGCTCCGCGTAAAGGCAATTCCTTTTTGGCGTAATTAAATCCCTTCTAAATTGATTCATTTTATATCCGGATCCTGTTTATTTTTGATTCAGAAAACGGGTTAAAGTTCATACGGCAAGCAATCGTAAAAAATAAGCAGGCAATCGTAGAGGCTCGTAGCAACGCTGAAAAGCTCAGCAAATAAAAAGATAGTACTAAGAGATAATAATAAAAAGATACTTATCTATTTTCATATGGCAAGCAATCGTTAGCGCCCTCTGTTTCTACATGGGGCTTTTTCGTGCCCGCAAGCTACATAAAGTAATTTATTAAACAAATAAATTTTAACAATTTATTTTTAGAGGGAATAGGCGTTAAAGCGCCGGTACCCATGACAGGTGTAAACAAAACTCTTCTTAACTTGCCGCTAAAAAAAATGTTTACTGATCCCCGTTATCCCATAGGCCTATTGAGCGAACAACCTTTTACAGGGAAAGAGCCGTACTCGGATGATATTAAGGCCACCGCCCTCGAACAGATCAAAAACCTTCCCCAATCGCTGGAAATGTCGGTACAGCATCTCGATGCCGCGCAGTTGCATACGCCGTACCGCCCGGGCGGTTGGACCATCCACCAACTGGTGCATCACGTGGCCGATAGTCATATGAACGCTTTCATACGCTTTAAAACAGGGCTTACGGAAAACAATCCAACCATCAAACCGTACGACCAGGATGCCTGGGTAAATATGGATGATGTAGTACACCTACCCATCAACGTTTCTCTTACATTGATACACTCATTACATGCAAGGTTATATGAAGTACTGAAAAATGTGACGGCGGAACAGTGGGAAAGAACCGTATATCACCCGGAGCAGCAGAAAACACTTAGCTTATGGAACCTGCTGGCGATCTATTCCTGGCATGGAGGGCACCATACCGCGCATATTACCAATGCCATCTTTGATAATAAGTAGCCTTTTAAGCGGGCTTAATAAACGTGCCGCTTCGTTTCGACTAATGTAAAAGTTATTTAAAGGAAAAGAAACGGATCTTCCGTTTTAACCGATCGCCCGGTGTAATACGGTAAATGAAATTGAGCCGTACGTTGCCCGTTTGCACCCTGTATCTCCCGGACTCGCCCCTGCCTTCCTGGGCCGTGTTTACCCAGAGGGCACTTACTCCCCACCGCGCCGTGTTATAGCCTGCAGATGCCCGGTAGGAGATGTTGGGGCCTACCGATACCCTGGATTCGGATTGATTCTGCCGGTACTCCGTGAGCCAGTCAATGGGTAAGGTAACCGTTCCCGCCCCCATGATGTAAAGGTGATTGGAAATAACGAGCGTATAGGCGTAACCGGCACCCGGACCAATATCTATTTTGCGGACGGAATAGATTCCCCGTTGTGAAAAATCGTCCTGCAACAGGCCGGGTACTACGGAGCTATCAGCATTCATCCTACTGTAAAAGACCTCCGCCCCCAGCAATATACTGCCGGCTGATTTTTGCTGCCATTCATTTTGCTGCATGGCCGCCCGGAAGGAGTATTTTTTCCAGTTTAACACCCTGTAAGCAGATACGCCCAGGTGAAAAATCTTCATGTCCTGTCGCTGGTAATATCCATTCTCCAGACCGGTGCCGGTGCCTTCGGGGAAAAGATAATACCCGCGGTAACGGTTGGCCAGCACGTCCACTATCAGTTTGGAAGTGTATATATGCGATTGAAGATCAAGGTATTTCGTTTTTATTTTGGATTCATCGCCGGTATTCAGCAGGGGGAAACTGAATGCAAGATTAAGTGTAAACCATCCGTATGTGACACCCAGCCCCATGTTCAGATTGGTATTGGGCCGGTACTGAAGGGTGTTGTCCTGCCCTTTTCCGGATATCCGGTAACTGGTATACTTCTGCGAAAAAAAATACCGGGTAGTGAGTTTGTCGGTGTAAGAAAGGTAATACGAGGTGTCCTGCGGCTGCTCCATCGTTTCCTGGCCCGATGCTACGGTGCTGTAACAAACTGATCCCGCCATCCCCACTAACATCAGCATGGTATTATTCATGTATGTATACCTATAAATAATTGTACCATATGCCTCGACGTTTATTATTTGCCTCTCATAAAGAAATAATCCCGTTTAATGTAAAAATTGCCCCGTTAGCCACCTGCCGCAGACCATTTTAGTTTCTGCACCTTATCTTTACGCCCACCCGATCTGTCCACTAAAAAAACTATACATGAAAAATGTACGCTTGTTATTATGCTGCTCGCTGGTAGCTGCAGGCCCGGTGTACCTGGCAGCGCAAACGGCTGGCAAAGCCGATCCCTCTCCGGTATCGAGGTTTAACCAGCACGAGGCTTTCGCTCCCTTTTTTTACCCCACTTATGGCGATGAAATACGCGCCGCCGATGGCACACCCGGCCCCAGGTACTGGCAAAACCAGGTGGATTATAAAATAGATGTTACGCTCGATGATTCGCTGCATACTATCAACGGCGGTGTACAGATAAAATATACGAACAGGAGTCCTCAAAGCCTACCCTTCGTATGGCTGCAGCTCGATCAGAATATTTATAATACCGCTTCCCGGGGAGTGGCTACCACCGCCATCACCGGCGGTCGCTGGGCTAACAGGGGCACCTTTAACGGGGGCTATGGTATCGAGTCGGTAGTGCTTGTGATGGGTGGCAAAGAAGTAAAAGCCAGTTATACCATTCACGATACCCGTATGAAGATTAATCTGCCGGTACCTATCAAGGCCGTAAATGGCAGTGCCCAGTTCAGGATCAATTACCGGTTTACAGTTCCCGAATACGGTACCGACCGCATGGGGCGACTATTAACCCAGAACGGCTGGATATACGAGATAGCCCAATGGTACCCGCGTATGTGCGTGTACGATAACGTTAATGGGTGGAACACGCTTCCGTACCTCGGTCAGGGCGAGTTCTACCTCGAATACGGGAACATCGAGTACAGTGTAAATACGCCTGCCGGACATATAGTGGTGGGCTCCGGCGAATTGCAAAACCCTTCTGAAGTACTGACGCCCATCCAGGTAAAACGATATGCCCAGGCAAAAGCAAGCGATGCCACCGTGATGCTGCGTACGGAAACGGAAGTGAAAGACCCGGCCAGCCGGCCCGCTAAAAGCAGGCTCACCTGGAAGTTCAAATGCCTCAATACCCGCGATGTGGCCTGGGCTTCTTCCAAAGCATTTGTATGGGATGCTGCAAGACTTAATCTTCCGAATGGCAAAAAAGCACTCGCCATGTCCGTGTACCCGGTGGAAAGTGCCACCGATAAGGCCTGGAAACGATCCACTGAATTTGTAAAAGGATCGGTGGAGTTTTATTCAAAATATTTATATCCCTATAGTTATCCTGTGGCTACCAATGTGGCCGGTATAGTAGGGGGTATGGAGTACCCGGGTATCGTATTCTGTTCCTCCCGCGCTTCCGCAGGCGGTTTATGGGGCGTTACCTCTCATGAGTTTGGGCATAATTGGTTCCCGATGGTGGTGGGTAGCGATGAACGACAGTTTCCGTGGATGGACGAAGGGTTCAACACCTTCATCAATACACTGGCCGACCGCGACTTCAATAATGGCGAATTTAACCGGGAACTTAAAGTACAGCAATCGTCCGCAGGTATGTTTGCCGACACTACGGAGGGCATCATGACTATACCCGACGTGCAGTTGCAGCGCAACCTGGGCAACCTGGCTTATGGCAAGCCCGGGCTCGGACTGCGCATTCTCCGCGAATCCGTATTAGGCCCGGAGCGCTTCGACAGTGCCCTCAGCTATTACGTACACCAATGGGCTTTCAAGCACCCGACTCCTTACGATTTCTTTCATTGCATAGAGAACCATTCCGGTGAAACGCTCGACTGGTTCTGGAGAGGCTGGTTCCTGAACTTGTGGAAAACAGATATTGCGGTAACTAATGTAGCCTATACCGAAGGAAAAGGCAGCATTATCACCCTTGTAAACATGGACAAAATGCCGATGCCCGTAACCATCGAAGTAACGGAAACCGGCGGCAAAACGGCGCGTATCAGTCTGCCCGTAGAGATATGGCATAATGGTGCCACCTGGCGGTTCGCCTATAATTCTACCAGCCGGCTTTCAAAAGTGGTGCTGGACCCCGATATGGCTTTACCGGATATGAATGTTAAGAACAATACCTGGACAGGACAGTAAACATATCTTACAGTGTGTTTTTAAGCGGTATATCTTCCAAAATATACCGCTTTTTTTAGTAATTACATTGTGATAAAGATTAGCAAAATATTTATCATCTTAAGGTCATCCTAAGGTATTAGTAAGGTTTTCGTCAGCTTTTTTATACTTTAATAGTATAATAACCCTAAGATAACCTTAGGATTACCTTACTTAATTACATCTGGTATAAAGGAAATACAGTTGAAAGGTAGGTTAACCGCCAGTTCAATGGAAGAAACCTTTTGTATGAATTTCATTAGTTTTGTCTCTATGCGAAAATATCCGATTGGTATACAGGATTTCAGGAAAATAAGGGAAGACAATTTTTTTTATGTCGATAAAACCCGCCTTATCCATTCCCTGATCGAATCGGGCAGTTATTATTTTCTGAGTCGGCCCAGGCGGTTCGGGAAGTCGCTGTTATTGTCCACAATCAAGGAGATATTTAGCGGAAGCAAAGAGTTGTTCAAAGGATTATGGATTGAAGATAATCGGGATTGGGAAAAGAAACATCCGGTAATACATTTCAAATTCAGCCAGATACCGTATCAGCAAATCGGCTTAGAAGGTGCTATCCATAACGAACTGGACAATATCGCCTCTGATTTTAAGATAAGTTTGACCAAGGAAAACATTAAAGAAAAGTTTACAGAGCTGATCCGCAAACTAGCCATCGACGAACGGGTGGTAATATTGATAGACGAATACGATAAACCAATTATCGACTACCTGGATGATATTCCAAAGGCAGAAGAAAACCGATCTGTATTTAAAGGGTTTTATTCCGTTTTAAAAGATGCGGACGAATATATCCGGTTATTGATAGTAACCGGTGTAAGCAGGTTTAGTAAAGTAAGCATCTTCTCCGATCTTAATAACCTGGAAGATATTTCGATATCTGAAACAATGAATGATCTCACGGGGATAACCCAGGTTGAACTGGAGACAAATTTTGAACAGGAACTTAAGGCACTGGCTGCAAAAGAAGGGATAACAGAAATCGAAACACTGGACGAGGTAAAACGATGGTATAACGGTTATTCCTGGGGGGGAATAAATACCCTTTATAATCCCTTCTCGTTATTGTCTCTTATGAAACAATTAAGATTTGATAATTTCTGGTTTCATACGGGAACCCCTACGTTTTTAGTTAAGACACTTAAAAAAAGAGGTGAATTCCTTTTTGATGATATACGCGTGAGTAGTAACTCGCTCGGTAATTTTGATATAAATAACCCTGTGTCAGCACCGCTTCTGTTTCAAACGGGGTTATCTCACCATTAAAAAATATGATCGTAAATCAGGCTTGTACAAATTAGGATATCCTAACAAGGAAGTAGAAGATAGTTTAAAGGATGCCCTGTTAAGTGGCTACCGGCATATATTTCCCGGCGATTCTATGGCTATAACGAATGACCTCGGAGAAGCGCTGAACAATAATGACATACCTAAAATGTTACTGGCACTGGATACTATTATTGGCTCCATTCCTTATGAACATTGGAAAGCAGATAGCGAATCTGTTTTTCATATCATCATTCATTTGTCTTTCACCAGGTTGGGAATCGATGTTCAAAGCGAAGCACACAGTTCTAACGGCCGGTGCGATGTAGTAGTGAAAACCGCTACCCATATTTATGCTATAGAGCTAAAGTTAAATGCAAGCTCTCAGAAAGCACTGGATCAGATATTCGAAAAAAATTATCTGAGACCCTATCAATCGGATAAAAGAAAAAAACGGGCGATTGGCATTAACTTTTCTTCTGAAAAAAGGGCTGTGCAGGATTACCTGGTAAAGGAAGTGTAGTTTTATGCCGGTATCGGGATTAAATGTTACTTATAAACACAGCCGATACTCAGCAAACCTACACTGCAGTGCACTTTTATTGCTTTACGATCTTAAACGTCTGGCCGGTATTGTCGGATGCATTGTGCAGTTGTACCAGTAGTATACCTTTAATATTTGTCCGGGTAAGATCTATACTTATCAGTTGGGCACCGCTGTTTAGTCTTGTCGTAGCGGACAATACCGCCTTGCCATCAAGGGAAGATACGGTATACGTATAAGTGGCTGCCTTGTCGCTGGTGATACGCAGGTTCACATAATCGGTGGACGGATTAGGGAAACAGCTTACGGTAATATCAGCGGCAGAAATATCTACTTTTTTTATGGTTGAATAAGTATAGGAACCATCCAGATCCAGCATTTTTAAACGGTAGTAACCGTAAGGCTTAAGCGGTGTGCTGTCGGTTGAATGATACTTGTTGGTACTGTTAAAAGAGTTCACTGCTTTTACTGTCTTTACCGGGTAGAAGTTGGTGCCATCAATAGAACGCTCGATTACAAAACCGGATACATCTACTTCCTGGGTAGTAGACCAGTTGATGGTTGCATAAGAACCTTTTGGGGCTGCCGTGAAAGATACCAGTTTCAGCGGCAGTACAGCCGCTGCGGGTATAGCCTGTACCAGCAGGTTATCGAATATGGTAATACTGCTGGCCGCCCCGTCCGCATTGGCACCTACTGTTACATTGCCGGCACCGGTCCAGTATAACGCCGTTCCGGCAGTACCGTTATAGGTATAAACGACAGTACCGTCAACAGAGATAACAGCCGTACCCATGTTTTGATCATAACGAAAACGGTAGCTATGAAACAGGTGGTCGTTTGCAACATCCCGTATATTCCCGGAAGCGATAGCGGTAAAGCCGGCACCATTTACAAGGGGGAAACTCGCACGAAGTTTACCTCCGGCCATCCCGAATACGAAATTGCTGCGGGTATAAAAATCCGCTTCACTTTCCTCCCGGCGAAAGTCGATAGAGATATCGATGCCGCTCACGTTAAAGTTACTGCCCGGTAATACCAGGTTGATATTCTGACGGTCAGGACCCGCATTTAAACCGTTGCCGTTCGTTCCGTTGGGAGCCGAAGTAGCCGTAGCATATACGGATATAGCATCCGGACCCACTGCTGATTTTGTAACGGGATTTGCGTTCCAGTTGAAACTGCTTATTATCTGTGTTTTACCTGTGAAGGTAACCAGGGTTAAAAGTAAAAGGGGTAAAAGTATTTTCATAACGTTCAATTGTGCCAGCATGAATTCAAGTCATGTACCATAATATAAGTAGTTGATTTTCAGTATATTGTATTTTTAATATTTCTGGCAACTTCTACTAATGGGAGCTGGGTTCCAAAAAAGGTAATAATCCTGAAAAGAGATCGGTCGTGTATACGGCATACCGGCATCGGACAGCGGGGGATGGTTTTAATCGGTAATAGGATGGTTAAAAATCTGCCGGGGTCGGTGAAGCGATGGAAGAATTGATATAATTCCTTAACTTCGCTGTTCTAATTCACCAAAGAAAAGGAGGTATTCATGCAATCTACAGACTATTCATGGAAACCAACGGTCGGTATCGCCTGACCGGGTTGATCCAAAAAAATATCTGGTGACGCCAGGCGTCAAAGCCGCTGTTTATTCAGCGGCTTTTTTATTGTCCCATACAACCGAAATAGCAAATAATCTTACTTGATATTCTATTAGTATGTAATTTTCCATCTCATTAATCAACGAAATGAAGATAAAAACGACTATTGCCGTATTATTTTTTTACCTCATTACCCTTTCTATTTCCCTGTTTGCCCAAACTGACTCCATCAATACGGATATACCGCTTCCCGGTCACCCCCGGATACTATTATTAAAGGGGGAGGAAAAAAACATACAGGAAGCTATCCGTTCCAATAAAACGCTTTCTAAAATCCACCTGGCCATCCTGGCTGCCAGCGACACCTTACTGGCAAAAGCTCCGTTACAGCGCATACAGATAGGCAGGAGACTACTCGATAAATCGAGGGAGTGTATCCGCCGGGTATTTTACCTCAGTTATGCCTACCGCCTTACCGGCAAAGATGTTTATTTAAAAAGGGCAGAAAAGGAGATGCTGGCGGTTGCCGCTTTCGAGAACTGGAACCCCACCCATTTCCTGGATGTGGCCGAAATGACGCTGGGAATGGCTATTGGGTACGACTGGCTATACAACGACCTGCCGGCCAGGTCAAGGGAAATAATAAAAGCAGCTATTCTTAAAAACGGTATCCAACCCTCTTTCGACCCGAAGCACAATGGTTGGTTGAAGTCCACCAACAACTGGAACCAGGTATGCAATGCCGGTATTTCCTACGGGGCGCTGGCTGTATACGAAGATGATCCTGAAATGGCGAGGACGGTGCTTAACCGTGCTATACGTTCTATAAAAATACCGATGGAGCAATATGCGCCCGATGGAGCCTACGTAGAAGGGTATAGCTACTGGGGCTATGGAACCGGGTTTAATGTGTTGTTCTTAAGTGCCATCGAAAAATTGTATGGCAACGATTTCGGATTAAGTTCTATGCCTGGTTTCCTTAAAACTGGAGTATACCTGGAAAATATGACCGGTGCCACCGGTATTCCTTTTAATTATTTCGATGCGGGTGTTCAGCCCCAGGTAAACGCCTCTATGTTCTGGTTTTCTCAAAAGCTGAAAGACCGCTCGCTGCTATGGTCGGAGATGCAGTTCCTCGCCACCGAAAACAATAAAAGGCTCACGGGGGACCGGCTGCTTCCTGCCGCCCTGATATGGAGCGGTGCCGGTGTGCCGGAGCAAATACCCGCACCCGGCTCCCTGATGTTCTACGGCCTCGGGAGTAACCCGGTTGCATTGATGCGCACGTCCTGGACGGATAAGAACGCCGTGTACGCCGGGTTGAAAGGAGGGTCGCCGTCTTTAAGTCATGCCCATATGGATGCAGGCTCCTTTATCATGGAAGCCGATGGCGTCCGCTGGGCGATGGACCTGGGCATGCAGGAATATGAGTCGCTGGAATCTAAAAAAATAGACCTCTGGAACGGCAGGCAGAACTCTCAGCGCTGGAAGGTGTTCCGCTATAATAATCTTGCCCATAATACGCTGGCCGTTAATAACCAGTTCCAGAAGGTAGAAGGAAAAGCACCTATCACCTCGTATTCCGATAACGGCTTATTCATGAACGCCGTTACGGATATTACCGGGCTATACGAGGGCCTGCTGGTAAAAGCGAACAGAGGTGTGGCGATAGCAGATAAAAGTTATGTGATAATAAGAGATGAACTGGAAACGGCGGACACCATATCCACTATCCGCTGGACGATGGTTACACCCGCCGATGTAAAGATAAGCGGGAGCAACGAAGCCATACTTACCAGGAACGGGAAGACACTGGTATTGCGGGTAAGCGGTGCGCCCGGCATCCGGATGAAGACCTGGTCTACCGCTCCTGTTACCGACTATGATGCAGCTAACCCAGGTACCATACTGGTAGGGTTTGAAGTAACGGTACCTGCTCATACAAAGTTACCGCTGACCGTTTACCTGTTACCGGGAAAAACAGCCGGTAAAATATTAAAAGAAGTATTACCACTGCAAAGTTGGCCTCAATAACATAAATGAATTATTTTACAGGCCAGGCGCCGTTCCTGGTTAACTATCCATCTATAAATTATATAAGAGAAATTATCATGAAGAATGTTTTAACCTGCCTGTTGCTTTCAGGCTTTTTATCGGTAAATGCACAGAAGAAAGTAAATGTTGACCAGCAAATGAAACTGGCCGTTCAGCAATATAAAGGGATGCTGGACACCTTAAAAGACACTAAGCTTTTTCCACAATCCACTAAACCGGATGGCACGATGAAGACGATGGAAAGCTCCTGGTGGTGCAGCGGTTTCTTTAGCGGATCGTTGTGGTACCTGAATGAATATACCAAAGATAAGGAACTACAACAGGCGGCGGAAAAATGGACGGTAGCATTGGAAAAAGAGCAATACAATACCGGTACCCATGATCTGGGCTTTATGCTTTATTGCTCTTATGGTAATGGTTACCGGCTCACTAAAAACGCGGCATATAAACCCATTTTACTGCAGGGTGCCGCTTCGCTGGCAACCAGGTTTCATCCGGAAGTTGGACTGATAAAATCCTGGAATAGCTTCGGGAAATATAACTATCCTGTGATTATCGATAATATGATGAACCTCGAATACCTGTTCTGGGCAGCGAAGGTTTCGGGTAATAAGAAGTATTATGATCTTTCCGTGACCCATGCCGACAATACCATCAAAAATCATTTCAGGCCCGATAACAGCAGTTATCACGTGGTATTATACGACAGCAGCAACGGGAATGTACTGGCCAAAAAAACGGCACAGGGCTTTACGGACGAGTCGGCCTGGGCAAGGGGCCAGGCGTGGGGACTGTATGGTTACACGGTGATGTACCGCGAAACAAAGGACAAAAAATACCTGAAGAAGGCTATGGACATCGCTTCGTTTTACATGAAACATCCTAACCTGCCAGCAGATAAGATAGCTTACTGGGACTTTAATGCGAAAGACATCCCCAATGTGGCAAGAGATGCTTCTGCTTCCGCTATCGTAGCATCTGCATTACTGGAACTGGCGAAGTATGCGGATAAGGCGAACAGCAAGGCGTATTATAAGTTTGCGGAAGATGTACTGGTAAGTCTTTCCAGTCCCGCTTATTTTGCCGCTACAGGCAATAATCATTTTATATTAAAACATTCAACCGGACATTTTCTTGCAAACAGTGAGGTTGATACTCCCATCATATATGCGGATTATTATTACATCGAAGCGTTATTGAGATACGACCGTTTTAACAAGAAAGGTTAACCGGCTATCTTATTTTATTTGAGCTTTGCGCTTAACATTATCTTATTATGAAAGATAGTATTTTAGCATTTCATATAGTTTTCATGTTAAGTGATATCGGTACTTTTGATCCTTACAAGATAATGGCTATTTCATTATCTGAAAACTTATCAAGTCCAGGCCTGTCAGCAATATGAAGCAGTACTTACATTGCAGTTGGTATAAAATCTTTCTTTTTGATGGCAGCCTGGCACCAATTTGCTTTAATGATGAGATGAATGCATGCCGGCATAACTCTTCTGTAAAATTAAAGCCCGTTTTTTATTCCCCATATCATTTTCCTGAAAGCATAATAATGTAATTTCGCGGCATGACCTTACCAAAATCGATTATAGATAAATTGTTGTTACTGGCCTGCGATATGGAGATAGGGGCCTCCCGGAGCAATAAGATACAAGTGTATCAATGCAGGCTGGTGGTGGGTTTACATTTTCAGTGTCTGGTAGCCGCGTGTGACACAGAGGGCAACCCGTTGCCGCATGAGCAATTGTCGCTGGTGATATATGACGGGGGATTGAAGGAAAGTACACTGGCCACCTACCAGATCATTCTTGAAAGTTCCGAAAGCGCGCTTATAAGGCTGATAAGAGATATGCATTCCAAGCAGGATAAACCCAAGCATCGTTCTTATTGAGACTAGCTTGTAAGCATATAAGCGGACATTAATTCCGCTTACTATCAAATCATTAAGCAGTCTGTTAATGGACCGGTAAGTAGCTGGCATCATAATTCCCGGATCCCGAAGTATATTGATTTCTTTCTTTCAATTTGTTCAGTAAACGAAACGATGTACCAGTTAGAAAGACGTTTGCCTGTTAACATTTTTCAGCTCAGATGCTGCCTTATCATCGAGGAACCATTGCACCTGCCTGTCGTGCGGCTGTATCAATTGGGCCGGATATTTTTCTATATGCCTGTCTTCTTCCAATACCTGCCTGAGTGCGGCAGATTTACTTTGACCGTATACCAGGAAAGCCACCTGCTCCGCATTATTGATTAGCGGGGCATTGAGTGTAATGCGGTATACCTGTTTATCTGCCAGGTAATTTTCTTTTACCGCGGGCTCTTTATCGTGCAATACCGGTGTGCCGGGAAAAAGAGATGCGGTGTGGGCATCGTCTCCCAGTCCCAGTAGCACGAGGTCGAACTTCCAGGCTTCACCGCGGAAATAATCGGCTATATCTCTTTCATAATGGAGGGCTGATTCTTTGGGTGGTAAGCTTGTATCTACCGGGTAATGCTGCCGTATATCTATCTGTAAGGGATCGAGCAGGGCTTTTTTGGCCATCAGGTAATTGCTTTCCGGATCGGTATGTGGTACATATCGCTCGTCGCCGAAAAAGAAAGCCGCTTTGCTCCAGTCGGTCTGGTACTTAAAGGGAGCAGATGCCAATAGCTCATACAGCTTCCGGGGAGAACTGCCGCCTGAGAGGGCAACGGAGAAACGATTGCTTTTATCGATAGAACGATTGGCTATTTCAATAAAGAAGCCGGCAAGGCTTTGCAATACTTCTTCTTCCGATTTAAAAATATTCAGGATCATGGTATTATTTTTTTCCATTCAGTGGTAAAGTGAACCAGTGAAAGCCGTCGCGCGCAATGAGTGCTTCGGCAATTTCCGGACCCCAGGAGTCTGCTGAGTAATTAGGAAAATTAAGGCTTTGTTTTCCCTGCCAGGTACTGAGGATCGGCATAATAAGATCCCAGGCGGCTTCTACCTGGTCGCCCCGCATAAAGAGCGTCTGGTCGCCCAGCATGGTATCCAGCAAGAGCGTTTCATAGGCTTCTGGCGCCTCACTGGTGTAGGTGCCTTTGTAGTCGAACACCATGTCTACGGTGTTCAGTACCATATCCAATCCGGGCCTTTTGGCCTGCACTTGCAGCCGGATACTCATTTCTGGCTGTATACTGATAATAAGCCTGTTCTGCTGCCAGCTTTCAGCAGATTCCTTCGGGAACACCAGGTGGGGCACGTCGCGGAACTGAATAGTGATTACGGAAGCCGACTGGTGCATCCGTTTGCCGGTACGTACATAAAAAGGAACTCCATGCCAGCGCCAGTTGTCCACGAAAAACTTTACGGCGGCAAATGTTTCCGTATTCGATTCAGGGTCTACTTTGTTTTCTTCCCGGTAGCCGGGTACTTCTTTTCCTTCCAGCCATCCTTTACCATACTGGCCTCTTACGGCACTCATACGTACGTCGTCGGGGCCAAACCGGCGCATGGCCCTCAGCACATCCACTTTACGGTTTCGTACTTCGTCCGCATCAAAGCTTACGGGCGGCTCCATGGCCACGAAACAAAGCAGTTGCAATAAGTGGTTCTGTATCATATCGCGCATGGCACCTGCACTGTCGTAGTAGTCGCCCCTGTCACCTACTCCCAGTTGCTCTGTAACGGATATCTGTATATGCTCTATATAGTTACGGTTCCAGATGGGTTCCAGTATGGAATTGGCAAAACGGAAAGCCATAATATTCTGCACGGTTTCCTTTCCGAGGTAATGATCTATCCGGTAGATCTGGTGTTCATCGAAAATATTGGCCAGTAATGTATTGAGTGCTTTGGCCGATTCCAGGTCGTGACCGAAAGGTTTTTCTATTACTATCCTGGTTCTCTCCGCATCCTCGGCCAGTTTGGCCTTACTGATATTTTCGGCTATGGTGGAAAAGAAATTGGGAGATACAGCCAGGTAATAGATCACATGAGGTTTTATTTTCCATTCCTTTTCGTGATTATCGATCCGTTTACCGAATTCGGTATAAGTCTTAAAATCCTTGATATCGGATACCTGGTAAAACAGGTGGGTGGCAAATTCGGCCCATTTATCCTTTTTAGCTTTTCCACTTCGCGAAAACTGGTTGACCCCTTCCAGGATCTTTTCGGCAAATTGCTGATCGCTAAGCGGCGTACGACCTGTTCCGATGATGGAAAACTGGTCGGGAAGCCATCCTTCCAGGAATAAATTATACAGTGCGGGGGCCAGTTTGCGTGAGTTGAGATCGCCTGTGCCTCCGAAAATAATGAATATAGTTGGCTGGTCTTTTATGATTGAATTCATACTGCTGCTGTTGATCCGAAGGGATGATTAAATTAATGGGCTCCTTCGGGTACCCATTGTGTATGAAAAACGCCCTCTTTCCCTATCAGCTCGTACGTATGCGCCCCGAAATAATCCCTTTGCGCCTGTATCAGGTTGGAGGGCATCCGCCGGCTGCGCAGGGCATCAAAATAACTTAGGGATGATGCGTAAGCGGGGATGGCGATACCGGCAGTAAGGGCCTGACTGATGACGGAGCGTGCACCCGGCAGGCTTTCCTTTACCAGTTTTGCAACGCCTTCGTCCAGCAGCAGGTGCTGCAGCTCAGGGTTGTTTTTATAGGCATTATATATATCGTTCAGGAACGTGGAACGGATAATACATCCGCCGCGCCAGATCTGTGCGATCTCTGCCGGTTGTGTGCCATAGTTATACTCTTTGGACGCTGCTGCGATCAGTTGCATGCCCTGTGTATAGGTAATGATCATACTGAAAAAGAAAGCCTCTTCGAGTTCTTTCAGAAACACTTTTTTATCTGCCTTTAATGTAACCTCTTCGGTGCTGTACACATCCGCAGCCAGCTCGCGTAATTGTTTGTATTTACTAAGATCGCGCATGGCCACCGCAGTATCTATACCGGGGGTGGGCGACTGCAGGTCCATCGCCACCTGTGAAGTCCATTTGCCCGTACCTTTCGATTTCGCTTCGTCCTTTATGCTATCCAGCAGCCATTCGCCGGTGCCAGGAACCTTATAAGCGAACACGTCGCGGGTAGTTTCCATGAGAAAGGATTGCAGGCGACCGTCGTTCCATTCCTTAAACAGGCTATGTATTTCGTCGTTTCCCAGCTTCAGTCCTTTCTTAAGCAATTCGTATGTTTCCGCGATCAGCTGCATAAGGCAATACTCGATACCATTATGCACCATTTTTACAAAATGCCCGGAAGAGCCGCGCCCGATATAGGCTACGCAGGGATCTCCGTTTACCTTGGCGGATATGGCTTCCAGTATCGGTTTCATAGTATTGTACGCATTCTGATCGCCTCCTGGCATCATGCTGGGCCCCTTGCGTGCACCTTCTTCGCCACCGGAAACGCCCATGCCAAAGAAATGAAGTCCTTTTGTGTGCAGGTAATCCACCCTGCGGCTGGTATCGGTAAAATGAGAATTACCGCCGTCTATCAGCATATCTCCCTTGTCGAGCAGGGGAATAAATTCTTCTATTACGCTGTCCACAATTTTACCCGCAGGCACCAGCATAATAATGGCACGGGGGCTATTGAGGCTGGCGATAAATGCCTTCGCATCGCTGAACGCTTGTGTATTCCCGTTGGTGGATTCGGCTTCCAGCAATTGTACCTGTGCGGGATTTTTGTCGTAACCGGCACCCGTAAAGCCGTGATCGCCGATATTCAGCAGGAGGTTACGTCCCATAGTTCCAAGGCCGATCATGCCTATGTCGTATTTACCGGAATGGTTGCTCATGTTGTAATTGTTTCACTTATTTATAGAACTTAATTTATTAATATTCTTCATCCCCTACTTCCAGCACTTTTACCCAAAACTCCCAGGCGGAATCCAGTATGGGCAGTACTTCTTCGGGTGTGTACGGTTGGCCATTGCCCGATCCGGCATTGAAACCGTTAAAAATGAGCTGGTATTCCTCTGTATCGCCATCCTCAAATTCATAGGTGTAGTTCTGAAATATAAAATCGTCCCCGGTCAGCGGTTCTTCTTCTTCGAGGGAAGCCACTTTTATAAGTGCCGACGGGTTGGGAAGGTGGAGCAGGTATTCGGCGGAATCCTCATCAAGCGGGTCGTGGCAGTATAAAAAAGTATTGATATTACTCATAACGAATATTTTGAGGAGGCAATTTACAGTATTTTACGGTAAGCAACCTTTCAATTGCCTGTCGAGTCTATTCAACAACAATTCCGGCCCTTAGGTTCGGGCGTTCCGGCGGCTTCTATATTGAACCGGACGGAATCGTTTTCGATTTTAATAATTGGAATTTTTATTTATGTTTGACCGCGGAATCAATATTTAATGCCATAATTTAACAGGCTCAATCTACCAGAATGAAATACCTAGCAACGATTGTATTACTTGTAAGCACCTCTTTTCTTTACGCACAGAACGGCCGGTGGGTATCCCTTTTCAACGGTAAAGACCTTACCGGGTGGAAGCAGTTAAACGGCCAGGCGATATATGAAGTGAAGAACGGAGAAATTGTCGGAACCACCGTTTCGAACACCCCCAATTCCTTTTTAGCTACGGAAAAAAATTACGGCGACTTTATCTTTGAACTGGAGCTGATGGTGGATACTTCCATGAACTCGGGCGTTCAGTTCCGGAGCCTTAGCACCCCCGATTACAATAACGGCAGGGTGCATGGCTACCAGATGGAAGTAGATCCCTCTGCCCGTAAATGGAGCGGCGGTATTTACGATGAAGCCCGCAAAGGATGGCTCTATACCATGGAGTATAACCCGGAAGGTAAAAAAGCGTTTAAAAACAACCAGTGGAACAAGTACCATATCGAATGCTTCGGTAACAGTATCCGCACCTGGGTAAATGGAATACCCACGGCCAACCTGGTGGATAACCAGACCGCAGAGGGCTTTATCGCTTTACAGGTGCATTCCATACCTAAAGAGGCGACGCCCGGCAAACAAATCCGCTGGCGTAATATCCGGATTAAAACAGCCGGCATAAAACCTTCTCCTACCGATAAAATATTCGTGGCCAATACGGTTCCCAATAATTTAAGTGCCCAGGAAAAAGCGGAAGGCTATGTTTTATTATTTGACGGTAAAACGACCAACGGCTGGAGAGGTGCATATAAGAAGACATTTCCCGCCAACGGATGGGAGATCGCCGATGGCGTATTGAGCGTACAAAAATCAGGCGGGGCTGAATCTACCAATGGCGGTGACATTGTTACGGAAAAAGAATACGGTGCTTTTGAATTGAAATTCGATTTTAAATTAAGCACCGGTGCCAATAGCGGGGTAAAATATTTTGTAACGGAAAGCGAAGGCAATAAGGGTTCCGCTATAGGCCTGGAATACCAGATACTGGACGATGCCGTACATCCCGATGCCAAACTGGGAAGGGATGGCAACCGCACATTGGGTTCGCTGTACGACCTGATGACTTCCAAAAAAATACCGGCATCCCAGAAAAAAATAGGGGAGTGGAACCAGGGGGTTATAAAAATGCTACCCAATAACCATGTTGAATACTGGCTGAATGGTTACAAGATACTCGAATATGAGCGCGGCTCTCCTGAATTCCTCGACCTGGTGGCCCGCAGTAAATACAAGGACTGGCCTAATTTCGGTATGGCACCCAGGGGGCGTATCCTGTTGCAGGATCATGGAGATGCCGTATCTTTCAGAAGTATTAAAATAAAACAACTTAAATAATTTCAAACGCATTGCTATGTCAAACTCACGCAGAAAATTCATCAAACATACGGGTATAGCTGCCGTAGGTACTTACCTGGGCGCTATGGGAATGAGCGCTAAAAGTTACGGGAATATCATTGGTTCGAATGATCGTGTACGGGTAGGCGTAGCCGGGTTTTCCGACAGGCACCGTTACTCTCATATACCGAGCTTTATGAACCACTACAAGGAACTGAATTTCGATGTGGTAGCCGTATCGGATATCTGGAAAAAAAGAAGGGATGAAGGCACGGAGGTATGGAAAAAAATGATGGGGCACGATATCGCTTCCTGCCGCAACAACGAAGAAATGTACGATAAGAAACTGGTGGATGCCGTATTCATCAGCACGGCCGATTTTCAGCATGCACTGCATACGATCGAGGCCGTAAAAGCCGGTTGCGATGCGTATGTGGAAAAGCCGTTTGCGGAAACGATGGAAGATAACCGTGCCGCCTTAAAAGCGGTGAAAGACAGCAACAAAATAGTGCAGATAGGATCGCAGCGGAGAAGCGGCTCTAATTATCATGCTGCCAACGAATTTATCAAATCGGGCAAGTTCGGAGCTATCACGATGGTGGAACTTACCTGGAATGTGAACCAGCCGGGCAGATGGCGCAGACCCAGCCTGGTAGCGCAGGTAAAGGAATCGGATATTGACTGGAAACGTTTTTTGATGAACAGGCCGGACGATGGCTACGATGCCCGCAAATTCCTGGAATACCGTTTGTTCTGGCCTTATTCTTCCGGGCTTCCCGGTCAGTGGATGAGTCACCAGATCGATACTGTACACTGGTTTACCGATCTGAAGCACCCACGCAGCGTGGTGGCCAACGGCGGCATTTATATGTGGAAAGATGGTCGTAAAAACTGGGACACTATTACCGCGGTTTTCGATTACGGTCCGGCCAACGACCTCACCAACGGCTTCCAGGTAACCTTCGGCTCACGCATGCATAACGGTGACGAGCGGCCTGCGGAGATCTATTATTCCAACGGAGGCGAGTTGAACCTCATTACCAATAAAGTGTCTGCGGCGGGTGGTTTAACCAAATCCTACGCCGAAGCCATGGGCATGCAGCCTAACCTGCTGCCCGATCTTAGTTTGTCGAAAGTAGAGAAGGTGATCGCATCTGCCAATACCGGGGGCGACGTACTCACGTCTAACCACGTACGCAATTGGATGGAATGCGTACGCAGCCGCAAGCAGCCTAATGCACCGGTGGAAGCGGGTTACAGTCATTCCATCGCCAATATTATGACCACGGCGGCTTCCCATACGGGCCTTAAAGCCACGTTCGACGATCAGAAGCAGGAAGTGATGGCGGGGGGTAAAATATTTACCTACTAAGAACTGGCTGCGGAAGGCACGGCTTTATGGATCACATTGGCAGAAGGCAGTCGGAACCACTCCCGGGCATAAGGCTTCAGGAGCGAGTTGCAGGCGTCCGGTCCCCATGTACCAGAATCATAAAAGTGCAACTGGCGGGTAGGGTGTTTTTTCCATGCTTCCATAATAGGCATTACCACTTTCCACGCGGCTTCTACCTGGTCGGCCCGCATGAATAAAGTGGCATCTCCGTGCAGGGCATCCAGCAGCAAGGCTTCGTATGCTTCGGGCAGCGTTTCCGTGTATGCATCCTGGTAAGTGAAGTCCATTTCCACCGGTTGCAGCTTCATCTGGAGGCCGGGCACTTTGCTTTCAAATAAAAGGCTGATCTCCAGTTCGGGCTGTATACTGATGATAAGACGGTTGGGCACTATATCGTCTTTAAATATTTTATTGGGTGAATCTTTAAACTGTACCACTATCACCGACGACTGCACGGGCATCGATTTACCGGTGCGCAAAAAGAAAGGCACTCCCTGCCAGCGTTCGTTATCGATAAATAGTTTGGCTGCCACATAAGTCTCCGTTGCGGAATCAGATTGCACCTGCTCTTCGTTGCGGTAAGCCACCCGCTGTTCTCCGTTAACGGAACCTGCCGTATACTGTCCTCGCCATACGTTCTTGAATACCTGCGCCGCGGTATACGGCCGTACGCTCTTCATCACTTTGGTTTTGGCATCTCTTATTATCTCGGATTTATACGCAGCCGGGCATTCCATTGCCACGATGCACAATAGCTGCAACAGGTGATTCTGTATCATATCCCTGAGTGCGCCGCTGCTGTCGTAATAACCTCCCCGTTTGCCAACGCCTACCTGCTCTGCCACGCTGATCTGCACATGATCCACATATTTATTATTCCATAATGGTTCAAACACGTAATTGGCAAAGCGGAATGCCATGATATTCTGCACGGTTTCCTTACCGAGATAATGATCGATACGGTAGATCTGTTTTTCATCGAACCGCTTCCACAGGTAGCGGTTCAGTTTTTTTGCCGAATCCAGGTCCGTACCGAATGGCTTTTCGATGATCATACGGTGCAGCGATATGCGGGTACACAATTTATGCTTGTGAAGGGCTTCCGCGATGATCTCTATAAAGCGGGGTGCCGTGGCAAAATAAAATATGCGCGTGGCGTGCTGTTTGTTCAGTTTATCGAATGCTTCTACTGCCTGCTTGAGCACGGTATAGGTCTCCGCTTTCAGGAAATCGCCCTGGAGGTAGGTAATCTTTGCGGCAAACGCGCTCCATTGTTTCTCATCGGCCTTGCCGTTGCGGCTGAACGCGTTGATCCCTGCCAGCAGGTCTGCTTTAAATTCTCCGCTATCTACCGACTGGAAGTCCACACAGTAAATGGCGAATACTTCGGGCAGGTGTTTTTCTATATAAAGATTATACAGTGCGGGAATGAGTTTACGTTTAGTAAGGTCGCCTTTTGCGCCAAAAATCGTAATGGCCGCCGTGTGTGCTTTTTCTTGTTTCATGGTATGCTTGCTGATAATATGCTTATGTATTTATGCTACATTTACGGATATGTAAAAACCGGATTTGATAAAGTTATCAATAATTTCCTGGTAAATACGCGTAAAAATGTTTATTGAACCGAACTTAAAAGGAGAGCGGCGTGGCTGGATAGAAGTGATCTGCGGTTCTATGTTCTCCGGTAAAACGGAAGAACTCATACGCCGGCTGAAGCGCGCGAAGATTGCCCACCTGAATGTGGAAATATTCAAGCCATCCATCGATGTGCGTTATCATGAGATTAATATTATTTCTCACGACGAGAATGCCATTCCTTCCACGCCCATCGATCACTCGCAGACGATCCTGCTTATGGGCAGCGAGGTGGAGGTGATCGGCATCGACGAAGCCCAGTTCTTCGACGATATGTTACCGGAGGTATGCGATCAGCTTGCTCTTCGCGGCACCCGTGTGATAGTGGCCGGGCTGGATATGGACTATACCGGTAAGCCTTTCGGG
>JANNOM010000079.1:0-24554 GCA_031399065.1 Chitinophagaceae bacterium
TGATACACCGGTCACCTGGCTGCACCGCAGTAAAAGGTATGGTGAAAAACTGGCCACACCAGATGTAAGTGTAGCAGATTTGATAGGTGATATCGATCCTATCAAAGCGGCCAACCTGCGTTTAAGCTTTGCCGATGAGCGCGTAATACATTATGGCATTATCCCAAAGAGCAATCGCAGCATATTCGTGATAAATGAAATACCCGATCTGCAGGCCAGGATACAGGTGGCCCTGTTCAACATTCTGGAAGAGGGTGACGTACAGATACGCGGATTTAAACTAAGGCTGCCGCTGGATATTCTGTTTGTATTCACCGCCAACCCGGAAGATTATACCAACAGAGGTTCCATAGTAACGCCCTTAAAAGACCGTATCGAAAGCCAGATACTTACGCACTACCCCAGGAGCCTGGAAACATCCCTGGCTATCACCGAACAGGAAGCTGATATACATGCTGACCAGCTGGAAATGGTAAAAGTGAGCGATCTCGTTAAACGCCTGATAGAGCAGGTCGCTTTTGAAGCCCGAAATAACGAGTATGTAGATAAAAAGAGCGGCGTTTCTGCCCGGTTAACCATAGCGGCCTACGAAAACGCCGTCAGCTCTGCAGAGCGCAGGGCCATACTCAATAAAGAAAAGAAAACACAGGTATGGATAAGCGATCTCTCCGGTATCATCCCTTCTATCACCGGTAAAATAGAACTGGTATATGAAGGAGAGCAGGAAGGCCCATTCCAGGTTTCGATGAATCTGCTGGATAAAGCCATCCGCACCCAGTTTGCCTTGTACTTCCCTAACCCGGAAACCATCAAGAAAAGAAGATCCACCGGCAAAGAGTCGGTGCAAAAGGCGGAAGAAAATCCTTATAAAGCCATCACCCGCTGGTTCGATAGCGGTAATTCGGTAGAGGATCTCCTGAACGTATCCGACAAAAACAAACTCCTGCAATTATACCGCGTAGACGGTCTTAATGCCCTGGTAAAAAAATACTATCCCCAGGCCAACGATCTGGAAAATGCCTTACTGATGGAATTCGTGTTACACGGACTGGCCGCCCATTCGTTAATCAGCAAAAAGATCATCGACAATAAGATTGAGTTTAAGGATCTGATGGGTTCAATTGTAAACCTGGGCAGTGCCTCTTTAAGTGGGGAGGATTTTGATGAAGAAGAGGGGAATTAGGATTTCTTAGTGAGTTGATAAAAAAGCAAGTGCTTCATCCGGTGTCATGATGGAAAGGCTGCTGTTTTTAAAATCTTTGGTATCCCGCGTTACTAAAACATCAATATTTCCCACTGCAAGTGCCGAACAATACTGAATGGCGTCCTCAAAATCCTTTATCCCTGCTTGTAACGCTTTTTGAATCACGGAAGCATTCACATCTGCGATTTCACTTATGGCCTCCAGTTCTTTTAACAATTGCACGATGGCGGATGGTGATAGTAGTTTTTTCAGAATGTATGCGAAGTTGCTATAAGAAAGCGCACTAATATAAAGCTTGCATTTTCCTTGAACCGCTGCGTCAAAAAGGTATGCTGCATCTGCAGCAAAAGGAGACCGGTTGGCCAGGAAATCAATCACCACATTGGTGTCTAAAAACAATTGCTTCATTTGTTGTATTTGCGGGAAACAGCATTACCCATTTCAATTTTATAATCGAAGTCCTCAGGTAAGTTAATTACTCCCATTAATTTTGCTACCTGGGGCAGGTGTTTCTCTGTTTTCTTGTTCGTCGCAGTAACGGACCGAAGGTAGTTTTCTACGATACCTGATAAGCTTTTGCCGTTGGAACGGGCGTATTCTTTGGCAGAATTAATGACACTGTCTTCAATCGTTAAAGTCAGCTTTGTTGTCATACACGTGTTTTTTACATATCAAAGATACGTGTATTATGTTAAATTTTCAATCCTGTTATATCAGATTAATTTCCCTTTCCAGCACTACCCCGAATTTTTCCTGTACACTGGCGATAATGCGCTCACTCAATTCGAGTATCTCACCCCCGCGGGCAGTACCGTAATTAACGAGTACCAATGCCTGGCGGTCGTGACAACCCGCGTCGCCCTGGCGGTAGCCCTTCCAGCCGCATTGTTCTATCATCCAGCCTGCGGCTAGTTTTACCATATCCTTATTTACCGGGTAACCTATTATCCCGGGAAAAGTATCTTTCAGCAGCACAAACGCAGCCATCTGTATCTCGGGGTTTTTGAAAAAACTACCGGCATTGCCGATAACAGCAGGGTCTGGCAATTTGCTGCTCCTGATGCGGATCACGGCATCGCTGATGGCGCGTATGCTGAGAGTCTGTATATTCATTTGCTGCAGCTCCTGCTCTATGGCCCCATAGCTGGTATTAAAAACCGGTTGTTTACGCAACCGGTAGGTAACCCGTGTAATCGCAAAAACACCTTTATACTTTCTTTTGAATACACTCTCGCGGTATCCGAATGCACAATCCGCAGCCGAAAAAGTAACCAGGGCTTTGTCCTGCAAATGATAGGCTTCCAGTTCGTGAAAAACATCTTTTATTTCTACCCCGTAAGCACCGATATTCTGCATCGGACTGGCCCCCGCGTTACCCGGTATTAAAGAAAGGTTTTCCACCCCTGCAAGATTATTATCGATACAATACAATACCAACCCATGCCAGTTCTCCCCTGCCCCGGCCGAGATATAAACATATTCATCATCCTCCTTTACCTTATGAATACCCATTATCTCATTCTTTACAACCACTCCATTGTAATTGCCCGTAAAAAGCAGGTTACTGCCGCCGCCTAATACCAGCAAGGGATAACCGAAAGGTGAAGTGGAGATCTTCTCCCTGAGTTCCTCCACACTTTTAAACACCGTATAATAACGCGCGGCGGCGTCTATACCGAATGTATTGTATTTCTTAAGTGAAACATTTTCCTGGAATAACATGGGGCAAAAATAAGGATTCGGAATTACCCGCTATACGTTACGGTTTATACAACATCTACATTCAATACCACCTGTACAGAACGGTACTTTTTATCCTGGTGCAATAGGGCTATGTTTTCCAGTATCTGCCGTTTACACTGGTGAATAATGCTACCATCCTTAGGTAATTTGAACATCAGCTCCATGATATACTGGTTGCGCACACGGTTTACGACCGGCTGCGCCGGCCCCACCATGTATTTATCAAAACCGGGCTTCATCCGCTCGGTAAAAGCAAATGCGGCCAGGGACGCTGATTGCATATCCTTATGTTTAAAACTCATAAGGATGATGCGTGAAAAGGGAGGATAAAAAAACTGCTTCCTGCTTTGTATTTCTTCCAGGAAAAACTTCCGGTAATCATGCTGCTGTATAATTGCAAGCAGCGGGTGATTGATATTGCGTAACTGTATCAGAACATATCCCTGTTTATCTTTTCTTCCCGCCCGGCCACTCACCTGCTCCATCAGTTGAAAAGCCCGTTCGTTTACCCTGAAATCCGCAAACCCGAGGATGGCATCTCCATCGAGAATACCTACCAGTTCCACATTCTCAAAATCCAGCCCCTTTACCACCATCTGCGTACCTACCAGTATGTCCAGTTTTCGCTGCTCGAACGATTGTATCAGCGAGTCGTGTGCGTTCTTACCCCTTATCGTATCGATATCCATACGGGCCATCCTTACAGCCGGGAACATTTCCTGTAGTTCCTCCTCAATTCTTTCCGTACCGAAATTCTGCTGTATAAAGTGATGATTGCCGCAGGCCTCGCAGGTATGCACGGTAGAATATACGGTACCACAATAATGGCATTGCAGTTTATGTGTTATCTTATGATAGGTAAGCGACACGTCGCAATGCTTGCAATGTGGTATCCAGCCACAACTCTGGCATACCTGGTAAGGCGAATAGCCGCGCCTGTTCTGGAACAGGATCACCTGCTTATCCCTTTCCACCGTTTGTTCGATGGCCTCTTTTAACTGGGGTGAAATGATCACTTTGGCCTTATCTGCCGTAACCACTTTTTTAGTATCTATTATCTCTATCCTGGGCATCGCCACTGCACCAAACCGCTCTTCCAGCGTTACCAGTCCATACTTGCCGGTATTGGCGTTATGATAACTTTCCAGCGAAGGGGTGGCGCTGCCCAGCAGTACCTTCGCTTTAAAGAGGGAGGCAAAATAAATAGCGGTATCCCGCGCATGGTACCGGGGTGCGGGGTCCTGCTGCTTGTAGGAACTTTCATGTTCCTCATCGCAGATGATCAGTCCCAGTTCTTTAAACGGAAGAAACAAAGAAGATCTTGCTCCCAGTATTACCCTGGCTTCGCCGGTTTTCACCTTGTTCCATATTTCCACCCGCTCGTTCTGGTTAAATTTGGAATGATATACCGTAATATACCCGCCGAAATTTTTCTGCAGCCGCCGGATGATCTGGGAAGTGAGGGCTATTTCGGGAAGCATGTACAATACCTGCCTGCCTTCTTTTATCATCTTTTCAATCAGACGGATATACACCTGTGTTTTACCGCTGGAGGTAACGCCATGTAGGAGGCAAACGTTTTTCGCATCGAAGGAGCCCGCCACCTCACTGAGTGCCTTATCCTGTGCGGCACTTAACGTAAAATCGATATTGACATTTTTAGGAAGGTAACGGATACGGCCAACCGCCCGTTTGTCTATCGTGAGTATATTCTTATCCACCAAACCCTTAAGCTGTGCGGGGGATGCATGTGCTTTTTTCAGCAGTTCCGGCTGGGTCACTTCTCCTTCCGTTTTCCGGATGTGCAGATACGATAACAGCAGTTCCATCTGCTTTTCGGCGCGTTGCAGTTTTTTATCTTCGTTCAGCAGGTGGGCGAGGCTTTCTTCGTTATCGAACGCCGGGTTCAGCAGTATATAATTTTCTTTTTTCTCCGTATAATTATTTTTAAGCTTTTCCCAAACAAAGCATACTTTTTTGTCTATAAGACGTTTGATTACGGGGTATACATGGGTGGCGTCCAGCACTTGTTGCACTTCCACCAGGCGTAGTTCTTTTTTTAAGAGCAATGCTTCCGCCACCAGGTATTCTTCTTCGTCCAGTTCAGAAAAATCGTCGCCAGCTTCTTCATTAAAAAGCAATACCGTTTCGCTGCTAAGTTTAAAATGGGTAGGCAGGGCAGCCTGCATTACTTCGCCCTCGCTGCACATATAATAATCGGAGATCCATGCCCAAAGTGCCAGTTGTTCATCAAATACCACCTGCTCGGTATCCAGCACATTCAGGATGGGTTTGGGATCGAAGGCGCCCGGCTTATCATGATGGATGCGCTTTACCAGGCCTGCATACTTTTTGTTTTTACCCAGCACCACTTCTACCCGTGCACCCGGCATTACTTTGTCGGCCAGGTCGGGAGGTACCGACCATGTATAGTTGCGGGGTAGCGATAAAGGAATGATCACTTCCGCGTAGGCAGCCGCGCTAACGGGAAAAAGCTCGTTAGCGTCCATAGTTCTTATTAACGATGCAATGCTCCATCATTTTATATACCTTATCTTTTAATTCATCGAGGTCTTTCATGGTAAGTCCCTCCACCGGCACTTCTTCCAGAAAAACGGCCCTCGATATGCCGGGTGTCATACCCAGAACACTTTCATAGTACATTCGGTTGACGGTATCCAGGAAAACGACCGGCTTAATCGGTGTTTGTGTTTCTATGGCAATCCGGAATGCACCATCATAAAAGGATTTCAGGGGTGCACCGGTTTCGTTAAACGTTCCTTCGGGAAAGATAACGATCGATATGTTTTTTTTAAGATATGCTTTCAGCGCTCCGACACTTTTGGCCCTGTTCCTGGCGCTACTGCGGTCTACCATTACAGTGGATTTCCGGTAGATATAGCCGAACAGCGGGATCTTCGCCATTTCTATCTTGCCAAGTATGCGTATGGGTTGCCGGATAGATTTTACCACTACCGGGATATCGATATAGGAAATATGGTTGATCACATAAATAACCGGGTGTTCTTTGTGTAGCGGCGTTATGTAGATATTACGGTGCCAGATGCCTATGAAGAAAAACCAGCAATCGGCCCAGCAACCCAGCACCTGGTAGATGAAGTTCCCGCCCCTGACCCTTCCGGCAAAGGAAGCCAGGAAAACGAATACCAGGGTAATAAGCATCAGTACAAGAAAAACGATCAGGGAATATATGCTGTAAACGGCCCTGGCTAACCGGGCAATGGATACCTTCATTGATTCAGTATAATAACTGCAAAGAAATCACTAAAAATTCATTAGATGGAATTTTTCTCGGGCACTGTTTTAGTTCAGTTGCACAGCAGGCAGCCTGTAATGCAGACCGTCTATCACATAGAGTTCGTCTATCTGGTAGGTCCAGTATTTATATAATGGCGACTTAGATAATTGGATATCGATTTCCTCTTTTGATACTGCATTGATCGTTATCCAGATACGCTGACTTTCCATGGTTACCGCGTAGTGATCTATCACTCCTTCGAGGATCAGCTTGTTGATGTAAGTACGGTGGCTAACCAAAAGCGCTGTATGACTGTCCTCCCACTCAAAAAGAATCGTTACCTGGAATTTGTTCATTGATGATATAACGGACAAAAAGCAAAAATATTCTATGCCAGTTTCCAATTAACTACCCTGTTAATATAGGCCTCATTATAAGGAATAGACACCTTTATATAATTATCCGTATAACCCTCCATGGTGCTGTTGTTGCTGCATTTTTCGAACAATACTTTCCGGGTTTCGTCCCGGTGTTTTTCCGTGAACAACTGCATCCGGGCATAAGAAAAATTACGTAGTATTTTATTCCGTTCGTTGCGTATATGTACAGGTACCACCGGGCTTATACCAAGCGCATGCGTATGATCTCTTTCAGAGTAAGTGAAAACATGGAGATAGGAAATATCGAGCGAATTCAGGAATTCAGCGGTTTCCCTGAATTCTTCATTACCCTCACCGGGAAAACCAACAATAACATCCGCTCCTATGGCGCAGTGCGGCATTAGCTGGCGGATATATGCTATTCTTTCTTCATATAATTCCTTACGGTATCTTCTCCGCATCAGTGCCAGTATTTTATTGCTCCCGCTCTGGAGAGGGATATGGAAATGGGGCATGAATTTTTTGCTTTCCGCCACAAAACGGATGATCTCTTCGGAAAGCAGGTTGGGTTCGATGGAAGAAATCCGGTATCGCTCGATGCCATCCACCTCGTCCAGCGCACTAATCAACCCGTAAAAATCCTCCTGCCGGCTGCCTCCTTTCAAAAGGCCGGTAGCACCATCCGGCCCCTTGCCAAAGTCGCCCAGATTGATGCCTGTCAGCACCAGTTCTTTTACCCCCGTAGCGGCCAGTTCCCTGGCTGTGTTTACTACATTCTGTACCAGGTCGCTGCGGCTTTTACCCCGGGCCATGGGTATGGTGCAAAAGGAACAGTTATAATCGCAGCCATCTTGTACTTTCAAAAAAGTACGGGTACGGTCGTTCAGGGAGTAAGAAGTATTGAAGCCGGTCACTTCTTCTATATCGCAACTGCTTATTTTAGCGGGATCTCCCTTGGATAACTCTTTAATATGGGCGGCAATATTGAATTTTTCGGCGGCGCCCAGTACCAGGTCCACACCCGGTATAGCGGCTATTTCGGCAGGTTTCAACTGTGCATAACAACCGGTGATTACCACGAAGCTTTCCGGTGCCCTGCGCTGTATGCGCCTTACCAGCATACGGCACTCTCTGTCGGCATTGTCCGTTACGGAGCAGGTATTGATCACGTATACGTCTGCCTGTTCGGTGAAGTCGCGTTTTTCAAAGCCCTCTTTTTCCATCAGCCGGGAAATGGAAGACGTTTCGGAAAAATTGAGTTTGCACCCGAGTGTATGAAATGCGACTGATCTGGCTGAAGTCATAGACCTGCAAAATTAAGGTACCCTTATCTTACCGGCAAGAATAGTAGTACCGAGACCCAAAATACCTATAATGGCAAAAGAAACCCGCAGACTGGCCGCTTCCGCGATAAAACCAATCACCGGGGGGCCCAGCAGGAAACCGAAGAAGCCAACGGAAGAAACGGCTGCCAGTGCCACCCCCGGCAGCATAGTAGTGGATTTACCTGCCAGACTGTATACCAGCGGCACCACCGAAGATACGCCAAGGCCTACCAGCAGGAAGCCCGCCGTAGCGGTACCGATGGAAGGAAAAAGGATAGCCAGCGCCAGCCCGGATATAATAATAAGCCCGCTTGACTGTATCATCAGCCGTATACCGAACCGGTTCACGAGCCAGTCCGCAGCAAACCGGCCGCTGGCCATGCTGAACATAAAGGCGATGTACCCCAGCCGGATCAGATCTTTAGGTGCCTCCACTACTTTTTCAAAATACACCCCGCTCCAGTCGAACATAGCCCCTTCGCAAACCATGCAGGCAAAAGCGATCAGCCCGAGACGCAGGATGGTTTTATCGGGTTTTACAAAAATGGCCCTGCGTTTACCATGACCTGCATCCCGTGGAAGTATATACCGGTGAGCGATTAACCATAACGTAACGGTAAAAGCATATATCAGGGCAAAATGTTTGAAAGGACCGATATTTAAAGACACTATCAGGGCACTGATCAGTCCCCCGGTAAATCCTGCCAGGCTCCACAGCCCATGAAAAGAAGCCATGATGGAACGCCTGTACAGCCTTTCTACCCCTATTCCCTGCGTATTTACGGATATATTGCTAAGGTTGGCGCACAGTCCGAAGAAATAAAGAAGTGCCACCAGTTGCCATACCTGCGCAGCCGTGCCCAGGAGAACCAGCGATCCCGGGTATAGTAATGCTCCGATAGTAAGTGTTCGCTTGCTTCCGAAACGGCTTACGAGGTAGCTTGACAGTGCCATGCCCGTCATTTGCCCGATGGGAAGCGCCAGCAATACCCCTCCCAGACCTGCATCACTAAGATGAAGCTGGTTCTTTATGTCCGGAATCCGGCTAGCCCAGCTCGCAAACGTGATGCCCTGTATAAAGAAAAAAACACTCACGGCAATGCGATAGTAACGTTGGGTGGGTAATGATGTATTAATGGATACCAGGCTCATAAAGTATTAAATTAGGTTTTCATGCAGGCAGAACCGGTAGTTTCCGCAAATTTAGGGTAAAAATTTTGCTACCGGTTTTAGTGATATAACAATAAATTCGGCTATCTTTAAGCTCAAGAAAACGCCATATTGACTAACGATGGAAGATATCAGCTTACTATTCGGCCGGCTACATCCCCTGCTGGTTCATTTGCCTATTGGAGCGTTACTGCTATTGATTTTATTTGAATTTTTAACACTCAATAAAAAATACGCTGCCTTAAGGCCCTCCCTCACACTTATTGCCTTTTGGTCGATGGTATTTGCTATTTTTTCCTGCGTCGCCGGGTACCTGCTTTCACTAAGCGGCGAATACGACAACGATAAACTATCGTTACATAAGTGGATGGGTATAGGAGTTGCGTTTGTTACTACCGTGTTTTACACCCTTAAAAAGCTGGGGTATAATAGCACGCGAATAAGCGTGGGATTCTCCCTTCTTCTTTTTTTCACGCTGATGGTGGCCGGGCATTACGGAGGTGTTCTGACGCACGGTGAAGAGTTTCTCAACGAACCTATAATGGCCGTTTTAGGGCAAAAGAAGGAGGTGGAAAAAACCAAGCGGAATGAGATCGCACAGATAAGTGAAGCGGTCGTTTACCGCGACCTGGTAGAACCCATATTTGAAGGCAAGTGCATCCAGTGCCATAATGAAAATAAAAAGAAGGGCGGGTTAAGAATGGACAGCCCGGAGTTTTTGCTTAAAGGAGGTAAGAGCGGAACGGTGCTGATAGCAGGAGATATAGAGCGGAGCGAATTATTTAAACGCCTGCACCTGCCAGTGGAAGATAAACACCGGATGCCACCTAAGGGGAAAAAGCAATTGACAGGTAACGAAATCTCGCTGGTACAATGGTGGATACAGTCGGGTGCTTCCATAGATAAAACGGTAGCCCAGTTGCCTAAAAATGAAAAAATAACGGCTCTCTTAAAGAGCTTTGACAAAGGCGGGGATGCGGCTGAAGAAAACACAGCCAGCATAGAAAAGCCGGAGTTCTCCGCTGAAAAAGTTACCTATGTTCCCGCAAAAGACCTCGAACGGTTTAAACAAATAAAGCTGTTAATAGCTCCCATAGATACCGGGAAACCCTGGCTCTATGTGAATGCAGTAAATAACCCCGACCTCAACAACGCCCAGGTAGCCGGCCTGCTGCCTTTTAAACAACAGATAGTATGGCTAAAAATAGGAAATACCCGCATTGATAACGACGCCCTGCACACGATCGGCCAGTTTACGCATCTTACCCGCCTTAATCTCGAATACACCGGTGTGGATGATGCAGGCGTGGTGCACCTGAAAGGACTACCCGATTTACAAATGCTGAACCTGGTGGGTACCGGGATAACCGACAAAGGATTGATGCTGCTGGCTGAGATAAAGTCGCTCAAAAGAATCTACCTGTGGCAAACGAAAACCAGTCTGCCCGTAGTGGCGGCATTGCGACAGGCTTTGCCATTATGTGAAATAAATACAGGAGAGGAAAATATATTATCGCTCTATAAACCAAATAAGTAATGAATCATTTTGTGACAAGGGTTTTAAAAAGAAAAATGATATGGGTCCTGGCGGCACTCGTGTTATCCGTTTTTCTTTTTACGCTCAGTTGCTCCAGCAACGCGGACCTGCCGCCGGAGCTATCGGCTTGGGAAGATAAAATTCCCGCTCATCCGGATTATAACGTTGATATAAAACCGATACTGTCCGACAGGTGCTTCAAATGCCACGGTCCGGACAAGAGCAAAATAGAAGCCGGCCTTCAGTTGGTGAACTTCGAAGAGGCTTCCAAAGTACTTGAAAGCGGTGCCCGGGCCATCGACGCAGGTAATATAGCCAACAGCGAACTGGTAAAGCGTATCCTTAGTAAGGATCCGGAGGAAGTAATGCCGACACCCGATTCGCACCTGACGCTTACGGATGAAGAAAAAGCCCTGCTGATCCGGTGGATAAAGCAGGGTGCGGAATATAAAGAGCATTGGTCACTGATGAAAATTCAGAAGCCGGAGCCACCGAAAGCGGGCAAAAGTATATGGGCACGCCGGGGCTGGAAAGAGGACGAAGAAACACGCTGGATAAAGAATGAAATCGATTTGTTTACTTTATCCAAAATGAAGGAAAAGGGCCTGGCTCCTAATGTAGAAGCAGATAAAACAACCCTGTTACGAAGGATATATATGGACATCACCGGTCTGCCCCCTGCACCTGCGGAGGTGGAAGCTTTTGTTCGAAACAATGCCCCAGATGCGTACGAGAAAGTAGTGGACCGGCTATTACAATCGTCTCATTATGGAGAGCAACAGGCCGTTTCCTGGCTTGACCTGGCAAGGTACGCCGATTCGCACGGCTACCAGGATGACGGCATGCGCAATGTGTTTCCTTACCGCGACTGGGTAATCAACTCATTCAATAAAAATCTTTCTTTCGATAAATTTATTCTCTACCAACTGGCAGGCGACCTGATGCCGGACGCAACCCGCGATATGCTGATCGCCACTTCCTTTAACCGGCAGCATGCGCAAACACAGGAAGGGGGCGTTGTGGCGCAGGAATACCTGACGGAATACGTGGCCGACCGCACCAATACATTCGGCAAAGCATTCCTGGGTCTTACCATGGAATGTGCGAGATGTCACGATCATAAGTATGATCCTATACTGGCCAAAGACTACTATTCCCTGTATGCTTTTTTTAATCAGAACTGGGAAACCGGCATGATACCGTACAGTGGAGAAGCAGGTCCTACCATTATGCTTACCACTCCCCGGCAACAGGACACGGTGCATACACTGGAAGCCGGTATAAACCAGTTGCGACCCTTACTGCAACCGGAAAAGTATAAAGAAAAGTTTGAAGAATGGGAAAAGCGTAACAAGCTGATGCCCGCTACTGGTAAGGGTTTGCTGGTGCATCTTCCCATGGAGAAAGAAACCGGTGAAAAGGCTTACCTGAACCTGGCACGCAAAGAGTATGTAGTAAAAATGGGGGGAGATCCTGATCGTCGCCCGGTAGTTGTTAAAGGTAAAAAAGGCAATGCACTTGCCTTTCGCGGAGATGCCGGTATGGATATTTACGTGGAAGGACTGGATAAAATAAAAGGCAAGTTGCAAAGCGGTAAGGAGCGGTTTTATAAAGGACTGAATTTTGAAAGTAACCAGGAGTTTTCCGTAAGCCTTTGGACCAGGTTGCAGAAAGACAGCGTTGCCGGTGCACTGTTTCAACGTAACAATTCCGAGTATGAAGGATGGAGGGGATTTTCCGTAAAAATGAATACTGACAGAACACTGACCATCCTCTTTGCCTATACCTGGCCGGCCAACTGTATTGAAGTAAGAACCAATGAAAAGGTGTCGATAGGGAACTGGGATCATCTCTCTCTTACATACGACGGAAGTTCAAAAGCAAGTGGAATCAGGTTTTATATCAACGGCAAACTCACCAGCAACACTGTACTGAACGATAACCTGCAAAAAAGCATACTGTACGATGATGCCGGTGGAAATAAATACAATCCAAATGTATTCGAGATCGCAAAAGAGGTAAGGCAGAAAACTATTTCGGATATAGAGATGGACGAATTTATGATACATAACAGACGGCTTTCTTCGCTGGAAGTAATGAGTTTATGCGGTCCGGATAATGCTATCAGCCTGCTATCTTCCCTTTCGCCTTCTAAAAGAACACCGCAGCAACAGCGGCTTTTATGGGAGCATTATATGCTTACGGAAGACAGTACTTATGCCAGCTCAAAAAGACAGTTAACTGCGTTATTGTCCAAAAAAGTGGCCTTGCTTACAATGGTTCCGGAAGTAATGATCATGAAAGAACTTCCGGAAGCTCAGTCGAGAAAATCGTATATCCTCAAACGCGGCGTATATGATGCACCCGGCGAAGAAGTGCATCCTGAAACACCGTTAAAGCTAGGTAAGCTTCCTGCCAATACACCCAGGAACCGGCTGTCGCTTGCCAAATGGTTGTTGGATGAAAATAATCCCCTGTTCGCGCGGGTGATGGTAAACAGGCTATGGTTGCAGTACTTTGGCAACGGCCTTGTGAAAACACAGGAAGATTTTGGCAACCAGGGTGAAATGCCCTCCCACCCCGAACTGCTGGACTGGCTGGCTGTAAGGTTCAGAGAAGATAACTGGGATGTAAAGAAATTTGTCCGCAGGATGGTATTGTCTTCCACCTACCGGCAGTCGAGCCGCGCCACCGCCGCGGCTATAGAAAACGATCCGGATAATAAATGGCTGGCGCGGGGTTCCAGCTACCGTTATGCTGCGGAGCAGGTGCGCGACAATGCGCTTGCCGCCAGTGGACTGCTGGTAAGAAATGTGGGAGGCCCCAGCGTATATCCCTATCAGCCGGCAGGCATCTGGGAAGCACTTGCCACGCGCAACGTTACCTCGTACCGGCAACAGCATGGCGACAGTCTCTACCGGAGAAGCATGTACACCATCTGGAAGCGTTCGTCCCCTCCGCCCATGATGCTGAACTTTGATGTTCCCGACCGCTCGGGGTGTACGGTACGCCGCCAGAAAACAGCCACTCCCCTGCAGGCATTAGTAACCCTTAACGATCCGCAATTCATAGAAGCCTCCCGTGTACTGGCCGAACGCACGTTCCGGTCTACCGGGAATCATGTTAAAAGAATGGAACATCTTTTTCTCGCAGCTATTTCAAGAAAGCCAAGAGCAGCTGAACTTGCACTGATGAACCAGCTTTATGATGAAGAGTTAAAAGCATTTACTAAAGACCCAGCGAAAGCTGCCCGGGTTTTAGCAACAGGAGAGTATCCGTTTGATAAAACCCTCGACGCACCGGTAATAGCAGCTTATGCCATAGTAGCCAATACCATTCTTAATTACGACGAAGCCATTATAAAAAGATAAAATGAACCCATGGACCGCAGAGACTTTGTGAAACAATCAGGTATTATTTTAGGAGGCGTAATGCTTCCACCGTTTAATGCACCGGCAACGGATGGCTTTAGTGTTCAGTTCTTCTGCCCTCGCTGGGGTGCTACCGACTCCTGGGATTCTTTTTGCAAAAGAGTGAAGGATGCAGGATACGACGGCGTTGAAACAGCCCTCCCATTGGAAGCTAATGAAAAGGCCGCCGCCATCGAAGCCATTTCCAAACATGGATTAAAATATATCGGGCAATACCATCAATCTATAGAGTCGAATGCCAAAGACAACGCTGCCGGTTTCGAAAAATACATCCGGAATATGGCAGATGCTTTTCCTGTTTTTATTAATTCGCAAACAGGACGCGACTGGTTTAGTTTTGAAGAAAATAAGTTAGTGGTTGATACCGCATTCCGGCTTACGAAAGAAACCAATATAAAAATAGTACATGAAACACACAGGGGTAAAATGGCTTTTGCGGCGCATGTGACACAGCAATACCTCCGGAAGATCCCGGAGATGCGGTTAACGCTCGATATTTCGCATTGGTGCAATGTACACGAATCGCTGTTGCAGGATCAGCAGGAGGCCGTGACCCTGGCACTGGATCATACAGACCATATTCATTCCAGGATAGGCCATAGCCAGGGAGCCCAGGTAAACGATCCACGTGCACCGGAATGGACGAAGATGGTGGAAGCACATTTAAAATGGTGGGACTATGTAGTAGCGGCTAAAAGAAAGGCAGGACAACCCGTTACCATCACCACCGAATTCGGACCCAGTGGCTATATGCCGGTATTACCTTATACACAACAACCCGTGGCCAGTCAATGGGACATTAATGTACATATACTGAACATGCTAAAGAAAAGATATACTTTATGAACACAGATATTCATGATCACCTGCATGATCAGTTGAGCAGGAGAAATTTTCTCAACACCGCCGGTCTTGGATTGGGCGCCGCCGCACTAAGTGTGCTACTGCCCGGCAATGCAAAAGCGGAAGCAGCCGCTCCACGATTATCACCCTCATTTACTCCCAGGGTGAAGCGCGTAATCTATCTTTTCCAGAGCGGCGCGCCTTCGCAGCTGGAGACCTTCGATTATAAACCCAAGCTGGAACAGATGTGGGGCCAGGAACTGCCGGAATCCATCAGAAAGGGACAAAGGCTAACGGGCATGTCGTCCGGACAAAGCTCTTTCCCCCTGGCGGCATCTGCGTTCAAGTTCGACCGTTATGGAAAAAGCCGGGCGCTTGTAAGCGAGCTGCTGCCCTATCATTCCAAAATAGTGGATGATCTGTGTTTTATCAAATCCATGCATACGGAACATATCAACCACGACCCTGCCGTCACCTTCATGCAAACCGGTAACCAGATCGGCGGCCGGCCTTCCATGGGGTCCTGGGTAAGTTATGGCCTGGGATCCGAAAACCAGAACCTGCCGGCGTTCGTAGTGCTGCTTTCTAAAGGGAGAAGCGGCGACCAGCCCCTGTATGCCAAACTATGGAGCAACGGATTTATTCCTTCCACCCACCAGGGCGTTATATTCCGTTCCGGGCCCGACCCCGTTTTTTACCTGAATAATCCGGATGGTATCGACAAAACATCCCGCCGGAACATGCTGAACTACCTGATTAAGATGAGCGGCGACCAGTTTAAGACCATACTCGATCCCGAGATCAATAACCGGATGCAGCAGTACGAAATGGCCTACCGCATGCAGACCTCCGTTCCGGAAACCCTCGATATTTCCAAAGAGCCCGATTATATTTTTGATATGTACGGGGAAGACAGCCGCATTCCCGGTACGTTTGCAGCCAACTGCCTGCTGGCAAGAAAACTTGCCGAGAAAGATGTTCGTTTTATACAACTCTATCACCAGGGATGGGATCAGCATGGCAACCTGCCGAAAGACATCAAGATCATGGCGAAGTCGGTGGACCAGGCTTCCGCCGCTTTAGTAAAAGACCTGAAACAACGAGGCCTGCTGGATGATACCCTGGTGGTATGGGGAGGCGAATTTGGGCGTACAAACTATTCGCAGGGCAAGCTCACGAAAGAAAATTACGGACGCGATCATCATCCCCGCTGTTTTTCTATCTGGATGGCGGGTGGCGGTATAAAGAAGGGATTCTCTTACGGAGAAACGGATGAATTCAGCTATAACGTAGTGAAAGATCCCGTGCACGTGCATGACCTGCAGGCTACTATTTTACACCTTCTGGGTATAGACCATGAGCAACTCACTTTCAAATTCCAGGGACGGCGTTACCGTCTTACGGATGTGGCAGGCGAAGTGATAAAACCTATACTTACATAACGCATTGAACGATATTTATTGTCGAATCACCAAACGAAGTGATTTATAGCCGCTGCGTGTTTAGGCGATCTGTTGCCAAAATGATAACTTACATACATTCCCGGGCCGTTACCTGTATAAGTGGGTGATACCTGCAGATTTTTCGTCGATAGAGGCCATCTGCTTTTTTGAGTAAGATAAGCAAGGTTAACGGAAAGAATGCCTATGCCAGCCCCGGCCAATACGTCCGGTGCCCAGTGCCTGTTATTCATCATGCGAAATGCAGCTACGCTGGTGGCGGCTAAATATCCCGTAACAGCCAGCCAGGGATGCGTTTTTCCATACTCCTTTCGTAATAATTCGGCCGACAAAAATGCCTGCGCCGCATGCCCTGACGGAAAGGACTGAAAGTCTTTTCCATCCGGCCGCTGCACATTCGTCCAGCTCTTCAAAGGAAAAACGAGAGCATTCATAATGATTTCTGACTTTAGCAGTAAAACCGACTGCCTGCCGATCGTATTCACTCCTTTGTATCCAAGCGCATTCATTCCGTATAACGCTGCAATCGGCGCATAAATTAGATAGTCATCAATATTTGTATTAAACCCCGCAAAATGCTCATCCCGCTCTTCTTTTATTTCATATTTGTTGATAACGGACGTACCCGTTGTACCCATTATACCCAGGGCAATCAATGGCATGGAAACATACAAGCTTTTTACGAACTGTGTTTTACGGTGATGTTTTTCATTCATCATCCAGTTGTACGGAACTGAACTTCCCGGTATACTATCGATAGCAACACTTACATTCAACGACGTAGTATCAAGACTTTCCTGGCCTCGTGCCACAGAAGTAAAAAGGATCATTACCGAAGTAACAACTACTATTCCCCGCATATTTGACTATTTGAATAAACTTAACGAGAAAAAGGAGAGATTATTTAAGACCTAAAGATTTTAACAAGGAATTAAGCAATAATACCTGAAACGGGTACTTGTACATACTTTCTGGCAGCAGGCCTAAAACAAGCTATTATCCGCATCCGTAATGAACCGGATCGGAGGCAGTTGCGTACCGCAATGCAGATTCATCTGTTCGATCACATATTTACAGAGTTCGGGCGAGTCCCGTTCGTCGTGCTGGTGCATAAAAAAATAAACCTCCTGTAAACCATTTTTGAGCCATTTCTTGATCCGGATAATCCATTCATCGATTCGTGTATAGTCCGTTGCATCTAAGTTGTTCCCGACAAAACGGATAAACGTTTTGGGAACCGGAAGCTCCATATGTACGCAGTCTCTTCTTCCTGATGCATCCGTTATTACCGCACCGATATTCAGCTCCTTTAACAAATGAAGCCATTCGCCCCTGACAGCTTTATCGCTGAACCAAAGAGGATTACGTAATTCCAGGAAAAAGGCAAGATCGGTTGGAAGACTCCTCAGATACGTAAACAGGTTATCTTTTTTTGCCGGGGAAAAACGGCCGCTTACCTGGAAGAACACTGGACCCAGGTGTTTTTTAAATGCCAGAATACCTTTTAAAAACTCGTCGGTGCGGGCAAATGCTTCCGGTGAAATGAGATTGCTATAGTGACTGATCACCTGCGGTACCTTAGGACAAAATAAGAAGTCCCTCTTTTTTGCCTTGTCTGCCCACTCGCCAATCTTCTCGGGACCATATATCTGGTAATGCGTGGCATTGAGTTCTATGCTGTTGAAATGAGTGACATAATAATCCAGGAAATTGGCCTCTTTCGTTCCTTTCGGATATATCTTTCCGATCCATTCTTTTCTTCCCCATTTGGCGCAGCCTACATATACCAGTGGATCTTTCGTTTTTGGAGCCTGTTTAAGCGTCTCTCTGGTAAACGAAGAATTCGCCTGCAGCGTAAAATCAATTTTACCAAGTTCTTTCTTTTCTACTCTTCCAAAATCCATAGTTAATTATTATGAGCTTATGATACGATTACCTACTTCTATGCCTGTCGTTATTGCGTAAGATATCGTATAAATACTGAGCGGTCTATCATTTTAGCACCCATGCTTTCCAGGTGCTCCGTATATACCTGGCAGTCGATCAGCACAACGCCTTCTTTCTTCAATTGCTCCACATACCGGATAAAAGCAAACTTGCTCGCATTGTTTGCTTTACTGAACATGCTTTCACCAAAAAAAACATTACCCAGCCGGATACCATACAGGCCGCCGGCCAGTTGCCCGTTATACCAGGCCTCCGCACTGTGCGCATACCCAGCTTCGTGCATGCGTACATACGACTGTTGTACATCGTCCGTTATCCAGGTTCCTTCCTGCCCATTCCTGGTAACGGTTTTACACTCACCGATCACTTCTTTAAATGCCCTGTTGACAGTAAACCGGTATATGCCTTTGTTAATAAGCGACCGCATACTTTTACTAACCTTTAATTCTTCTGGCATCAGCACAAACCGCGGGTTGGGGCTCCACCAAAGAATAGGATCTTCACTATACCAGGGAAAAATGCCGTTACGATAAGCTGCCAGCAGCCGCTCTATGCTTAAGTCACCCCCGATTGCCAGCAGCCCGTCTTCATCCGCCGCCGATACGGGAGGGAATACAGGCGTATGGGTTAAAATGTGAACGGGCATTTGAAACAACTGTTTGTTTAAATTAATTGACCGCTACTTCCACGGTAGCACCTATTCCCCTGTCTGTAATGGCATCGCACATAGGCTTCAGTTCTTCATACGAGCCATTTTTTACGGCATACTTGCCCTGGGTATGTATCAGCATGGCACATTGTTCAGCCTGTTCGGTGCTATGTTTGCAGATTTCGACGAGGGTTTCTATCACCCATTCGAACGTATTTACCTCATCGTTCCACACGATCAGGTGATAAGGCGATTCATGCGAAGTAAGCACATCTGTATCTTCCTGCTCCAGTATCTTTGTTGCCTCTTTAGCCATAAGGGTCGTGCGATATTTAAACAAAAATACTCCCTGTAAATAAGAGTCTATATTTTTTTAAAAAAATTTTGCAGAATAAATTCATCCCTTATCTTTGCACTCCCAACAAAAAACCGGCTTTTTTCAGGCTAAAAAAGCCCTGCTGCAGGGGAAAAAGGGAGTTTAGCTCAGTTGGTTTAGAGCATCTGCCTTACAAGCAGAGGGTCGGCGGTTCGACCCCGTCAACTCCCACCAAAGTCTCACAGCAATGTGAGGCTTTTTTATTTGGTGCACCTTTATGCTTATAAGCTATCAAAACGTTGATTTTCAATAAGCGGTGATTTCTGCAAATGGTCAATTTAAAACAAAACTACTTTCTTACTTACTTGCTTTTTTAAGCTAATAACGGTCAAACCATTTATAGGCATATTCCCTTACATCGTTAACGGTGTCGTGCCCATCGTAGAAATTTTACTGTAATGCTTGATAGAAGGCTAGTTGCCAGGAAACTTAACTTCTAAATCCTTTTTTCAGAAGATGGGATTACACCTGCTAAAAATAGATACCAGAGAAAGGTAGTTTGCCATTACCTTGCTCTGGTACTATTGATAAAATTAGACTAATTGGCCTATGGCGTAATACTAATATAATCTATGTTTGGCCCCTCTGCGCCCGCAGCAGTTGAAGCTACTATCCTATTCTCAGTACCCGAATTTAAAGGAATGGTTAGCACTGTACTATTTGTCCAGGCATTCCATGCTGCGGTGGCTGGAAAACTGACCGTACCTCTTGGGGTGCCATTAACAGAAATATTTAAATTTCTTGTTGTACCAGAAGCGTTGGCATACCTGAATGTTAATTTATAATTATTGAGAGTAGTAGGAACATTGGCATACCATGTAATAGAGGATGTTGCTGCATTAGGAACATAATCAACAAAACTATTGCCACTACTGTTTTGTCCCTGGGCTATATTGGCATTTACAAGTCTTGTTACTTCTGCTTCCATTGTAAAAGATGAAGTAAGTGTACCGGAAAATTCATAAGCCCCGATATCGCGGGTACCGACCCTTGCAAGACCCAAGAAATCGGCGATAGAAAATTGACGGGAAACGCTACTACCTGAATTAATTGCAGGGCTTACCCTTCTAAGCCTAAAATCTGAACCAGCAGTAACAAATAAGGGATTGGCACCCACAATATCCGTACTTGCTGCCCTATCTGCACTATTAAAATGCAGGTTATAGCCAGTAGTAGTTATGGCACCAGAATTTAATGTCTTCGCAGTTACCTCAGTACCTGCATACATAATGTTACTGTAAACGTTAATATCGGTTGCCGAGTTTACACTTATCTCGCCGTCTGTGTTAAACGTACCAGACGGATTCGGAATATTCGACCTTCCATTATTATAACAGGTATTGTTCAATATATCAATATACTTACTTGCATATATATGAATACCCTTCGCACCATTGTTGTAGCAAATATTATTTTCAATTAATGAATAACGGGGATATTGAATTGGGTTATCTTGGTCTGCATTACTATTAAGGTCTATTATAATGCCATTACCGTCCACTATTTGGCATTCCCCTCTCCCTGCATAACCAACTTTATTAGCGTTACTGTATACCCGATTGCTCCTTATAATATTTCCATAATACGAATTGTAATAACTCGGTAAATTGAAATCTTTGCTGTTTAAAATAGATATACCACTTGTGGAGAGCTGGGACCAATAAGCATTTTTATGTACTATATTTTTCTCAATCAACAAATTATCAGATGAACTCACTCCAATACCAGCAGCAGTACATTCAAAAATTTCACAATTTCTGACTACAACACTGTGCGAATTTGCAATTGAAATTCCATTACCATTGAAAAATTCAGCGACTGCATTAAGCCGGGCATCATCGCCTGCGCTTGGATTTCTGGTAGGGTTATTAATTACAGCGCAGCCTCTTGGTTGTGCAATTGCGCCACTTGTAAACGTCCACCCGTTGGTAAAAGGGTTATTGTTACTATTTGCTTGTATGTTGTACATTACACTTGGTCCTTGTATCCGTAGCCCATCAATAACAATATCCTGTGTATTTTTAATAAATATACCTTGACCATCCCGAAATGTAATCAATGGTAAACCATCCCCTTGGTCCCAGTTTCGAAGGGTTATACCCCCTATTGGTGGTATAAACAGAGCAGGGTTGGTAAAAGTTCCATGTATATAAACAACATCCCCCGATGTTAAGAAGCTTGTTTGACCTGAATATTCGCCTGGAAACATAAGCGCAGGAAAACTCTTCAGTGGGTTTGTTGGGCTTCCATCCCCATTATTATCAATAGCTTCCGAGTCTATATAAAAAGTGCTGCGGGCTGTATTCACCGCTAACGTTCCCACTCTAACGTCTTCTTCAGGGGTGGCCGATGGCGATTCTTTTTTGCTACAACCATTTAATAATGCTGCTGCAGTCAAGAGCAGAGGTAAGAAAAAACATTTTTGTTGTTTCATTTTTTTTGATTTTTTGTTTAAAATTGGCAAACGATTTTATGATTATTTGTTGTGTAAGGATGGTTGTCTTTTAGTGTTAGTATACCTTTAAATAATTATAAGCGGATGTTACGCCCGTTTAACTGTTAGTAAACAGGCCCATTGCTATTACAATACCTTTGATTTTACAACAGCTTGTAAATAAGTATGGACAATAAGGGTTTGTAAAATTTGGGGGCAGTAAAGCCCAGCATAAAAAACACTTCAAGTATAAAACTTTTACCTGCCTGTTTTAAAGTCTGCTTGCACAAAATTTTAATGGATGGATATTAAAGCTTCCAGAAAAATGAAGTTTGAGGAAAATAAATCAAAGCAAATGCTAATAATAAAGCATGTAAAAAGATGAATTTGTAATAAGTGAAGTACTAGAATTGGTAATGCGTATCGGTAGCAAGTGCCACGAGTAGAAAAACGTATTTATTACGTTGGTCTGGATATATTTTAAATGGATAGTCTGGCACCATTTGACTACGGAAGGATTTAATTTCTTAAATTGTAGCAGAATAAACAATCGTTTGTTCAACAACAAATTACTTAAGAAACACCAACTAAACAAATATATTTTGTGGATAGGAATATCGAAGCACTACTATACAATCTTGTTAGTTTTAGAAACTATCTTACCGAATACCAACTGTTTAGGAAGCAATTTGTAAGTAATGTTGAAATGACGTTTTATGCGCACTAACCAATTTGCTTTACGCTTGTGATCGTTTGCGGCAAACCGGTGTTTGATATTATAGAGTAGTAGTTTTATGCATCAACTCCAATACTATTTTCATTTCTCTTAAATCGACAGATACATCGGCGGTATAGAAATTCGATGAATCTGAATGATTCAATAAGTAATAGTAATCATGTTCCATGCCTGATGCCAGTGAAAAAAAGCAATTATTGTGATTATCTGAAACGTGCCTCAGTTCAAGAATTTTTGCGCCTGCCGGCATAAAAAGCATGTTTGTCAATCCTGCACCATGATTACTGACCAGGAATTTAGTGGCTGCCATAATATTTAGCTGTTCCTGGAAAGAATAATCCTCTAAACAATGAACTTCATATTCAAATTGCTTCAGCAATTCAATCAGCTCTTGTTCGTTTTCAATTTTTCTTTTCATGGCTTTCGATCTGCTGATATAAATCTTCCTGAATGGAAGTGAAGTACCTTCAGGTGTCATTCGGCGTCTCAGCTCCTGCACAATCAAAGCATTGTAATTACCCGTCGGAGCGGTATGCCCCGGTAGTAATAATTCATTTATAACAACTCTCTTTTTAGGATCGTAAAAACGAGGCTGGTATCCTAAAAGTACAAGCGATGAAAGGATATATTCGAATCGGCTAAAAGATGCAGGTAGAATGGGGGAAAACCCTTTGTCAGATATGTTATCAAGTGCTATTAATCTTGGAAGGGCATCAGTAAACCAATGAAAATATTCATGGCTCCATTCGTCGATAATCCAGACGCCCTTATCAATGGCTTCAAAAGTCCTGAAAAAATACAGGAGCCTTGATAAATAGCGAGGCCTTACAGGCTTTTTTATATTGATAAAACTATCATAGAACTGAGGGGAAAGAAAGTAAAAAGACTTCCCTTTAATATATTTGCTTTAGCAAGCTTTAAAACAGACACTTCAGGTATGTTTATACTAAATACCTTTTCAAACAAAGGAAGGTCGCTATTTTTTAAGTTAACAGGTTTTTTTGTGACTGAAACATGCCCGTTAATTAATTTCCGTTGTGTTTTCATAGCTGGCATCAAGACTGATATAGCAAAATTATCCCTTATAATGTAACACGTTCGTAAGCGAAAAAAATTATGGTTATTAGAAGGACTCCCGTAATTACATCCCGCCGCTAAAAAGCCAATCCCGCCAGTCCATCGCTTTGCCGCGGCTTCTGACGATATCGTCTATGTCTTCCCGTAAGTACCATTTCAGCTTAGGTGCTTGCTCGTGGCGGCCGAGATAGATCAACCCGGGCGGACTTTTCCTCGCCTTCCGTTCCAGCTCCTTTCTGAAGGAGACACTCAAACGATCCATCGGCCATTTACCGGAAACCTCCAGACGCTTCCGGGACTGCCGCCTCCGCAGCGTGCCACCGTCTTTCAGCGGACGGTACGCAAAAGCCGAACGGGGTGTATCGGCCACTGCTCTCCGGGAAGCCCTGGATGCCGCTGCCAGCAAGGGTTGAACGTATGTTTGCTGCAACACCTCCCGGATCTCCGCTTCCTCCATACCCTGCTTCAGCAACCGGATCGCTTCGCCCGTCAATACCCGGTACATCGCATATTCCCGTTTACCGGCGGGGATCTGACTATACAACGCCGCCGCCAGCGGAGAAGCCTGCTTCAGCCGCTGGCCGCTCTGCCAGAATCCTTTAAAAGCCGGATCCCGCTTCACCCGCTCCCCATCCAGAGAACTGCGCGCCCGCAGGATAGCCCTTCCCTTGCCGTAGTAGCAGGTCAGGTTGTCCTGGGTGCCGATGAATACGAAAATGTCTTTTTTAATCATCCGGGAGACGTTTTACTAAATTTAAGCAAAAAACCAGTATTATTTTCAGCTCAGCCCTAAAAAATTGCGGGAAAAGGGGCTGCAAGGCAGTCCAATGGCTAGTTCTTCCAGGCTCTTTCAAAGGGCTTTCGCTAGTACATAAAGCGCACTTTCCGCTTATTACCTGCCTCTTTAGTTCCGGAAGGCGAATTTGCTAATCAACAAACAGATTATCGACGTTTACCAGATACAAGACCGGTCTTTCTTTGGA
>JANNOM010000109.1:0-30960 GCA_031399065.1 Chitinophagaceae bacterium
TATTCCTGCCGGTACGGCCTTTACGATGGCCGACCTGGGGAATGTAGAGAACCAGACAGGAGCCGTGTTGCAGGCTAACAGCACTGCTGCAGGCGTTACGGAATTCCTTCGTCCGGAAGATGGCGCATGGGATCCCCTGCACCCCAATGATTTCTATTTTGCCACTACCAATAATTTCACCAGCCCCAGCCGCTTGTGGAAACTTCATTTCACCAACCTGAACGACCTTACACTGGGCGGAACGATTACCGCCGTACTGGATGGTACCGAAGGACAGAAGATGCTGGATAATATCGGCATCGACAGTGCAGGACATATCCTGATGGTGGAAGATGTGGGCAACAACGTTCATATCGGCAAAACATGGCAGTATGATATAGCTACTGATGTACTTACACAAATAGGCGGACACGATAGCAGCCGCTTTATCCTTGGTGCTCCCAACTATCTTACCCAGGACGAAGAAGCTTCCGGTATTATCGATGTACAGCATATCCTCGGAAAAGGCATGTTCCTCGTGGATGACCAGGCCCATTATTTCCAGCCAGGCGAAGTGGTAGAAGGCGGACAATTACTCGCGCTTTATAACCCACTCGCTATAGCAACAGCTCCTGTGGTTAGCATTATAAACCCTATAGAAGGTACTATTTACAAAGCAGGATCTACCGTTACACTGGAAGCCCAGGCGACTGACACTGACGGAACAATCACTAAAGTGGAGTTTTATAATGCCGGTAATAAATTTGCCGAAGACAGCACTTCACCTTACCAGTATGTACAGGCGGGGGTAGAACCAGGTACTTATGTACTTACTGCCAAAGCGATTGACAATAGCGGTGCCGTAGCTGTTTCAGATACCGTTATCGTTGTTATCGATTCCTGCACAGGATCAGGCAGTATCACTATCGAAGGCTATGCTGAAATTCCGGGTGCAGCTGTTTCAGCTCTCACCAGCAACCCGGCTTATCCTTCCAATCCTACTGTTGTGGCTTCTTTAGGTTCATTCGCGTATGGTAACGATGTGGCTGATAATTACGGAGCAAGGGTAAGAGGTTATATATGTGTTCCCGCAACCGGTAATTATACCTTCTACATAGCAGCAGACGATCAGGCAGGTCTATGGTTAAGCACCGATGATAACCCAGCCAACAAAGTGCTGATTGCGTATGTGGAATCTTTAGTGGCACCATTCAACTATACTGCCTTCCCGGCGCAGAAATCTGCACCTGTCTTCCTGGTAAAAGGAGCAAGGTACTATATAGAGGCTTTACACAAAGAATCTGTAGGCAGCGATCATCTTTCTGTAGCATGGACATTGCCAAACGGAACTTTAGAGGCACCTATCGCAGGTAGCCGCTTATCTCCTGTCAATGCAGAAACACCTCAGTCAGCCCGCAGCTTCCAGGAAGCTATGAAGACATTGACTGATGCAAAAGAGGAAATAAAGGGATTGGTAGTTAGAGTAACACCTAACCCAACAAAAACCTATTTCTCCGTAACCACTCAAAGTAACAGTGAAGCGGCTCTTTCCATTGTTCTAACGGATGTATCCGGAAGAATCGTTGAAAGGAAAAATCAGGTGCCTGCCAATGGAAATGTTCAGGTAGGTAGCAATGTCAGAACCGGCGTTTATTTCATAGAAGTAAGACAAGGTGCTAAGACAAAAAGGTTTAAGGTATTGAAACAATAACCTATTGTTTAATACAATCTATAGCAGACCGCCTCCCATTAAAAATGGAGGCGGTTTTCTTTTTAATGTAAAAGAGGAATTAAGAGTATAATCTTGTAATTGAGGGAAATAGTGACCGGTATAAATAACTATCCAAAGATCTTTTCAATCAGTAAATTCAATACTTCTACCAGGATAAGAACAATGATTACCCATTCCAGCCTGGTACTGTTTCTATATTGCAGTATATCTTTAAACAGTTCAAGATTTTCCTTCACGATGGCCAGTCCTTCCAGTATCGTCCGGAAACGTGTCTGGAGGTCAAATGTTTTCTTAAGGCCGATATCGAGTTTGTTGAGGATTTCGTCTTCCCAGGTTTCATCGGGGGAATCGAAAATATAGAGGTTGGCGGTGATACGATTCTTGATATTGAGGGTACGTCCGATATATTTTTTCAGGTTTACGCCCGACAGGTCCATGCGCCCCTTCCATTCGAGGATCTGCGTATGGTGATTGGTTTCTTCAAGTAGTATGTTGGTAAGCTGAGAATAGTGGTCCAGGGCCACAGACTGCGATACGTTGAGCATAATCAAACGCAATACATCCGGTTCAATACGGGTCAGTTCTATTTTATTGAAACCTAACTTGATACGTGGTGCATTCGTTTGTATCTCAAATTCTTCACTGAGGCGGCTCTCCGGTATGTTTTTACAGTATGGTTTTATAAATTCTATAAACGCAGCAGTTTGTATTTCGCTGTGATGAAAAAAGCTGACGATCCCGAATTTGAATACGTAAATAAAACCGGACGAATCCGTCCGGTAAAAAAGTTCATCAGAATCTGAGTACAGTAGTTCCGCGGTAAAAACACTTTTAAAGAGCTTGATGTCTATAGTGTCAGCTATTTGAAATGATGCTACTTTCAAAATACAATGGATAAATGAACAGGCAATTTACGACATTGCGCTCAATGGAAGTTCATTACCCGTTAAGTGCCAGCGCCACTTGCTGCATTTCCTCCACGGTACCCACGCTAAGACGGAGCCATTTGGTTCCGTCCTCAAATGCCCTTGCACCAACGATCTGCTTTGATTCAAGCAATGCTTTAAAGTCTTTTGAATAATTAGTCGTATCAAAATACACAAAACTGGTATGGGAAGGAATATAGGGGATACCCGCCTTGTCCAGTGCGCTGTAAAATACGGAACGTGCTTTTGCATTTTCTTTTTTACAAAATGCGGTAAAAGAAGTGTCCTGGAGGGAGGCAAGCGCACCGGAAAGAGAAACTGCGCTGGCGCCTGCATTGGGCCAGGGCTGCAGATCGTTGAGCTGCTGTATAGTGGCAGGGTGTGCCAGCGCAAAACCCACGCGGGCACCAGCCAGTCCATATACTTTGGAGAACGTTTTTGCCACCACTAGGTTGGGATGATCCTTCACCAGTGCCGCCATAGATGGTTCATCGCTGAACTCGGTATATGCCTCATCCAGCAGGATGGTTACCTGCGGGGGCACTTGTTTGATAAATGCTTCGAGCTCCGCCGAAGGTATGATGGTACCCGTTGGATTATTAGGATTGCAGATATAGATCATTTTTGTGCCCGCGTCCATGTTTTCTTTCATACGCTGAAGGTCAGTCACTTTTCCTTTTGTTAGCGGCACCAGTTTAATCGGGAGCCCCGCCTTGCGGGCAGCAGGCATCCATAAGCGAAAAGCAGGATCAGGCGCTACGGCATTTCCTTTTTGCAGGGCAGCAAAACAGGATACGATCCCCAGCAGTTCGGAAGATCCTGCACCGATGATAACATGCTCTTTGGTAAGTCCGTAACCAGCGGCTATTTTTTCCCTGAGTTCCGTAGTTACTTCCCAGGGGTAGCGGTTTGAATTGTTCACCACTTCCAGCATAGCTTTGCGCGCCATAGGCGAAGGACCGTGCGGGTTTTCATTCGAGCTGAGTTTAATAAAACCCGGTATACCGGCTTTGTTGATCCATTGATCCACTTCGCGGGAAAATGTATCCCTGCTCCACGTAAAAGCCGCAATGGCCAGTGCACTTCGTTTCAGGAGTTGTCTGCGTTGCATGTTAGTTGGTTTATAGACCTAAGTTACGGCAAAACCGTTACTTATTCTGTGGTTTCTTTTAATAACTATCGCCGTAAGATCTGAAAAAATAAAAAAGGATAAGGTTCTCTGGAAAATACCCTACGACCTCGCAGGATCGGGATCAGGGTTTAGAGGCAGGAACAGGTCTTCCGTACCAGTTAATTTTTCTGCTGGCATACATTACCAGTGCAAGTACCACGAATAGCCCGATGCTTCCTACCAGCAGAGCCGTGTCTTCCAGCCTGATAAGGACAAAAATAAAACCGTATAAAGTGCTGAGGATACCAAAGAATATTCCGGCCGGTTTCCAGTTTCGGAAATGCCCCCAGGCATAAAGCGTTATCAAGACGATAGTGGCCAGCGACGCCGTTAAGTAAGCATAATCGAACAGGATGAATTCACTGACAGATAATAGCAGGGTGTAAAAAATAACGAGTGCGAGCCCGATCAGCACATATTGAACCGGATGCACCGGCCGCTTTTGCGTAAGTTCCACGATAAAAAATAAGGCGAAGGTTAACCCTATAAATAAAATAGCATACTTGACACTGCGGCTGGTTTTTGCGTACTGGTCTGCCGGCTGCAACATGGTAACACCGAACGCAATGGTGTTTAAATCGAACTTAAAGTCTTTCAGTACCGTTCCAAACGAAAGGTTGGCTTTATTAAAAGCCCATTGAGCGGTAAATCCGGCGGGGGTCACTTCCCGGGCCGATGGTAAGTTGTTACCGTCGAAAGAGGGACTGGGCCATGCTGATCGCAGGGAGAAATTACTATTGCCACCCAGGGGCACAAAATGTAATTGTTCACTGCCCTTGAGTCGCAGCTTCATATCGAAGAAAAGTTTTTGTCCCATATCTTGTTCCGTAACCGTAACGGGAACAGACAATCCCGTTACGCTGATATCATTTCCGGGCAGACCGGGGGAGAACTCATATTCCTGTTCTTTAAAGCGGATGGCCAGTTTTTCCTCGATGCCTTTAAAATCCGAAAGGCCATAACACATTTTTACTTCGTTCCATTGTATTGCTTTTACATCCACGTCTTTGGGCACCTGCATTACGAAATGACCGCTGTCTTTCAGGTCTGCCCGGTACAGTAATACCTTGTAAATAGACCGGGGTCTTATTTCATGATTCACCCGTCCGCTCACTTCCAGCTGATCGGGCAGTATCCAGAAATGGTCGATGATTTCCTGTATCTTTCCGTCTTTGTCTTTATAATATTTTTTATACGGCAGGTAGAGGTATGGACCGCTTAATGTTTGTGAGGAAGCCCATTTGCTGCTCACTTCCGCAGCTACTTCTCGCTGGCGGCCTTCCCGTTCCTGCACCAGGTTGCTGATAAATACCGTAGGTATCATCATTACCAGTATCAGTACCCCTGTTATGATCCCTTTGATCATCGTCTTATTAGAATTTTCCGAAGCGTGGTTATTTTCCGGAATTGCATCCGGGTAGTTTGCTGTGTCCATTGTGAAGGATTGAATTGATTGATTGATTTTAGATGATGATGTAAAGTAGCGCCGCAGCGTCGGCTGAAGCAGGTATAATGCGATACCGCTACAGGTAAAAAGAAGGGCCGTAACCAATACCAGACCTGTTACGAAATTAGCCAGCCATTGATTATTGCCGAACGTCAGGATACTTATCCACCCGCCTGCCAATCCATACATGAATGTGCACAGGAAACAAACGAGTACCAGGTTCCTGATCTTAATTTCCCGGCGGGCAGCCATTCTTTCCAGCCAGGCTATCGTTATGGTCAATACCACCAGTACGGGAAGGCTTCCTATTATCGCTATGGGCAATGCGATAAAACCATAACCAAACCCGAAAGGCGTTAAGCCCGTTACCATCCAGGCCGTCCACCCGATACAGAATACCAGGATAGTGATGCCCCATATTCTTAAAGCAACAGTTACCGGCTTTAGTAGCTGCTTCATAGTTTATGGTTAATGTACCGCACCTGAGGAACGAAGCCTTTTACATCAGAATGGGCGATCGCTTTTTTGATGGTTTTAATATACTTATATTTCATTTTACGCGTATAGGAAGCGAATGTATTTCCCCCGGCTTTGAAAACATTCTTATGTGCCAGCCACACCGTGGCGGCCGTACCAAAAAAGAAAAGCCGATACATACGGGAACTTACTTCTTTTTGCCAGACGCTTTTGGTATCGAACAACATAGCACACCGCTCCGTCTGAAAATCGATATGGTAAGATTCGTCGATCAGTATATCTGTACAGATCTGTTTAAGCAATGTGCAACCGGTGGCTTCTTTTAGCGACTGGTAAAATACCTGGGCGGCACTTTCCACCGCTATCACAGCCAGGGTCCATATTTCCATGCTGGTATTAAAATGCCTGATCTTCCGGAACAGTGTATCGCCCCAGTTGCTTTTGATCCTTTGTGCACCGATGCTATCCAGGTACCTGCCCAGGTTGCTTCCGTGTTTTTGTTCTTCCTTTATAAACAGTTCTACAGCCTCTACGTAGGCGGAGTCCCCGATCTTAATCGAGTAGAAGCATGCTGCCCGCAGCAGGTGCGTTCCGTCGGATGTTTCTCCCAGTTGCCAGGCTTGAATGGATGGGAGTATTTTCTTAATGTCCTTCGGAACTATAGCGGGCGACAGGTTCCAGTTTACCCTTTGCTCCCGGGCGTTTGCTTTAAAGTGATCGATCCATAGACTGCTGCTTTTCATTGTGTTTTGTTTAGTTATATAAAGTGCTTTGAATTACAAAGTATTAGGATAAAAAAAATCATTCGATAGAGCGGATCATTTTTTCGAGCGCATCCAGGTGCGACTTGAATGCTTTTTCGCCCGATTTGGTAACCGTATAGGTCGTATTGGTTTTACGGCCTATAAACCCTTTCTGCACTTTCAGATACCCGCTCTCTTCGAGTGTTTTAAGGTGACTGGCCAGGTTGCCATCCGTAACCTGGATCAGTTCTTTCAGATCGTTAAAATTAACTTCCGCATTCACCAGCAGCGCACTCATGATGCCCAGGCGTATACGGCTGTCAAAAATTTTATTTAAATGTTCGATCGGATTCTTCATTGCTTAATATCTATGCCACCGCAGTGGTTTGGTCGGTTTATTGTGTTCTGTCGTACTTCCACCACATGGCTGCTCCGTAAATAATATGTAAAAAGCCGAAACCGAGGGCCCAGAAACCGAGTCCGTATCCCGGCATCCATAAGTTCACTACTCCCAGGGCAATTTCCAAGTATCCCAGGTATCTTATTTCACCCAATGTATATTTACTTCCGTTTACGAGTGCCAGTCCATAAAAGATCAGCGACACGGGGGCTATCAGGTAGTGCTGACCGGTTTGTATCAGGCGTAAAATTACCAGTCCGCCCGCTACGATGGGCAGCATCGTATTCCACATCAGCCGCTGTGCCGATCCGCCCCAGATGGCGATGCCTTCTTTTTTGCTTTTTATGTAGGTAAATATGAATGCAGCGATACAGGCAATTACAAAAACGCCGATGGCCAGTGCCAGCAGGTCGCGTTCAAGGGTGGTTATTCCTTCTCTTAACACCGATCTGCCTGGTGCGTCTTCGTACCCGCTGCGGTTAACGCCTTCATAACGGCTGATCCTGGCATTGGCCAGCCATGCGCCTGCCAGCGCGCAGCATCCGGCGGCTATGCCGCTCCAGCCGCTTAAACTGATAAAGCGACTGCTGCGCTCCATCATATTCCGTATGTCTTTTAATGCTTCCAGGTTTTGTTCGGTCGTATTCATTTAAAGCACTTTGAAACACAAAGTAAAATAAAGAGTGGGTTATTTCCAAATTTATAAGAAGAAATTTTTTAGACAAGTAAAGGAATTGAAATTTACAGTGGGTTGATAGGGGTAAATTCTTCGTAAAAAGTGTTCTTCGAACGACAGACGAAGGAGAGGCGAAGGAGAGACGAAGGAAAAAAACAGTAAAAATTGGATGATTATTTCTAAAAAGCTATTCGTGCAAGAGGTGATGCCTGGATATATTCAACAGTACCTTGTAAATATAATAAATACCGGTCGGAATAACATATAACAGGCAAAATTCTATTTAAATTTTCCGTCCCGGGCCAGATTGGTAAAAATTTACATCAGGCATACATACATTATTCAACCGGGTGAAATAAGGAAGAATAAAGCGTATTTGCTTTTTTGGTAACTTACAAATCGTTTTTAAAGCGGCCATACGATTATTTAACCAAGTATACTTCTAATGGGAGATCTGCAGATCAGGAAACAGACAAAGACGTACGATGCAATTATAGTAGGGAGCGGTGCCGGTGGCGGAATGGCTGCTTATGTGCTTGCCAATGCCGGCTTAAAGGTATGCCTTCTCGAAGCGGGGCCTATGTACGATCCTGCCAAAGATTCGAGCCAGCTTAAAAACCCCTGGGAATCACCCAGGCGGGGAGCCAGTACCAAATTCCGCCCTTTCGGCGATTTTGACGGATGCTACTGGGGCTGGCAGATCGACGGAGAACCCTACACCCATGTAGGGGATACCAAGTGGGAGTGGTGGCGGGCACGAATGCTGGGAGGCCGCACCAATCATTGGGGAAGAATTTCGCTCCGCTTCGGTCCAAAGGATTTTAAGCGTAAAAGTATCGACGGTCTCGGCGACGACTGGCCCATAGGCTATGACGATGTAAAGCCTTATTATGATAAAATTGACGAACTGCTCGGTATATTCGGAACCAATGAGGGACTGGATAATCATCCCGATGGTATTTTTCAACCCCCACCCAGGCCCCGGCTGCATGAGTTATTCATTAAGCGGGCAGCCACGGGTATTGGCATCCCGGTTATTCCATCCAGGATGTCCATCTTAACGAAAAAGATCAATAATGAACGGGGAGTCTGTTTTTATTGCGCGCAATGCGGGCGTAGTTGCAAGGCTTACGCAGATTTTTCATCTTCTTCGGTATTAATTTTACCGGCTATTAAAACGGGCAACCTGGATGTGCTGCCACATGCAATGGTAAGGCAGGTGATTACGAATAAAGAGGGACTGGCCACCGGCGTGTCTTATGTAAATACACTTGACCTTGCGGAATATCAGTTGGAAGGCCGCACCGTGATACTGGCGGCCAGTGCCTGTGAAAGTGCCAGGCTGTTGCTGAATTCCAAATCGGCCGCACACCCCGGGGGACTGGCCAACAGCAGCGGCGTGGTGGGTAAATACCTGCACGATTCTACCGGGGCTGACATGGGAGGCATTATCCCCGAACTCTTCGACCGTAAACGGTATAATGAAGACGGGGTAGGGGGTATGCATGTATATACGCCCTGGTGGCTGGATAATAAGAAGCTTGATTTTCCCCGCGGGTATCATATAGAATATGGAGGCGGATTTGGTCAGCCCGTTTACGGATTTCAATGGGGTATGGAAAATCTGAACGGAACGTATAAGATAAATGGCAAACAAAAGGAAGCCGGTGGCTACGGGGCTTCACTCAAAGAGGACTACCGTTATTTTTATGGCGCACATATAGGCATGGCCGGTCGCGGTGAAGCCATTGCTTTTGAAAGTAATTATTGTGAGATCGATCCCGGTGTGGTGGATAAATTCGGGATACCGGTGCTGCGGTTTCATGTAAAACCTTCCGAACACGAAATAAAGCAGGCAAAGCATATGAAAGAAACCTTCGCCGAAATTCTGCATGCCATGGGTGCGGTGATCACCTGGGGCGGAGATGCAGGTCCGGAAAATAATTATGGTCTGCATGCACCCGGCAATATCATTCATGAAGCCGGCACGGTGAGGATGGGCAACGACCGTAGAACGTCTGCCCTCAACAAATGGTCGCAGGCGCACGACTGCAAAAATCTTTTTTGTGTAGATGGAGGGCCCTTTGTTTCCCAGGCAGATAAGAATATCACCTGGACGATCCTCGCGCTTTCCATGCGCACCAGCGAATACATAGTCGATCAAATGAAAAAAAGAGAAATCTGATATGGACAGAAGAAAATCAATCAAGACCCTGCTCATTAGTTCTGCTTCCTTCGCAGTGCTTGCAGAAGCCTGTAAGTCGGACGATAAAAAAACTGTTACCGCGAAAGATATCCCGGTTGCCGGTGATTCCGGACTTGACCGGATGAAGGAAGAAGAAGAATATGAAAAGCAGTTGATGGCTAATACCTTCTTCACGCCCGATGAAATGGCAACCATTACGTTGCTGGGAGATATGATTATTCCCAGGGACGAAGTAAGCGGTAGTGCCAGCGATGCCAAAGTACCGGCGTTTATAGCATTTATCGTTAAAGACATGCCCAGGCACCAGACTCCAATGCGGGGAGGATTACGCTGGCTCGATGTGCAATGTCTTAACCGGTTCGGTAAATCCTTTCAGCATTGCACTGCTCCGCAGCAGGTGGAAATCGTGGATATGATTGCTTACCCGAAAAAGGCAAAACCTGAAATGCAGCAGGGTGTAGCTTTTTTTAGCCTGGTGCGCAACCTGGTGGCCACGGGATTTTATACTTCTGAAATAGGCGTTAAAGATTTGGGCTATATGGGCAATGTGCCCAATAACTGGAATGGTGTACCGGACGATGTATTGAAGAAGTACAGCATTAGTTATAGCGAAAAGGAATTAAAGGAATGTATCAGTTTTGGATAAGCACGGATTAAAACACAGATGGTAGAAAGTATGCTTAAATTATTCATGATCATAATTGGCGGAAGGCCAGCAGGAAGGCATATAGAGCAGCACGATGTATTTTTCGGGATAGGGAAGGAACTATCGGATCTGTATTCTGCCATAGATGATTTCTGGCCATCGTTATCGGGCAAATGGCATATAGATGCATGGAGAGAAGTAAATTACGTCGACAATTACCTGGTAGATGTAACGAACACCTGGGAGACTGCAAATGGTGAAAAAACAGATGCAGGCAAAGACCGGTTATATTTCATCAACCTGGGAGGCTATAAAGAAAATGATATGGAAGAATATCATTATAAACTTTTAACGGTAGCGCAGGATAAAAATACGGCTATAGGAAAGTCCAAATTAACCGCTTTTTACCGGCACACCGGTTTTAAAGGAGCCGTTTCCCATATAGATGATAAGTATAGTGTGGATGTGGACGATCTCTATGAATTAAAAAGTATTCTTCCCAAACAAATGAAAGATCAATATCAAATCTGTTTGACCCCCACTGATCAGGTAAAGGAAGACACGCTACATATAGGGTATCTTAAAAGAAATGAGTAAGCCTGCGTTTACACTTGTCTCATTGCTAAATATTTACACCTGAATACTATATTATTTAGTATTTTTGCTAAATGAGTGAACGTGTTGCTGAAAAACTAAAAATTCTTGCCGATGCCGCCAAATACGATGTATCCTGTTCTTCCAGCGGCAGTAAACGTAAGAATGAAAATAAAGGGCTGGGAGATGCTACGGGAACGGGTATTTGTCATGCCTACACGGAAGACGGGCGTTGTGTTTCCCTGTTAAAGATACTGCTCACCAATCATTGCATTTATGACTGCGCGTATTGCGTAAGCCGTCGCAGTAACGATATAAAGCGCGCTGCGTTTACGGTTCAGGAAGTAGTGGACCTTACCGTCAATTTCTACCGCCGTAATTATATAGAAGGCCTGTTCCTGAGCTCGGGCATTTTTTCCAATGCAGACTATACCATGGAACGGTTGGTATTGATCGCCAAAAAGCTAAGGACGGAAGAGCATTTTAATGGATATATTCACCTGAAAGCCATTCCCGGCGCGAGTGATGAACTGGTGCGCCAGGCAGGCTTATATGCCGATCGCTTAAGCGTGAATGTGGAAATGCCGACTGAAAAAAGCCTGCATCTGTTGGCTCCTGATAAGAAACGGGAAGACATGCTTCAGCCGATGGTTTATTTACGAAAAGCCATCGAAGAAAACAGGGAAGAAAAAAAGCTGTTCAAAAAAGCCCCTTTATTTGCCCCTGCAGGTCAGAGTACCCAAATGGTAATAGGTGCCACCCCGGAAACCGATTGGCAGATTTTAGATATAGCCAACCAGTTTTACAAAAAGCTGCAACTGAAACGGGTGTATTATTCCGGCTATGTGCCAATCAGTAACGATAACAGGCTGCCCGCCATCGGCACACCGGTACCCATGGTAAGAGAGAACAGGCTTTACCAGGCCGACTGGCTTTTACGATTCTACGGATTCCAGGTGCAGGAGCTCGTATCGGCCGACCAGCCCTTGCTGGATATGGATATAGATCCCAAACTGGCCTGGGCGCTCAGAAGCCTGCATTTGTTTCCCCTGGATATCAATAAAGCAGATCCGATGCTTATTAAACGGGTTCCGGGTATCGGTATCCAGTCGGCACAAAAAATAATAGCAGCCCGTCGCTTCACCCATCTCAATTGGGATCACCTGAAGAAAATAGGCATAGCACTTAACAGGGCGCGTTATTTCATTACCTGCAATAGTCCGGATTTTGAAAAGAAGGACTATATGCCTTCGCAGATCAGACAATTTATATTATCGGAAGGCAGCAGTAAATACAAACCGAATTTTTCACCTCAAATGGCTATGTTCTGACATGCAAACCATAGTATATGATGGTAGTTTCGCAGGCTGGCTTTCGGCCGTATTCAGTATTTATGAATACCGGTTTTCCGATGTAACCATTATTCCCGGCTCGCAGCGGCAGGATAGCCTGTTTGGCAATACGTCCATTATAGATACGGACGAAGTAAAAGCCAGCCGCGTATGGAAGGGGCTGCAGCAGCGTATTTCCCCGAAAGCAGCCAGCCACTTGTATAAAGCGTTTTTATCTGAATTAAAAGGCATGGAGGATCAGTTGCTTTCATATGTTCAATATGCGTTCAGTAAAAAAGGAGCGGTGGAATATGATTACAGTCACCCCGCTGTTTTGTTCGTAAACGATACTGCCCATAAAGTGCACCGGGAAAAGCACCGCATGGAAGCGTTCGTGCGGTTTCAGCGAACGAAAGACCATCTTTATTACGCCATTATTGATCCCGATTTTAATGTACTGCCCCTGGTTCAAAAACATTTTGAACGGCGGTATGCCGACCAGCAATGGATGATATACGATGTGCGGAGAAAGTACGGCTTGTACTACGACCTGCAGCAGGTGAGTACCGTAGAAGTAAATTTTAGTGAAGATGCGCCGGGAGGAAAACACCTGGCAGCTATTCATGATGAGAAAGAACCACTATACCAGCAGCTTTGGCAGCAATATTTCGATAGTATAAATATCAAAGCCCGGAAAAACACTAAGCTCCATATCAGGCATATGCCGTTAAGGTATTGGAAATACCTGCCGGAAAAGCAAAACCGATAGCATTTATAAAAATGCCGTTAACTTTACAGACTGTATAAAATCAAGGTATGAGTAGTGTTTTTAAAACGGGTTATGAGGAGATTGTAAACCAGTTGCAGCAGGTTGATCCCGTAGCGTATGGTAAAAGCAGGAATTTTATTGATGGTTCTGTTACACGGCTATCCCCGTATATTTCAAGAGGGGTAATCTCTACTTCCGATGTATTGAAATGCCTGCAGAAAAAGAATTTTAAGCCATACGAAATGGAAAAATTTGTGCAGGAACTAGCCTGGCGTGACTACTGGCAACAGATATGGATAGCGAAAGGAATGGATATTAACAAGGACCTGCGGCAACCACAGGCTGATGTTTTCCATCATAAAATGCCATTAAACATAATTAAAGGGTATACGGGCATCAGTGCTATAGACGATGCCATCAGTTCATTTTATGAAACGGGTTACCTGCACAATCATGTGCGTATGTACATAGCCTCCCTGGCATGCAACACAGCGAAAAGTCATTGGAACGCACCGGCCCGCTGGATGTATTATCATTTACTGGACGCGGATTGGGCAAGCAACGCGCTTAGCTGGCAATGGGTGGCGGGGTGCAATAGCAGTAAGAAGTATTATGCCAACCAGGAAAATATCAATAAGTATTGCAATAGCCGGCAGGCAGGCACGTATCTCGACCGGGGTTACGAAGAGCTCGTTTCCCTGCCGGTTCCTGATCGGCTGAAAGAACTTGCTGACGCAGCTTTCGAGACGCCGCTTCCGGAAAACGAACCACTCGTCATCGATCAAACTTTACCGGTTTGCATATACAATTTTTACAACCTCGATCCACTATGGAAAAAAGAAGTAAGGGCTAATCGTATATTACTCCTGGAGCCCTCGCACTTTACCGACTATCCCGTATCTGAAAATACGATCGGGTTCATACTCGATCTTTCGAAAAATATAGAAGGGATACAGGTATATACCGGCGAATTCGGGGACATGGTAAAAGCGTATTCATTAAGCAATATTTTTTATAAAGAGCACCCTTTGAATAATCACTATTCAGGCACTGAAGAAAGCAGGGATTGGATGTTTTCCGTGCATGGTTATTATCCTTCTTTTTTTGCGTTCTGGAAACGGTGCAGTAAAGAATGGAAATCATGAAAAACGTGAAAAAACAGCACCTGCCGGAAAAGATCTGTATCGTTTGTGGACGACCTTTCTCCTGGAGAAAAAAATGGGAAAAAACATGGGACGAGGTTAAGTATTGCAGCGATAAATGCCGGTTAAATAAAAATAAACCATGAAACTGACAGGCCTTGTTTTCCCTCACCAGCTTTTTGAGAAAAGCCCGTTGGTACCACTCTGTTCAACTATATACCTTGTGGAAGAGTTCCTGTTTTTCAGGCAATACCATTTTCATAAACAGAAGATCGCTTTTCACCGGGCAGCCATGAAGTATTATGAAACCTTCCTGCAAAAGCAGGGGGTGAAAGTAATGTATATTGATGCACAGGATGCACGCTCCGATATAAGGCAATTGATCCCCCATCTTCAAACGGCAGGCGTTGATCATCTGCAATACATAGATCCCACGGATAACTGGCTGGAGAAACGAATCATCCAGGCTTGTAGGCAGTGCCAGGTAAGCTATATAAAGCACCCGTCTCCCTTGTTCTTTAACAGTGTTAAAGAGCTGGAGAATTACTTCGGACAAAAGAAGCGGTTTTTTCAGACGGATTTTTACATTCATCAAAGAATCAGCAGGAATATACTGCTGGAAAAGGATCAGAAACCTTTAGGTGGTAAGTGGACATACGATGTTGAAAACCGGTTGAAGTATCCGAAAAACCAGGTTCCACCTGCCGTTCAATTCCAGTCCGGGAACAAATATTATAAGGAAGCTATCAAATATACCCTGTTGCATTTTAAAGAAAACTATGGTGAAATAAATACCTCCTTTCTGTATCCGTGTACGTTCGAAGAAAGCAGGAAGTGGTTGCATGAATTCCTGGAAAAACGTTTCGCTGATTTCGGAAAGTATGAAGATGCCATATTGGAAGGCGAACATATTCTGCATCATGGTGTACTTACTCCCATGTTAAATACCGGGCTGCTTACCCCGCAACAGGTAATAGAGGAAGCATTGTCCTATGCCTCCGGTGAGGTCATACCACTCAACTCTATCGAAGGTTTCGTGCGCCAGGTAATAGGATGGAGAGAGTTTATGAGAGCCGTGTATGAATTAAAAGGTACGGAAGAACGAAATAAAAACTTCTGGGGCTTTACACGCAAAATTCCTGAATCGTTCTGGAAAGGAACTACAGGCATTGAACCCGTTGACAGTACTATTAAGAAAGTGCTGAAGACCGGTTATTGCCATCATATCGAGCGGCTGATGGTACTGGGTAATTTTATGCTGCTTTGCGAGTTTGACCCGGACGAAGTGTACCGCTGGTTTATGGAACTGTTTATTGACGCATACGACTGGGTAATGGTACCGAACGTATATGGAATGAGCCAGTTCAGCGACGGCGGACTGATGTCCACCAAACCCTATATCAGCGGAAGCAATTACCTCATGAAAATGAGTGACTATAAAAAAGGAAGCTGGCAGGCAAGCTGGGACGGGTTATTCTGGAGATTCATGCATGTACACCGGGCGTTCTTTCTTAAAAATCCCCGCTTGGGAATGCTGGTAAGAACCTTCGATAAGATGCCTGCGGCTAAACGCGAAGCCCATTTGCAAGAAGCCGAATTGTTCTTAAGCAGATTATCATAAAAAGCCCCGCCGTTTAACGGGCAGGGCTTATATAAATGAAGTACCAATCTAAATCTTTTCGGACAGCGTTTTGCCGGCTTTGAATTTCGCTACTTTCTTAGCCTTGATCTTAAGGGCAGCGCCTGTTTGCGGGTTACGTCCCACGCGGGCGGCTCTTTTGGAAACGGAAAACGTACCAAAACCTACCAGGGTAACCGTATCTCCCTTCTTTAGTGTTTTGGTAACCGCGTCTGTAAACGAGTCCAGGGCCAGGCCGGCCTGTTTACGGGAAATTTCAGCGTCTGTAGAGATTTTTTCGATCAGTTCTGCTTTGTTCATGTTGTTTGTATTTGAAGTTATAAAAAGTAGTTTAATATTAAATATACCGGCAGCGTCCCATGTAAGCGGTGGTTATTTTTTCTGAAACGGATGAAATTTTTTGGCCTAACATGTAGTATAAAAATTAAATAGGGCTGATGAATTGGCATAGTGCAATCTGCGATTAATTAACAATATAGTAATAATTGCAATAGTTATCTGAAGTGATTTTGCAAAAGTTGGTAACCTGTGGATAAATAGGCTACGACAGGGTTCAATGAAGGCGTTAATCGCTTATTTAAAGCTTCTTTTCATCACGTTTCGCAAAGTGTTACCGCTCCAGGTACCAGGAACAATGATGCGCCTGATCGTATAAAGCGGCTCCTGTTCATCACGAACCGTGGATAGCTGAAAGGCAGCTTTAAAGCCAATTTGCCTGAGCGGAGCGATGGCATCGGTATTCCATAAACCAAAAGGATAAGCAAAGTACTTCACCGGCTTGCCGGTTAATGTTTCCAGCATACGGGTCGGTTTTTCCACCTGGGTGATCCAGTCTTTTTCATCGTACTTTTTTACGTTCTTATGATCCCAGGTATGTGTGCCGATGGTATGGCCCTGGTCCGATAATTCTTTTACCTGGGCCTTGCTCATGTAGTGCGGTCTGCCGAGAGATACCGTCATGATAAAAAACACGCCTTTAAAGTTATACTTGTCCATTTCCGGTTTGGCCACGCTATACTGTTCAAAATCGGTATCGTCGTAAGTAAGCATTACGGGCTTTTCGGGTAAAGGGGCTCCGGTAGTTAAATATTCGTATAGTTCATCGGGGGTAATGGTATGATACCCGCTGTCTGCCAGCATCCTGATCTGCTCACGAAAAGCGTCTACGGGTACAATATAATCCCGCGCCGTTTTAGAATCGGTAGGCTTCCAGTCCCTTACCTGGTGATAACACAAAACAGGCACCTGTGGGCGGCTCATAATGGCGGCAGCGTCAGCTATTTTAACGGGCTCATTCCGTTCTGTTTTCTCCGGGGTAATAACTGCCGCTTGCTTCGCGTCGGACTTTTCATCTGCCGCTTTTGCACCTGTTACCAGTTCGCAACTACTGTAAAGTATAGAAGTTAAGATCAGGACGAAGATAGTAATACAGTCTTTCAGGGTGGTTTTTACAGGTGTTATCATGGGTATTGGTAAAAGGATATTGAATACGGATTTCTGAGATCGTAAACGTTACCTGTAACTGTTTTGTTGTGGAAATCACCCGTATTTACCATGCTCCCGCGTAAATAAGGCCGTCATTCTGGTACAGATTTGGATAACACAGGCACAAATGAAATGTATGAAGAAGCCACTGGCAGTTTCGTTTGTGTTTTTATTGCCGTTAGTAATTATCCTTCTCTTGTCATGCTCCGGCAGTAAGCCCGTTGCCAAACCCGTTGCCGCCGCCTCACCGGCAACCATATCCGCTAATGTAGCCCCTGGTATTGAAAATGATATATTGAATCTTATCAACCAGTACCGTCAAAAGAAAGGACTCCCTGCCCTGCAGTCAAACTTTGTAGTAACATCGGAAGCGAGGCGGCATACTATGCAAATGGCCACCCGCCGCGTGCCCTTCGGGCACAACGGCATGGCGGCACGCGCAAGGTTTATAAAAACAAAACTGCCTGGAGTAAATGCCGTAGCCGAAAATGTGGCATACGGGAACCAGACCGCCGAAGGGGTAGTGAGCGGATGGCTTAATAGTCCGGGTCATAAAAAGAATATAGAAGGCAGGTACCGCCTTACCGGTATAGGAGTGGCGAGAGACGTTAAAAGCAGGCTCTATTTTACCCAGATATTTACAGACTAATCATTAGCTTTTATAATAGCTTAAGAGCAATGACACTTACCGCTATGGCAATACCGAAACTTAGCAAAGTGCCTATCAGCACATATTCCGTCAGTTGTTTGTCTTTGGCTTCTCTCAGGTCGCCAAACCGGAAAATAGATTTGGCAGCCAGCAGAAAGCCTACCCCTTCCCATCTTCCCGACCATAAAAATATAACTACCAGCAGCCGCTCCAGCATTCCTATCCATTCGCCGGCATTTTGCAGGGAATCGGCTCCGTTTATCGTACTTGCCGGAGCCCACCGGGATATCAGTACTTTAATAAGCAGCGAAGTGGGTTTAAGTACCAGCAGGAAAGTGCCTACCGGTATCAGCAACCGCTTGTCCGAAAGCACCGAGATATCTAACCGGGTCTTTTCATAAGCCAGGGCCACCAGCACCAGTACAGCCAGGTGCATTCCCTGGTCGGCCAGGAACCATGTCCGCCTGGTATGCTCTTTCTGGAACATCAGTTTGGCACCGTCCGTTAACAAATGCATCACGGCAATGATGCCCGCCATTTTCCAGTTGGCCCAGGACTGTGTAATTACAAGTATCAGTACGAAATGAATGAGTACGTGCAGGTACAGGTAGGGGGAGGCCCATTTTCCGGCTTCTTTATTTTTAACCCAGGTGGAAGACTGTAAAAAAAAATCTCCCAGTATATGGGCAAGGAAAAGTTGTAATAGCAATATCATAATTTATCCAATTGGGATTGTATCCGGTTGCGAAAAAAAGCTTCCAGTTCTCTTATCTCTTCGTAATGCGCTCTTTTCTGCCGTTCACTTACAGACGATTGGGTTCTTTTGATTTTATCCCCGAGTTCTTTCTGGGACAGGGTATCGTTTTCCAGCGACAGGTATACAAGTTCGCCGGATGAAGGGGTCCATTTATCCATTGCGATGGATCCGAGACTGAGCATCAGGTTGATCTCCGTATCCAGGCTGGCCCAGGGTGTTTTGATAGCCAGTAACTGTTTTAGTTTTTTTAAGCTTTCGAACTTTTCACCGGAGTTGATAAATGCCTCGCCGTTCGATTCGCTTACTTTGCCTGCATCATAGGTTTTCCCCCCGATACCGATAGCCATCCTAACATCCAGGCTCTTGATCGATTTAATACCCGCTTTGATCCGGAGCGCGGCCAGCAGCGCGCCCTGTGGTTCTGCCACTTCCACCTGGAAACTGTCGCCCCGGTAAATTTCCCATTGCCTGGGCGATTTACCATAAACGGAAAGCGTTTCCTTTAATCGGCTAAGCCATTTTTTAGGATTACCCGCCACCCTTGAATTAATGATATCCCCCGTGATAACGCTAGTCATATCTCAAATATCGGCTTTTGGGCCGATATATCAAAATATCGGTTTATAAGCCGATTAATAGTGTGTATCGGTTTGATTTATCGGTTCATAAGCCGATAATACTGTGTATCGGTAAAATAGCCGATACTATACTATTGCCGGTGATGAAAGAAAAGCGAATTGCCCTTTATCAGGAGCCATTTTTATAAGGCAGGCGTATCTTACCTTTATGGTCACAGGCCGATTACAAAAAATCCCTTATATCATATATATGCAGGAGGTAAATACAGCGTATCTCAAAAATATTGAAGCATTGCATGAAGTGCCGGACGATCAGCTTCAATGGCTGATAGATGAAAGCGAGCACTATGAAATTGCAGCAGAAGAATTTCTTTTTAAACCAAAGGACCCTTTAAAAGGAATACTGATCGTGATTAAAGGGAGACTGGAGATCTACATGATCCGTAACAATAATAAAGTGCCGATTACGGAGCTTTACACCGGTGCCGTGTCAGGAACACTACCTTTTTCGCGGGCTAAAGAGGCGGTAGGATATGGCCTCTGCCTGGAAGACAGCCAGTTTATGACCCTCTCCACAGACAAATTTAAAACCCTGGTAGAAAAACATTTCGAACTTACCGAAGCAATGGTACACGTAATGACATCCAGGGTGAGGGACTTTACCGCACTGCAACAGCAGAATGAAAAGATGATGGCACTGGGGAAATTATCCGCCGGCCTGGCGCACGAATTGAACAATCCTGCTTCCGCCATCGTAAGAGGAGCGCAGTCCTTAAAAAAGCACCTGCTTTGTCTGCCCGATAATTTTAAACAACTTATTTCCATCGGCATGCATCCCGAACAGGTGGAAGGAGTGCATGAAAAACTGCTGACCCTTATAGAGAGGGAAAGGCCGGTGCTGACGATGATGCAACGATCCGCTGCGGAAGACGGGATGATAGAATGGCTGCAGGAACATGCTAGTACGGAAAGTACCGAAATGGCGGAGAACTTCGTGGATGCCGGGCTTACCATCGACGACCTGGACGTATTTAAAAGCTCTATCGGAAAAGAAAACCTGCTGACCGTGCTGGACTGGATCAATAACAACTTTATTACCGAACGGATGGTGAACGATATTTATGAAGCCTCTAAAAGAATAGCCGACCTGGTGGGCTCCGTTAAAAATTTTACACACATGGATAGCGGGGGCGATAAACGGTTTGCGGATATTCATGCAGGCATAAGGAATACCCTGAAGATGCTGAATTATAAAATAAAGAAAGCTAATATCGCCATAGAAGAGGACTTCGACGAAACGCTGCCGGAGGTAAAAGCCATGGTAGGGGAGCTGAACCAGGTTTGGACAAACCTGGTAGACAATGCCATAGACGCACTGGAGTTTCAGAGTGAAGCGAAGCTGACGATAAAAACAAGAAGAGATAAGGAGTTTGTTAAAGTCTGCATCACCGATAATGGACCGGGTATACCGGAAGACATAAAAGCACAGGTATTCGATCCCTTTTTTACAACAAAAAATATTGGAAAAGGTACCGGGCTGGGACTGGACGTTGTTAACAGGATCGTGAAACAACACCAGGGCTCTATCCGGTTTAACTCACAACCGGGGAATACTACTTTCGAAGTTTGTTTCCCTATAAATGCGTAACTTATTTTTACTTAATAAAATATTATTATGAATCTGCCCATTCTGTTTTTGATTGATGACGACATGCAGGTTTTAAGGGCAATAAGCAGGGACCTTAAAGCAAACTACCGGGAAAAATACCGGGTACTAAGCACATCATCCATTAAAGAAGCACTGGAAACATTACTGGAATTGCAAAACAAGGGAGAAGAAGTGGCCATACTCATCTCCGACCAGCGCATGCCTGAAATGCAGGGAGTCGATTTCCTGGTAAAAGCAAAGTCTTTTTTCCCGGAAGCCAAACGCGTGCTGCTTACCGCCTATTCCGATACCGATGCGGCTATTAAAGCCATCAACGAGGTACAACTTGACTATTACCTGATGAAACCCTGGGACCCGCCGGAGGAAAAACTATATCCTGCCATCGATGAACTACTGGCCGACTGGCAGGGGAATTATAAACCTGATTTCAAGGGCCTGAAAGTGATTGGTTACCAGTTTTCTCCCAAATCGCACCAGATAAAGGATTTCCTGGCAGGTAACCTGGTGCCTTACCGATGGATAGACGCTGAATCGTATGAGCAAAGCAACCAGGTGATCGCTTCTAACAACCTGGGTCCTAAAGACTTTCCCTCGATTATTTTTGAAGATGGCAGCCTGCTGAAAACGCCTTCACTCAAGGATCTTGCCTTACGCATAGGCCTTAACCCCACGGTTAAAAATCAGATATACGATGTAGTAATCATCGGGGCGGGCCCTGCAGGCCTGGCAGCTTCCGTATATGGGGCTTCCGAAGGACTAAGCACCTTGCTGATAGAGCGCAAAGCACCTGGCGGACAGGCGGGCACCAGTTCACGCATTGAGAACTACCTGGGCTTCCCTGCCGGCCTCAGCGGAGCGGACCTTACCCGCCGGGCCATTTCACAAGCCACCCGTTTCGGAACCGAGTTTCTTTCGCCGCAGTCGGTTAAAGAAATAAAACTGAAAGACAGCTATAAAATAATTGTGCTGGAAGATGAAACAGAAGTCAACACCAAATCGGTAGTGATCACTACGGGTGTTGATTACCGAAAGCTGGAAACCAAAGGGATAGAAGAATTTACTGGAGCGGGTATTTATTACGGAGCGGCCAGCACGGAGGCAGCGTCCTGCCTGGAAAAACAGGTGTTCGTGCTGGGAGGTGGCAATTCGGCAGGTCAGGCCGGGATGTACCTTTCCAAATTTGCGATGAGAGTGCATATCGTTATACGTAAACCCGATCTCAGTTCTTCCATGTCGTCTTACCTGATAGACCAGATAAAAAATACCGAAAACATAGAGATACTCGGATGCACCGAAATACTGGAAGCCGCAGGGAATAACCACCTGCAGGAACTGACCATCCAGGATCTTAATACTGGGCAGGAAAAGAAAATACCTGCTGACGCACTTTATATTTTTATTGGGGCGAAGCCATATACCGATTGGGTGGGACTGGAAATTATCAAAAATGAAAAAGGATTTATTGAAACCGGGAGGGAAATGAATAATTACGAACAGTTTAAACAGACCTGGAAACTTAAGCGGGACCCGTTTTTGCTGGAAACCAGTTCACCCGGTATATTTGCCGCAGGCGATGTAAGGGCAGGTGCCATGAACCGTGTAGCCGCAGCCGTAGGGGAGGGGTCGATGTCGATCAGTCTGGTACATAAATACTTAACCGAGATATAAAGCATCTGTCAGTCTGCCGTTACCTCAGCGAACGATGTTTTAAAAACACCTGGCTCGGCGAAGACTACAAGAGATTGATTTTAATAAATGCGTGGGTTGTCATTTTTTTGTTTTAACAAATTGCCTTATTTTTAAACTCTAACGAAGGCCCTGCCATCAAACAAATCCAAACGAATCAATGCAGCAGGACGATAAACTTCGCTAGATTATGCAGCTATGACAGAGATTAAAAAAGACAAACAGATTTCCTCTAATTCGAGAAGAAGATTTTTAAAGAACACTGCACAGGCTTCCGCATTTTTTATTGTACCGCGTTATGTGCTGGGAGGTAAAGGTTATACCGCGCCCAGCGACCGGTTGCGGGTAGCCGGCATAGGCGTTGGCGGTAAAGGAGAAAGCGATATCCTGGAATTTTCCAAAGGCAGTGCAGACATCGCGTTTTTATGTGATGTGGACGACCGCCGGGCGGCTACTTCTGTAGGCAGGTTCCCGAAAGCCAAATACTACAAGGACTATCGCCAGATGCTGGATAAAGAGCATAAAAATATAGATGCGGTATCCATCTCCACTCCCGATCATAACCATGCCGTGCAGGCGATGGGTGCCATGCAACTGGGAAAGCATGTATATGTTCAAAAACCACTTACCCACGACATTTATGAAGCGCGTATGCTCACCCAGGCAGCGAAAAAATATAAAGTGGTAACCCAGATGGGTAACCAGGGTGCTTCCGGAGATGGCGTACGAAAATTAAAGGAGTGGTATAACGCAGGATTGATAGGCGATGTACATACCATCCAGTGCTTTACAAACAGACCTATCTGGCCACAGGGCATACCCTGGAGTGCCAATACCGTTCCGGTGCCGAAAGAACTGGATTGGGACCTTTGGCTGGGTACAGCACCTTACAAGGATTATGTAGGCAAACTGGTTCCCTTCAACTGGCGTGGCTGGTGGGATTATGGCACCGGTGCACTTGGAGATATGGGCTGTCACTTAGTGGAAGCGCCTTTCAGTATTCTCGGCCTGGGCTATCCCACTGATGTGGAATGCAGCGTGGGTAGTGTATATGTTGATGAATTTAAAAGAGGTTATTTCCCGGAAAGTTGCCCGCCCTCCTCTCATGTAATCATGAATTTTAAAGGCAAAAAAGGCGATATTAAAATGCACTGGATGGATGGTGGCATTCAACCTGCAAAACCAGAGGAACTGCTCCCAGGCGAAATAATGGGCGACGGTGGTAACGGGGTGATATTCGAGGGCAGCAAGGGAAAAATGATGTGCGGCACATATGGTTCCAATCCGCAGTTGCTGCCCACCAGCCGTACCAAAGAAAGCACCGTGAAAGAAACGCTGGCCCGTGTACCGGAAGGGCATTATCTTCAATGGGTAAATGCCTGTATAGCAGGTTATGGTAAAAAAGAACTCAGCGCACCGTTCGACATTGCGGGCCCTCTTACAGAAACCATCTTAATGGGCAATCTGGCTATACGCAGCTACGATGTTCGTAAAAAAATGGAAAATGGTAAAGACGGTTATCCCGGAAGGTTTATTAAATTGTTATGGGATGGTGAAAACATGAAGATCACCAACTTCGATGAAGCCACCCAATTCGTAAAACGTGAATACAGGAGCGGATATAAGCTATAATTTGTGTGAATACAACAGATCTGGATTAGCCAGGTATGTATAAAAAAAAAGAGATCCGGAATATGCTTTAAGCGAATCGGATCTCCTTTTATTATTTATCGCTTTTAGAAGGTTATTGCTTCTCGAACGTAGCCAATAATTGTATGCGGGCCTTAAAGTTTAAATTGATGCCTGAACTGCTATCAGTTTGGTTAATGTCTACCGAAGTTCTGAAATTCAGCTTGCCCCCTTCGAATTTATATTTCATTCCTGAAATGGGTTGAGACACGAACAGCAGATTGTCCGGCAGGTTTATAAAATCGGCATTCGGAAAATAAATGGAATCTGTTCCTATCAGCCGGTATTCACTAACCGTTGTATATGGGCTGGAATCGTATACAACATCTTCCTGTTCCGACGATAAAAGGGTTCCTGCGAAGTATGTATTGATTTTAGCGATGGTGTCTATGGAATAGCTTAGATCGGTCAGATCCAGGTTAAACGAATCAATTTTAAGCGTTCCCAAATTATTCTTCGAGATAAAATCAGTAATTACATCCGTAGTAGGGGCAAAAGGTATTCCCGGAGTAGAAATGGTTACCGCGGATTTAACATCCAGCGATAGAAATTTCCAGTTTCCTGTTAATGAGTCCCGCTGTGAGGGGAGAACGGGGGCTTCGTAACTGAGTTCTTTCTGGCAGGATGTAATACCTAAAATAACGCTGCATAAGATAATTAAGCCGAATACACTTTTTCGCATAAAGCCTGAAGATTTGGTAATACTCAAATGTACTAATAAGTTCACATGGAATTGAGAGAAACATAAGTTTGTTTCCACCAGAAATGCTTTTTCATAGCACTAAAGGTATAATTTGGAATATATCATAAAAATTAACATCCGGTTATACATAAAGTGGGAAATTTGGAATTGTTCAAAGGATTGACTTACTTTGTTATTCAAAGTGCTTTTATGAATTAAAAAAACTTAGATGAAAGAAGTGCGCAGACTGGAGAACATTAAAACAAACGCTTATTATAATCCCGCTATGAAAAATTCACAATCGTTGATAAATGCTTTCAGGAATGCCTTTAACGGGTTGTTCCATTTTTTCCGCAACGAGCGCAATGCCAAAATCCAGTCAGGTATCGGGATTTTAGTTGTCGTTACTGCCTGCTTGCTAAACGTTTCTTTTTTTGAATGGTTGATACTATTGCTTTGCATTGGATGGGTATTAAGTCTTGAGATGCTGAACAGCGCATTGGAAAAGCTGTGTGACCTGGTTAACCCTTCGTATCACCCTGTAATTAAAACAGTAAAAGACGTGTCGGCCGCGGCCGTGCTATGGACATCGATAATAAGTGCGCTGATAGGAGGTGTTATTTTTTTACCAAGAATATTGAAAATGCTATGAATAAAAGATTATTCCCTGTGGAAAAAATGTTGCTACTATGTATATCCTTTACGATGTTGTTGCTTTTAGCCCGCATTTCTTATACGAAAGAATTGACATACGGCTTCTATATATGGAATACCTTTTTAGCCATTCTTCCGCTGGCTTTCAGCAGGCAATTGTCGGAAAGGGTTAAGCCGGGACTAAAGTCATATACACTTATCGCACTATGGCTGCTTTTTTTCCCTAATGCACCCTACATACTTACAGATATTTTTCACTATTCTCCCAAACCACCCGTTCCTTACTGGTTTGATCTGTTGCTGGTAAGTACCGCTGCATGGAACGGTTTGCTGCTGGGCATCGTTTCCCTGATGCATGTGGAGCAATATCTTTCTGTTTATATGAAAGCGAAATGGGTGCGGTCGGCGGTTATTGTGAGTATGATACTGTGTGGGTACGGGGTTTATATCGGGAGGTTCCTTCGGTTTAATAGCTGGGATATAATAACAGATCCCTTCCTCCTTGTCCGTACATCGGCTTATCATTTCCTTCAGCCCTTTAATAATATCCGGCTCTGGAGCTTCACTTTTTTATTCGCATCGATGTATACGATCATTTATTTAACCATCCGGCAAATACATGTAAGACCAGACAAACATTGATATTAACATAAACGCCTGTGCGTGCCATTACCGGCAATTCCACTTTTCCGATTAAAATAATTTGTCTTCCATTTTTTTATCATGGCCGTAAATATCATCCCTGAAATTCAGATCGCCGTTCCGGTCGACCCAGGCGGTGAAATATCCTATAAAAACGGGCACTCTATCTTTAACCACTACGTATTGCTCCTTCCCTGAGTGCATGGCTTTGTTCATCCGGTCTTTGGTCCAGGCACTATCGTAGCGTAGCAGGAATTCCGCTAGCCGCACCGGCTCGCCCAAACGGATACACCCATGACTGAAGGCCCTGCTCGGTTCAGAAAACAGGTTCTTGGAAGGGGTATCGTGCAGGTAAATATTATAACTATTGGGGAAAAGAAATTTGACCAGTCCGAGTGAATTATTAATACCAGGTTTTTGCCTTACCGCACCGTTATTCCACTCCATGTTATGGGTATCAAGGTATCTGGGATTTTTTTTTATACCCGGAAGCACTTCGTTTTTAAGAATCCCAGGCGGCACGTTCCAGTACGGACTAAAAACGACATGCTTCACCGTATTGGAAAATATAACCGTATTATGCGCTACGGAACCCACTACCACGTTCATATTACCAAAGTATTTTCCTTTTTCGTACATGTGCAGGCGATATTCAGGAATATTAACCAGCAGGTAGTCGGTTACGGGTTCTTCCGGCATCCATCTTATTCTCTCCATATTAATAAGGATCTGTCGTATCCGCCGCTCTATAGGCTGGTTCATCTCCTTAAGCATAGAAGCCCCTATTACTCCATCCTCTTTAAGGCCGTAGCGGTGCTGGTATGTTTTTACTGCGTTACGGAGAGGTTCATCAAATACACCGGAGGTATCCATTACTTTCAGATCGCCCGTTACAAAAAGCCTCCGTTTTATTTGGACTATACTTTCCGAAACATCTTCCAGGCAATAGCTTTTCTTTTCTGCAACTACCGGTGACCATTGTCCGCTTTTTTGGATTTCGTAGTATTTTATCAAATAGTCTTTCAGAAGATTATACTGCCGGCTTACCGGCTCATATTGCGTAATATCCTTTCCTTTATTTATCAGCAGAGAATCCAGCAATGCTATTGAATTCACCTTTTTGGCAGGGATGAACCATTCCAGGTCTTTTTTATTGATCGTATCCTTACCCTGGTAAGCTTTTTGAGCATACCGGAAGAACTGACGCGTGAGGCTCAGTTCAGTACGAAGCAGCATGCCAGGCGTAACATGAACGGCATTGCTATCTGAGGCTAGGGAGTCTGTGAGTACCTGCAGGGTTGGGTCGTACAAAGAGCTATCCCTCGAATAGTCTATATATTGCTTTTGAAGATGGAGGAATGTTCCGGCAAACTCCGCTATGCCTTTTTCGTCGAACCAGGCATATTGATAATTACGGCCATTATAAAAATTACGTAATTTATCGGCAAGACTGTCCTGTATATACTCTTTATGAATAAAGGCTTCCATCGCAGTGCTGTCGAAAAATAGCCTGCTATAAGCGTTTCTAATGGTAATAGTAGTATCCCTTTCCTGCAAGGCTACCGTTACCCGGTCGTTTTTGCAGGCGAAGATAAAAACCGTGTAAAGGCCCAGGACAGTGATTACGCGTTTAATCATGCAGGAACAAATTGTCATTCAGGTTAAAGGTACATCAACAGCAAAACAATAGAATCAGCTCATCGAACGTGAAATGCCGAGTTGCAGCCCCCTCAACTCGGAGAGGCCCCTCATTCTCCCGATACATGAATAACCGGGATTTGTCACTTTATTCAGGTCGTCCATCATCTGGTGACCATGGTCCGGCCGAAAGGGAATGGGTTCCGTCAGTGTCTGTTGAATTTTCAGTATTTCTTTCATTACGGCATACATATCGGTATCGCCCGCCAGGTGATCAGCTTCATAAAAGTTACCGAATTCATCTCTTTTGGTATTACGCAGGTGTACAAAATGTATGCGCGTACCCGCATTACGTACCATTGCCACCAGGTCGTTTTGCGCGCTGGCCCCCAGCGAACCGGTACAAAAACAAAGGCCATTGCTTTTATTCGGAATCGCGTTCAATATGTATTGCAGATCTTCCGCCGTACTTACAATACGCGGCAGTCCAAGTATATCGAACGGAGGATCATCCGGATGAATAGCCATTTTTATACCCACTTCATCGGCTACCGGTGTAATTTCCTGTAAAAAATAGGTTAGGTTTTCACGCAGGGCAGGGCGGTCTATATTTTTGTACCAGGCAAGTTTTTCAAGCATCCGTTCCGTTGTCTGCTTTTCCTCGCCAGGTATACCGAACATTACCGTATCTGCCAGGTGTTGTAAATCGGCTTCAGTATATCCCCTGTAACGTTTTTCAGCTTCTGCCAGTACAATCTCATTGTATCCGGCAGCGGCACCAGGCCTTTTAAGGATGTAGATATCGAATACGGCCAGGTCGAACCAGTTAAAATAAAGTGCCCTGGAGCCATCTGGCATCAGCAGGTCGAGACTGGTACGGGTCCAGTCATTAACCGGCATAAAGTTATAGGTAACGATGCGGATGCCGCAGGAAGCTATGTTGCGGAGACTTTGCTTATACAGATCGATATAATGCTGGTAATTACCCGTGCGGGTTTTGATGGACTCGTGAATGGTGACGCTTTCTACCACATCCCAGGTAAGTCCTGCCGCTTCAATAATGCTTTTACGTTTATTTATTTCCTCCACAGGCCATACTTCCCCATGCGGGATGTGGTGAAGGGCTGTTACGATGCCGGCCGCACCGGTTTGTTTTACGTCCTGCAACGATACGGGATCATTTGGCCCAAACCAGCGCCAGGTTTCCTTTAGTGTCATATTAATACCATATTATATAAATTAAATACAGGCAAGCCTGACTTTTTTATGCAGGAACAAAGAACATAAAGAATACTGAATATAACAAAAGGAAATTATGGGGTTTTACAAAAGCAGTTGCGTAAAAAACATTTTTCAGTGGTATAACAAACCTCGTTTTATTACTATGAACCCTGATCTGAAGCTCGTTAAAACACGCAATTTTTCAGGCTATATGCAATTTTTTGCAGCTAAAGGAGTTATATATCAATGTCAGTATATCTCTGTTGATAATGCCAGTATAAGATGGTAAAATTACGATGATATAACTACTATAAATTCAATATCATGTATATTGCCCCTAAACCCGGATTAAACAATCCATTCACTGCATTCACAAATCTGCTCCATCGGAAGGGCTTACTTTCCATGATGGTTCTTTTGTTTTCATGTGTTTGTGGATTACAGACGAAGAGCATGGCTGGTAGTATGCCTCCAGGCATTCCCGATCTTAGCCATCCCAATACAACTATTACTGTTGTTGTCAATAACTCGATTGCAGATGGCTTCACCAAAGATAGAATACTGGTTCATCTTGCCGATTCTGACGGAGATCCAGTATCTGGCTATAGTTTTGACTTTGTTTATAATCCCGGGAGCGGAAACGTTACCACCGGAGTACAAACCGATGGATCAGGCAACGGCATAATAGAACTGGGAAGTACAGAAGTAGGAACCTTTACGGTAACAGTAAGAGTAAACGGAGTAATACTCGGAGGCCCCCAAACCCTTAATTTTGTCGCATATATTCCGGATTTGAACGTAAGTACCACTTACATTGAAACTACATCCAATAATCAAACAGCCGATGGCTCGGCGACGAACTGCGTTAAAGTACATCTGACAGACGCCTTGGGTAACCCGGTTCCCAATGCAGATATTCTTTTTTACAAACAGGCAGGCGATGCAGATCCTTCGGGTTTTGTAACCAAACAAACAGGCGCTGACGGCACGGTTGAAATGTGCTATACCAGTGAGGTAGCCGGGGATAATATAGTGAATGCAAGATATAATGGTACATTTATAAAAAATGGTAACGGCAATCTTGCCCAAACGCTCACGTTTAGGGCTGGCCTGCCAGATCTTAACAAACTGGAGAGTATTTTTACAGTGGTTGCAGACTTTGCTGCGGCTAACGGAACAGCCATAAACACGGTAAAAGTTCATTTAGTAGATACTAAGGGAAATTTTGCCATCGGCAGAACGGTGCGTTTTACCATCATAAGCGGTACGGCTTCTCCAACCGTACAGTCCGTTATAACAGATATTAATGGAGATGCCATACTCGATTATACAAGTACACTGGCAGGTGTGGTAAGAATAGAAGCATTCGTTCCCTTAGTGTCAGGATTTGTAAATGGCAGTCCAAAAGATATCACTTTCGTAAATGATATACCCAGCGTAGATGCACCTACCACTTTCCTAGAAACATACCAGAACAACAGCATAGCCAATGGTTCGGCTGAAAACTGCGTGAGAGCGCATATTACTGACGCCAATGGAAATGTGGTAGCCAACCAGCCTGTTACGTTTAGCGTAAGCAATGGTACCGCCGCACCATCGTTCGATATTACTGCAGTCACTGATGCCCTGGGTATCGTATCTATTTGTTATACCAGTACTTTAGCGGGTAATGTTACTATCACAGCTACCGTAAACGGTAACATCATTAAAGTACCGCAGGTACTCACCTTCA
>JANNOM010000016.1:0-9293 GCA_031399065.1 Chitinophagaceae bacterium
AAGCCTGCCGCTAGCGTTCATCCTGAGCCAGGATCAAACTCTCCATTGTAAATGTGTTTTGATCTGACTTTAATCTCTTTTTTTCTTCCGAAATTAACGTCGCGTCGATGTTTTTTGCTTTCCTAATTACCCTTTTCCTCCGATTCCCCCATTACTGGGTTCCTCTTCGGGCTGTTGTTCCATTATTTCAAAGAGCTTTCGTCTTATCAGACCCACTTTCGTGCGACCAAATCAGACGTATATTTCAACCGGATTTACCCTGAAGTGCAGAGATAAAATCCATCGAATAATTGACTTAAGATTTCAAAAAGAGCTGTCCGTTTTTAAACGGGTGGCAAAAGTAAGAGCGTTCTGTTTTTCCACCAAATTTAATTTCCGGATTTACCCGGATTTTTTTGAGAAGAATAACCGCAATAACACTTATAATATCATTCGAAGAGCGATCCGTTTTTGAAGCGGGATGCAAAAGTAAGATGTTTATGTTTAATAACAAAATCTTAATGGATGTTTCTTTAAAATAACCGGAAGATCATACGACGTTCCCACTGACGGGCATATACTAAATCAATATCTTTATACATTAAATGCCGCATTTATGGACATTAAGCAGAATATTCTGGAAACGATAGGAAATACACCGCTGATACGACTGAATAAAATAACCAGGGATATTCCTGCTATGGTGCTTGCCAAGGTGGATTATTTTAACCCGGGCAATTCGATCAAAGACAGGATGGCACTCAAAATGGTGGAAGTAGCGGAGAAAGAAGGTAAACTAAAACCTGGCGGAACCATCATAGAAGGCACTTCGGGCAATACCGGCATGGGCCTGGCACTGGCAGCAATAGTGAAAGGATACAAGTGTATTTTTGTTACCACGGAAAAACAGTCAAAGGAAAAAGCCGATATACTCAAAGCAGTGGGTGCGGAAGTAATCGTATGTCCTACCAATGTACTTCCCGAAGACCCCATGAGTTACTACAGCGTAGCGAAGCGGCTTGCCAAAGAAATTCCGAATTCATATCACATGAACCAGTATGACAATCTTGCCAACCGTCTGGCACACTATGAAACCACCGGACCTGAAATCTGGGATCAGACAGACGGCACCATCACTCATCTCGTTTGCACGGCCGGTACAGGCGGTACGGTAACCGGCACCGCCATGTTCCTGAAAGAAAAAAACCCTGCCATACAGATATGGGCCATCGATGTATATGGGTCTTTACTTACAAAGTATTTCCGTACAGGAGAAGTGGATATGAATGAAGTGCACCCTTATATTTCAGAAGGATTCGGGGAAGATTTTGTTCCGCAGAATTATGATATGAGCATGATCGATCATTTTGAGCAGGTGACGGATAAGGATGGCGCCGTGATGGCCAGGAGAATCGCGAAAGAAGAAGGACTGTTTTGCGGATACAGTGCCGGAAGCTGCCTGCAGGGCTTGATGCAGTTAAGAGGGAAGCTGAAAAAAGAGGATGTAGTGGTTTGTATATTTCACGATCATGGCAGCCGCTACGTGGCCAAAATATACAACGATCAGTGGATGATGGAAAGAGGCTTCCTGGATGTAAAAACATTCAAAGACATCGTAAGTGGCCGGATGAACCGACAAAAGCTGGTAACCATCGAGCCGGAACATACAATTGCTGAAGCGGTGGAATTAATGACCCGCTTCGATATAGAACATATACCGGTATGGAAAGACAACCAGATGATCGGCACCATCAGCGAAAGCGGCCTTTTTCAGAAGGTTTTCTCCGACCCCGATATTAAACAGGCTACCGTAGAAAGTGTGATGGAACCATCTTTCCCCATCGTTGATTTTAATACACCAGTGGAAAAACTAAGTACGCTCATCAACAAAGAGAACGGTGCGGTGTTGAGCCGCGATGAAGCAGGCAACTATCATATCGTTACTAAATATGACGTAATTCAAAGTCTTGCCGGATGAGTTGACCGTTATGTGGCAAAATATTTTTATCTTGCATCAAATAGCAAAATTATCATCAGTCAGTCAACCATATTATACTTCCTGAGTCATAACCTCGACTTTCTAGATCATCCCCTTGGGTAATCACTAACTTCCCCCCTTTCAGTACTATCCCACCTGCCAGCTGCAGGATTTTATTATTCATGCTATAACCAGATCGATATGCAAACTTTAGGAGCAGTCTCTGCCAATTCCCGCTATTTTCTCGACCTCGAAGAAAAACATGGTGCCCATAATTACCATCCTCTGCCGGTTGTACTTAACCGGGGAGAAGGCGTTTTTGTATGGGACGTAGACGGTAAACGTTATTACGATTTCCTGAGTGGCTATTCGGCGGTTAACCAGGGGCATTGTCACCCCCGCATTATAGCCTCCCTGGTTGAACAGGCTTCTAAGCTTACCTTAACCTCGAGGGCGTTTTATAACGATGTACTGGGAGAATATGAAAAATTCATTACTTCTTACTTTGGTTACCATAAGGTACTGCCTATGAATACAGGGGTGGAAGGAGGCGAAACGGCCATTAAACTGGCAAGGCGCTGGGCTTACACGGTCAAGGGTGTTGCCGAGAATAAAGCCAAAATACTTTTTGCTCAGAACAATTTCTGGGGACGTACACTGGCTGCTATCTCCTCTTCTACCGATCCTTCCAGCTACAAAGGGTTCGGACCATATATGACTGGTTTCGATATTGTTCCCTACAATGATCTGGCATCGCTCGAAAAAGCGTTTCAGGATAAAAATGTAGCCGCTTTTATGATGGAACCTATACAGGGGGAAGCAGGGGTAGTGTTGCCGGATGAAGGATACCTGAAAGGAGTGCGCGATTTATGTACTGAATACAATGTGCTGTTTATTGCGGACGAGATACAGACAGGACTGGCAAGAACGGGAAAGATGCTGGCCTGCGATCATGAAGAAGTGCGTCCGGACATATTAATACTCGGCAAAGCACTCAGCGGTGGTACCATGCCCGTTAGTGCCGTATTGTGTGATGATGAAATAATGCTCACTATCAAACCCGGAGAACACGGATCCACCTACGGAGGCAATCCCCTCGCATGCAAAGTAGCCATTACTGCCCTGCAGGTATTGAAGGAAGAAGGTATGGCAGAGAATGCAGAAGCCATGGGAACACTGCTGCGCAGGCAACTTGAAAATCTTGATTCACCTTATATCAAACTGGTAAGAGGAAGGGGACTATTGAACGCGATCGTTATTACCCACCCCAACCCTGGTGCCGCCTGGAATTTATGCCTGGCACTAAAGGAAAACGGCCTGCTCGCCAAACCTACTCATGGCGACAAGATAAGATTCGCACCCCCGCTAACGATTACAAAAGATCAGATAATCGAGTGCACGGAGATAATAGGCAAAAGTCTTAATGCATTATCTTTATGATCTAAAAATAAAACACTGACCGGTCGATATCAAAGAGAGAACAGGGGTGATTTTTTACGCATGGTGGTCGCTGGAATACCCGATGGAATAAGGATACCGTTTATTCTTATAGCAGGCATGAGTGCTATAGTAACGGAATCTTCTATATACATCATCACCTGCCTGATAGCAATTGTTGCAGGTGCCCTTATTATGTCGCTCAGTGCCTATTTTACTACCAGGACGGAAGGTGAACACTTTAATGAAGATGTCGAAACCAAGGACCTTAAAGAAAGGAAGTTTTTATCTGACCTTGGCATCGGCAAAGACATCCAGGATATTGCTTCCGAAGAAATAAAAAAGGAAAATGACCAGTGGAGTAATTTCATAGAGCAGGCGCAGGATGGCGAAAAAACAATGAGGAATGCGGCCTCTGTAATGATCGCCTATCTTGCCGGGGGTATGGTACCGGTGTTACCTTTCTTGGTTACTAACGACCTGCCAACGGCTCTTACTATTTCTGCCATTATAACATTTGTCTTCCTGTTAATAATGGGATTTATAAAGAGCAGGATAAACAAAGTGAAGCCATGGGGTACAATAATTCGCTTGTTGATGTATACTGCATTGGCCGCAGCTTGTGCCTATTGGGTGGCGGGTTTAATAGCAGCCTAAACTTCTTCCTCCTTTAATTTAAGGTCAGGAAATACAGCGGCGATCATCATTATAATAGAAGATATTATCAGCAGGTATAAGCCTGCCTTTTTTACCGGGCATTCGCCGGCGAAACAACCGGATACGATGATATAGTTTCTTACGGCCCAGGCCACATTAAACGCACAGAAAAAAAGATTGGCTCGCTTGGCCCCTACTTTAGGCACTATAAAAAATATCGATGCAAAAAAAGCCATCACCAGGTTCATCAACGCGGGCTTACCGAAACTGGTACCTTCTGTATGCAGGCCGGTGGCAGTTATATTCCTGGATTCAATAACCACCCACGGAAGCAGGCAGGAGATGATCAGTAATACGACTCCTGCCAATCCAATCCATTTGCTGTACTTCATGCGGCAAATGTAAAGAAATAGTGCAGAAGTTAAATATAGCCCTGAGTAAAGGTGTTAAAGCAGTACTATTTCTTTAGTTTGAATATACGCGAAAGATTAAACCCGAACCGGATGTCGCCATTAAAAAACTCCTCGTTGGTTTGTGTTAGATAAGCACGTTCATTCATACCGGATGTGTTGGAAAAATGAAGCTGGAATACGTGGCCTCCCGTTTCGATATCCACCCCTACCGACAACGGATCCGTATTATCTGACGGCAACCCGCTAAAAGGGTGATGATAATCTGCGGTAATCGCTATCCGCTTGCTTACTTTATAACGCGCGCCACCGCCCATCGCGAAGATGTTTTCGTCTTCACCGGGAGATTCCACCTGGTTCCTGTGCAAAAAGACAGGACTGATCTGGAAGGAGAATTTACTGGAAAATTTCCTGCCTGCTATAAGCTGGACATAGTAAGACGAGCGGTCGGCAAAATCAGGCTTTACTGCAGCAAAAGATTCTTCGGTCCATACCGTGCTGCCCGCAGCCACCAGTAAAGTAAAAGGAATGCTCTTGCTGCCGGTTGATTGCTGCAGTATTCTTGTTTTAATAAATGCATCGAACTCCTTGCGCAATGTGCTACGTCCTATACCTACCATCACATTATCCGTAATACCATAGTCGAAACTCATACGCATACTGGCGGCATCCAGGCCAAACAACTGCTTTACGCCCTGGTTAACCCTTCCAAAACGGTGCAGGATACGGAAGTCGAGGTTGCCTTTGCCCAGCATTTCCAGCGAATGCGCGTTTATAACCCGGGTAGATTTGAAGGCACCCGTTACCTTCTCGCGGGCAGGCACCGAATCTTCCACCCCTTTCAAAAGGCTTTCGGTGTCCTGTGCCATCATTGGCATCGATATCGTTATTGCGCAAAAAACAATCAGTACGTTCTTCATATCATATTTTCTTTAACAATGGAATATCTATTACCACACGCACAGTTTTCGCGATTTTATCCCTTACCAGCAGGGGTATTTTTATATTATAATCTGCCGGCTTTATGATAAACTCCGAGGAAGCACTTATAACACCTTTCGTAACGGTAAACAACGCTTCAGCGTTCACTATATTGGACACACCGTGCATATATAATGATCCGCTTAAAGACAACCGGTAAGTGCCGTCTTTTGAAAGGTCGGTATTGCCTAAGGAAGCAATCACACCCCTGAAAGCGGCTTTCGGGAATTTATCGCTTTCCAGATAGTTCTCATTGAAGTGCTCCTGCATCAGGGAATTGCTGAATACAAAGCCTTTTACCGGAACGGAAAGCTCTATTTTACCGGTACCTGCTTCCACTACACATACAGAGGTATTATTATGCGCTTCGATATCTTCCAGTAATGCACTGGAATAAAAAGATATATTGGTGTTCTTCGAAAAATAACGTGTCTGCGAAAAAGAATGCAGCGCGCACACGAGAAACATAGTAAAAAAGATACTTCTTTTCATACAGTCGGTTAGCGGTATCGAAATGAATTTAATTCGTAATCTTTCCACCGGCGTTGATCCACGCTGTTATTTTGTCTTTGTCGCTTTGAGATAAGGAACCGGAGGGCGGCATTCTGCTCTGATCAACGGCTTGTGATTTTATTCCGTTTTTATTGTTCACGATATTACACGGTTCAGAAAAATTAATCCCTTGAGTCGGATTACCAGCACTATGACAGGTTATGCACCTGGCTTCTACCAGTGTTCTAACCGCAGAAAACAGGGGACCAGGTATCCCTGAACAATCTGAAGCTGGTGGATTGTTTGTACCGCCGCCGCCAGGTGTGGTCGGATTATCATCGCCTCCCTTGCTACAACCGGCTACGTTAAGAATGATAAAAGTTCCGGCTATTAAAACAGATGCCCATAATTTCTTTCTCATATAATGCATTTAAAATATTAATCGTACATAATAGCGCCATGGTTGCTTATGGCTCTGCATAATCTCATATACGAGAATTATGAGACTATAACGTAAAAACATCAAAAAATTTATGAACGGCTTACTTATTCGCAGGCAGATTGTATTTCAGTCCGAGCAGAATACCGGTTGAATGCAGCCTTACTTTGCCTTCGCCTACACCCGACAAAGGCATCTTAAAATAGGATTCCGCTATAACGGAGAATCGATGATTGATTTTCCTTTCATACCCTGCGGAAATACCTGCCACGGCCAGCAGGTGGCTATTATTGTTAAATGTCCTTTCGCCGTAATTCGGCATACCGTTTCGTACATAAGAAAAGATATATGCCTCCTTTTTCATGATATAAGATGATACTCCTGCCACTGCATATATGTTATACTTCCTGTTCTGAAAAAGATCGTACCGAACGGATACAGGTATATCGAATACATAACAATCGGCGTCTATATTACGAACGTCTGCAGTGGCAAAATAAGTACCCGGCTTAAAACTGTATTGATTTTTATCTGCATGGTATTTCTTCCTGCCTGCAAAAAAGCCGGTCTGCAAACTCCATTTTTTATTAAGTCGATAACCAATACCTATTCCGTATTCGACGGAAACACTACCTTTTGGCACTACTCCGGTACGACTGTTTGCCAGAGATCCGGCAGCTATAAAATAAAAACCCCTCGTTTTTACCCGTTTGATTTTGTCATTACTCTCCATCTCCTTGAGTACTGAGATGGTATCCGTAGTTACGGGTAGAATGCTCTTTTGTATCGTATCCTCTGTTATAATCGCAAGGGAAATACCTGGTTCTTTAAAGGCTTGATCATCGTTGATATCAATACTTCCGTTGATATCAGTACTTCCTCCAGCCACCGAAGAATTTAAATCACCTTCCAGTTCGGGTACCTGCCTTACCGAACCATCCGTATTTGTCCTTAAATTAAAGCCAGGGGTATGTTTCCTTAAACTGAAATCTGGATATGACTGCCTATTCTGGTACCCCGTAATATCACTTTGATTACTAATGCTACCCCGATTATTGATACTAACGCCCTGTTTAATTCCGCTTTGTATTGTTCCGGGTTTTTGCATTACTTCTGACATCATATGGATATCATTGTTTTGACCAGGCAGGGTGCCCGCCTGCCGCTGCGTGGTCTGTGCTACGTTGTTATCCTCATTATAAGTGTAAAATAAAAGCATGCCTGCAACTGAAATACCCATAAGTGGCCATAGCCAGAAAAGCAGCAGCCTGCGGCGGCGTTTTTCAGGAAATTCCTTATCAAGCAACAGGTTCATGGCCTCCCAGTCCTGCTCATTAAAGGGGGTGGAAGCCTGCTCCGCCGCTTCACGAATCCTGTTCTCTATTTTTTCAAATTGCCTTTTGCTCATAAAAATGTACGCTTGCCTGTTTAAGCATTTTCTGAATATTCATCCTTGCTCTTGCCAGGTTACTTTTAGATGTTCCGATAGTTATATTAAGTCTTTCTGCAATTTCTTCGTGTTTATATCCATCTATCACATACAGATTAAAAACAGCCCGGTACACCGGTGATAATTTTTGCACCATTGCCATAATCTCGTCAAAACTGATTTTATCGATGGAATCGCCGGTATCATCCTCCCGGTCGAACGCTTCTTCAGACATCTCCAGGTAAAGCTGGTGCTTGTTGTTTTTTCTGAAATGATCGATGGCGGTATGTATCATTATTTGCCTTATCCATCCCTTAAGGGAGGATTCCACATCCTGGTAGCGGGATTTGAATGAACCGAGGTCCTTGAACACCTTTAAAAAACCGTCGTTAACGATCTCCCTGGCATCATTCCGGTTGCTGGTGTAACGCAGACAGACCGACATGGCATACCCGTAAAAGACAGCGTAGAATTTCTTCTGGCTTTCCCTTTGAAGCTTTATACACCCTTTGATAATATGTTCTATCTCCTGGTTGCCGGTCAAGTGGAGGTTTTATATTATCAATATTCGTGATAAAAAGCCGAAAGGTTGCGTTTTCCGGGAAATATTTCATTTTTAAATAAGGATGTCCTGAAAATAAAAAAAGGCACACCTTAACGGTGCACCTTTTCTATATTAAATAATTCCGATATTACGCGTGTGCCTTATTCCCCTTCACCTTAGCAATCACTTCTTCAGCGATATTGTTCGGTGCGGGAGCGTAGTGGCTGAACTCCATGGTGGAAGTGGCGCGGCCGGATGACAGGGAGCGGAGCTGGGTTACATAACCGAACATTTCGCTCAAAGGCACTTTGGCTTTGATTACCTGTACACCATGCTTACTGTCCATACCTTCCAGCATGCCCCGGCGGCGGTTAAGGTCACCGGTCACATCACCCATGTACTGGTCGGGAGTCAGCACTTCAATTTTGAAGATCGGCTCCAGCAATACGGGTTTGGCTTTACGGCCTGCCTCACGGTAGCCCTGCTTGGCGCAAAGTTCGAACGACATGGCATCGGAGTCAACCTGGTGGAAGGAACCGTCGAATACCCTTACTTTCATGCTTTCCATCGGGTAGCCTGCAAGTACGCCGGTAGTCATGGCTGTTTCAAAGCCTTTCTGGATGGCGGGTACAAACTCCTTAGGAATAGAACCTCCGAACAACCCGTTTACGAACTGGAAGTTACTCTTTCCTTCTTTCAGGAACTCCTCATCGGCAGGTCCTAGTTCGAAAATGATATCGGCGAACTTACCGCGACCACCCGTTTGTTTCTTCAATGTTTCACGGTGTTCAATGGTGTTGTGGAATGCTTCCTTATAGGCAACCTGCGGAGCGCCCTGGTTGATCTCAACTTTAAATTCACGCTTCATCCTGTCAACAATGATCTCGAGGTGTAATTCACCCATACCACTTAAAATTGTTTGTCCTGTTTCTTCATCGGTCTTTACA
>JANNOM010000070.1:0-164845 GCA_031399065.1 Chitinophagaceae bacterium
GATGTAGGCAAAGCGATGGGGTTATCGGTCGATACCATCAACCGGATCTCCGGCTCCATCTGGGAATTTACCGATGAATGGTTTGAAGGCAAGCGTATGACAGAGCAGGGTTTCGATCCGAACGATCCGTTCCTGCTCAAAGTACTGGAGCTTACCCGCCAGTTTATGGGCTTTCCTCGGCAACTGGGCCAGCATACGGGAGGCTTTGTGATTACACAAGGTAAACTCTCCGATCTCTGCCCGGTAATGAATGCGCGTATGGCAGACCGTACCAATATAGAATGGAACAAAGACGATATTGATGCGCTGGGCTTTCTGAAGATAGATGTACTGGCCCTCGGCATGCTCACGTGCATCCGTAAGGCCTTTGACTTAGGCAAGTTGCATTACGGTCAGGACTGGACGCTGGCAAATATTCCGCAGGACGATCCGGTAGTATATGACATGATCAGCCGTGCCGACACCATCGGTGTATTCCAGATCGAAAGCCGCGCCCAGCAATCTATGTTACCCCGCCTGCGGCCCCGCTGCTTTTATGACCTGGTGATCGAAGTAGCCATTGTGCGGCCCGGCCCCATTCAGGGCGATATGGTGCATCCGTATTTGCGGCGGCGCAACGGAGAAGAGCCGGTGGAGTATCCCTCCGCCGCACTCGAAGCCATTTTAGGAAGAACATTAGGCGTACCTCTTTTCCAGGAACAGGCCATGAAGATCGCTATCGTAGCGGGCGGCTTTACGCCTACCGAAGCCGATGAACTGCGCCGCAGCATGGCTACCTTCAAGGTGCATGGGATGGTAACCCGGTTTCAACAAAAGCTGACGGAAGGAATGATTAAAAACGGCTATACCCCCGAATTCGCCGAGCGTATTTTCAGGCAACTGGAAGGGTTCGGCAGTTACGGATTCCCGGAAAGTCATGCCGCCAGTTTTGCCCTGCTCGTTTATGTATCTTCCTGGATCAAATGTTATTACCCCGATGTATTTGCCGCGGCCTTGTTAAACAGTATGCCCATGGGCTTTTATCAGCCTGCCCAAATTGTGATCGATGCCCGTCAGCACGACGTACCGGTGAGGCCGGTGGATATCAACCATTCGCATTGGGATAACCGGTTGGAAGAAAAGGCGGGCATGTACTACGCGCTTCGCTTAGGCTTCCGGCAGGTGAAAGGCCTGCGGGAAGAAGACGTGCAGGTACTGATAGCCGGTAGAATAAATAGCTATGGTACCATACAGGAGCTGCGGGACAGCGGTTTGTCCGAAGCGGCTCTGGAAAAGCTGGCAGACGCCGATGCCTTCCGCTCCATCGGCCTCGATCGCCGCCAGGCCCTCTGGGAAGTGTCCACGAAAGATCAGCCCGTAGCCCTGTTTGCCGGCCAGCCTTCCAAAGACATTACCGAAGAAGCCATCCACCTTCCGCTGATGGCGACTTCCGAACACGTAGTGCATGACTATGCAGCCACGGCACTATCGCTCAAAGCCCACCCCGTGAGTTTCGTCAGGGAGAAGCTGCACCAACTGCATATTTTTCCAACCGGCCTGCTTGCTAAATGCATCAACGGACAGCCGGTGAAAGTGGCGGGGCTCGTTCTGGTGCGGCAACGCCCGGGAACTGCCGGGGGCATCTGCTTCATGACCATCGAAGATGAAACGGGCGTAGCCAACCTGGTCATCTTTGAAAAGCTATTCGATACCTTTCGTAAAGAAATACTGCAGTCAAAACTGATCATGGTAGAAGGCTATCTCCAGCGCGAAGGGGAAGTGATCCATGTGATCGTAAGCCGGTGTTATAATTTCTCGAAGTTGCTGCGCCAGCTCACCCCTACCCATAACGAAGACCTGCCCTTGCTGACGCTGGCACGTCCTGATGAAAAAACCATTCCATCCGGACTTAATAAGCAATCTAAGCCACGCGAACCTGCCCAGGAAACGCTGTTTCCGGGAGCGCGGAATTTTCGGTAGAAAATCGTAAAATCGTCGCTTTCCATCAAAAAAACTGAGTTTAACACATGCCGATAGACTATAATTTCGGCGCGGGGAAATTCATCTCCATCGGATGCGGCCAAATTATCTATATACGTGCAAAGTTTGTTACCAGCAAAAAACGATCAGTAAAGTTTTGCAATAGTAATTTTTAATAATTGGCTCAGTATGGCATCGGCTCTGCCGGCTACTTCAATCACTTCGCCGATATTAATCGGCTTCAGGTTATCGGGATCGCATTCGTCGGTAATTACACTGATGGCAGCGCAGGGCAACCCGATATGATTTGCCACAATCACTTCCGGAACCGTGCTCATCCCTACCATATCGGCACCAATTGATCGGAGATGCCGGTATTCGGCCCTGGTTTCCAGATTAGGCCCCATAACGGTAACGTACACCCCTTCTTTTAATGAAATAGCGTGTTCCTTCGCCGTTTCGATCAATAACTGATTAAGGCGCGTGTTATAAGGCTGGCTCATGTCCACAAAGCGGTTGCCGAATGCAGGATCATTAAGCCCCCTCAACGGGTTTTCAGGTAGCAGATTGATATGATCGTCCAGCAGCACCAGATCGGCTTTTTTATAGCCGGGATTGATACCGCCAGCCGCGTTACTAAGGAATAAGTATTGAACACCCAGTAGTTTCAACACGCGCACCGGGAAAGTAATTTCCTGCATGCTGTAGCCTTCATAATAATGAAAACGCCCCTGCATGGCAATCACTTTTTGACCGTCCACTTTGCCTAGTACCAGCTGGCCCTTATGAAACTCAACCGTGGCAACGGGGAAATAAGGGATTTCATGATAAGGAATGGTGGCTTCTATTTCCATTTGACTGATAAAAGATCCAAGGCCGGTGCCCAGTACGATCCCTACCGATGCTCCCTCAAACCCCTTGTGCCGCAGGAATTCCGTAGAAACGCTTAGTTTTTCCAGTAAATCAATCATTATAACATAATTTGCGAGGCTTTCTGAAACTAATAATGCCGGTTAAACGTATTTAAATCTATGAAAAAAATGTTAGTCCCAGCATTTTTCATTTTATACAGCATGCTGGTTCCTTTACAGGGTAACAGTAACGAAAAAGAGTTTTTTGTGGATGTAAATGTAATAGAAGTCTCCCAGGAACTATTGCTGGCGGCAAAAACCAGGGAACCGACTGATTCGTTAATAACTATTCTGGAAGGAATCAGCCCGGCCGACCTGGAAAACCAACTCGTATCCGATGATCAAAAAAAAGCCTTCTGGATTAATATATACAACGCCGCCACTCAGATAAGTCTTTCTAAAAATAAGGATCAGTACAAAAAACGCAGCAGCTTTTTTGGTAGTAAGCAAATCGTTATTGCCGGGAAAAAACTGAGCCTTGACGATATAGAACACGGTATGCTCCGGCATTCCAAGGTTAAATGGAGTCTTGGCTATATCAATAAACTGTTTCCCTCCGCTTTCGAAAAGAAAAATCGTGTGGCTAAACCCGATTACCGTATCCACTTTTCTTTAAACTGTGGCGCAAAGAGTTGTCCGCCCATTGCTTTTTATAAACCGGAACAATTGGATAAGCAACTGGACATGGCAACGAAGGTGTACCTGAAAGATGAATCAACATATATGGAAGCGGAAAACAAAGTATATGTACCTGCACTAATGGGTTGGTTCAGGCGGGATTTCGGGGGCAAGAAAAATATCAAAGTGCTGCTCGCCAAGCTCGATATTATTCCTGCCGGTGCAAACCCTTCAGTCAGGTTTAAGAAGTACGACTGGAATTTATACCTGGAAAATTATAAAAATGAATAATCATGGATAACCATTATTACAATGCAGCAGATCTTGCAAAATTTGGATCCGTCAGCGACTTTCAAAAAGAAATGGGTGATAAGTTTTTTGGTTGGTACACGGAGGTTTTCAAAGACAGTAACCTGTCTGCCCGGGAAAAATCACTGATTGCACTGGCAGTTGCCCATGCTGTACAATGTCCTTATTGCATAGATGCATACAGCAGCGATGCATTTGAAAAGGGATGGAGCGAAAGTCAGATGATGGAAGCCGTGCATGTTGCAGCCGCCATTAAAGGTGGTGCCGCATTGGTGCATGGTGTCCAGATGATGAATAAGGTAAAGGAAGTGGCGATGTAAATCGATTATAAGAAAACTTATCAATGAAATCACTGAAAGCACAGGGTCATTTTTTAGCAGATACCAGTCACCAGGTGGAAGTATTGGAGCACGGGAACAAAGAATCGGAGTACCGGCTCATTCCCTTCCAGCAAAAAATGGAAGGTATCGGCATGTATCCATTGCGGCCAACCGCTATTGAGATATTCCAGGTGAATGTCGGCAAAATGTGTAACCAGGTTTGCAGGCATTGCCATGTGGATGCCGGGCCCGACCGGAAAGAAATCATGACAAGGGAAACCATGCAGCTATGCCTGGATGTATTGCAGCACAGCTCAATAAAAACGGTAGACCTGACCGGTGGCGCACCTGAAATGAATCCTGATTTCAGATGGTTTGTAGAGGAAATAAAAAAACGGGGCAAGCACATTATTGTGCGTTGTAACCTTACCATCATACTGGCCAATAAAAAATACCACGACCTGCCGGAATTTTACAAAAAACATTCCATAGAAATCGCGTCGTCTCTTCCATTTTACACGGCCGACAGAACCGACAGGCAGCGCGGCGACGGCGTTTTTGAAGATTCTGTAAAAGCGTTGCAGATGCTGAATGCCGTCGGTTACGGACAGGAAGGAACGGGTCTTATTTTAAACCTGGTGTACAACCCGGCGGGTGCATTTTTGCCGCCTTCGCAGGTGGCACTGGAGAAGGAATATAAGGAGGCCTTGAGCAAGCAGTTCGGTATAGTATTCAATAACCTGTTTGCCATTACCAATATGCCCATCAGCCGTTATCTCGATTACCTTCTCCAAAGCGGCAACTATGAAAAATATATGGAAAAGCTAACGGCTGCCTTTAACCCGGACGCGGCGAGAGGGGTAATGTGCCGCAATACCATTTCTATCGGGTGGGATGGTTATTTGTACGATTGTGATTTTAACCAGATGCTCGATATGAAAATAAATGCCGGCAATGCCCGGCACCTGTCGTCTTTCGATATAGCGGCACTCAATAACCGCAGCATCATTGTTAACCAGCACTGTTATGGCTGTACGGCCGGCGCAGGATCCAGTTGCGGCGGCACGGTTGCGGAATAAATAATCATACTGATGAAGGAGGCAAATCCGGCCATTATTATTTTCGTTCGTCACCCGGAACTGGGTAAAGTAAAAACCAGGCTTGCCGCCAGTATGGGCGATGAAAACGCGCTGGCAGTATATAAATTTCTTTTGGCACATACTTACGCACTGGTACAGCACCGGAATATTCCGGTGTTTGTATTTTATGCGGAAGATATTGTAGAAGGCGATTTGTGGAGCTGTCGTCAGATGATAAAAAGGGTTCAGAAGGGCAACGATCTGGGCGAACGAATGACCGATGCGCTCCGAGAAGTTTTTGCTGCAGGCTGTGAAAAAGCGGTCATCATTGGCAGCGACTGCTATGAATTAACGGACGCTATTATAGACGATGCATTTGCATTGCTTGAAAAAAACGATATCGTGGTGGGTCCTGCCAAAGACGGCGGCTATTATTTGCTGGGCATGAATGCGCCTTTTAAAGATTTGTTCAGCAATATGGAATGGAGTGTCGCTACCGTATTTGACAGAACAATGCAGCGAGCCAGAGAAGCGCGATACAGGGTGGATGTGCTGCCGGTATTAAGCGATGTGGATACAGAGGAAGATATCAACTTTTCGTATCGATAAGTTAGTACAAAAGAAATGATATGGCCGGGGGCTGCCAGGTTTAAACAAGGGACGCCATCCGTTATTAAAAATCAAACATTTGTTTTATAATTTCATTAAAATATGGGGCAGGCTGGGACTTTTTTTCTTTTTCCGGAAAATAAGTTTTAACGACCGCACTGTTTTAAAAAGGAACGGCCCCTTACTGCTGGCTTGTAATCATCCCAACTCGTTTCTGGATGCGATTATAATAGGCAGCCATTTTAAGCAGCCGGTTCATTTTTTAGCGAGAGGAGATGTTTTCCGTAACCCCCTTATCAGGAAAATATTGTCGGCCCTCAAAATGATTCCCATCTATCGCCTCGGCGAAGGCAGGGAACACCTGGCATTAAACGATGCGACCTTCGAACAATGTGGCGATATCCTTGGCAATGGCGGCATCGTTTTAATATTCGCAGAAGGATTGTGTGTGAATCAGTGGGCATTGCGCCGCTTAAAAAAGGGGGCGGCAAGAATTGCCTGGACTGCTTTTAACGATCCTGGTATCCGGCAGCAGCTAAGTATAATACCAGTGGGTATCAATTATAACGGCTTTGGCCAACCCGGCAAACGGGTGATTGTTCAATTTGAAAAAGCAATCGGTATTGACCATTTCCACGGCATTGAAGTTCAGAGCGACTTTATTCAGCATTTTAATGGACTGCTGCAGGTATCCTTACAAAATGCCTTGCTGCATGATAGTGATTCCGGTGGTGTCGTGCCTTTATTGATCAGCAATTGTACCCATGCAGATAATAAGCCGGACATCATAGCTGATTTAAAAATACGCCAGCAGCGTGCGTTACACAACAATCTGTTAGCTGCTGCTCAAACGCTGATATCACCTGGCTTAATAGCAACGACCCGGCTGAACTTTCTACTCAATATGCTGGGTTATATTCTTTTGATGTTACCCGCAGTAACAGGATGGTTGCTGCATATCTTCCTGCTATACCCGCTGAATAAGCTGGTACGTAAAAAGACCAATGGAACGGTGTTTTATGATTCTGTTATGTTTGGCAGCATGTTGTTGTTGTATCCGGTCTATTGGATTTTTATAAACAGTTTCAGTCTTTTGGTATTCAGCAATATTTTACTAAAAGCGATCGTATGTATGGCACCTCTATTTGCCATCGTTTACCTCGTATGGATGGATTGTGCCGAAAGAACCGGCAATTACATACTCTTGTCGCCCGGGCAAAGAAAACTGCTTAAAGCGGTCCTTGCACGTTAACGTATCTTATTCAGGCCCAGCATACCGATCATCCAGTCAGAAAGCGGTTTGTCTGCATCTCTTTTCTTAAGATCGAGGTACCAGCCCAGTTTTTTTAAAATAGGAACTTTATGTGTTTCAACCAATTCTATTAATGTTCCGTCCGGATCCTCCACATAACAAAACCGGCCGGCCGCGCTTCCCATAGAAAAAGAATTCTGACTGTCTATGGTAAACGGATAACCGCTGCCGCCAAATCTTGCTTTCAGTGCATCCATCTGTAATACGTCGAAACAAAGATGAATAAACCCACAGTCGCCCCAATACCTGTCATCAAAAATCTTCCGGGGTATGCTATCCTTTATTTCCACCAGTTCTATCTGCACATCTCCGAGCAGTTTGCTGAAAGCTCCTTTGGCGGACAGTTTCTTTTTTAAAAGAACCCTGCCGAAAATGAGGCCGGGCTGCTGCCCATTCGGGCAATCCAGCAAGGGTGCCGTTCCCTTATAAATAACTTCATCGATACCCAGCAACTCTTTATAGAAGTGAATAGATTTTTCCAGGTTGCTCACCCCAATTACCGCACCTGCAACGCCCCCACAAATACTGCGATCTTTCCTGAACCATTCATCTCCCTCCACTATTTCAAAATGATTGCCCAGTTTATCGGTGAGCCAGAAATGCGGCCTGTCATCGGGGGCCGTAGTGACAGGAGTGACTATTACATTTTTATTTGCCGAGAAAAAAATATGGGCTTCTTTTACATTCCTCGCTTTAATCTTTAAAGCGAAGATGCCCAGGTCGCCCAGCCGGGGTTCGTAAAGAGGTTGCCGGGGTTCTCTCGAGGTAAACTGCCAGATTTCAAAACCACCGCCACCCGCCATGTTTAAAGATAAAATCGCGTGCCTGCTATGTTCCTGTTTACCCGTGTAGCGGGTCATCAGCGCAGCCACAGCCCTGTCTTCAAAAATAAGCGTACTCATTCCAAACAAGTCCTTATACAAAAACTTCGCCTCCGAGGCATCGGTAACCCCGATACCCGCCTGCTGAATGCCGGTGATATATTGTGCCATTATGTTTGGAGTTACTTGTAATTAAAAATTACGAAAAAACAGGATACGCAGTTTGTAAGTTCATAGGCACTTACCTGTAATGCAGCAGTTCCCTGTATTTTTTTACCATTGTATCCTGACTGGCACCGTTCTTATACATCTGAACAATTGTAAAATTGGCTTTTTGAACCCTAAGCCATGAATTGGTATCATACTTACGTGCCGAAACCAATACCTTTCCTGCCAGGATCTTATACTTTGTCCCCTTTTTAACCCGTTCAATAATCTCATAATCTTCCATAATACGCATGGAAGGATTAAAACCACCTATTTTGTTGAACAATGCTTTTTCCACAAACAATGTCTGGTCGCCGCCATAACACATAAACAAATCAAACCTTGTAAAAAAAGCATTTAGTTTCAGCACCCATTTATTACTGTCGAATTTCGTTTGATACCGGCCCGCTAAAAATCCTTCCCGCACACTTTTTTCGATATCCGAAACAAAACCTGGCGGTGGACACGTATCGGCATGAACAAAATACAGTATCTCTCCCATTGCGACAGAAGCACCATAATTCATTTGTGGTGACCTGCCTTTCTCCGGCGAAATCACCACCCTGGCACCTGCCTGTTCCGCCATTGCAACAGTGCCGTCCGTGCTGCCTCCGTCGACCACGATGATCTCCTGCAACCTGTCGCCACCATTTTTTTTCAGGTACTGTACAAGTACGGCTATATTTTTCTCCTCCTCATGCGTTGGGATGATAATCGTAATCATTTGTAAAATTACCGGACAATCATGGAACGAATGGCAAATATCAGGCATCTCAGCTTATTTTCAACCCTTACTCAACCGCAATGAAACAATACTTATTACGTATTTATACCGTAGATAAGCCGTAGATAACTGGTAGATAAATCGTTACTATAAGATACGAGTTATTTACATTTTATCTTCATTTTAAATATATCAAAAAAATATGATAATTTTGGTCTTATCAAGGTTTATCTGTAGTCAGATATCAACCGTGCACAATTCAAATGAGTTTTTATGGCTAAAATGGACGTGAACTACGGATTTACCGGCTCTTTAGGGGATCTATCCTTTTATAGGATGAAAGGAGTGGACAAGGTGATCGTTCGCTCCAAAGGAGGGCCTTCCAGAGCTCAGATTCAGAAGAGCCCTAAATTTGAGTCGACCCGAAAATTGAATGCAGAGTTTGGTGGCCGCGCAGTGGCCAGTAAATGGATCATGCAAATGCTATGGCCGCAAAAGGCACTGGCAGATTATAATATCGCCGGCCCCCTCAATTCCATTATGAGGCATGTGCAGAACATGGATACGGAATACCCCCAGGGAGAACGCAGCATAATACTGTCGACAAACCGCCAGGTGCTGGAGGAGTTTCCGTTGAACCGCCAGAATTCATTTAATACTATAATAAGAACGGCGTTGACCAGTTCTTTTTCCAGGGAGGAATGCACGGCCACGTTGCAGATCCCTGAACTTCTGCCTGGCATCAGCTTTGTTACCCGTGAGAAACATCCCATGTTTAGCATTCAGGCGGTGCTGGGGATTGTGCCCGATCTTATGTACGATCATCATCGCTATCGGCCGGTGCGGGATGAATATGCGTCTATGACGTATACTACGCAGGTTACCCCCTGGCACCCGGTATTAAAAGGGGCACCGGCCACCGAGCTGAAACTGAAGCTGGGAATGATGCCCCCCAATGATGCTTTTACGCTGATGCTATCGGTTGGTATCCGCTTTGGTACATTGCAGGACGCCGCTACTATTGTGCAGGTGCCAAATGCAGGAGCTGCCAAAATTCTGGCTTTGCGCTAATGACGATAATGCTATTTCAATTTTTCCAGCTTGATGGCAAAGCCACCACCATTAGCCATCTGGATATCTAGTACCGTTAATTTATTTATTGTTCGGATGGATCTTTTATAGTCGTTGCCAACACGGTCAGCATTAATGCCATCCGTAAAAATGGTAGCTTTATAACTGCCTTCTTTTAAAAAATCAAAGCTTAGTTTGATGATTTTCCCTGTCCAGTTGTTAAGTCCGGCCACATACCAGTTACTTCCTTTTCTTCTGGCGATAATAGCATGGTCGCCAATGATTCCGGCCAGCGGAATGGTTTCATCCCATGTATTGGGCATGGCAGATAAATAGGTTAATATTTCGGGTTCCTTTTCATAAACGGTAGGCGCATCGGCCAGCATTTCAAAAGGTGCATAATACATAGTAAACATCGCTAATTGGTTGCTCCGGGTACCCTGCGTCATTGGTCTGTAAAAATTCATTTTATAGTCTTCCTTATTCGCATTATACATACCGCCAGGTGTATAATCCATAGGCCCGGCAATCATTCTTGTAAAAGGAATAATGGTGGCTTGCGTAAGAATATCGACATTTGAAAACTTCGACCATTCCAGGCCTTGTACAGCTTCGTAATTCAGTATATTGGGATATGTTCTTTCCAAGCCCGTTGGCTTAGTGGCTGCATGAAAATCTACTATCATTTTTCGTTTGGCGGTTTCTTTGGCAAGCCGTTCGTAAAATTGTATTACTGATTGGTCATCCCTCGCCATAAAATCCACCTTCACCCCTTTTACGCCCCATTTTTCAAACTGGTCAAGGGCTTCCGGCATTTGCCTGTCCAGTGTATGCCAAACACACCAAAGCACAATGCCTACATTTTTTTGCCTGGCATATTTAAAGAGAAAAGGCATATCCAGCGTGCCGGATAATTTGGTGGAACCGTCTGTAATCACACTCCCATCATTTACTTTCAGCAAATCGAACTGATCGCTCCAGCCTTCGTCCAACATGATGTATTCAAGTTTGTTTCTGGCTGCAAAGTCTATAAAGTATTTATACGTTTCTGTATTAAAACCCGATTTAAAATTTACCCCGGTCAGGTTATTGGCATTCCACCAATCCCACGCAACCTTGCCAGGCTTTACCCAGCTTACATCGCCAATTTTATTGTCGCTTGCCAACAGGTAAACAAGGTTGTTACAAAGTAAATCTTTATCATTTTCCGCCACTACCATTAACCTCCACGGGAAACTTCTGGCACCATCTGTTTCAGCGATATAACCGGCACGCTGCCATGGAATTCTATTGAAATTACTTTGTCCGCCAACACTGTCTTTCAGTACAAATCTGGGAGTAATATTATGTAAATCATTATTGCCGCCGTATTGAAGATAAAAGGCCGGATAATCCAGTAAATCCGCTTCGGTAATGGCTATTTTAATACCATTGCTTTCTGCCACTAACGGTAACGAAGCCATAACGGAATCAATTATAGTGGATATTTTTTTGCTGGCGAATTTTTCTTCATAGCTAAACAGGAAAGACCTGGTGGGCTGTATCCAAGCCGTAACATCATCATTAAACCGGTAGTTTATCTGTTCTTCTTTTATTTTGATTTTACCCGGTAAATCAGTTACAAAACGATATGCCACCCCATTATTATACGCCCGAAAAAATACTTGAAATTTGTCCCTTAAATCAATAGCGAGTTCATTGTATTCATCTTTGTAAAAAGTGGCCATACCATACAAAGGCTTTACATTGCGGTTAATACTTTTTACGCTGGTTCGGACAACGGTATTGTTTTCACCCAATATCTTTCCATCATTTAACCCCAGCGATAATGGAGATGGCTGCAATATATTTCTTCCGTCAAAATCAACAGCGTACGTAATTATTTTTCCGGCTTCAATTTTAACGGAGATTCTTTTATCCGGAGAAGTCAACGTGTAGGAATTCGACGGGGAAGCGGCACTAACCGGTACGTCATTGTCTGTAGCGTGTTTAAAATTATCCGCCTTATCCGCTTTTGTAATACCGCCCTTACCCATGTGAGAAAAGGCAACACCTTCCACAGGGGAAATTTTATGGCCGCTTAAGTTCTTTCCGGTTTGGTTTTGCGCCATTAATAGTAAGGAAAATAAAGAAAGGGTTAAAACCTGGCAGAATTTTATTAGCCCGGCTGCTTTGTTTTGTTTCATAAGGCAATATATAAAAATTACTCGCACCTATAGCTAAGTCAATAAATTTATAATTTCTAATGATAATAAAATAAACTGAAATCTATTTTAACAAGCAGTTCAATATAATTGAAGTAGTATTCAATGATGTACCTTAAAGATAACGGTTGTTTTTATTTCCTGTTTTTTTATTTTACTGAATATATGGTTAACGGTGAGACATATAAATACAGGCATGCTGCTCCAGTTCATGTGCCAGAATGGCTTTGGTTAAATCATTCGCCACCTACAAAACGCTGTAAAACTTAAATATGGTTTTACTATAAAATGGTTCCCCTGCTTTTAAAACGGTGGAGGGAAAATCCGGATGATGAGGTGCATCCGGGAAATGCTGTGTCTCAAGGCAAAAGCCAGATCGCTTTTTATAAATAATACCTTTTTTTCCTTTTATATTATCCAGAAAATTTCCGGTGTAAAAATGTACGGCCGGTTCCGTAGTATAAACTTTCATGACCCTTCCGGAGAGCGGATCCCTTGCCTCGGCGGCGTTTTTAAGAGCAGGTGTATATGTTTTCTCCAGAACGAAACTGTGGTCGTAACCGCCGCTTAATTTCAATTGTTCGTCTTCCGCGTTGATATCGGCCGCTATTTTCTTTAACTGGCGGAAGTCGAAAGGAGTATTATGCACACTCATAAAATCTCCGGTGGGAACCTGCAGTTCATTAACGGGCAGAAAATGAGCGCTGTCGATTTTCAGCTCGTGCTCGTCTATGCCCGACGCCGGGTTGCCCGATAAGTTGAAGTACGTATGCTGGGTAAGGTTCACAAGAGTAGTTCTTGCAGATACCGCTTTGTACTCTACGGTCCATGCATCTTCATTATCCAGCGTGTAAATGACCTCCAGTTCCAGTTCGCCGGGGAAGCCTTCTTCCAGGTGCGGACTGGTGTACCTTAACGAAATACCGCTTTTACCTGCTTTCTGAAAGGGCTCCGCCGCAAATATTTTTTTATTGAAGCCTACGCTGCCACCATGTAAATGATACCCTCCTTCTCTGGCAGACAGCTTATAAGGCTGCCCGTCGATAATAACCGTATCGCTCGAAATCCGGTTGGCGTAGCGGCCTACGATGGTACCCATGTAAAATTCATCCCTTGTATAATCGGCAGGATCATCGTAACCCAGTACGATATCGGAAAGATTCCCATGCCGGTCGTTTACAAATAATGAAACCACGGCGGCTCCGTAATTAGATACAATTAATTTAGTTCCGTTCTTGTTTTCAATAGTAAATAATTTTATTTCTTCTAAAACTTCCGAGAAGTCTTCAGATACTATCATAAATCGGGTGCTTATAAAATTATAAAGGAATAGGGCTGAATTTGGAGCCGGGTTTTTGTGCCTCGGGAATTTTACCGATATCGGCGTAACCGGAGGTGAGTTCTATAAAGGAAAAATTGATGAAATTTCTGGTGGTTCCCAAAGCACTTCTTTTTATGGAAAACTCTATTACCTTTTTACCATCAACGGTATTGATCTTTGAAAAATTCATGACTTCCGCAAAAGTAGCAACGGGCGAAAAACTGAATCCGGCAGGAGGGCCTGAATGCGCATACAAAGCACCGCTGCCATCGGGAGGACCTTCGCACAGAAAATCGGCGCCGGAACCCGCAGGATAAAGAAAAGTGCTAAACCCGGTAGCGGGATTGTTATCCGCATCTATATACATATCGAAAAGTTCCATTTTCATGTCGGCGGTACCTTCCAGGTAAAAGCCGATAAGTTGACTGGAAGCAAATGTTTTAACTGCCAGTAAAGTGCCACCGGCTGTAGCAGCGTTTACATGCGAGTAATCTACATATTGCCAGTCGGTATAATCACCATCTATTTTGATATTGGGACCTATAATACTGACCGTGTCTTTAAAGCTGCTTGAATCCATCCCGTTCTTCGCTACTAACGATACCAGGAAGTCGCCTTTTCTTCTAAAAATATGTTGTGGCGTTTTATTGGAAGAAGTAGCACCGCTTCCATCACCAAAGTCCCACCTGTACTCGGTAGCGTTGGTAGAAAAATTGGTGAAGTTAACACTAAAGCCATCGGCTACATAGCTGAAGACTGCTTTTACCCCGGAGCCCGCATCATCCTTTTTGCAGGAAGCATTGGTAAGTATCAAGGTAACGGCGGTAAATAAGTAAATGATATTGCGTTTCATACTGTTAGTTCGGTTTTAAATTAAATCGTCATTAATAAATAGTACTATATTAGTTTACCATCTTAAGTGTGCGGTTCAGGGCATTCATGCCCCCGTTATCGGTTACCCAGGTATCGAGGTTGGCTAACCGGACGGAATATTCCACCCTTGCGCTCAGGCTGACCGATCTGTCCGCGATTTTTAAGAACAGCTCATAATCACCCGCAGGAATATCCGATGTCTTTATTGATTCATCTATTACCACGGTGCCATTGGGTTTACATTCACGCAGGTCAATATTCAACAGCTGCTGGTATAACTGTCCTGAAGCCTTATTCTTAAAAACGAGGTAGGTCGATTTCTTATAATAAAGGGGGGCGTATCCTTTATTGGAAACGGATATAATAATTTTGAGATCGGTACTTTTACTTACCTGTTCAGGAATCTGGCTACTTACTAATGCGAGACGATAACCCAGGCTTTTTTGAAATTCATCAAAGCATCCCGAACTTCTCCATGCATTGATAGTTGCCGGAAAATAATCCAGGTTCAGATAAGTCCATTTAAGTAGTTTCATCTCTTTCTGGCTTTCGGCGCAATCCGGGTTATAGCCACCTGTGGGGGGACAGGTTTCGCCACCCACCGGCACATACAGGGCTTCATCGCTTATATATTGCTTCTCTGCCACTATGTTATTGTATGTTCCATATTCCGTACCCCCTGTCAGGAAGCAATCGTTGTGGTGACCTACCCTTGACCGGTTCTCTGCCGTGTAGGCGAGGTCTCTGCCTACGGGCAGGTTAGTATTAAATATCTGTTGCTTCATGCCGGGTGTTCTTACCTGTACCATGATCTCTGCCGGCAGTACACTTAGTAGCCGGATCAGTACCTTTCTTTGGTTTTCAATAGTCGCCAATCCGTTACTGGAACTATGCCACTCGCCGTATGCACCAACAAAGCCTGCTTGTACAAACGCGATAATATCTTTATTTGATTCAAAAAGCGGCTTTAACTGATCGAGGTGTTGTTCAATGGTAGCATAGGAAGCATCTGTTCCGGCCACATCGTCTGTATAGGCAAAACGAAGAATTACTTTTAACCCTGCCGCCCGTAGATTGGTCAGATCCGTTTGTATAAGTGTCAGTTCGGCAGCACTTATTGGCTGCGATTTAAACTTTTCGAGGTAAAAAAGCCGAAGCACCAGCGTTATATTCTGACCCTTCACCAGATTTAAAAAAGACATACTTAACGGCGCTCCTTCCGAATAAACGGGAACCGTCCGAATAAACCCCCGTTCGGGGTTGGGGAAAACGGCTGCGGATAAATCGTAACTGATCTCGTTTTCCGGTTCCGTATTGGCGTCTGTTTCATTCTTCTTGCAACCGGCCAGGCAACATAAAAAACTACTCAATAGAAACAGGCTGATTATCCTTTTAGCGCTCATATTTAATGATTTATTTCTCTCAAAAGATACCGGGACATGCCGTACCACTATTTTAATTATACCCTGGGTTTTGAATAAACTTACCCTTGCCTTCACTAACCGCTGTTAAAGAAAACGGGAAAACCACTTTACTCGGATTGGTATATATGGATTGTGTAACCTCCTGGCAACGGGATATAAATTTACCGTGCCTTATTAGGTCTGCCCTATACTGTCCGTTTTCGCACCAGAACTCATGGCTTCTTTCAAACAGAACAAGATCATTGAATGCAGCTAATGAACTGTAATCAGCTAATCTTTTATCCGGTATTCCGGCTCTTGCTCTTACACGGTTTACCAGGTCCATCGCTTCCTGATTAGGCGTACCGGAATTGGCGATTGCTTCCGCTTTCGACAACAGCACATCTGCATACCGGTACATAATTATATCCACCGTGGTTAAGCCGGTTGTTCTGGCGGCATCCTGGTTAATTTTTAAAGGGATGGGGCCCTTATCGAGTATCACCCCGGGATTAGCCCTGCTATAGGTAACATTATCTGTTCCGGTAAATTCGGTGATCAGCATTTTTTTGCGGGTATCGTTGCTTTCAAACCGGTCGTAAAACCACCAGGTACTGGAGATAGTGCCGAACCCGCCTTTAGGGGCAAAAGCAGCAGGCAATACCATTAGTTGCCATTGGTTTTCACTGGTACCGGCATAATCGCAGGGAATCGCCCAGATTACTTCTTTGCTGGCCTTGGCCCCTTCCAGATCCCACATAGCGGAATAATTGGCATCCAGGGAATATCGATTGTAAGCGATGATATCATTACTAAGTGCTATCACCTTTGCCCAGTTCTTTTCATGAAGGCTTAGCCGGATATTCACCATTTTAGCCAGTGCTTTGTTAAACCTTCCGTATTCCGCATCAGCAGGTGCGGGGAGGTCCTGCGCCGCTGCAACAAGATCCGCTTCTATAAAGGCAACCGTTTCTTCTTTGCTTAATCTTGCAAGTGGTTCTTCCACCAGGGGGCTGTTTAAAACCTCCAGGGGAGCTATTACGATGGGGCCATAAAAATCATATAATGTATATGCCAGTATTCCTCTTGCGCAACGCACTTCAGCAATAGCTTCTTTTTTCAGGGCTTCGCTTACCGTAGAACGGGTGATCAGGTCTATGGTTACCGTCATGCGGCTGATCTTATTATAAAAATCATCATAGTAACGGGTAAACCCGGTATTATCAGGACGGTAATTTTGTAAAGAAGCCAGGTTCTGATCGCCATATTTACCAAAAAGAATTTCTGTTGTGGCATCGCTCAGATACATGATACCTCTTTCAGACGTGGAATGGATACCATCTCCATACGAGCCTCTCAACGGATGGTATGCTGCGTTAACCATTGCCTTAATATCTGCCGCCGATTTAGGGAAGATACTTGGATTAATATCGGCATAGTCAATAGGTACCAGGTCTTTAGTACAGCCATGCAGCATTACTATCAGTGACATTAATGCGAGTTTATATATTTTCGTCTTCATATATTAAGTTCTGTTAAAATGTTAAGTTAAGACCAACGGTAAACGTACGGATATAAGGGTATGCTGCCGTATAGGAATCTGTTTCCGGATCAACACCCGTATACGGAGTTATCAAAAAAAGATTATTACCGTCTACGCGCACGCGCGCAGCGGAGAACACATTTCCGAATAACTTACGGGGCAGGTCATATCCCAGGGAAACATTCTGCAAACGGATAAACCAGGCGTCCTGAAGAAAGAAATCGCCCACCTGATAGGGTGAAAATCCCCAGAAAGAACCGGGCTGCGTTGTAGATGGATTAGTGGGCGTCCATCTGTTCTTTACGCTTCGAAATGCATTGTATCCATTCGAGTTAACTCCGTAAGCACCGATACCATAAGCAATATAATTAGGATCGGCCAACTGACGCCCGAACAATGCATTAAAATCGAAGTTCAGACTGAACTTTTTGTACGTTAAAATATTGGTGATGCCCACAGCGTAACTGGGATCGGAGGTGCCCAATAACATCCTGTCCGCTTCATCAATTATCCCGTCCGCTTTGCCTGTCCTCTGAAATCTTCCATTGGCATCTACTGCAGGGTTTCCATTGGCGTCCCTGGCAAAGCCGTTGATATCTTTTATTTTAATCATTCCGGGTTTTAGTTCCGGTTGCGATACGGGTACCTTCTCTCCTATCTGCAAAATACCATCGGATACCCTGCTATGAACCGACCTGATAGGATCCTTTTCACTTTCGTAAACCGCTGGCTTCCAGTCCGGCGACCTTTCTTCCCAATTATCTTTGTAGCGGCCCAATGTAAATGAAGTTCTCCATTGAAAATTTGCCGTTTGAATATTGCGGGTATTAATAGTTATTTCAAGTCCCTTACTTCTTGTTTTTCCGATATTATAAAAAATCTCTCTGACCTCATGATATGAATTCAATACCAGGGTATCCAGCAAATCGGATATCACATTATTATACACTTCTATAGAACCATCCACTTTACCTTTAAACAGGGAAAAATCCAATCCCAAATTAGCTCCTGTGGTAGTTTCCCACTTAAGGTCGGGGTTCTCCAGTCTTGACAAAGACACCCCGATGAGCCGGTTGTCGCTGGCAGAAAGCCACGCAGGGTATGCTCCGTAAGCCGGAAATGCATTGCTGTTAATGGTGGCGTTACCGGTTTGTCCATAGCTAAACCGTAATTTCAACTGGGAAAATACCCTGTTCATACCATTAAAAAAAGGTTCCTCCGCCACATTCCACGCTACCGCCGCAGAGGGGAACGTACCCCATTTATTATTCCGGGCAAATACACTGGCTCCATCAGTTCGTACGGTAGCTGTAAAAAGATACCTGCTTTTATAATTATAATTTAACCGGCCAAAATAAGAAGCAATCTTATTTTCTGAACCGGATGACGTAGATGCAAGCGGGGTACTACCGGCACCCAGGTTGTTCCATAAAAAAGCATCTGTTATAAACCCTGTGCTTGCGCTTGTGCTGAACCTGTTGATCGTTTTTTGCTGAGAAACCCCACCCAGTATGTCGAACTTATGGTCCCCTGCAATGGTTTTGTTATAGTTTACGGTTGCTTCCATTAAATAATCGTCTCTATCGTTATTACTGATAAAAGCACGTCCCTGCTCTAATGCGCCGTTAAGAGTTGTTGTAGGTATATAGCTTTGTCTTTTCGCATAACTTCTGTCCATACCCCCTTTTAAACGGATCACGAGGTTTTTAACAGGTGTAATGTCGACAAAAGTGTTTAGCAGCATTCGTTCGATGCGTCCTTCGTCGGTAATGGTTAATAAAGAAAACGGGTTGGGCTGGAGTGCCAGTTGCGGATTCAGCGGGTAATTACCGTCTTCGTCTATTGCCTGTATATGCGGCCCCTGCTGAATAGCAGCCCTGATAACACCCGAATTTTCAAACTCGGCTCCCCCAAGCTGGGTATTATCATTATCGATTCTGCTGGTGGTTAAATTAAACCCCAGCTTTACATACTTACTTAGTTCCTGATCTATATTAGCTCTTAAAGAATATCTTTTAAATCCTGAATTTTTTACAATTCCATCCTGGTCATAAAAGTTTCCTGATAAAAGATATTTGGTAGATTTATTACCTCCGGAAACAGTCAGATTATGCTGCTTGGTAGATCCGTTACGCGTCACCAGGTCCAGCCAGTCGGTTCCTTTGCCAACATTATTAATGGCATTCTGGGTGTAGAGTTTTCTAAAAGGTCCGTTTACCGGATTGGCTTCTGCATCTGTCAGCGGCCGCGGTCCATAAGGTCCCGTGTTGTTATCAAACTCCCATTGTTCCCTTGCCGCTTCGTTACGCACCTGCATCCATTCATTCAGCGGTAGTACATCAAACGAATTATTATATGGCTGAAAAGAAAAGTTGTTAGCATACTGAACTCTTAGCGCACCATCGGCTCCTCGCTTGGTAGTGATCAGGATCACCCCATTGGCAGCTCTCGATCCGTAAATAGAGGTGGCACTGGCGTCCTTCAATACCTCTATCGATTCGATATCATTCGGATTAAAAGAGTTTAAAACACTCTGTGAGCCTGCCTGATACCTGCCGCCGCTTTCGGGTTGCACCAGATCAGAAACAGGAAACCCGTCCACCACTATCAATGGAGCATTGCTGGCCTTTTCAGATCCTGCACCGCGTATCAATATATCCAATCCTCCTCCGGGTTGTGCACTGTTCTGCCGGATGGTAAGTCCCGCCACTTTTCCCCGCAGCATGCTACCTATTTCCGGACCGGTAGACATTACCAGGTCTTTTGTTTTTACCGATGAAACCGCGCCCGTGAGATCTCTTTTTCGCTGCGTTCCATAGCCTATTACCACCACTTCATCAATGTCCGTGTTTGATACCAGCAGTGTAACATCGATCGTCTTACTGCCTGTTAAAGCTATCTCGCGGGCCGTATAACCAACAGACGTAAAAATGAGCACGCCGGAACCGGGTGCTGCAATGGAGTAATCCCCTTTACGATTGGTAACGGTTAATTTTGTTGTTCCTTTTATCTGAACGCTTACATCAGACACAGGAACACCTTCGGCATCGGTTACTTTCCCGGATACCGTTTCCTGAGCATACATTGCATTGGCAAAAGCGGTACATACAAAGAGGAATAATACAATCTTTTTAAATAATGTAGTTGCCATTCATCGCTAGTTTTGGTTGGTTATTGACTGAAATACTGATACTGTAATTTGAGCATTTTTTCCGAGAAAAAGTTAAGTACGTATGGTATTAAAAACGCATTTAGCCCGCGCAAACGCTTGATTTGGCAATACAAACGTTTGCACTATTTTTATTTAACCGCCAAACTTGTTCTATTTGATACCTGTAATTGCTTTGAAGCGTGTTATCAATGAGCTTGAATAACTGTTACTTTACCTGTAACAGATGATTTAACGCATTGAAACCTGTGGATGATTCCCATAAATCTTTATTGCCTAATCGTATACTATAAGCAGGATTATTCTGCAAACGCTTATATCCATCCGGTAAATCGAGCAGTACTTCGTAGGCTCCCTTTTCCGTTCCGGGTGGTAACTTAAATACTTGCTTTAACATCACTTTACCGGTAAACCATTGCTTGATATTAGTCCTGAAATGGAGTCTTATGCGTTTTCCTGTGGTTTTATTCCTAAGTATAAGGCGCACAGGTCTTGGATTAAAAGGGGCTGCAAATCCCTTGTTATCCAGCTCTATCTGTACACTGAATTCCTTATTAGCTGTTATCGCCGAAGGCAGTATCGCCTGCTGCAATACCAGGCGGTAGCCAAGCTTTTGTTTAATACGCCTCATGCAGCCCAGAGAATCCCAGTCGTTGTTCACCTGGTTGTTATACGCTGCGTTCAGGTAACTGTAGTGCATTGCCGCCATTTCCTTTTCTGCATGTCCGAAGGGGGCACAATCGTTTTGCGGACTATAGGCATCATCGCAGGTTTCTCCGCCTACTGCTACATAACGGCTATCGGCTTCAAAATAGTTACGCAGACGTTGATTAGCCGTATCCCTTTTCTGTACGGAGTTACCATAGTCGTAAAAAGTTCCATAATCATCTTCTGACGCTAAAAAGCTATCGTTGTGAAACCCTACCCGTGCCTTATCGGTCTTTGTAAGAGCCTCCTGTAAAGTAAGTGGAGCAGAGCCGGCAGAAGCCCGTGGGCCATAAACAAACCGTTGTTTAATTTGTGGTGTCCGCACCTGTACCATCCTGTCTTCCGGTAAGGCGTTTAGTAACTGTTTCAACAGTTTATTCCGGTCTAACCAACTGCTATCCGCCACTACCCCCAAACCGTTGGTTGATGCATCACCAAAATAGTCGGTAAAATAATTTTCGCCCCATATCCCGATAAAACCTTCCTGCATCACCGCGATAATATCCGCGTTTGCCCGGAGTAATGGCTTTAATTGTTCCACATGCTTCAATACCATTGCTACAGGGGCATCACCGTAAGGGGGACATATTTTGTATTCGTCGCTGCATGTTCCGCTTTTGGTACTGTTGGTATAAGCGAAGCGAAGTATTATTTTTAAACCAGCCGCCCGTACTGCATCAAAATCCTTTTGCAAATTCAGTAAAAAATCTGCAGACAGAGGCCGGTTGGTAAATGTATCCAGTTCGTAACCGCGGTATAGTAAAGACACATTTACTTTATAGGTGGCGCCTGATGGCTGCTGTAATTGATCACGATAGGTAATCAGTCTTTTTTCGTCCAGTAAAATGAAATTACTGGATTTTGTTCCCGTGGGAATATAAAATCCTCGTTCCGGATTAATAAAATCTTCTTCACTTTCAAGATATGAAAGGGTGATATTTTGTGCCTTTACCGGGAAAAAGACTAAGCAAAGGATCGATACCGTAACCATTATACGTATAATCATAACTTGAAAATTATTTTCTTTTTATAAAGCCAGTAGCATAAATACCACTCTGCGGAAATAGTTGCGATGGAAGCGCATACCGCGATCCATTTATCATTTATCCCGGTAAAAGCAAGAAAGCCGCTTATAAAAACAGAAACTGCCCCGTTTACCCACTGATGGCCGACTGTTTCAAAAAACAGGTATATGAATATCGCATTAACGCCAACCACCACAAATACAAACGCGTAACGGCTCCAGTGCAAAACATCCATTATCCAGTAAAGTACCGTCATTATTATTAAGACCCACCCTGCAGAAACCAATACGAAAGATGACGTGCTTATTCGCTTTATAACCGGAGTAATATTCAATATATCCAGGAAATAGCCGACAAAAAGACAAATGAATGCGGCGGCAATCAGTGTTATCATCTTCGAAACCGCATTTCCTTCTTTTACCAATACTTTGCCGGCCAGCATGCCCCAAATTGTATGTGCGGCTGTAGGAATAAAATTGATGGCTACCCAGCCATCCGTATTTATCTTTCCCATCAACTTCATATCCATCCAGGCACCAAAATTCTTTCCCGCTACGAATGGTTCGTTATATCCTGGCATTAATATAAACCGATAAGCTATTTCAGTTAATAGAAGAAGGGTTAAAGATAAACCAATCTGAAAAAAAGCGGGTCTTTGTATTATTAAATAAGCGATCAGGGTTGTAAGGGATAATTGAGTAAGTACATTCCATAATTCCCAAACAAGCCGGCCGGCATAAATGCAATGCAGAGCCGTGCCGCATATAAATAGTTTTAAACACCTGGCAGCAATATGTTTAAAATTTTGTTGCCAGGTAATTCCTTTCTTTTTCTTATAATAATAGGATATGTACATGGCGGAACCAGCCATTGTCATAAACGCGGGTTGAACCAGGTCCCAGAACGTTAGACCATTCCAGGGGTGATGAAAGAACTGCTGCACTAAAAGTCCCGCAGCGCCAGCCCACTCCATATCCTCTAAAGACTCGTACAGCATAGCACTTTCCGCCATCAGCAGGATCATAATTATTCCCCTCATCACATCGAGGGACAGCAGCCGTTTGGAAGAAAAACTTTTTTCCGGTATATTCATGCCGCTGAAAAATAGACCTATTAATTTATACTGCCATATTCTACGAGCCTGGATGCTGCAAACAAACGATTGAAATAATCAGTCAAACGTTTGCATAAAATATTTGTCGTATATTTATCAATATTGCATGGAAAATAAGTTGCCTACTATTAAAGAAATAGCTAAACAGCTGAATATATCTATTTCTACCGTTTCGCGTGCATTGCACGATCATCCCAGCATTGGATTGCGCACCAAAACAAGGGTACAGGATCTGGCCAGGCAATTACAGTATGAACCTAATCAAACGGCTATTTTTTTTCAACAGGGCAAAACATTTACCATAGGGGTCATTCTTCCCGAATTAAGCGAAGCGTTTTTTTCATCTGCCATTAGCGGAATAGAAGATGCTGCGCATAAATCGAACTATACGGTGCTGCTGGGTCAGTCGCACGATATAGTAGATAAAGAAAAACAGTTGATCGACACCATGAAAAAGCACCGGGTAGATGGCCTGCTTATTTCCATTTCTAAAAACACCACTAACTACGAACATTTCGAAGCGTTGCAGCGCTATAATATCCCGGTTGTTTTTTTCGACCGCATACCCAAGATTCCCAATATTCATTACGTTGCCTGTAATATGATCAATGGAACGGTGCAGGCGATCAATTTTCTCTTTAAAAAGGGACACCGGATTATCGGAATGATAAACGGGCCTGAAAAACTACCCGCCGCTAAAGAAAGGCAGGAAGGTTATATACAGGCCATGACCAAGAGCCGCTTAAAATATGACCCTGCTTTAGTGCTGAACTGCGACCTTACCAAAGCAGGCGTTTGTACTGCTACCGAAAAACTGCTCACCGGCAAGCGGCGGCCTACGGCTATTGTGACCTTTAACGATTATGTAGCACTGGATGCCGTGCAGCAGGCGCAGAAAATGAAGTTCAAAATTAATAAAGAGGTTTGTTTTGTAAGTTATGCAAACCTTCCACTTAATAATTATACCGCTTTTCCTCCACTGGCATCGGTAGAGCAATTTCCTTATCAGCAGGGACAGAAAGCAACGGAGACCTTAATCGACCTGCTGCAACAGAAATCAAACAGTGAAACGGACGCTGTCAATGCCACTTATTACAAGATTATTCTGGAATCTCAATTAGTGGTGCACGAAGAAAACTAAACCGGTCGGCTTGTTCCGCAAGCGTTTGCACATCGATAACCCAACTTCATTGTATACTTTCATATTTTATATGTACTTGTATTATGCTGCGAACTATTCTCGATATATACGGACTGGACCAAAATTCAGCGGAGATAAAACCTTTTGGTACGGGATTAATTAATAACACATGGACCGTAAATACGGAAGCCGGTAAATTTATTCTGCAGCGCGTTAACCATACTATTTTTAAAACCCCAACCGATATTGCCCATAACATTAGTTTGATAGGAACATATCTTTCTGCTTATGCACCAGACTATTTATTTGTAATGCCGCAGAAAACGGTTGAACAGGAAGACATTATTTACTTACCAGGAGATGGATACTTCCGCATGTTTCCGTTTATAAAGGGATCCGTTACCATTGATGTGGTTACCACCAGTTCGCAGGCATATGAAGCAGCCAGGCAGTTCGGCCGGTTTACCCGGTTGCTTGCCGGTTTCCCTGCCGACGAAATAAAAATAACCCTTCCGGATTTTCATAATCTTTCATTAAGATATGCACAATTCGAAAACGCTGTACTCCATGCAAGCCGGAAACGTATGGAAGAAGCCACTGACATTATCACCTTTTTAAAGCAGCAGGTAGAAATCGTACAGATCTTTAAAGAGATCAGCGGTAATGGATTATTTAAAAAAAGAATTACACACCACGATACCAAAATAAGTAATGTATTATTCGACAAAGATGACAAAGGGCTTTGTGTGATAGATCTCGACACCGTGATGCCCGGATACTTCATCAGCGATGTAGGGGATATGATGCGCACCTACCTCTCTCCTGTGAACGAAGAAGAAAAAGATTACAGCCTGATAGAAATCAGGGACGATTATTTTAAAGCGATTGCGGAAGGCTATCTCAGTGAAATGAACAGTGAACTCACCGGGTTAGAAAAAGAGCATTTTATTTATGCCGGCAAATTTATGATCTATATGCAGGCCCTTCGCTTCTTAACCGATTACCTGAACAACGATGTATACTACGGTTCCTTATATGAGGGGCATAACCTGGTAAGGGCAAATAACCAGGTAGCATTGCTGAAGCAACTTATCGTTAAAGAAGAATACTTAAAAAGTCTGATTAGCTTTTAACTGGAATAAAAGAATCGGGTACTAATACTTATCGCCTGATCCGAAGATACTTTTCCTGTTCCTCCATTTTCCTCGTGTAAAATCGGGAACCTGCTGTAAAGTACCGCCTTCAGCAATCGATTTTTGGCTTAATGGTGTAATGGAATACCAGGTTGCCAGGTCATAAATATCCAGTGGGAAATCTTGGTCCTGTTTAATGGATTCAATAAACGCATTATCGACGAAGAAATCCATTCCTCCGTGGCCGGAGTTTTTGGCGGAAGCTTCATATTGTTTCCATAAAGGATGATCGTACGCTTTCATAAACTTTTCCGGATTATCCCAGGTATGCTGGTCACTTTTATCTTCAAAATGAATCATCCCCCTGTTAAATTCTCCTTCATGATGTTCCTGCCAGATGCCATTGGTTCCCTGTACCCTGAACCCGAGATTATAAGGGCGTGGTGAGCAGGTATCCAAAGTTAAAATGATTGTTTCGCCGTTGGCTGTCTGTAATTGCGTGGTCACTATATCGCCCTGTTTAAAAACTACATTCGCGTTAGGGTGACTCTCCCCACCTTTAGGATGGTTCCTGATATACCTGTTAAGGCCCCTTGCTTTGGTTGCAACGGACGACAAGCTAGTTAAACTATTACCCCTGTTCAGATCAATCATGGTGGCCACGGGGCCCAGACTATGCGTAGGATAATTCTCGCTGTTATTATCGATATAATACTGCGTCCGCCATTTGGCTTCGCTATATCCTTTTGCTCCAAACTCCACACCATTGCCGTTCGAGGTAATACCGTCGTTGAACAATACACCCCTCAAATCATGCTGATATCCACCCTGCAGATGCAGAATTTCACCAAACAAACCCTTTTTCACCATATTATGAACAGCCATGATATCCCTTCTATAGCATACATTCTCCAATGGCATCACGGGCACTTTGGTCCTTTCGTGCGTGTCTACCAGGTCCCAGCAATCCTGCAGCTTAATAGCACCGCAAACTTCCATACCTACTATTTTTCCGGCATTCATGGCATCAATGCCTTGTGGTGTATGCCAGTCCCAGGGAGAGGCTATGATGACGGCATCAATATCATCGCGTTTCAACAGATTCCGGTAATCGTAATTTCCATTGGTGTATTCCGTGGGTGCTTTTTTCCCGTATTGCTTTACCAATGCCTGGGCCATCGCCATCATTTTAGTATCCGGGTCGGCCAGCGCCATCACTTCCACATCCTGGCGTTTCAACACTTCTTCCAGGTGGAGCTGACCGCGCAGACCCACTGCTATAATGCCTATACGGACTGTTTTCTTCTTCCGTTCTCCGAAAGCACTAACGGCTGATGGAAATAAAGAAAGCCCTGTACCTGCGATAGCCGTTTTTTTGATAAACTCTCTTCTTCCGGAAAAATATGTCATAACGCCCCGTTTTGTTTTATTTTCAAATTTATCGATTGCAAGCTATTATAATATGCGCAAACGTTTGATGAACATTATTACATTATAAACAGGCCATTCAAATAACACAATCGTTTGCCTGACCAGTAATCCCCTACCTTCACTATGTTTGATACGAAATTAATTGTAACCATACAACTATATGCTTAATTCCGGTACCATCCCCAACAAATCACGTAATGCCATTGTAATCATCGGCGCACTGTTTTTTATCTTTGGTTTTGTAACCTGGCTTAACGGCACTTTAATACCCTTTTTGAAACTGGCTTGCCAGCTGGAAAGCGATATACAGGCTTTTCTCGTTACGTTTGCATTTTATATGGCCTACTTATTTTTAGCCATTCCTTCCTCCTATGTGCTGAAGCGCACAGGGTTTAAAAACGGGATGGCCTTAGGATTATTGGTAATGGGTATCGGTTCCTTAATTTTTCTACCCGCAGCCAATACCAGGAGCTTCGAATTATTCCTTGTAGGGTTGTTCGTGCAGGGAACAGGGCTGGCCTTATTACAAACCGCATCCAATCCTTACATCAGTATCATAGGGCCCATCGAAAGCGCGGCAAAGCGTATCAGCATAATGGGTATCTGCAATAAAACGGCGGGTGCTTTAAGTCCGTTGATACTGAGCTCCGTCATCCTAAAGAACGCCGGGCCCCTTGAAATTAAAATTAACGCTACTACCGATTTGGCACAGAAAGAGCTATTGCTAAACGAACTGGCTTCAAGGGTAATAACCCCCTACATAATTATGGCAGCCATTTTGTGCCTGTTGGCCTTTATGATAAAGCGATCAGACTTACCTGAAATAAATATAGACCGCGAAACAGCTGACGGTCAAAATCAGCTAAACCGCAAAACAAGTGTGTTCCAGTTTCCGCATTTGTTGCTCGGCGTTATTTGTCTATTTGTATATGTAGGTGTAGAAGTAATTGCAGGTGATGCCATCGGGACTTATGGAAAAACGATGGGCATGAGCCTGGATACGACGAAGTATTTTACCACTTTCACACTTCTATCCATGCTAGCTGGTTATATCGCTGGTATATTCACTATTCCGAAGATAATAACACAGCAAACTGCTTTAAAGATCTCGGCATTTGCAGGCATTTTATTCAGTCTGTGTATTTACTTTACCAGTGGGTATATTGCTATCACTTTCATAGCCTTATTAGGACTGGCAAATGCCCTGATGTGGCCGGCCATTTTCCCGATGGCAATAGAAGGCCTGGGCAGGTTCACCAAAATAGGATCGGCATTACTTGTAATGGGTATTGCCGGAGGAGCGATTATCCCGCTATTATACCCCTACCTGAGAATAGACAGGAATCTGCCGAATAATATGTCTTTTCTGATATGTACCCTTCCCTGTTATTTGTATATACTATATTACTCCGTACAAGGATACAAAGCCGGTAAAAGCAAAACCGTTTCCTCAAAACCGGTGCTTGCCGGATAAACGAAGCATGGTCGTGATAATCTGTTTTAAGCTAGTGCAGTAGCTCTTTTGAAAGTTGCTTTTCCCATTCCCATGAAGAAGCAATCATTTCTTCGAGGTTAAGTGCCGCTTTCCATTTTAATATGTTATTTGCCGCCGTAACATCCGCATACACACTTTCTGCATCACCGGGTCTTCTGCCACCTATCTGAATGCTTAACTTAATACCCGACACTTTTTCGAACATGGTTACTATTTCCATTACACTGGAGCCTTTTCCCGTGCCGAGGTTAAACACTTCCAACCGCTCCGCATTTAAGCCGGATAACAATCTTTCGCAAGCCGTTACATGCGCGGCGGCAAGATCCATTACATGGATGTAATCCCGGACACAAGTGCCGTCTACGGTATTATAGTCATTTCCGAATACGGTTAGGCGTTCCCTTTTGCCGATGCCGGTCTGCGTTACAAAAGGCATTAAATTACCAGGTATGCCCCTGGGCATTTCGCCTATCAGAGATGTTGGATGAGCACCTACCGGATTAAAATAACGCAAAGCAATGACGTTCATCTCTTTCGCTGCGGACACTTTCTCCAGTATCGCCTCCCCCATCTGCTTGGTATCTCCATAAGCAGACAGGGCCTTTTTAAACGGCGTATTTTCCGTTATAGGCAGTTTGTCCGGCTGACCGTACACCGTCGCCGAAGAAGAAAACACCATATTGCCCACCCCGGAATATTCCATGCATTGCAACACGTTGGTGAGTGATAACAGGTTATTGTTGTAATACTTCAGCGGATCGGATACGGATTCGCTCACACTTTTAAACGCCGCAAAATGAATAACCGCCTGTATATTTTTTTCCACATCAAAGAAATGGGCAACTGCCTTATAATCGCACAGATCGAGCTGGTAAAAAGGCGGTTTATGCCCCGTAATAGCAGCTATTCTTTCTAGAATAAACATTTCACTATTACTCAGATTATCGATAATAACTGGGTTATAACCGGCCTCTATCAGCTTTACAACCGTATGAGAACCGATATATCCCAACCCTCCCGTTACCAGAATTTTATGTTTCATCCTACTGAGTTAATCGCTCTATCCTTTTAATAATAATATGGGCTATCCCGAACGAGATAGCCCTTTGATATATATAGTTACCTTACTAATATCTTTTTAACGGATCTCGTATACCCATTAAATGTTTTTACCACTATATATTGATTCTTTACTTTTATAGAACGCAGGTCTATTTTTTGAATACCGGCATTTATCTTTTGAACCACCAGCAAACGAACACCGGTTTCACTGATGACTTCTATAGTTCCATTATTCACCTTGTCACCCATGTTTACGATAATGAAATCGGTTGCCGGATTGGGATATACTCCTAATATCGTTTTCTGGGTATTTTCAACCACTTCCTCTGATGCCAATCTAGAAGCGCTGGTTTGTACTTCGTAACAACCGATATCGATCCTGCCGCCTCTCAACCTGGTCTGGTAAATATAATCTGTATTACCCATATCGGAAGACACGTAGGTGGTTGTTCCCTTGTTGCGGGCAAACGCAGACGTGGTAAGTGCGTAATCATTACCTGCCGGATTTACAAAACCAGGCAATCCCGAAACAGAATTTGCATCCTGTAAAGACACGGCACTAAATGCCGCCACGGTTGAATAAGAGCCAGTTGTTGTAATACCGTTAAAACTGACACCTGTGAGGTCGAGAAAAAAATCGGTGTTGGTATCCCGGTAAAAAAGATTGTAGTCGCTTACGTAATTACTGACCGTATATCCTGACAGCGCCACAAAAGCCTTTTTATTATTAAGTGCGTATACGAGGTTATTCTTAAAAGTAACTCCGTTGATATTCTGTAATTGTATCTCGCCTCCAAAATCATTCGCAACAGTAGCTATCGCAACACCATTTACAGTGGTTACTCCGTTTATAACGGCACCGGTGCGACTTTTATAAAATGTATTATTAAACACTTTAGTATTTTGAATCGCGTTTCCCGATACATTGGTACCTATAAAAGCCCCGGCAATAGAATTATTATATATAAGATTATTATTAACCGTATGGCCCCCCGGTATGCTGGCACCTGTTCCGACAGCCTGCTCCCCGCCTATCGACAAACCAACTCCACAACTATATATCTCATTTTTCTCCACCCTTACATTCAGTGATCCATCCAGGTATATACCCGCACTGTTAGCAATACCGCTCATACAATCATATACTTCATTACCGATGATCAAACCATTCCTTGCCTGGTTCACATTAGAAGGTGCCCCCGTATTTGAGTAGTTTCCTGCTGCTACGATGCCAATATTGGCAATATCAAAAACGTGGTTGCCATCAACCGTAAATCCGTTTACATTACCTGTAATGGTTACCGCTTCGCCCCAACCGGTTGCGCAGTTTTCCACATTATTATCCAGCAGGGTCACATTCGTTAAGGCCGTGGCTGCATTACCTTCCACTTTTATAGCGTTAGTAGCAATACTGCTATTGGCTGGTAACGCTGAGAGGTTATTACTGATCCAGCCTATATTTTCAACCGAGCAGTTTTTCACAGTGATATTATTTCCGCTGCCCAAAACCCAGATACCCTTGGATGCATTACCAATATTATTGGCAAACGTAATTCCGTCAATAGTAACATTACTGGTATTGACGACAGCCAGCATATATTTATTAGGACCCGTACCCCGGCTGGTCGCATCTACAATAACTTCCGCCGAACCATTCTTTACAATACTCATCGAACGGCCTACGAAGATTTCACTGATCTCATTATAAGTACCAGGAGCCACAAAAACGGTACTACCCGTAGCTACCTGGGTTACGCCCTTCAAAATCGTTTTGTACGGAAGGGAAGAACTGCCGTTACCCGTTATGTCCGAGCCGGAAGTAGCCACATAAGTCTGTGCATTACCAGTGGCAATAAGTAATCCTGACAGTAAAAATGAAAATAGTACTTTACTTTTCATACATTTAATTTTATGGTTATGGAATAGTATCCGTTATAAAGGTTAACCTATTCCAACGACAATAAAAGTGGATGCAGAAAATTGCGGGGGATTTTGTAAAAACAAACGTTTGAATTATTCAATCAAACGGTTGCGCGATTTTTTGAGAATAGTATAATTAACAGGTTGATCTATTAATTCAGGGTATAATCACCATTAGTCCATTGTCATAAAATTGGATAATATAATGAACGTATTTAAATTGTATATGTTTCTCATACCTATATTTTCCGCAGCGTTTGCGAATGCTCAGGAATCTGTAAAGACTGTTGTCACAAAGAGGGCCATCTCCATAACTACGATCCATCCTGATTCAACAGATTACGCCGATCTTGAAGGTATAGGTGAAGCAATCGCCGACTCTAAGATCGTAATGCTCGGGGAACAGGATCATGGGGATGCGCCAGCATTTTTAGCGAAGACCCGGATAATAAAATATCTTCATGAAACCAAAGGCTTTAATATATTGGCATTTGAGAGTGACTTTTTTGGTTTAAACACTGGATGGGATAAGCTAGTTAAACAGAAAGATTCCATTTCAAAATTCATCAGACAGAATGTATACCCGGTTTGGACAGAATGCCCGGCTTGTTCGAATCTTTTCTACGACTATATCCCCAGCTCATTCCTTGGCAGTAATCCCCTTCATATAACGGGATTTGATAATCAAATGATAATGACGTATTCTATAAAAAATCTTCGGATTAGATTGGATAGTCTGTTAAGGGCATTGAATTTACAAGTAATTACGCGAAAGGATTATGTGTCTAAAATACTACCTGCGATTGATTCCATATGGCTTTATTCAGTACCCGGCACTGGTGACACTTCATTTTTTTTAAGATGTAACAATTATCTGGATGAGATAAAAACGCAGGTCGCCGAAAAACTAGATGCGGATGATTTTTGGATATTGGTTCTGAATAACCTGCTTCAACAAAATGCAGAATACAAATTGTTATGGGACAGGAAAAAAAGAATGCAGAATATACGCGACTATCAAATGGCGCAAAATTTACGATGGCTCAGCACTATAAAATATCCCGGGGAAAAGATTATTGTTTGGGCGGCCAATATGCATATTGCAAAATATCAGGATAACTCACAAAATGGCAAAAACAATTTAACTACTATGGGTAAATATCTCACTAAAGATTCTTCATTCCTTGAAAAAACATACGTACTTGCATTTACTTCTTACGGGGGAATTGCCGGAAGACTTGGCACAAAACATTATTCTATAAAAAAAACTGGGCCTGATAGTTTTGAAGCCTGGATTAACTCCGACTATAAATATGCGTTTGTCGATTTCAAAAGAATAAAAATAGTCCCAGGTCAGTTTCTTCTTAAAGCATTTGCACACAATACATTTTTTAAACGCAACTGGGCTACGGTATTTGATGGAGTATTTTTCATACGAGATATGTACCCTTGTCTATAAAGTAATAACAGCAGACATCAATTGTTAATTATAAATATTTACTATAACGGCTTTGCGTAACCGGATTTGCAGATAACCATATATAAAAATGGGCAAGCCCGGATAAGAATGAATATGCTCACCGGACGATGGTGATCGTTCCCTTAATCGTTTTCGTACCGCTGCTTTTTGAATAGGAACAGTACCAGGTAAAGGTTCCGTTAAGCCGGTTGCCGCCATTGTTGTTGCCATCCCAACCGCGGGTATAATCTTTGGTCTCAAATACCTTTTGTCCCCAGCGATTATATATAGACAGGTAAAATTTACTGACCCCGCTACCTGCATTAAGGGCTCTGAAGATGTCGTTGATGCCGTTACCATCAGGAGTAAAGCCGGAAGGGAAATAAATATCGCAGGGACCTTCTTTAATAGTAATAATGTCGGTCGAAGGCCCACAGTCATTGTCGACCAGTACTTCATACGTGCCAGGTGTTTTTACCACATAGGAGCTTCCGGTAGATCCATCGTCCCAAAGGTAGGCGGCAAAATTACCGGGGTTCAGTACGATGGAATCGCCCGCACACAATACGGTGTCCCTGCCCAGGAAGGGAGTGCGGGAAGCAATTAGCGTAAGGTTAAGAATACGTACGGAATCGCATCCGTTTACGCTTTGGAAAACATCAGTATAGGAACCCGCCGCGGCATAACCTTCCACTGCCTGACCTTGGCACACGGAAGCGTCAACAACGGTACGAAAGCCGGAGAGCACATTCAGGTTAAGCGTTCGGACGCTGTCGCAGCCACCGGCACTGGTGAAGTTGTCAGTATAGGTACCCGGAGTAGTATATCCTTCGTACGATTTACCCTGGCATATATAGGCTTCTGTTGAAGTGGCGATGGTATACGGACCAATAGCAATTGTCTTGAACAGGCTATCCTTGCACCCGTTATTGTCTGTCAGCACCAGCTTAACGGGCTGACTGGCTACATTTCCAAAATTATGCGTGATAGCCGGGCCGCTGGCGGTATTTCCATTACCAAGATCCCAGTTCCAACCGGCTACCGGTATGGCAGGATCGGTAACCGAACCCAATAGATCAAAGGTTTTACATCCTGTAACGGCCTCTGTAATGTTTACCTGGTAACAGGAACTTATTGGTGCGGGATCTGTACGGGTAGCGCTTATAAGTTGCCCGATAAAGCGATTGTTTACCCGGCTGACTGCATTATTCCCGCCCGGTTCATTGGCGTCAAACCAGGCAACCAGTCCTGTTTGCGGAAGCGTAAGGCATGAACTCATTTGCGCTGCGATCTCGACCGGAGTAAGTGCTCTGTTCCAGAAACGCACTTCGTCAACGGACAAGTTGCCTGCACTTGCACGCACGGAAGCGTTACCTATAAAGGTAGACCGGCTCTGGTTAAGGCGGTTGGATATTATTTGAGCAGAGAGGCTGTTAAAGCCAACCTGTGTACCATTCAGATATATCATTGCTGCTGGCGCATTGTAATCACAAACAGCCGCCAGATGATACCAGGTATTAAGTGCAAGTGGGGCCGTTGATTCGGCTACCCTTACCGAGTTGGTTGTTCCATTATCCGATACGCTGAAACAAAGTGCCCCCGGTGTGGGACCAAAACCAAACCCCAGTAAAATATCCTGGAAAGCGACTCCGTCTTCCGTACTGATAATGACGGACTGGTTAACGACCGGGCCATTCAGACGAAACCAGGCTTCCCAGGTAAAACTATTGGTATTGTATAATTCGTTCAAAGTAGCGGGAGCTGTGGGATTTATAACCACGGTGGATTGATCGGCCACCCTGAAATTATAAGAGGACTTGCAAAAACCATTCTGAGCCTGAACGATACCAGGCATCCATCCCCACTCGATCAGGAGGACGACCGTCACCACAGCACACATTCTTTTTACCGATACCATATCGCCGGAATAGTTAATTAACGAAGGTTTTACGAACTTACAGGATTTCCGGAACCCGGGGTGCTATTTGCCAAAATTTAATATAGGGATCAGTGATCAAAATCCCGGCGTAAACGCAGATTCGAAACGGGCGGTTAAAATTAACGGATACAGATCATGTAATTTACAGCCAGCTCCGTTTTAATCGCGTAATGGCATCACGGTCGTTATAAGGTTATAATACCTGCTTAGATGTCCATTTCACACAACTAATTCCTGTAACAAAGCATTGATCATTTTTTTTCATCTAACCCCGTTAAATCGGAAACGACATGTATCTTTCCCGGACCTTCTTCCACCTTCGCAGAAAAGGCTTCACCAGCTTCGTTACTACCCACTGTTTTAACCCATATTTCTTTTCCTTTACTGTTATTTCTCACGAGCGTGTAAGTTCCGGAAGTATTGAAAGTGCAGTTGATAAAACTGACGTGTGTTTTGGGGTAAAATGCATAGTCGGCCGCATGCCCGAATTCGATCCAGTTATTCCTGAGTGACGAATTACGGACAGCAATAACATTGCAGGGCGTCGACACACTGATCAATGCTTTTTTGTTCTCGCTGATCATATGGATGTTTTCAAAAGAAAGCGGGCCCTGCACCGGTAGCGTGGCACCCGGGTAATACGAGTGCGACCATTTGTTACTGTAACTCATTACCTGAAATGGAACCCGGTTACTTTTTAAAAATATGTCGCGGAATATTACATTCTTTACAACGGCCGTATGAATCGTATCTACCTGGAACATCAGCCAGTTAATGCTATCCAGTACTTTCATGCCACTGGTAAAAGAAGGCCGGGTTTCTGACCGGTACACCCTGTTGTCGAGTGCGGCTACCACCCGGTAGATGCGGCCGTTCGAGACAACGGCATCTCCATGTTTTACTTCGATGCCCGGCTTCCAGTCTACCCATGCCGACGCAACGATTTTGGAAAATGCACCTTCGAGGTAATCGTCGGGAATATCCGAACAGTTTTCAATAACACCGTCTTCCAGGTTACCGAATTCGGGATTGGCACTCACCCAATCGCCCGGTACCAGTGCTATTGCATCGTCGCCCGTCTGGAAAACCCCGTTGCTTATCCTGAACCGTTTGCCCGGTCCCAGATGAATACCATCCTTTTTCCCGGTGATGATCACATCATTGATCAAAAGGTCCTCAAAAGTGCAGATATGCAATGCAAACTGGCCATTCACTAAGCCCGAACACCTGAATCGTTCGATCTTAATGTCTTTCACGTAAAAAAATGCCACATGACCCCGCAGGCCATAGATGGTGCTCATGGGCAAATCAACGTTATTCACTCTTATATCAAGACCGGTGATAGTAATATTGTGATTGTATATCCTCGTTAAAGCTCCTTTATTAAGAAAGACATGGGTAAACCGACCGTTCTCGTTCGATTTTTCAATAATGACACCATTACCAAAAACCAGCGAAGTATTATCGCCGATGAAGGCTGTCCCGGACATCCTGTATCTGCCTGTTTTACTTATTACAATCGTTCCTCCTTTATCTATGGCCGCCTGCAAAGCTTTTGTGTTGTTAACACCCGACTGCGTCGGCAGAAATCCAAAATCCGCCGCGTCTATAAAACCGCCCTTTTTTTTAGATGGTTGCTCCTGGGTTTTACTGAAACGGGCAGTAGCCGATAATGAAGGGATAAAAACCGGCGATAGCAGAAAGATCAAAATGTAGAACTGATATTTCATCTGGCTTATTTTAAGAAGTAACATCCTTTATTATTTAAATCATTCGTTAAAGTATACAAACATATCGTTCATACTCGCCACAAAAAAATAATATTCTATTTATTTAAAATTAGTGGTTACTGTTTTCATTCATGCTATCGGGCTGCAGGACAAGTAATAAATACCACTATTTAATGTCCCGCCATCATAATGGTAATGCTGGCACAATTATTTAATATTGTTAAAAAGAGTAACATTTTTAACTTTTAAAATTTTCTATCATGGGCAATCTACTTTACATCATCGCAGTCATCCTTATCATAGGATGGGCTATCGGCTTTTTTGGTTACGCGGCGGGGGGGCTTATTCATATTTTACTGGTAATCGCCATCATTTTATTCCTGTTGAAAGTAATCAGACGGACGGCCTAACCGGCAAATTTCCATTATTGGCAACAATCAATATCTGCATACAATGACTGCAGTAACAACTTTGTTGCCATCATGGAGGAAAAGCAATTATGTAAAATAAAAAATATTTTATGAGAAAGTCACGTATAATACCATCTAACTTAGCTCCTTTAATAGCGGGAGTTGGGGCTGCCGTAGCCCTGGGAGTAGCGGGCTACAAATTATTCCGCAAAAGCCGCAGCAGCGGTAACGCGAACCAACAGCAGCCAAGAGTCAAACATTCTCACATCAGGAAGAGCAAACACGCACATGAGCCGTCTTATCCGGCTTAATATTTCTAAATGGATAAGCCGACCGGGTCAATACCTTAGGTCGGCTTTTTTATGACCGCTTTAGTCCTTTTGGCTGTTTTTGCGCTTCACCTCCGTACTTTCCATATTTAATACAATAAATACAGATTCAGAATGTTTTCAAAATTAGTCGATATATTGAAACATGAAAATCCTGATTATTGAAGATGAACAGGCGCTCGCGCAAAGTATAGGAACCTACCTTTCGGATACGAACTACTTATGTGAATTTGCCGCTACGTTCGGTGAAGCCATGGAAAAAGTAGAGGTATACGAATATGATTGCATTTTACTGGATCTTATGCTGCCCGGCGGCGATGGTTTTAAAGTACTGGAAGAGTTGAAAGCGATGAAAAAACAGGAAGGGGTTATTATCATCTCCGCCAAAAATTCGATAGAAGATAAAATAAAAGGGCTGGAAATGGGAGCCGACGATTATATGGCAAAGCCATTCCATCTTTCCGAATTGGGCGCCCGCATCTATTCCGTTATAAGACGTAAATATTTTGGGAACGTAAATATTGTGGAGCAGAACGAACTAAAGATCGACCTGCTGGCTAAAGCTGTATCCGTAAATAACCGGGAAGTACCCCTCACGAAAAAAGAATTTGGCCTGCTGCTTTATTTTATCAGTAATAAAAACAGGGTAATTTCCAAAAGCGCGCTCGCAGAGCACATTTCAGGTGATATTGCCGATATGTTCGATAACTATGATTTTGTTTACGCACATATTAAAAACCTTAAGAAAAAACTAACGGAAGCAGGTTGTGAAAATCACCTGAAAACACTATACGGAACAGGCTATAAATGGGAAATATGAACAAGTTACTGAACCAGTCGTTAAAACAATTCCTGGTCTACTCCGGCATTGTACTGGCATGCAGCATCCCGGTGTATTACATAGCCATCAGCATGCTGTGGCAGTATGAGCTGAGCGAACATCATATCATTCTGACACCGGAGGCCGACCGGGAGGACAGCTTCCTGATCATCGGCGCCGTCACGCTGCTCAGTGTATTTTTCTTCGCGCTACTGCTGGGTGGTTTTGTATTGCTTAACCGGAGAATCTCCCGCCGGTTATGGCAGCCTTTTTACAGGAGCCTGGCCCAGATCAAAAACTTCAACCTGAACCAGCAGGCTAAATTGCCTTTTGAACCAACGAATATCGCCGAATTTGCCGAACTAAATGCGAGTCTGGATAAACTGATCGACGGTAATATTGCAGTATATGCGCAACAAAAAGAATTTGCCGATAACGCCTCCCACGAATTGCAAACACCCTTGTCCATCGTACAATCCAAACTGGAATTATTATTGCAAAGTCAGACCCTTAGGGACGAACAATACAAACTGATAGAAGAAGCGGTACATGCGCTATTGCGGGTAGGGCGGATCAATAAAAATTTATTGCTGCTGACAAAAATCGAAAACAGCCAGTTTACCGAAAAAGAAGATATTGACCTTTCCGGTCTTGTGGAAGATACTGTTTTACAGTTCATTCCTTTTTCGCAAGACAAGGAACAGGAACTGCAAACAAGCCTTCTGCCCGGAACCAGGGTACAGGGCAACAGGATGCTGATAGAAATTTTACTGAATAACCTTATGACCAACGCGATACGGCACAGTCCTCCCAGAAGCCCCATATCCATCGATCTTTCCGGCAGCTCCCTGGTAATTGCGAATGCAGGAAGCGTGCCCCTAGATGCCAGCCAATTGTTCAAACGTTTTTCCAGCGCATCAACTCAAACACCGGGCACCGGCCTTGGTCTTTCTTTGATCCAACAGGTTTGTAACCGGTACAACTGGCAGGTGGTGTACGCTTACTATAATGGCCGGCATATTTTTTCGGTTCGCTTTTAATTCAGATTGTATTCAAAATTGATCCCTAACTAGCAGCCATAAACCTGACAGATGAATATAAAATGGATAATTTATTTTTTGATATTGATAATAACCGCTGCTGCTAAAGCGCAATCTCCCAAAGTGACGGTATCCGGCCTGGTAAAAGCGGCCAACACCCATACTCCCTTACCCTACGTAAATATTACGCTTAAAAAAGAAGCTGATAGTGCTTTTGTAGCAGGTACCATTTCGGGAGAAGACGGGCGATTCTCTTTAACTAATATCAGCGGTGGCAACTATTTAATCATATTTTCTTATACCGGTTATGAACAAATGTTTCAGTCGGTACCTGTAGGACAGTTAAGCAGTTTCCTTGACCTGGGAAGTATCGCATTGGTACAAGGGGCAAAATCGCTCAGTGAAGTAATTGTGACCGGAACGCAGGAGACGGTTTCTTCCAGGATGGATAAAAAGACGTTTACCCTGGCTGACAATATCAGCCGGTCGGGCGGCTCTGCGCTGGAAGCTATGAAAAATCTTCCTGGTATCACTACCGGCCAGGACGGAAAAGTGCAATTACGCGGGAGCGACAAAGTAATGATCCTGGTAGATGGAAAACAAACCGCGTTAACCGGATTTGGAGGACAGGGTGGCCTCGATAACATCCCGGCGTCGGCCATTGAAAAAATTGAGATCATCAACAATCCTTCTGCGAGATACGACGCCAACGGCAATGCGGGCATTATCAACATCATTTATAAAAAAGAAAAAAAAGAAGGCTTTAACGGTAAGATTGGTTTAACAGGCGGCCTCGGCGCACTATGGATGAAAAGAGAAAACTATCCGTCGATACGGCCGCAGTATCAGCGTACGCCAAAGGTTAATCCATCCTTGTCGCTTAATTACCGGAAGAATAAAGTAAATGTTTTCCTCCAGGGTGACAATCTATATACCAGGACGCTGAATAAAAATGAGTTTGTAGAAAGGTTTTACGATGACGGCGATACGATGAAACAGCAGACGAAAAGAAACAGGACTACCAACGTAGTAACGTTAAAAACAGGCGCAGACTGGTTTTTATCTTCTTCCAATACACTGACCCTTTCTGCGCTATTCAGCAGCGAAAAAATTCTCGACCGGGGAGACCAGCCTTTTTTTAATGGCGATCTTAAGCAAAGACAACGGCTTTGGCAGTTTCTGGAAGATGAATTAAAAACCACAGTCACCGTTTCGGCGGGTTGGCAGCATGCATTCAGAAAACCGGGAAGGGTACTCAATGCCGGCTTTAATTACACCTTTCACCGGGAAGATGAAAAATATTTCTTCACGAATATACTTCCTTCTTACACCGGCCTGGACTCGTTCAAGCTACTTTCCGATGAACACGTGGCGGATCTTAATGTAGATTATGTACATCCCCTTAAACGCGGCCGGTTCGAAGCAGGCATAAAATTTCGCCGCAGGTACATACCGGTAAACATGCAATTTAAACCGGGTTTCAATTCTCCGCTGGACGTAAGTGCGGGCGGCTCGGCCGATTATGGAGAAACCATTCCGGCAGCTTATGGCAGTTATATTTTTGAAAACAACCGATTCGAGCTGGAAGCCGGGCTGCGGGTAGAATACGTAAGCCTGGAATATGATGTAAATCCCAATCACCCTACCTATACCAGTGACGGGTATAATTACTTCCGGCCTTTCCCTAACCTGCGCCTGGCCTATAAAATAAACGATGATAATAAACTGTCTTTTTTCTATAACCGACGGGTCGACCGACCCAACGAAGTGGATATCCGCATTTTTCCCAAATACGATGATGCGGAAATAATCAAGGTAGGCAACCCGGCCCTTCGTCCCCAGTTTACATCCACCCTGGAGCTGGGTTATAAAACCAACTGGCGAACCGGTTTCCTGTTTTCGTCCATTTATCACAAGCGTATGGAAGCCACTATTACACGGATTGGCAGTGTAATACCGGGTAGCAACCTGATCTACAATATATTTCAGAATGCCGGCAAAAGCTATACTACGGGTGCCGAGCTGGTATTTTCTCAAAAGCCCACTCCCTGGCTAACGCTAAACCTTAACCTGAACGGGTACCGGAACATCATCGACTCCTTCACGGTAGTAAATAAATACCCTGTTGAAAATGTATTTAGCGCAGCCAGAGAAGATATTTATTCAGGCACCATTACGTTCAACGGAATAATTAACCTGCCTAACCGGGTAAACCTGCAGCTTACGGCTATATACCAGGCACCCGACCTGGTACCGCAGGGAAAAACCTTCTCGCGTTTTTCCATCGACCTGGGTATTAAAAAAGGCATTCAGAACGGTAAAGGCGAATTGTTTTTAAATGCCACGGATGTGGCTAATACCTTACGGTTAAAAAAAGAAATTAGGGGAAACGGATTCCGGTATATTAGCACCGATTATTATGAAACGCAGGTGTTCCGCTTCGGATATGGCTATAAATTTTGATGTATATGATTTATGTAAAAGAATACTGATCTCTTTTTTTTAATAGAAAAGGATCTTGCGAGAACAAGGTGCCTTATTGAAGGATCACCCGGGCACTTGTAATTCCCTGTTTTATTTTACCTGCTATGTTCAGTGCGCGTTCTATCCTTTTTTCAATTGATTTTGGCTGCGATACCAGGTAAAGTAAACTTCGCTTGTTACCGGCTGTAAGGGAATTAAATTTTGCGGCCGCTTCCGCATCCTGTTCCAGCACGGCTAAAAATTCTTCGGGTATCGCGAACTGGTATTTCGTTTGATCGGCCTCCAACTGCAAAGCAATGGCCTTACCTTTTTTGAGTGCCAGTTGTTTCATCACCGTTGCACCGAATTGAACATAATACCCGGTATCTTTCCTGGATAACAAAGCTGCATGAAAGCTTTGCGAAGCGATAGTAACGATCAGTCTTTTATGGCCTGCTTTAAGAAAAGCGTCTGCGATGCTGGTAGAAATACCTATAAAGTGCATTCCTCCGCTGAATTTTTCGACGACCGCATTTTTGATATTTTTTATCATGTTTATTTTGTATGATACAAAAGTAAACAGAATAGCACCAGGGTTATAATCGTATGTACAAACAGCCAGGCCCTTTGCCATAAGGACCTGGCTGCAAATTTAACCTGCGGATCGAAGGGATCGAACACCGGGGCCAATGCCCAGAAAATAAAAGCCGTTGAGTGATCTTTACCGATCAGGAGCAGCAATGCTGCCAGCACGAAAACCGCATACCCCCATATATATAAACGAGTCGTTGTTACCATACGCTTCTTTTAAATTATAACTATCCAGGTACCCCGATGGGGCCGAAAACATTAATTAGTGTGTTTTTTCCTGTTTTTATTACAGGGCACCTGGATTTTAAATATTCGTTATAATGAAATGCCTACGCCATAAAACGCTCCCTGATTATTCTCCCCTCTTCCCAATCCTGGATAGCCACTTCCACTACTTTCAATGGATTGCCATCTACATCAAAGTCAAAAGACCATACCAGGAAACTGCGGTTACCTTTTACCACCTTACCCGAAAAGGAAAAATCTTTCACATTGGAAATCCGGGATGCAAATGCTTTTCCGTTTTCATAGTTGATGGCTTTACCCTTAACGGTAATACCATCCAGGTCTGTTTTTTCCAGGTCATCATGGTAAAATTTATCGAAGGCAATTTCCCATTTTCCTTCGCTTACCAATGCAACCAGTTCATCTAAGGCGGTGGATATTTGTTGTTCTGTCATCTTTATATTTTTGATGGTTATTATTTCTGTTACTTCGTTTTTTGCAGAATCTCTTTCACCGTAATCCGGCTGTTACTATTGGGATTACTATAAGGGGCGTTATTAAAATAACGGTAGATAATGATCCCGTTCTGATCGATTATAAAAGCGGAAGGCCTTGGAAGAATATGCCCGTTTTTGCCATTGTTTGCCAAAACGTCGATACCATATTTTTTATGTATCGTATCCATATCGGGCGTTACGGCAAAAGCTACTTTATAGGCCTGGAGAATTTTTAATCCTTCGTCGCTGATAACCGAAAACTGAGCGTTTGCTATTTTTACCGTCTTTGCGATCCCTTCTTTGGTTTCGGGACTAACGGCAATAACAGTTACATTCTGAGCAGCCAGTTGTGCGATGGAGTCCTGGATACTTTTCAGAGCACGCATACAATTAGGACACCAGTAACCCCTGTAAAATACTACTACCACCTTACCGGTCTTTAACGTTTCCTTCAGGCTTACCGTTTTTCCGAACTGGTTTACTGCGCTGAAATCAGGTGCTTTTTCTCCCACCGCCGCCCCCTGCTGCGCCATAATGAACGTAGTGATAGCGATTGCTGCTACTGTACTGAATAATTTTTTCATCGATGTATGTATTTTTATGTTTGTTAAATTAAACGGGCACCCCCATCGACATGAATCACTTCACCGGTGATGGATGGATTAGACATTAGAAAAAGTACGGCTGAAGCCACTTCCTCCGGCGAGGCGATCTTTTGTACGGGTAATTTTTCCGCGACACCTGCCAGTATCTGTGTTTTATTTTCTCCCATAATGGCGTCCCACATAGGCGTATCCGTGTAGCCCGGTGCTACCGCGTTGAAACGAATACCTGGAAATTCCATCACCAGCACACGTGCCAGTTGCTCCGCCGAGGCCGTACCCAACCCTGAAACCCATGCACCGGTTATGGGCCTGTCGGTAGAAACTCCGCCGGTAAAAGTGATGGAACCGTAACGATTCATTTTGCCGGCCCCTGCCCGTACAATCCGCAAACTTCCCAGGATCCGGGTGTTAAATGCAGCCATGCTTTCTTCCAGGTCGCCATCGGTTACGCTCCCAAGCCGGGCACTGCCTGCAGCCACATAAATGTGGTCGATACCGATTACTGCGCTGAAAAAACCGGATACCGATTGCTCATTATCCACATCCAGCTTATATCCTTTTACCGATGGCCCTACTGATGCTGCCACAGATGCCGCCTTAGCCGGGTCGCGGCTGGTAAGGGTAACGTCTGCCCCCATCTCATAAGCCAGGGCGGCAACCGATAAGCCAATACCGGAACTTCCGCCAATTACAAAAATCTTTTTGTCCCTGATGTTTTTCGTTATCATTTTTATCGTTTAAAATTGTACGGCACAAAAGTAATTTCCTGTACTTTTACTTCCCAAAAAGTAAGTACACACAATTTGGTAAGTATATTATGAGAAAAGAAAACTCCAGCCATCATATCAATGAAAAAGCTATAACGCTTAATTGTCCCATAACGGCCACCATACTTGCCGTTGGCGGGCGATGGAAGATTATTATTCTATGGCAGTTAAAAAACGAAACCCTCCGCTATAATGAGATCAGGAAAGCTATCCCGAATATTTCCGAGAAAATGCTGATACAGCAACTGAAGGAACTGATACAGAGTGGCTGGGTAAGTAAAAAAGATTATAATGAAATTCCACCGAGAACGGAGTACCGGCTAACCAGGCTGGGTGATTCCTTTATACCTATCCTGGAACATATTTTTCAATGGGGTACTCAAAATAAGATAATCGATAAAGTAAGGAAGAGTAGTGTATAAGATACCGTGGCACGGTAAACAAGGGCAATTACTAAATGAAAGACAGTATATTGATTTTCGACTGGATGTAACATTCCTTACAATGACTGAACGTCCAGATACAGTCGATAAAATCCGTAACGATATGAAGCAGCAGGGCGATGGCTACTATCCTCGTTTTTTTAAAAGCAAACGCAACCAGGTAGATGCCTATCGCCCAAAAAGAATGTAGCGGATGGAAACCTATACTGCACCTGTCTGCATCGAAAACAGGCGTAGCCAGCAGATGATCGGCGTCTATTACGATTGCTGCGATAAATATCAATCCTGTCATTTTCCAGTTGTTCCGGAAGAACAGGTAAGCGACCAAAAACGGGAATAAAAAATGAAGGGAGTAGTGAACGATCGGTTGTGCAGTCATACAGTTGGTTACCGGTAAATGCGTTTTAGATCCTTTTCAAAAAGCGTATAAGGGTCCCGGTAGAACTTCATGAAATCAGGTACGCTGCTATGGCCGGGAAAAGGAGCATAATAGTGGGTGGGGCTTGTTTTATCGTTTCTCCATACCAGTACGTAGCAGAGTTGCAGGCTATCCTGTTTCATAATTTTCAGCAACACATCGTTCCACCAGGAGGGATTGGGAAGAGACTCCAGGCCGGTTTCGGTAAAGGCGGCCAGCTTACCCTGGCTGCGGGCAAAGCCGGATACTATGCCGAGTTTTCTGGAGGCTGCTTCCAGCTTATATCCATCGCGGCCCATGTCACCATAGTTATCTACACCGCAAAGATCCACCCATTGATTGCCCGGGTAGCGGTCAAGGTATTCTTCTTCTGAATTAAACTGGTTATCGGGAGAAAACGCATAGATGAAATTATGAACCCCTATACTATCCCGGAGATACGAAACCGTAAATCTCCATAAATCGATAAACTCCTCTTTGGTGCAATGGGGCTTGCCCCACCAGAACCACCCGCCGTCAAATTCATGAAAGGGCCGGAAGATCATAGGAACGGCTTTTCCATCGGCACCCCGGGTATTTTTGGCCCACTCTCCTATTCCTTTCAATATCTCTTTATATGATTCATGCGCCTGCCCTCCCGGTACAATGTATTTTACGGCAGGCCGCGATACCGAGTCCTTCCAGTAAAAGCCCCCGGCCGAAACAGGATTGTTGAAGTGCCAGGCTACGGTGATCACGCCTCCGCGGTTATAGGTTTGGGTGACCGTCTTTCTTACTTCCGCCTTCGAACGTTCCGTTTCTTCCGGCTTACCGCCACTGAATCCGCTGAAATCCACCCCTATCACCCCTGGATGAGAGCCGGTAACGGATTTAACATCCGACCTGTCAGCATCGCCCGACCATCCATGACCGTATTCCGTTGCATGCTGGTGCCCAAAAAGGGTATGCTGCTTAGATAAGGTCATTAGATTTTTGTAAAGAGCTTTCGTTTCCAGGGTGGCATTTCTATCGATGGGCAATTCCTGCTGTGCGCTCACTGTGCCAAAGACAAAAAGCAGGCAGAGGCCGTTGTATAATTTATTCCGTTTTAGTTCCATCTGGCAATACATTGAGCAGTAAAAGTATTCATTTCACATTATACGAAATGATACTTTTATATCCTTTTATATGCTGTAGTCGCTAAAGTGCTATTTTTACCGGTAAAATAAACAGGTTGAAAATATTCAATAGTATATTTTGTATTCTCTTCATCATAAGTGCGGCGCTCCAGTACAATGATCCCGATCCTTATGTATGGGTGCCTATATACCTCTATGGTGCATGGTTATGTTACCGGGCGGTTAAAGGCCAATATTATCCGCGGGCTTATATAGCGGGCATTATCGTTTATAGTGCCTATGCTTTATACCTGTTATTCGATAAAACGGGGGTAATAAACTGGTGGCAGGAACACGATGCGGAAAACATCGTTCAGGGTATGAAAGCTACTAAACCCTGGATAGAAGAGACCCGTGAATTTGGGGGGTTGATCATCCTGATTATTGCTTTGTCGGTTAATTATTATGTGAGCAAAAAAGATGTTTCTAAGAGGTAGATTTGATAACTATTGTAAATAATACGATATAATTTAGATACCGTAAATAACGTATTTTACTTAAAACCTGAGTATGAAAACAGTTATTGTCAGAAACGCCCTTTTGTTTTTTTTCCTTTTCCCCCATGCCAGCATTTTTGCCCAAACCCCGCAGCAACTGCAAAATGCCCTGGCTTTTTCCAGGCTTTATGGATACATTAAATATTTTCATCCCAGTGATGAAGCTGCTTCCATTGATTGGAACCGGTTTGCGATTTACGGAAGCGGGCGCGTTAGTTTATGTAAAAATTCGAAGGAATTAATGGAAGTATTGGATACCATTTTTAAACCCATTGCACCTTCGCTGCAGCTTTTTCAGGTAAACGGAAACGCGCGTGTTAATGATCCGGTGCTACTATCCGCTAAAAAAAAGGAATATAAAACCATTGCATGGCAGCATATAGGTGTAGGTACCGGGATGGCTCACCAAAATAATGTGTATCGAAGCGCGCGAACAAACCGGTCTACCGTCACTCCTTCAACTGCCCCCGCATTTGCCCCTGCATTTAGTTTCCTGAATGCACAATCATTACAGGGCAAGGCATTTGTATTTAAAGGCAGAATGCGGCTGATGAAAGGAGATGGGCAAGGTCAGTTATGGGTTCGTGTGGATAAAACCAACGGCGCAACAGGGTTTTTCGATAATATGAACGACCGGCCGGTTAAAAGCAAAGAATGGGCTACCTACGAAATAAATGGAACGATAGATACCAATGCCCGCAGTATTTATTTTGGAATCATGCTGGGAGATAAAGGAGTATTACAGTTTGATGATCTCAGTTTTACTGTAAAAGATGGGGATGTATGGAAAGAATTATATACCAATTCCTTTACGGAAAGCGACAAGGGCGATTCATCCAAGAACTTGACTTTTAAAGCTTTTCCATACTACAGAATTGCAATAGAAAATGAAAGCTCCCAGGGCATTGCATCCATCAGTAGTATGGAAAAAGAATTGCTAAATGAATCGCATGATACTTTATTCCAACAACATCCACATGTAGGAGAGTATATCGAAAAATCTATCGGCGCGGGAATTACCGCCATTATACCGCTGGCCTTATACGGCACACCCAAACAAACCTTCCCCGTGGCAGATACCGCCGGCTTAAGGCGTTTGAAAGAAGCGTTAATAAATATTCCCTCTTCTGACATAAGCGGTAATAATTTATATACCCGGTTGGGCGATCTTGCTATCACCTGGAATGTATTCCAGCATTTTTATCCTTATTTCGATGTTATTAAAACCGATTGGAATGCAGCATTGGAAAAAGCCGTCGAACGGGCGTATACTGATAAAACTGATATTGATTTTCATAAAACGCTGCAGTTGATGACTGCTCAGTTAAAGGACGGTCATGTGTATGTAAATGCCCTCTTTAGTAAAGCGTTTTTTATGCCTGCCATATCCTGGGAATGGCTGGAGGGGCAACTCGTAATTACTTACGTAAGCGACACTTCTCTTTCAATTAAAAGGGGAGATATTGTAACCGAGATAAATGACAAAACTGCGAAGCATTATTTCAGCGGTATCGATTCCACCATTTCCGCAGCAACTACCGGCTGGCTTCAATACAAGGCTAAAACGGGATCCCTGATGGGTGAAAAAGGATCTGCCATAAAATTAAAGATTCTGCACGCCGATAACAAGACGGACACGGTAACTATTACCCGCGAAACCAGCATTTCGCAGTATAACGCAGCACTTCCGAAGCAGGATTCTATTAAACTGTTCCCGAACGATATGACGTATATAAATATTGGAATGGCTTCTATGTCTACCATCGAAAAGATGCTGCCAGTGTTGAAGAAAAGTAAAGTGATCATCTGCGACCTTCGTGGGTATCCCAACAACAACAGCAATTTTATAAAATACCTGCTTCACCAAAAAGACACTTCCAGGCAATGGATGCAGATACCCCTGGTCATTTATCCCGACAGGGAGCGTATAGCAGGCTGGAAAAAGATGGGCTGGGAGTTGCAGCCGACCGGTGATAGACTGAACGCGAAAATTCTTTTCCTGATCGATGGAAGGGCTATCAGCTACGCTGAAAGCTATATGGGCTTCATCGAACACTATAAGCTGGCAACTATTATCGGTCAGCCGACTGCCGGCACTAATGGCAACATAAATCCCTTTACATTGCCAGGTGGCTATTATATCTCCTGGACCGGTATGAAAGTATTAAAACACGATGGCACTACTCACCACGGAGTAGGCATACAGCCAAATATACTGGTAAATAAAACAATCAAAGGTGTTCGGGAAGGACGAGATGAGTTTTTGGAAAAAGCCATAGAAATAGGAAGTAAATAATACCCGCCTTTGAATTAAACCGTACGACTTATCTTTGATCTTTATTAATAGTAAACAGTTTCTTACCCCCATACGCATTTTTTATGACGTACGATGAATTGATAAAAGATCACTCCGCCAGCGTCATCGAGAAGCTGGTGAGAACCGTGGTAAGTCAGGACCCCGTGGAGATCCGCTTCGACTACCTGGAAAACGACCAGTGGGCCATTATTACAATGCATGAATATGAAGAAGACAAAGAAGTATCCGTGCGCCTCCACCCCGATGATTATTTCGATCTGTATTTTGGCTATTACGATAACGATGATGAATACTTTGAAATCATAAAACCACTGACTGAGGAAGAGAAAGACATATTGCCCCGGGGTTTAAAGAAACTCATGAAAAAAGTACTTGAAGACGAAAAAGGCATACGCATCGCAGGTAATTTCTTATCGCACTAACGTTAACGTATCTTTTTTACTAACCTGAGATAGATGCCGCTTATTCGGAAACGGGTAAATCCTGAAAACAACCGTCCGCCGGATTGACACCAGTTTAACCAGTTGACCGATATACATGTTTCAGGAGCTGAACTACTGGGTAATATAGGTAAAAATAACTTATCACTGAGACGGGAGAAGAAAAAAAGGAGGTATGTAGAAACAAACCTCCGATGGTTATTAACCATTAAACCTTATCCTATGAAAACACAAAGTTAAAAAAAAAATAACACAAACATCACCTGCGAAAAAAAATTGATGAATATCAAGTATTTTCTGAAGCCTGGTTAAGGAATTACACGTATGCAAAGGCAGGAATATGAAAGGTTAACGAATTAGAACAGTCGCGTATCACCAACTCAACACTGGCATAAAAAAATGCAATAGTATTTTTAAGTTATTTTTTATCCACTATATTGTGGTAGCTGTACGCCGGTCTAATGAATTTTACACAACATCAATTACTGGAAATTTTAGCACAGTCGCCCAATGCGACCGCCATCTACCGTACCGGGCAAATCATTATAGAATATGCCAACGATGCTATGATCGCCTTTTGGGATAAAGACAGGACAGTAATTGGTAAGCCGATGGAGGAAGTGTTACCCGAATTAAAAGAACAACCTTTTATAAAAATACTGCAGGAAATATGGGTAACCGGCATTACGTACGAGGCCCGAAATACGGCAGCACAACTGATGGTAAACGGCAAACTTCAAACATTCTACTTCGACTTTACCTACATGCCGATATTAGAAGACAAAAAAGTGATAGCCATTTTACACACCGCCAAAGATGTAACGGAACAGAACCTGTACCTGGAAGAAAGCGAAAACAGGTTCAGGTTTCTGCTTAACGCTATTCCACAGCAGGTTTGGACTGCCTTGCCGGACGGTAAACTGGATTACGTGAACCAGGTGGTATGTGACGACTTCGGAAGTAGTGGCGATACCATTGCGGGGAACGGCTGGCAGGAATACATACACCCTGATGATCTGGCCGGTTGCCTTCATAATTGGAACATGGCGCTCGAAAGCGGAACGGAATATATGGTTGAATTCCGGTTGCGCTTCAGGGATGGATTGTACCGGTGGCACCTTGCCCGTGCACTACCCCTGGTAGAACAGGGCACTATTAAACTCTGGCTGGGGACCAATACCAATATAGATATTCAAAAAAGAAACGAGCACAAAAAAGACGAATTCATATCGATTGCCAGTCATGAACTGAAAACACCGCTTACCAGCATTAAGGGCTTTAACCAGTTGATGCAGCGAACCATCGATCAGGAAAAACTGCAGACCTTTTTAAAAAAATCGGGGGAAAATATAAGCAACCTGGAAAGACTGATCAATGACCTGCTGGACGTTACCAAGCTGAACGCCGGCAAAATGAATTACGCTATGGAGCCATTCAATTTCAGGCATATGATGGCAAACAGCATAGAAAACCTCCAGCTTACCGTTTCCACGCATGAAATAATACTGGAGAACAGCCCCGATATCATCTTTCACGGAGACCAGTTCCGGCTGGAACAGGTGATGCATAATTTTTTATCCAACGCCATAAAGTATTCTCCTGAAGGAGGTAAAATAATCGTTAATGGAATCGTTGAACGGGATAATATTATTGTATCAGTCCAGGATTTTGGTATAGGCATAGCCGGTGACAAACTTGATAAACTATTTGACCGTTATTACCGGGTCGACAATACCGACATGCGCTTTGAAGGGCTTGGGCTGGGATTATTTATATCATCCGAAATCTTAAAACGGCACCAGGGAAGCTTCTGGATAGAAAGCGAGCTTCATAAAGGGGCTACCTTTTATTTCAGGCTGCCTCTTTCCCGTTCTTTAATGAATGAACCTACCGTTATAACAGACACTTATTATAAGGATAGTTTCATAACCATTCAATTTAATAAAGCAAAAAAATGCCTGGAAGTTGACTGGACCGGTTTTCAGGACCTGGCATCGGTACAAAGAGGAGGAAGGATGATGCTGGAGATGATGGCAAAAAACTATTGCAGTAAAATATTAAACGATAACAGGCAGGTGAAGGGCACCTGGTCGGAAGCAGCCGACTGGGCAAGAAACGAATGGTTGCCAGAAATAGAAAGAGCGGGCCTCCGTTACCTCGCATGGATCTATTCTCCCAGCATGTTCAGCCAGTTATCGACGAAAAAAAGCGTAGACGCCATTAGCAACGTTACTACACAATTTTTTACCGACGCCGTAGCCGCTGAAGAATGGATAGATCAGCAACCGGCATAGCTTACCTGCCTTTTAATCCAGTAAGACTAATCACTTATTGATATTCAATACACCTATTTGTTCCGATGAATGATATCCCCGGATACCTTATCTTTTAAAATCAACTTTATATCTCCGTTAGGCAGTAGTTCTTCTTTGATCAGGTAAAACTCTTCATTGTACGAAGTGACCGTTTCTTTTTCCATACCGGTATCATCACCCCGCCAGTCATCCAGTATTACCGGTTCCCATTTTTTAGTGGCGGCAGATAAAAAAGCGGCATCGAGTATAGCGTTAACCACGTACCCGTCGTAAAATGATTCAAGCGGTGGCCGGTTGTTTTCGATCGCTTCGAACATATCGGTGAACATATTGGGGTAGCCCAGTTCGTGCGACTCGTCGCCTACGGGAAAAAGCCACCCGGTGTTTACTTCCGCCTTCTCCGCAACATAGCCGCCGCCTTTACCCGTAGTGAACATTTCAAAACCGGTACGCAGAAAGCTATTGACCCATATAGTACCTTCGGTTCCCATTACTTCATCGCGCAGATCCATACCTCCGCGGAAAGTCCAGCTTACTTCAAACTGACCCACGGCACCATTCGCATATCGTACCAGTCCTATCGCATGGTCTTCCGCTTCTATCGGATGCACCTGCGTGGCTGCCCAGCACATTACTTCCAGCGGCCTTACTTCCTTGCCTATAAAATTACGGCTGATCTCCACGCAATGGCAGGCAAGGTCAATGATGGCACCGCCGCCGGACTTTTCCTTATTCCAGAACCAGTCGCTGTGCGGACCGGGATGTGTTTCCCTCGACTTTGCCCATAATACCCTGCCGATACTTCCATCCTTGATGCTTTGAACGGACTTCAGGAACTTGGGAGTATAACACAGATCTTCGAGGTAGCCCCCGAAGATGCCGGCATCTTGCACCAGTTGCAACATTCGCCAGGCTTCCGCTGCGGTACGGCCGAGCGGCTTGGTACACAACACGTGCTTTTTGGCCCTGGCGCAGGCTTCCACGGCGGCTTCGTGCAGGTGGTTAGGCAAAGATATCAATACCACGTCCACTTCCGGGTGTTGAATGGCTTCTTCCATATCGCTGGTAAAATGAGGAAGCTGGTAATCCTCCGCAAATCGTTTGGCATTCTCCGGGTTACGGGAGTAGACGGTATAGATGGAGTCTTTTCTTCGCTGACCGTGCAAAGAAGTAGCATAAAAGCGGGCGATAAACCCCGAACCTAACATGGCGATTTTCATTGGCTTTAATTGTGTTTAAGCAAATAAAAATAGAACATAACCCAACCATCTAAAAATCTTTTTCATATATTGACAATTCCGTAATAGGGTAAAATGGTTATATGAGTTTATTAGAAGTTTCAGGTGTATATAAAAAACAGGGAACGGGGTTTGAGTTGAGGGATATCCGTTTTACACAGCAGCGATACCAGAAGATCGCTGTAGCAGGAGAAACAGGTTCCGGCAAAAGTACCTTGCTCAGGATCGTATCAGGACTTATAAACCCTGATGCGGGAGAAGTGCTATTCGAGAACGAGCGGGTAAAAAAAGTGCCGGAAGAAAAACTGATACCCGGTCACAAAGGCATATCCTATCTATCGCAGCATTTCGAACTGCCGAATTATTTAACAGTCGCACAGGTGCTATCCTATTCCAGTCATTTCGAAGAGCGAGATGCGGCGGATCTGTATGATATACTCAGGATCGATCATCTGCTTGGCCGCCGGACCGACCGGTTATCCGGCGGCGAAAAGCAGCGCATCGCGCTGGCTAAACTACTTGTTACTTCTCCCCGCCTGCTGGTGCTCGACGAGCCATTTTCGAACCTGGATATGATCCATAAGACCATCCTGAAATCCGTGATCCGGGACCTCGGTGCGAAGCTGCATCTCACCTGCCTGCTTACTTCGCACGACCCGCTTGACACTCTATCCTGGGCAGATGATATCATCGTAATGAAAGACGGGCAGATCATCCAGCAGGGATCTCCCGAACAGATATACCGGCAACCAGTAAGCGAATACACCGCCGGATTGTTCGGAAAGTTTAACGTGATAAACATAGCTAAAAACCCGGCGTTCTCCACGCTTTCCGGGATTGTTAATAACGGAAGGGATCTACTGGTAAGGCCTGAAGATTTTCGAATAGTTCCTGGTGGGCCTCAAACAATAGCCGGTAAGGTGAAAGAAATATTTTACTTCGGAGCCTATTATGAAGCCGAAATAGAAATAGAGGGCATTACGGTTACTATCCGGATACAAGAACCAGGAATAGTTAAGGGAAATACTGTTTACCTGGCTTTAGCGGCAGATAAGATTTGGTACCTGTAGTGCAGCCAACTAATCTCCCGCAAATTCCCAGGCACTCTGGTAAGCATTATTCTTCTCGGCATAGCTTATAAAATCAAGGTAAAAAGCAAGCCGGGAAAGAGTGCCGCTGTCGCCTATTACCACCAGCTTTTTACGGGCCCTGGTCATGGCTACGTTCATGCGTCGTATATCCGACAGAAAGCCTATTTCGCCATCGCTATTACTACGGGTCATGCTTATATACACGATATCCCGTTCCTGGCCCTGGAAGCTATCGATCGTATTTACCGATATCCCGGAGCCGATGGCCACCAGTGCAGGTGCATGCAGCAGTTGCTCCTTAAGTACCGCTATCTGCTGTTTATAGGGAGAAATAACGGCTATCGTCGGAAACTGATCCTGGCTATAATATTTATGCAGCTCCGTAACGAGCAGGGTTAGATGTTTAAATAAAAAGGAGGCTTCTTCCGGGTTGGTAGTACTGGTACCCTCCTTCCGTTCGTCGAAACTGCAACCGGCAGTGTCAATAAATGCAAGCGGTATATCTCCGGGGAACAAGAGACGATCTGCCACGGATGGATGGGCTCTTAATTGATCCTGGTAAAATACCTGCGCTGAATAGCCCATGATCACTTTATTCATCCGGTATTGCTCCTGCAGCAGTACCACCGCTTCCGGGTGCAGGGTAATACATTTTTCCAGCAAGGTAGTACCCAGGCCGTTGCGGGCGGCTTCGACGGATTTGATGGTAGGCGGTAGCTGGCAGTGATCGCCTGCCAGTACCAGCTTTTGTGCCCTCAGTATGGGTATCCAGCAGGCGGGCTCCAGTGCCTGGCCTGCCTCATCGATCACTACGGTATGGTATAACCGCTTTTTGATGGTATAATGTCCCGAACCGACTAAAGTAGCCGTTATTATCTGCGCCCCGGACAGCAGATCATCCATGATGTATTGCTCCGTATTGCCCACTTCTTTCATTATCTTGTACGCCTCGTCGAATAACGCTTTTCGCTGCTCGCGTTCCGTTTTTCCGAAATTTCGTTTGTACTTGTGTGCCATATTCCGGAATTCATTGGCCTGCTTTTTCAGGTTTTTAATGTCCTTCATGCGGCTATGTGCAGCCATCTTACTGTCAAGGGTAAGCGATAGCAGCCGCTCCGATACCCGCACCGGGTTACCCACTCTTATTACATTAAGTCCTTCTTCGGAAAGTTTTTCGCTGAGCAGGTCCACCGCCGTATTGCTGGGTGCCACCACCAGTACCTGCTTATGATCGCGGTGGATCAGTGTTTTGACAGCCTGTACCAGCGTGGTGGTTTTGCCGGTACCGGGCGGACCGTGAACGATGGCCAGTTCACCGGCCGATAGTATTTTATGAACGGCAGCCGACTGGCTTTCATTCAATACTGGAATACGAAGGGCGGGAAGATCCTGGTGAAAGGCAGGCGATTTTATACCAGTCAATACCTGCACCAGCCTGCCTTCTTTATCCTTCTCTGCGAGTGCCGATGCTGCGCGGAGTGCGGCATTCATTTCGTCATAACTGTTATCGTCGAAAAGCAGATCGATGCCCAGTTTACCGTCCCGGCTCCAGTCGGGCAGTTCGTCGGTGCGCAGTGTTATTGTAAGTCGGTTGCCATTCAGGTGAGTAATGATTCCCTCTGCCCTGTTCTGCTTAGGGTCATGATTAGAAAATAATACCGCGGGCATCCCGAACCTTAACTGGTGAGGAAGATCCTGATGCGTGGTACGCTCGGCCTCTACAGAAATATAATCGCCCCGGCTCATCTCCTCTCCCTTGATAGCGACCGGATACCAGCTAAGACCGCTGGCCCGGCGTTCTGCAACCGAAGTGGTCTCGGTAATACGGATATACGATTGCCGGTCTTCCTGCCTTTCCAGCTTTAAGAGGTCGAGCAGTTTATTAAAATAATCCATGCGGTAAAAATACGATCCCTGTCAATGCCAGGTTATTTCAGAAAATCATCCGACTGACGGTAGGCATTTACGAGATACATTTCTCCTTCTTTACCCGGCCGGGAATTGCCGTGCTCCATACCCATTACTCCCCTGTATCCTTTATCGTAAATATGTTTGAAGATATTTTTATAATTCATCTCGCCGGTGGTGGGTTCTTTTCTTCCCGGGTTATCGCCTATCTGGTAATAAGCCGTTTCCGACCAGGTTTTATCTATGTTGTTAATGATATTGCCTTCATTTTTCTGCATGTGATACATATCGAACAGTACTTTGCAGGAAGGACTGTTGACTGCACGGCAGATCTCGTACGTTTGATCGGAGAAGCGGAGAAACAGGTCGGGCGTATCGCTTAACGCTTCCAGCACCATAATAAGACCATGCGGTTCCAGTATTTCCACTCCTTTGCGCAGGGCGTCTATTACATTTGCTGTTTGAATACCGATAGGTAAATTACGCGCATAATCTCCCGGCACTACCGTCATCCATTTGGCATTGCATCGCTTGGCCACTTCCACTGCGCGTTTGCACCCGTTAATGAATATGTCCACGAATTCCTGCTTACCGGCAGCCAGCGTGTTGGCTCCATTGCCCCCCTTGTCTACTACGAATACACCCATCGTCATGCCCAGTTTGGCCAGCGTATCGCCAATCTTCTGCTGCATGTCAGTCGGCCGGCCCATCATGCCATTATCTTCTATCGACCGGAAACCCAGCCCATGCGCGAAGCGTATTTGCTCTATAAAATCGTCGCCACCATGGCTTTTAAACATACCTGCATGAATACCATAATTAAGATTAAAGGGCTTTGTATCTGATGGTATCTTCGGTATTTCCGGAGAACTTAATACCCTGGCCGATGTAAATAAGGCACCTGCTGCCAGCGCGCTCTGCTGAATAAAAAATTTTCGTTGCATGGGCAAATATCGTTTATGGGCTTAAATTTACCGACATTCAATTATAAAAAACAAAATATTGTTACAACGGTCCTTATTTATTTCCGTATTATTATTTTATACCTGCCTTACCAGTGCTCAGAGCTACCGATTCAGTTACACCCAATCCAAAATGGGATCCCCGTGCAGCATTACATTTTATACCGATGATACGCTGAAGGCAGGGCGACTGGCCAATGCCTGTTTTCACCTGGTAGATTCACTGGCGGCTATATTTACCGATTATGATGACAGCAGCGAATTAAACCAGTTGTGCAACCGCATAGAATGGATGCAACACCCGGCGCAACCCGTTAAAGTATCCCCTGCTTTGTTCGATATACTTTTGCAGTCCAGGGAAGCTTATGAAAAAAGCGGCGGCCGTTTCGATATTACCCTGGCACCAGTTACCCGGCTATGGCGAAAAGCAAGGCAGGAAAAAAGGTTTCCATCCGATAGTATGGTAAAAGAAAAACTGGCCCTGACGGGATTTAGCAAAGTACGACTCGATACAGTGCTTCAAACAGTGGTATTACTGAAACCAGGCATGCAGCTTGACCTTGGTGGTATCGCGCAAGGATATATAGCTCAAAAAATAACGGACTTCCTGCAGCAACATGCTATCAAAAATGTACTGGCAGATGTAAGCGGAGACATCGTTACCATTGGAGCCCCGCCGGGAACAACGGGATGGAAGATCGGGATCAGTCTTCCGGAAAGCCGGGACCGCATATTGCCCGGATACCTATCCGTTAGCAACTGCGCGGTAACTACTTCCGGTGATGCCTACCGGTTCATGGAACATGAGGGTAAAAGATACTCTCACGTCATTGATCCGGCAACGGGATACGGTGTTACATCGCAACGCAACGTAACGGTAATTGCAGCAGAAGGCAGCACCGCCGACTGGTTAACCAAAGCCTGTTCTCTTCTACCTATAAGAAAGGCGTTAAAGCTAGCACGGCAAATGCAGGCCGAGGTACTTATAACTGAAATGAAAAAAGACAAGCCAGTAATGTATGCAAGCAGGGGTTTCAAAAAATACTGGTATAACGCCGTCAAATAAGCTTTTGCGTTTTTTACTTATCTTGGAATTTATTTCAAACATTATGAGCGTGAAAAAACTTGCCGTACTACCTGTCTTTTTTATATATTTTTATTCCTTAAATGCTCAGGATACTACCGGTTCATTTATTACTTACCAGCAAACGGTTCCGGGTTCTGTCATTCAATTTGAAATGGTGCCCATTAAAGGTGGCAGCTTTCTAATGGGAAGCAGCAGTAAAGACAAAGCATCAAAAGCCGATGAAACGCCGCAACGCAGTATCCGCATCTCGCCCTTCTGGATGGGGGCTTTCGAAGTAAGCCGCGATGCTTTCGATGTGTTCTTTAAAGACGATAGCACCAGTCAGAATTCCGACATGGATGCCGTAACGAGGCCCAGTCCACAGTATATCGATTTTAGTCTTGGTATGGGTAAAGAAGGAGGGTACCCGGTAAACAGTTTATCGCAGTACGCCGCCCTTATGTATTGCAGGTGGTTGTATACCAAGACAGGTATTTTTTACCGCCTGCCTTCGGAGGCAGAATGGGAATATGCCTGTCGTGCAGGCAGCAACACCGTTTATTATTTCGGTGACGACGCGGCCAGGCTGGATCAGTACGCATGGTTTATTGGCAATAGCGATAATAAATTTCAGAAGGCAGGAAAAAAACTTCCCAACGCCTGGGGACTATATGATATGCTGGGTAATGTAAGCGAGTGGACGCTTGATCACTACGATGAAAAAGCATTGCAAAATTTTTCAGACAATACCATAGACCCCGTTGCACCGTTCAATTCCTCCCGTTATCCTAAAGCGGTACGGGGAGGTAGTTATACCGATAACGCGGCGGACCTGCGCAGTGCGGGCAGATCTAAGTCCGAACCCGCCTGGAACCGCCGCGACCCACAGATACCTAAAAGCAGATGGTGGTTAACGGAAGCAAGCTGGGTAGGATTCCGTCTGGTAAGGCCCCTGCAACAACCAAGTGCAGAGCAGGCGAATGCCTTTTTTGCCCAATATCTGGGCATTTAGCAAAGAAAGTTGTAATTTTTACCTTTAAAAAATAAACAAGTATGTCCAACGATGCTTCCCGTATCACAAATACATCCCGCAGGGAGTTTGTGAAAAATGCCAGTCTTCTTGCCGGCGGTTTGGCAGCCGCTCCTCTTTTCTCCCGGGCTAATTATTTTCCCGGTGCAGACGATACTATTAAAATTGCACTGGTAGGTTGCGGAGGCCGAGGTACCGGTGCCGCATTGCAGGCCCTTCTTACAAAAGAAAATGTAAAGCTGGTGGCTATGGCCGATGCCTTCAGAGATAATATAGACAAATGCTACAAAGCGTTAAATGCAGACGACACTTCCGAACAAAGCGGCAAACCCGGTAACGTTAAAGCACGCATAGATGTGCCTGAAGAAAGAAAATTTACCGGCTTCGATGCTTATAAAAATGCGATTGCCCTGGCCGACGTGGTGATACTCACTACCCCACCCGGCTTCCGGCCATTACACTTTGAAGAAGCGGTAAAACAAGGCAAACATGTGTTTATGGAAAAGCCGATGGCGGTAGACCCTGCGGGCATTCAGCAGGTGCTGGCCGCAGCAGCCATTGCCAAGGAGAAAAAACTAAATGTGATCGTAGGATTGCAAAGACGCTACCAGAATTCCTATAAAGAGCTGTATAAACGTAAAGATCAAATAGGCGACATAGTAAGTGCCCAGGCATGGTGGAACAATGACGGGGTTTGGGTGCGCAAGCGCCAGCCTTCGCAAACGGAAATGGAATACCAGATGCGTAACTGGTATTACTTCAACTGGCTTTGTGGCGATCATATCAACGAGCAGCATATTCATAACCTGGATGTCGTAAACTGGTTCAAAGGCAGCTACCCGGTAAAAGCGCAGGGCATGGGTGGACGCCAGGTGCGCAACGGCAAAGACCATGGAGAAATATTCGATCACCACTACGTGGAGTTTGAATACGCCGATGGCTCTATTCTTAACAGTCAGTGCCGCCATATTCCCGGCACCATGAGCCGCGTAGACGAATTGCTGATAGGTACAAAAGGAAAGATCCATTGCGGGCAGGGACTTATCACCGGCACAAAAGATAAACCCCTCTACCAGTTCGATAAAAAAAATGAAAACAATCCTTACCAGACTGAACATGATGAACTCTTTGCCGCAGTGGCAAAAGGTGAATACAAATTTGCCGACGCGGAAAGAGGTGCTATGAGCACCATGACTTCCGTACTGGGTAGGATGGCTACTTACAGCGGCCAGATAGTGCAATGGGATAAAGCTATCAACAGCGGCATCAGCCTGGCACCCAAAGTATATGACTGGAATGCGTTGCCCCCGGTAGTACCAGGGGCCGATGGCTATTATGCAGTAGCTACGCCTGGCATTACCAAGTATGTATAAGATTTTATAAAAAGGCTTATTATAAATAAACCGGGACATATCTTAAAAATGTGCCCGGTTTTTTTATTTAATCATTCCTGATACACAATCGTAATCTGCATCCTTATTACAAACGAAAAAACATGATCCAAAGCAAGTTATTAGTCTTGTAAATTCCATTTTATTTACAGAACTTTATAAGATCGTTTATTCCACAACACCTTTATATGAAAAAGAAAATTCTCATTTTAAGAAAGAATACACTTTTCCGAAACCCTTTGTCAACGTACTCCTGCTTCATTTCAGCAATCAATAAACCGCCTTCATTTTATTAATTAATTTTTTAATTTTTAAAATTGTAAACCTTGGTTTTATGAAAATGAATGCACCCGGGAATCGTACAGATTCCCATAAAAGTTCAACAGAAATTGCCGTTCCCTATCAGCGGCTTCGCAACCCGGTGCATACCGGTATACTGCTGAAGATTTACCAGATGATCAAAGAAAAGCCCCACGTACATGAGTACAAAGTCAGACATATGACGGTAGCATTCCCTATTAGTGAAGGTTGCCTTAAAGAGGGTTTTTACCGGATGTTCGGCATCTCTTATTCCGATTATATTTTACAACAGTATATGCTTCATGCCACCTACCTGTTAGAGCATACCGACGAACTGCTGGAAGACATTGCCGAAGGGCTGGGATTCAATGCCATCAGCGCCTTCAGCCGTTCTTACAAAAAATATCATGGCATTTCGCCGCTTCACCAGCGCCTTAAAAAAAGGGCTCCGAATGGTAAATAAAAATGCTTAAATGATAACAATTATTTAATTGAATGGCTGAACTTTACTGTCGGAACCTTTTCTAAATACGAGTATTTTTTGTAACGTCCCCTTCAAAACGATAAGCGTTTTATCCCTTTAGGTATTGAGATTATTATAGAATTGAAAAGCCACCAAGTGCCTTTAAAAGGTGCACAGATTTCTTTTGCCATATTGTAAAACCTATATACACTTATTATGAAAAAAAATGCCACTATACTTATTTCCATGCTATTGATCCTGCTATTCGTTTACACTGCGATCAGTAAATATTCAGACATGTCCGGCTTCCAGGCATCGCTGGAAGAATCACCGTTGATAGGGCAATACAGTGTCCCGGTTTCTTACCTGTTACCCTTACTGGAGCTAATAATAGCAGTCTTGCTTTTAATCCCCAAAACCAGGCTGCCGGGGCTTTTCGCATCTTTCTGGTTAATGCTCGCCTTTACGCTTTATATCGGCTATATGCTGGTGTTTACACCGGATCTCCCCTGTTCATGTGGAGGTATCATCAGTGAAATGACCTGGCCACAGCACCTTATTTTTAATATCTTTTTTACCCTTTTAGCCTTTGCAGGATACCGGCTTCATAAGCATGACCGCTACCCGGGTGCCCCTCCGAATACTATATCCTATACCTATAAGTAACACCATACTTCTTAAAAAAGCCTTTGACATAATAAAATCTTATCACCATCAAAACAATTAAAACCTTAGTCATGCAACACTTACAGTTAGAGCGTTTGAAACGCATAGACCAGTTGATCCGCATTAAAGGTACCGGAACGCCTGCTCAACTCGCACAACGTTTGGGTTTTTCGGAAAGAACAGTTTATGATTATCTGAACATGATGAAAGACATGGGCGCACCCATTAAATACTGCAATTTCCGCCAAAGCTATTATTACGAGCAGGACGGCAATTTCCAGATTGGCTTCTATGCACGCAAGACAGCCATTATATGGATATGGCTGCTGGAAGATTTACTGGGCTTTGACAGAGTGCTGGCGTAGTAACATCATCTTCTACTGCAATACTACTGCAGTTATGCAACGTAGATTAGCCATCTAAAACCAGTTATATGAAAACAGAAACGCAGGAAGAACGCGCTAGCGAAGTACCGGAAGCCGAAGTGGGGCCTGCCCGGAAAGCCGTTAAAAAAAGCGGCAACCGTGTAGGATATCATTACATCATAATAAAAAGCTATAAAGAAAGCCAGAAGAATGATGTGGTAAAATGTCTGTACATCAAGAGCCTTACCCGGTTTGGATTTTGTGTTATAAAAGAAGGCAGCTATGGCGATACGAAAGATAAGAATGGCCGCGACATTATAGACCGGCTAAAATGGCAACAGCAGTTACATGAAGAGTTGCAGGATAAACTGCCGATGCCCCGCCTGCTTGGCCATTTTGAAGAAAAGGGTAATTATTACCTGGTAATAGAACATATCAAAGGCAAGGCATTACAGAAAGTATGCGCACAAAACAGGAAAGAATTAAGGCAATCCGTCATTAATGGCGGCAGGCTAGGATTAAAATTCGTTGACTACCTTATCCAGATGGCAGGCATCCTTGAAACCCTGCATTCGAACCAGGTAGTGCACCGGGATGCCACGCCCAATAACTATATGATTACTCCCGGTGGCAAAGTGGCTCTTATTGATATGGAAATGTGCTACTCGTTAAAAAAGCAATATCCGTTACCTGCCTTCCAGTTGGGTACTTACGGCTATATGTCGCCCCAGCAGGAACTAACACAGACACCCACTACAGCAGAAGACATATTTGCCTTAGGTGCTATTACACTACAAATCTGGTCGGGCGTATCTCCCGGCAAAATGACGGGTGAAGCTTCTGAAGCGCTCGCGCAAAAAATCATGTTCTTTATCAACGATAAAAAAGTGGCAGACATGGTGATGCAATGTATGTCGTCCAAAGATGACGAACGCCCATCTGCCGACCAGGTAAAGCAGGTACTCGAACAGTATAAGACAGATCTCAAAGAAAAGATACCCAGACCGGCTTACCTGCCCCGGCTTTATGCAAAAGAGGATATGCTGGCCTCCATCCAGAAAGCCATTACCACCCTTGCTTCCCCCCTGATGGCGGACGAAACAAAAGGCTGGTTTGCTGATGATATGTCACCGGCCCCAGCAGAGGATAAACATAAACTGCGTAAAAGATGGTATGCCAGTTATAACCGGGGTGTAAGCGGTATTATCTATATGCTGGCCCAGGCAAATGGTGCGGGGCTCGATACTACTGTTACACGGCCCTATATTCAGAAAGCACTGGATCTTATCAGGGAGAAATACATCAACCGCATAGAAAAGGCTAAAACCGGTCTTCATTTCGGGTCCGATGGGGTTGCCGCTACACTGGCAACGGCGATACACCAGGGATTGATAAATCCAACAACAGAATACCTTAATTGGATCGGCGAGTTATTGGAAAAAGAAAACACCGGACCTGACATGATGAAAGGTGCGCCGGGACAAGGGATGGCTGTTATGATCAGCAGTCCCTTCCTGGGTACGCAAATGGTGAAGGAAAGGCTTCATAATCTTATACAGCTACTTATACAAAAGCAGGATCTGGATGGATCCTGGGAGTATGGCTTTTATAAGCAGAAATTCACCCGCAGGAAAAAGAAGCGGGTTACCCGTGGCTTCAATGAAGGTATATCGGGTGCCATTTATTTTCTGCTTGAATATGGATACCGTTACCAGGACATAGCCAGCAGGGAAGCAGCCGCCCGTGGCCTGCAATGGCTGATAAAAAAAGCGAAACATAAAAAGGGAAATGTGCATTGGCTTTCTGCCAGTAATAAAGAACTGTCTTATGGCTGGTCAGATGGCATTGCCGGTATAGCTCTTACTTTCATAAAAGCATACCAGCACACCAACCTGCCTGTGTACAAGCAATATGCTGTAAAAGCATTGCGTGGCATTTCAGGTAATATTACGGATAGCAACTTAAGTCAGCGCAGCGGCCTTAGTGGCCTGGGCGAAGTATACCTGGAAGCATACACCGTATTCAACGAAGAAGAATGGCTGGAGCGGGCAGGCTGGATAGCCCAAGTGATTATGCACCTTAAAAAGCAGCATCCTAAACATGGCACCTACTGGCTTGTAGAACATGAGCGGCAACCTGTAGCCAACTTTATGGCTGGCAATAGCGGGGTAATGCATTTCTTGTTAAGATATTGCTATCCACAAAGAATCGCTCTGCCCATGATGGAAAAACAATTGTACACATCCTTCGACGTTTTTAACAAACCAGATAAATCTGTTTCAACATATGAACCTGCTCCCACTGCTTAACGTATTTCCTAAAAAAGTAAGAGTCACTTTTATAGATGCCGTTTCAGGCAATACCATCAACAAACGCAAAGTATTACTTGCCGAACTCCCCGAGGCTTTCAACAAACCCATTACCATGAACATAGGCGACAATTCCTGGAGGGTGATAAATGCCATGCCGGCAAGAGTAGAAGAGTACTCCGTTAGCGGCAGGCTGTTACTACATCTTCAGCAGCTTGATACCATAGCCCCGTCTGCTCTGCGATGTGCATTACCTACCATTGCCCCTACGCTGCCTGTATTTACAGACAATGCCCAATTCCACGATTTCACACTCGAACTAAATGCAGAAGACTGGCGACAGATAGAATTTATGCCGCAGGAATTACTTCCCCTCATCAAAGAAGAGATGGACGCAATAGAAGCCATCTTATACCCGGAGGATGAAACGCAGAACCTCCTGGGATTTGCACGGATTCATGCACGGTATAACACAAATCACCCCTATCTCAACATTCCCTTCGATAAATTCTGTAATAAAATTAAGGCAAAAGAAACCGGAAACATTTTGTTTAAGGAGCATGGCTATGTGCAGGATGGCTTTGCCATAAGATCGGATAGTTTCTGCTATTACGGCATCGTCAAGGAAGGCCGTATCCTGCAGCTTAACCTCTGGCAATTTGAAAGTGCCGATGAAGAATTTTTACGTGTGTTGATAAAGTATGACCTGGTACTGGCTAATTGGTGTAAGGGATTAGTGATAGGAGCATGATTAATAGCTTATAAATGACCTTGATTAAATAATAATACAAGAAAAATGAGCACGATACACATTCGTGTTTCAATACATATTTGGAATTCCTGCAATTTTCCGCTATGAAGGAGGAAAAAGAGGAAAGCAAACAGGAAATCAAATTACGTCTGGCCACTTGTTTGCGGCTTATTCTGAAAAAGAACAAAGAGAAATCGCTGGGCAATTCTACGATAAGGCAACTTGTAGCAGAGTCCGGCCTGAGCTATACTATTCTCCAGAACGCGTCTGTCGGCAAACGCGACCCCAGTTTTACCACTCTTATCACAATCATCAAATCTTTGGGGCTTAGCTTTACCGAATTTGCTGCCTTGTATGAGGCAGTTACGGAGGAGGAGATAGCTGTTGAGGTTAAGGTAATTGAGAAGAATCGGAAGAAGAGGCCTTCTTGAGAGGGGTTAGAGGCTAATGATAGCTACTCAGGAATATTACAGCTTACTATTTTATCCGCTCCCTTTTCTCTTTCATGCTTATTCTATAGAAACGGTGTTTCTTAATAAGCAAACCTTCAGATTTGCCATTGGCGTGATCTGTATTAACGTTGATCACCTTACCGTCGAAAAAACTGCTTATTTTTTCTACCATGGTATGGCCAGTTACGATGGTATGAACTTTAAAATGGGCTAAAGTAGCATCTATTAGCTCCTCAATTGCGGTACTTTGATAATAGCCCCTGTATAAGAAGGGAGAGTTTTCACCATGAAGAAGGGTATTGAGTAAAGGGTCAGCAAAGGTCTCGCCAACATACTTATAAAAAGGGCGGGCGGTATTATTTATCTCCTTTACAGAAGGCTTAAGCTTAAGTAGTTCTTGTGAAATGCCTGAATGAACAAATAAAATACCTCCAATCTTTTCGACGACATTTTTTGTAAGCAGCCATCGCCAGAGTTCATTACTTCCGTCGTATAAAGCAGTGGCAGGATTTCTAGAACCAGGCCGTTTCTCTGCATATTTGGGATGTATATAGCGCCAATCACCGTTTATATTCATAATCTCATTATCACCAAGTATTAGATGAACATAGCCACCTTCATTTTTTGCTTTTTCCTCTAGAGAATAGATGAGCCATAAACATTCAGAAACCTCTTTACTGCCGTCAAAACAATCACCAGCTATCACGAGGTGGTTATCACCAAAGACCCACCTAAAATGTCTATCAATGATTTTCACCTTATATAAAAGCTGGCAAAACCCTTTAAAGTTCGCTTGAATATCTGACACTACAAATACGCTCTTTGTTCGGCTGTATTCTGAAGGTTCATTACTTATATTTTGTTTTATACGTACAGATAAATGCCTACCAGGTTTCTCTGAGTTTGCAATGCATAGAGATATTTTCGGATTTGCCTGCATTTTGTTTGTCTAGTTTTCTTTTTTCTTATCTTCTAGGCTTTTTATCCATTTCTTGCACTCAGGAAAACGGGATTGGCTATAATAGTCTGTCAGCATCGACTGTACTATCGGGCTTCCGACATTCCTTTTGGCGATCGGTAATTTATATAAAGTATAAGCCATTAATCGTTCCCGAAGTAAACCTTTAAACTTCCGTTTTGCATTGTCATAATACATGTAACCACGCATTTCCTTATTAATAAAGCTATCACTATTTAACTCAAAGCCAAACCGGTTTTGCACCTCGAACTGATTAAATTGATACAACGCATTCAAAGAGCCATAGTAATCAGATAAAGAACGAAGCCATTGACTCCAATGCTTATACTGCGTAGAGTCCCATATTGCACTTAGATTAGATGGTTTCAGATTAGGTAATTTTCCCTTTTTACCAAGTGACTTCAAAACAGAGAAAGCCTGTAATCGATCATCTTCGGCTGAGCTAACAATTACTTCTTTAAAATAATCATATTCAAAAGGCTGAATTCTTCTCATATAAAAATTTAAAATTGCAATCTGCTGCGTTAGCTTATTATCAATGTACTCATTCCATGCTAGGTAATCCTCTACTGAATTGATCACCAAATTATTTCGGGTAGGCTGAATCATTCTCTCCCCAACCCCTCGTACTTCCTCCCAAATTAAAAGTTTATCGGTACCTTTGCCGGCGAAAACGCTCTTTTTGCCATTATAACGAACATTAATACTATCTCCCGGGTTAACTATGCTAAGTCTACCGAAACCATAATTAGCTTGGATTGGTATATCTGAATACAGTACCCATTTTATCTTTCTCTCCGAAATCTTAGTCTTTACGCTACTCCACTGTGGCGAATATTCAGTTGCTTTTAAAGGTAAATACTCAAGCTCCAGCTCATCTTTCAGCACAAAATTCGCAGGTTTTTGATAAACAATTTCACGAGCCATCTCAACTTGAATAACGATTTTCCTAGCAGAGACTTCCGTGTTAATGACTTTATGGTGACAACTAATTGTCAAAAAAAACGCCGATAACATCACAAAAAATTTCATGATTGACATATATTTAGTTTTCCTTCTCCTCATGTTCTGTCCCCTGAAAAAAATTCCTCAGATTTTGTCTTACCGTAGCGGGAATTGCGGCTACTTTTTTATAAGCCTTTCTGTTAAACGTATAGTAGATTGTTGGCCTATCAAAACATAAGCTATCCTTGGCAGCACTGTTTATACTATCTAAGAATAGCCGATTTTCTATAGCTGACAATTCTGCATTTTCTTCTAAAAAATAACTATTGATTTTCTTTCGGCCTGCTTTTGCTGATATGATAATGTACCGCCTATCGAGAAGTTTTCTAGAATGTATAACAATGCTGTCAATTGTCTTTTTACGGCACGACGCACAACTTGCCTCGATAGGAAGTATTAGAAAAGCCAAGGAATCATCTTGGATATTCTCCGCTATTGTATTATTTGTTAAAGTTATCAGCTTTCGGAAAACTGAATCCTGCCTGCCATCTAACGTAATAAGCTCGACAGTAGCGTCACCTGTTTTGCCAGATTTACCACAGGCCGCCGCTGCAATAAACAAAAAGGTGGCAATCCATCTCATATAAAAGTTTTGCATAGTATTAGTTTTTAGAAAGTGGCCTCTCTTCATGACGTTCATCCACATACAACAAACGAACAAAGTGCAACGCATTCTCATCTTTTGAATTTACTCTTGCATACATACCGCCTTCAACTGTAAAAAAAATAGAGCTAAAAGAAAAATCATCTGTGATCACGGACTCTCCGATAATCTTAAAATTATCATCTAAAATCATAATGCTTTGAATCTTCTCACTATTTAGTGAGATCTGATCTGTGTCGGCCGCTCTATGCCTTACCAAGCGCAGATACCGTTTTCTATATGGGTCGAAAAAGATAGCACCATAGGAATCTCTTTTACGAAATTCATTATATCCTTTATCATTCTCAATCACTTCTTTTGATATTGGTTGAATGGGGGCATCCTGAAAACGACTTTTGGCATAGTAAGACCTATGGTATCCCATTAGATCTGTTTCATAAATAGCCGTATCGGCAGGAAAACAAAATACAAAGTTCCCCTTATCATTATAGCAGTAGGTATAGTTCATGAAAGAATAGCCATATAAATTTTCACGATACACCTCCGGCAAACTATAAAACATTTCTCGTTTATTATTTGTTAAATTGAACGCATACAGCAATTTCCATTTTCTGATGGCTTCTAACGAGGTTTCTTCTACATAGGGCCGTACACCTACGTATAAATTATTACCACTTAGCACAGGAGGTTTATAGTTCTCAAAAACCGCATATTTATCAGTTCCAGTAAGAAAGTCTATGCTTATCTTCTTCTCTCCTTTACTATTAAACATATATAACAACGCTCCGTTTGTAATAAATATGCTATCAAAATTTCTTATATAAACCGACGGTTTATACAGGGACCGGCCCTCCATAATTTTTTTTAATTTAATTTTATCAATTCTTTTCTGCGAAAGAAATTCGTAAATGGTGATGGTTGCGGAACGTTCGTCAAAAAAAGATATGAAAGATGCCCCATTAGCTATAAAATAATTGAATGATTCAATATCGTTATATGTGCTTTTGCTTAAGGGGTAATGCAAACTGTCGTTAGTAGCCTGAAGTTGAATATTTCCATACTTAGGTTCAACGTAAGTATAAGTACTCGCTACAACAGATGGTGATTGTTTACAACTAGAATATATGAAATCAGCAAAAGTCAGACAAATTATCGTCCAGGTGGTAAAATATCTCATACGACAAGAATATTTTATTTGATAAATAGAAATTAGGTCAAATTAACCTATTAACTGTCAGTAGTCATCTGCGCCGCATTATAATCAATCATTAAGTTCAGAAGAATAATCAAAAGTAGCAGAATAGGGTGCAGTATTCTTGCATTGGAATATTATTTTATACATCCAATAATTAAAGATAACTTGATCATGTATAGTACAATAATTTCCAGACATGATAGACATAGATGTCTATAATATTGTGAAATCATAATACGCTAATCATTACCACCGCCTACACTATCACCGCCATAAATACCCCACATTGATGTATTATCAATGGTATCTCCGTACCCCATATCTTCTGTATAGCTCGACATATCCTCCATTAATCCAGTGAAATTAATTGAGTCAGTAAACTACAACTAACATTTGTCCAGGGTGAATTAGCAACGCAGTACCAATCATAGTCAGATGTTGCATCCTGCCGTAATGAACCATTTTTGTTATTTTTATCCTTATCAGGAATTTTATTAGGCACAACTGCAGCGGTAACTGCGGAAGCGGCAGCCAATACAAGTGTTAAAAGGAATATTTTTTTCATCGATATCTTCTGCATAAAAAAAATTAATCGTATAGTATACTTGAATAAAATATTAATTCATACGACACATGTATAAGAAGGTATCTTTCTTATACTAAATATTAGGGTTACGTACTATGAATAGGCATTGATCAATACGGGGATGCACAATAAGATACTAAGCTCAGCATGCGCTCGCAACTCCGCCTAAATAGTCTGTCAGTATTACCCATCCTTTCTTTCTTTGTATATTGTTAAGCTTCACCGTCTGATTGTTCCATCGGTTGTTTCTGACATTCTAGTAAGAGTACAAGTAATGCCAGTTTGAGAAATATAAAAAACGATAAAATAACACTGACGGGTTGACTCAACTCAATTAAAGAACCATTGTGGGTATATCTCTCTTTCCGGGTTGTTGTCAGTCAAAACGTCAGCCATAACTGCGGAGAAAGCAATCCATACAAATCCTAAAATAGACAGCTTTTTATTGATGTCTCTTGCATAAAATTTTCTTACATTCTTAATAATACATTGAAATTGTAGATCCAAGTGTAAGTGGGGCATATTCGCAGTGGAATGCTTATATTATTATTTTCCACAGTTAAAAAAGTAACTTTCTCATACTTTGTATGAGAAAGTTACGTCTCATGTATCGGTAGGACTCTCTGTCTGAGAAATCACAATACTATACTAATTAAGCACCACCTTGACTGTCATTTCCACCTATACCAGTCAGTGATGTATTCCCAAGCGTGTCCCTTCCATTAACCTGTGTAACGCTTGAACCACTCCCTCCGCCGGTTGTATCGACTGATGAATTATCCGTAACTGTACAAGTTACACCAGTACCAGGTGAATTAGCGACACAAGTCCAATCTCCCCCAGATGTTAAAGTTTGGCGCAATGAACCGTTATTTGCATTATCCCTCTTATCAGAGATTTGGTTAGGCACAACTGCAGCAGTAACTGCAGAGGCGGCTACTAATACAAGTCCTAAAATGGACAGTTTTTTTAATGATGTTTTTTGCATAAAAAAAATTTAAGATGTTAAAAAATAAGAACAATGAATGGCCATTAAATTGTAACACTAAAGTATTATGCGGTACTGCATTTTCCTTGCAGTTGTAAGTTATTTATTGTATAGGCGTATATTATAATAAAGCGCAACCGATTATGAAAAATGCTCAGTTTGTACTGAATGCACTTAAATATATACGGATTCAATTTACAGATGTAGCCTTATCAGGACTATATTTTAGTAAAGTTTCTGACGGAAACAATAATGTTTTATTGCCATTTGTATTAACTCGGTAATAAGTTGAGCCTTCTACGAGTAGAGCCTCTGACTTACCCCTAGCATGTTCAGTATCTGTATTTATTACTTTTCCATTATAATGGGCACTTATAGAACCCTCTACGATGGTGTGCCCCGTAATTATTTGGTTAACACCGAATCGTTGTAAAACATCATCGATTTGCTGCATAGAAGGTCTGAGATTAACTTCGGCATAGTAACCCCGGTACCAAAAAGGCGAGGTACTCGTACTGTTGATCTTCATCAGCGCCGAGTTAGAGGAATCTATATTTACAGAGGCGTAGTAAGGTCTCAGTAATTCATTTATTTCATCGACACTTAGATTAGTTTGACTTACATCATCAGAAATACCTCCATGAACAAATAAAATATCGCCAACTTTTTCCATCACATTTTTAGTTCGAAGCCACCGGCCCAATTCGCTATTTTCTCCATATAGGCGAGGGAGTTTTATCTTCAACAAGTCCGCATTGCGCGAGTATTTCTGTTGTACATATCGGTGATTACCTCGTAAATTCATTATCTCGTGATTGCCAAGGATATAATGTACATACCCTCCTGATATTTTGGCCTTTTCCTCCAACGAATAAATAAGCCATAAACATTCAGTTACCTGGTTTCCGCGGTCAAACATATCTCCAATAAGGATCAAATGACCATTGCTAAAAATCCAGTTAAATTTCTCGTCAATCACCCCGTTTGCCTGCAACAATTTACGGAACATATCAAAGTTGCCTTCTATATCCGACAAGGCTAAAAGCTTTTCAGGTTTTGCATAAACAGATTTTTCAGCCTTATGGCCATTCTTGAGGGAAACAGGGAAAGTTTGGTTGTATATGTCTGACTGAACCTGTAAAACGGTAGCCTGGTCCTTTAAGTGTTGGGAAGTGGTCACCGACGTACCAGCAATCGAATAGATGACAGAAGAATCCCCATTGTGAAAAACATAGGGCCCATCCATTGTCAAGACTGCTTGATTCTGAATAAGTTCGAGGAGCCGCCCTCTCTCTTCATCGTTTAAATCGGGAGCCTGCTTAGCATACAAAACTTTATTGAAAGGATTGATTATGTGAAGTGATGGGTATCCGGCAACTCCATATCTTTTTATAACTTCATGTGAACTGCCTTTACCCCCCGTGTAAATATCTATATTATGACTATCGCCATTCTTTTTTTGAATTATATTTTTTAACCAGATATCTTTATTTTCATCAATTGAAATACTGACAAAAACGACATTAGAATCTCCTTTGAAATGCAATTTTACTTCGTTTAGAGCAGATTTCATTTCAACACACCCCACACAACCCGTATACCAAAAATCAATAATTGCTACCTTCCCTTTCAATTTTTCTTGTGTAAATACCTGGCCATAAGCATCTTTAAGAGAAAAATCAGGTGCAACCCGTTTATTATGCCGGGTTCTTTGCTCGAGTTCAGATTTCCTGGTATATTCCTTATATTCAGGATACTTAGATTGAGAATAATAATCGGCTAAAATTTTTTCAATCTCAGGTGTGAAGCCTACCTTATAAAACGCACCCCGCGTATACCAAAAAATATAGGATAAAACAGCCTCGCGGATAATACCTTTATATTTCTTTTTAGCAGCGTTGTAAAACATCTCGTACTTTTCCCTGTCCAAAATTGAAGTGTCTGACTCTTTGAAGAACATTTTCTTCTCCCTATATACATCCAATATAATTTTATGGTACAAGTAAGCTGGATCGGTTACTAGAGGAGCTTCATACTGCAACCAATGAGCGGCAGGGCTATTAAACATTGAATCATACATAACAATAAGATCCGAATTACTTAATCCTGCCTGGTTGACAATTGGATCGTTCCCCTTTCTGCTCTGCTGAGGAGCCTGCCCCCTTAGTGTTAAAAAAGCCTGAATTCTTGCATCTTCGATCCAAGTAAATAAGTTTACTTTGATAGCGTTAAATGCAAAAGGAGATAGAAAGGATTTATAGCTTTCAACCAACGGAGTACAGCATCGTAACATTGTGTTCAAGTAAGAATCCCATATCATGAAATTTTTTACTGATTTAAAGCGTGGCCACAGTGTTAACTGACGGTGGTATTCAGGAAGTCCTGCGAGGCTGTCTTTAATTCGCTGAAGCAGGTAAATTAACTGACATTTGTCTGCACCTCTTCCTGTAAAAGTCATATTATTACCCTCATATTCGATGCGAACGCTGTCCCCAGGTTCCAATACTAATGAGAAAACAGATCGGTATCCTAAAAAATTTCCCCGAACATATATAGGAATTGATGTGTGCCATTTCCATTTTGGGATATTATTAGTATCGCTCTGATAAAATTTTTTTGTTTCCTCTTCTTGATATCCTATTTTTATAGATGGATGGGGACCGGAAACAATCTCAACATTACCATTTTCACTTAACTTAGCTAAACCTGCTCCTTCAAGAATGATTTTACCATCATGTTTTATGGATTCCATCTGCGCTTTTACCGTACCGATACATACAACTAGTAGAATTAACGTTATTATTGCTTTCACGTGTCTTATGATTATAATTAATTGCTGATGACTAACTCAGTTATGTTTTTTGTACCCTTCTACTTAAAATGCTATTTATCCTGCTGGCATAACTATGGTAAATTGTAATGTCGGACTTGCTGGAATCAATACGGAAAGTTTGTAGTTTGATGCCTTCTTCACATTGAAATCAGTCGCAGGTACCTGTTATTGAACTACACAAAAGGCTATATGTGCTGGTAAAAATTAATATCCTGGATTTTGTGAAAGACCCGCAAGCTTTACATCCCAAACAGGAATAGGTGCTACAGCCATTTTACTATAAAATGGTAAACTGATTGCATTAGGAAAAACCGCGTCAACTCCTCTTTGCACACTCATTTTCATGCGTTGAAGGTCAAACATTCTAATCCCTTCAAAGCACAGCTCTTTGCGTCTTTCCTTATAGATTGAATCTAATAAGGCAGCCCCAGTTGCAGACAATTTACCCACAGAAGGATTAGCCCTTTGACGAACGGAATCCAAAAAACTCCTGGCTGTGACTTCATCTCCCAGCTTCGCAGCACACTCAGAGACAGTCAAAAACATTTCTGAAGATCGAATCATTGAAGGGTAATAGGCACTGGCCGGCGATAAGGGCTGTGGCGATACTTCGGGTGCCGCTCCAGTCGGAAACTTGGTAACATTTCCATTTGTCACCCAAAACTTACGTACATCATCTCGATTTTCGGTTAATAATGTAACTATATCATTGGTTGGCATGTAATTTAACGGCGAGACAAAAAATCTACCCAAAAAATTACTTAGATTCCCAGAGATATTAATTGGCACCAATCGATACATAACTTCTGTCTGAGATGGTAATCTATTCCTAAAGAGAGCACTGGGATACCCTCCAGTTATCTTCAAAAGTGGGAACCGCAGACAAATTTCAGCAGCAAGGCTTTTGGCATTAGTATAATCTCCCTTGAACAAATAAGTTCTTGCTAAAAAAGCCTTAGCAGCCGCACTGTTCATATACCTGGTATCAGTTACCTCAGAAGGTAACAACTGAATGGCGTCATCAAGATCGGCAATTATATTGTCATAGACTTTTGAAACAGTTTGTCGGCTATATGGTTTTGATATGTCTGACGTATTAATATAAGGAATGCCGGGGTGTGACGCATCATCAGTGAACTTGTAGCTCTGAGCGAATATATTAACGAGCTTAATATGTACCATTGCTCTTATGGCATAAGCCTGTCCCTTTATATTGTCTGCTTTGGAAGAATTCTCACTACGGTACTTTTCAATGTCTTCGATTACGAAGCTACACGCTCTTATTATTTGGTAGCCATTTGTCCAACTACTATTCATGGACATTGACAAAGAACTCGGTATAAACTCAAGCAAGTCCTCCGCCTGTTGAGACCATGCATAATGAGGTAATAATAATTGCGACGAAGTGGCGGAAGCCGGTTTTAAATTGTCGGCCACAAGATCAGGATATGATGCCGTGTACCCATGCTCATATATTCCATTAATCAAGATATATATTCCGTTTAAAAAGTGTTCCATCGTAGTTAGGTCCTTTACATAATTTTGCCGGTAAAGTTGACCTGTGTTTTCAACCTCAAGGAAGTCCTTTTTACACGAGGTATGACCGAGTGCCATACAAGCGATTAAGCAATACCCTGTACGAATAATAATTGTTCTAATCTTTAAATAACTCATAAAAATATTATTTGTAATTATACTTGCGTACGTTTAAAAACCGACTTTAAGACCTATTGTAAAAGATCTTTGTTGCGGATAAAGAAAATTACCTACTCCAAATACATTCATGTTTTCAGGATCCTGTCCTGAATATTTAGTCCATGTCATCAAATTTTGTCCTTGTATGTATAATTCCAGCGACATTAATCTCATCCTGCTAAATATACTTTTGGGGAAATTATAAGACAATGACACATTGGATAATCTTATAAAATCACCGTCATATAGGTACCGTGTAGAAGACTCGGTCCCCCTATCGCGGATAGCTGAGCCTGGTGGTAAACCATTTAATAGTCTCCTGGGATTGCTTGCTATATCACCAGGTTTTTGCCATCTATCAAAAGCCGCTTTACTTTGATTCACGTAGGGATTACCTCCATCATTTTGCAATATATTTCCTACATATAAAATCTGAAATCCATATTGGTAATATAACATGGCAGATAGCTCAAACCCTTTATAAGAAAAAGTATTGGTGATAGCTCCAAAACCATCAGGTTGAATTTTCCCAGTAATATCCGGCTTAGAAGCATTGTAATCTTCGCTTGGCTTACCTGTTGAGTCCATCCACATTGGTGCCCCATTTGTTGAATTTACCCCAGCCCAACGTTTTAAATAGAATGAATTATAGGCATAGCCTACTTTATTTACTGCGTTCCCTACTCTCCTTTCAGGAAAAAAAGACTTCGTCAAAGTATTCTCGTTCTTACTCCAATTGGCATTTACCTTCCAGCTAAAGTTTCTGATGCGAACTATTTCAACAGACAAAGACAATTCTATTCCCTTATTTCTTAAGTCGCCGATATTGTCGGTAATGGAGAAAAAACCCGTGGCACCAGGGAGTGTTACACCAGAAGCAATCAGGTTGGACGTTTTCCGATTATAAACGTCAGCTATAATCCGTAATCTCTCGTTAAAGAGACTAACTTCTATTCCTGCATCCCAAGTAAAGGTTCGCTCCCATTGAATGTCAGGGTTGCCAGGTTTACCCCTATCAGGAAAAACAGCAACATTATTGAGATAGCTGACCAACGTAAGCGCATCGAACTGAATAGTATTTAATATGGCAGCGGAACTGCCGGCAGTCCCAATACTACCTCTAAATTTTAACTGGTCTACCCATTTTTTATTAAGCCTTTTCATAAACGGTTCCTCGGAAACAACCCACCCGCCTCCTACGGACCAGTAGGTTCCAAATCTTTTATTGTCACCAAAAACAGACGACCCGTCAGAACGAATATTTCCGGATAAAAGGTATTTATTGCGAAAGTCATAATTTGCCTGGCCGAAATAAGAAAGCAAGGTCTGTTTGTCGTCGCCGCCTAGCGAGGTTGTCCCGGCAAGAACTTGTGTGCTTGTTGGGTTACTTGACAAACCTCTCCTCTCAATTAAATTATGCTTTCTCGTGAGTATCTGTGCTTCTTGCCCAACAAGTAGGTTAACACTATGACTCTTATTAAATGCTCTGTTAAATCGTAATATGTTATTACTTATAATATTGGCGTTTCTTACCATAACATCAGTTATTTTACCAATACCGGAAACAGTCTCTGCAGATATAACTAACAGAGGATCTACTTTTTGCTTTGCTTCATTGGCAATAAAATCAACACCAATGGTTGAAGTAAAAGTGAAATGCTTCAAAAAAATCATTTCCCCATATATCCTACTCAAACCACGATAAGAAGTATTACGATTGATATTTAACTCCACCTCCGCCAGAGGGTTGGCACGAAGGCCGTTACCGGAAGAGCCAAATCCCCAACCGTAATTATAAATAAATTTACCATTAGCATCTCGAATAGAATTTAATGGTGATAACGATAATACACCTCCTGCTTCTGCACCGCTACTATAGTTTTGAATATTATATGATAAAGTTGTATTTAGACCAACCTTGAGAAACGATGCAGGTCTGTTTTCATAATTAAAACGAATCGATTTCCTGTCGAAGCCAGTCTTTTTTACTACGCCGTCTTGCTTGATCCATTCTAAATTTATATAAAAATTGCTTTTTTCATTTCCGCCAGACATAGATATCTCGTTTACCACTGTAACCGCTGCATTGTTGTACAATTTGCTGCTCCAATCAGAGGCGGGATAAAAACTAGTATCCCCAGGCAACGAAACCTGATATGGAAATTTACTGATTAGGTCGGATTTGATTTGACTATCTTTTATTCCGGGAATCGAATTTCTATACGCTTCGTATACAAGTTCAAGATACTGATCCTTGTTCAGTACTTCTATTTCTTTTAGCCGTTCAGAAACATCAGTTTGGTGACGAAAATTAAACATTGTTCTCCCTGCTTTTCCTTTTTTTGTTGTGACTAATATTACCCCATTGCTTGCTTTTGAGCCATATAATGAGATTGCTGCCGCATCCTTAAGTATGGAAATTGATTCGATATCAGATGGATTTAACTGTGCTATTGGGTTGCTTGCCGATGGTCCGGAACTCGAGCCAGAAACCTCTAAAGGATCTTGAGTAACAGGTACGCCATCAACTACTATCAGTGGATTTCTATATGTTTCGCCAGAGATAGGTTGCCCACCTGTTGCTATACCCCTTAATACAAAATTGCTTAAGCCACCGCCTGGTTGACCGGAACCGCTCGTCACCAATAACCCCGGCACCAATCCCTGCAAACTCCTATCAAAACTCCTATTCGGCAAATTCTGTATCTGCTCCCCCTTCACCACCGTTACCGCCCCCGTATTCGCCCGCTGCGTCGTAGTCCCATAAGCCACCACCACCGTCTCATCCAACTCATTCACCCGGTCCTTCAACACCACCGTCACCCCTTCCCCACTCTTCCACTTCACTTCCTGCTGCTCATGACTCACCCCGCTTATCACTAACGTCGCATTCCCCTCAACCCCATCTATCTCGAACTCCCCCTTATCATTAGTAACTACCATTTTACGGCTTCCCTTAACAGATACGGATATTCCTGATAAAGGCTCCCCCTTTTCATTAGTCACTCTCCCTTTTACATTTCCAGGGTCGCCCCAACTAGCAGGTTGAACCACCAGAGGCTGAAGTGTCCGTACAATCACATACTGATCCTTAATAACGTAAGACAATACCTGTCCCTTAAACAACGTTAAAAGCGCCTCTTCCAAAGGCACTTTATTCAGTTCCAATGTAACAGGTTTAGACAATTCCAGCAACTCATCATGCCAGATAAATTTGACATCTGTCTGTTGCTCAATAGCATCCGTTACTTTTTTAAACGGTGTTTTGTTGGCTGAAATAGTTACCAGTTGCGAGTAAGTAGCCGCACTGGCCTGGAGACAAAGGAATGTAACAATTAGAGTTGTTAACTTAAAGATCCTGGTCAGTTTCTTCAATTGCAAAATACTTCGCTTGTTAGGGGCATACGGAAGCAAATTGCAAAGATCAGTTGATTGATACTTTTGCATGGGTGTTTGGTGATTGAATAATTACTGCTAAATTTTAATTTCCGGGTTAACTTTTTACTCCTGCTATAAGAAGGAGATCGCGCTTAGTTTAAATTATTACATACAAGCAAAAGAATCGTTTGGATAGCGTTTAATGGTTCAATAACCATAGATGATAGTTGCCGGTGTCTGGGTTTAGGGTTCTTTGTGTTTTGTTACCGTTATCTTTTTTCCTTCAATCAAAAAATCTACTTTATTGGTCAGGGATAATAGCTGCAAAATTTTACTGATATTTTCACTGCGTTTAATGCTGGCATAAAAGCCGCCACTTATTACGTCCTTATATTCCACTTCTACATCATACCAGCGACTCAACTGACGCATGATATCATTGATACTCGCTTTTTCAAAACTAAATTCACCGTTCTTCCAGGCTACTGTCTTTTTAAGATCAGCTGCTTCATTTATACTGAAATGAGCATCCTTAAGTCTTATGACTGCTTCATCGCCGGGAGTTAATAGTCCACTTCCCTTTTTACTATTCACTTTCAAACTACCTTCCAGTAAGGTAGTCTTCAATACAGGCTCGTCTTTGTAGGCGTTGATATTAAAACTTGTCCCCAATACTTGGATGTCTGCTTCTTCGGCATCCACGTAGAAAGGTATGAAACTGTTTTTTGCAACTTCTAAATAAACCTCACCTGTAACGCTTACCCGACGTTCATTACCTGAAAATTGAGTAGGATATTTAATAGAAGAAGCAGCGTTTAACCACACTTTTGTACCATCAGGAAGGGTTATACGATATTGTCCTCCACGCGGTGTGCTCATAGTATTATAAAGAACTGTGTTTTCCGATTCGCCAGAGACGTTGTAAGCCAGTTGCCCGTCGGCCAGCTTCACTACCTGGGTGCCACCCTGTTGCGTAAGCGTTCCGTTTGCGGCACTGTCCAGTAAAAGCTGGCTGCCATCGGAAAGCGTGAGTATTGCCCTGTCCCCACCTGGTGCTACATCCTGACTGGCAACTGAATCAGTATGCTTTTCCGCTTTATTGGGACCGTAACCGAACAACCAGCCAACTGTTACACACCCTAATAGTATAATAATGGAAGCGGCTATGCGAAAGAAGGGCCTGTTGAAAAAGGCTGTACGGCCTGGTAAAAGCAGCTTCTCGGTATATTCCCGCCGGTAATCCTCATTCTTTAATATCTTTTTCATTGCATCAACATCCCTTGCATTTGCAAGCCTTTCAATTCCAAACTCTTCCACATATTTGCGAAGATGTTCATTCTGCTTTAACCACTCATCTAGCTCCACTCGCTCTGATGAGGTTAAGGTTTCTTGTAAATCTTTAAAAATAAGATCCGTAATTCTTTGGTTATTTACCACGAGTAATTCTTATGTTATGTAAAACCTTTTGAAAGGTGTTGTGATGATGTTACGACAGATGTATTAATTATGTTACAAGAAATTGAATATATAAATAATAAATTTTAAAAACTATACATTATCTATAAACGAAGAGCATGCAACGAATAATTACAATAAAAGATTATAGCTTTGGAGATAAATAGCAGAAGATGTATAAGTATCCACTTAGGAACTTATTAATTCACTTAGATGGTAGTTGAATAGTTAATAAGCAACGTTAGCAACAGGGCATTGCTGATATGTATATCCTTCTTGGAAAGTGCGTTTTGCAGAAATTCAATACCCCGGCCTTTATATACACGGATAGTACTTTTAGATAAAGAAAGCTGTTTCGAAATCTCTTCATCTTTGTATCCTTCAACATAAGCAAGTTTCATAACCTCGCGCTGTGATTCAGGCAGGCAGTCGATTTCAAGAACGACACGCTTCAGTAAGTCGCCGTATATAATTCTTTTCTCGATGTCTTCATTGCTTTCATCAGTGAGGTATTCTATTTCCGCATGGGAAGCCGTCTTACGACGGATGTGCTTAATATGGTCCAGGGAAGCATTACGCGCGGCAGTATATAGAAAAGCAGCTATATGGTCAATCGTTTCAAACTTTTTTCTATCGCGAAATAATTTGGCAAACGTATCGGAAACAATATCTTCTGCGGCATCCTGACGGTCAATCATCTGCCAGCTAAAAAATACCAGCTTACTATGATAAGTATCAAATAATTCTCTAAACGGAGCCCCATCACCATTGTGAAAAGCAGAGATCCACTCCGGGGTACTGGTTAGTTGCTTCATAAAGGTAGTTTCAGAACATTTTTGTCGCCTTACTAAAAACTATAAATACATATCAGCCGGTAATAATTACCAGTATAATATTCAAAATATATAATGGGATTGGTTTAAAATATTTTAACCATGGGATAGGTGAAATATCGCATATTGTGGATGGAAAAACTACATAACTACAATAAAAATTATATAGCCATTTTAATGCAATATTAAAAGAAATTGGTCACATCACAACTCGCTGCTTATTAACTAAATATGAAATAAATGCACTCCAGCTAGCCTCTACTTATAATATAATTGATTGAAAACAATAGGTATCTATTATCAACTTATTTTTATATAAATCGATAGTAGCACTTTTTTTATATAGAATTGAAGGTTGTTTTTGTTGAGACTTACAGGGACTATGCTTAGTAATCACTAAGCGAATATAGAGAAAAAAAGCTCATGATACACAATCGTGTTCTATTATATTTTCCGATTTCGTGCAATTTCCCTAAATGATTGAGGACGAGGAAACTAAATCAGCAATTAAGTTACGCCTGGTTGCCTGTCTCAGCTTTCTTAGAGGAAATAAGAAAAAAAGGCATTACCGTACCTTAACATAAACTATCCAGTAACACTTTACCGACCGTAATAACCAGGTAATCATATATGTCCATTTCACACATCCTGTTTACGCATTAATATTGTATGTTTATGCCCTAAAATAAATTAATGATAGCCATATTTCAAAAAATGGGAACGCGATTCCTTCTCATCACCCTATTACTCAGCGGCAGTTTGACATCCTGCTACAGCCAGGAAAAGAACATACGTTCGGAAAAACTGGAATTTACTACCGAGACGATCGAAACAGGAATAAGCGTACCCTGGGGAATGGTATTTCTGCCGGGCGGAGATATATTGGTGACCGATAAAACGGGTAAGATCCGTGTTATCCGCGATAATAAACTGGTAGAAACTCCCATAGAGGGCGTACCACTAGTATACAACCGCTCCCAGGGCGGACTGTTCGATCTTGAGCTGCACCCCGATTACAAGAATAACGAGTGGATATATATTTCTTATGCCGCTCCCGACGATCCGGCAAAACCAACCGGGGCTATTACTTATATTATGCGGGCAAAACTGTCTGGCAGCAAACTGACGGATCAGCAGATTATATTTAAAGGTTCCCCCTTCAGCAAAGGAGGCGTTCATTTCGGCGGACGGATGGAATTCGGTACGGATGGTTACCTGTATTTTTCTATTGGTGAAAGAGGAGAAAAAGAAAAAGCACAGTCGCTGGAATTGTATAACGGGAAAATATACCGGGTAAAAGATGATGGAAGTATTCCGGCCGACAATCCCTTTATAGATACCCCCGGCGCCATCAAAGCCATTTATTCTTATGGCCATAGAAATCCCCAGGGTCTTGCACTTAGCCCTTTTACAGGACAATTATGGGAAACAGAGCATGGGCCCATGGGCGGCGATGAACTGAACATCATCCGTAAGGGCAAAAATTATGGCTGGCCGAAAATAACGTACGGTATCGACTACGATGGCAAACTGATCTCTAAGGACAGTGTTATGGAAGGCATGGAACAACCGGTTACTTTCTGGAGGCCTTCCATCGGTACCAGCAACCTGGTGTTTATCAACAGCGATAAATATCCTTCATGGAAGGGTAATATACTGGTATGTTCTATGGCCAAGCAATACCTGGAGCGCGTAGAACTTGAGGGAGATAAAGTAGTGCACCAGGAAAAACTATTCCAGGGTATCGGCCGCGTACGAACGGTAGCGGTGTCGCCCGAGGGCTTTATCTATCTTACGGTGGAAGGGGCTGGCAAAATTATAAAAATCGTTCCCGTTATAAAATAAAAAGACAGTGGAATACAAGAGGATATTTACCGGCGTGTCGGCCATAACGATGATAGCAACGCTCGCCTTCAGTGTGCCTTTGCAAAATAAAAAACTGGAAGAGAGTAAGGCAAGGGGTAAAGAATTGTACGGAGAACTTTGTATCACCTGCCACCTGGGAGATGGTAAGGGAACACCGGGTACTATCCCCCCATTGGCAAAATCATCCTATTTTGCCAAAAATATTGATAAAGCTATTTATGCCCAGAAGTTCGGACTTAGCGAACCGATAACGGTAAATGGTATAAAATACAGCGTACCTATGCCTGCACCCGGTATCAGCGATGAAGAGATCGCTGATATCACTACTTATATCACCAATAGTTGGGGAAACAAGGGAAGGCTTATAACGGTTAAAGATGTTCAGAGAGTTACCAAATAAGTATTGTCCTGGTGATCCTGGTAATACCGGATAAGACCATCCATGGGCTCTTTCTCTATTGTACCTAATATGAGCCCGTATTTATTACACAGGCTTTTGATAACATCACTGAATACCCAGGCAATGCTTCCGGTAAAATGAACAGGTACTTCTTTACTTTGTTTGTAAGTGGTAATATGCTCACTGAAAAAATCTTCCAGGCCGGAATATAGAATGGCATCTATAGTGGGATGCTGCCTGTTAGCCGACAGAAATACGGTAAAAGATGCCATATACCTGTTGGCCAGGGGATGTTTATATACTTTTTCCAGTACTTCTGTTTCCGTTACCCCGAATTGTTCCTCGAACCGGGCTTTTAATGCAGTATCGAAACGTCCGTAGAGATATGACTGTAATAACTTTTTACCCAGGTAGGCACCGCTTCCCTCATCACCAAGTATATAGCCCAGGCCCGGACTGTTCCTTTCAATGGAAAGGCCGTTAAAGTAGCAGGAGTTGGAGCCCGTTCCCAGTATACATGCAATGCCTTCCTTGTTTCCGCAGAGCGAATGCGCCGCGGCCATCAGGTCGTGTTCTACGTGTATGTCCTGTGCATCAGGGAACACGCTGGCCAGTGCTTCTTTAACGATCGCCACATTCTTCGGGATTGAGCAGCCCGTTCCGTAAAAGCGGATCTTGCGGACAAGACACGCCTGCGGCAGGCCGGGAAGCAACTCGTTCTGAAGGATGGTCGCTATCTGTGCACTGCTGAGAAAAAAAGGACTTAGTCCCTGGGTCTTGATACGTTCCGCTTTGTCGCCATTCAGCAAACACCACCCGGCTTTCGTAGATCCGCTATCTGCTATTAGTACCATAGTGTAAATGTATTAATTGTTTACTGCCACCTTACAAATGCCTCCATCGCCGCGTAACGGGTAAGTCCCAGTTGAGCATACTGGTTAGCGGTATTGGCATTTCTGTCTTCTGCCCGCTGCCAGAATTCACGGGCATCGCTGCCCTGGAAAGGTACCATGTCTTTCTGCGATTGGTGTATAAAAATTCCGAAGCGTTTTTTACGTACTTGGTCGGGACTCATGGGGATAGCCATTTCGATCTCGTTCAAATCCCATTCCTGCCAGGCTCCTTTATACAGCCATACCCAACAATCCTTTATCCATTCATCGCCTTCCGCCTGTATACGCCGGAAAGCTTCGAATATGATGTCGAGGCATACCTTATGCGTACCATGCGGATCGGCCAGGTCACCGGCGCAGAACAACTGGTGCGGCTTGATGTCGCGCAGGAGCTCTATGGTAAGCTGGATATCCGCCTCCCCCATAGGGTTTTTCTCGATGGTCCCCGTTTCATAAAACGGAAGGTTCAGAAAATGAATATTGTTTTCTCTGAGGCCCACATAGCGGCAGGTAGCAGCGGCTTCGCAGCGGCGGATCAGTCCTTTGATAGCCCTGATCTCCGGGGTATCGATCTGGTCTGAGCGTTTGGTGCGTATAAATTCCCGCGCTTCCTGCAAGACGTCCTGTGCTTTTTTGCTATCGGTGCCCACGAGCTGCTCGAAGCCTACGGCAAAATCGAGGAAGCGGGTTACAAATTCATCAGTTACCGCTATATTGCCCGAAGTCTGGTAAGCTACATGTACCTCATGCCCCTGGTCGTGCAAACGCTGGAACGTACCTCCCATGCTGATAATGTCGTCATCGGGATGCGGAGAGAATATGATCACGCGTTTGGGATAAGGGTCCGATCGTTCGGGGTGAGCCGGGATAATAGCGTTCGGTTTGCCGGCGGGCCAGCCGGTAATGGTATCGCGCATCAGGTAAAATACCTGCAGGTTTATTTCATAGGCGTCACCTTTTTCCACGAGCAGGTCGCTGAGGCCGTATTCGTTGTAGTCGTTATTGGTAAGACTCAATATCGGCTTACCGGCTTTCAGGGCCATGTTCACCACCGCTTTGCGGATCATTTGCGGTGTCCATACGCAATCACCCGTAAGCCAGGGAAACTTAATGCGGGTGAGTTGGGCGGCGGCCGTTTCGTCGGCCACAAAAACAGCGTCATCATGCGTTTGCAGCAGCGATGCGGGTACGTGTTCCGTTACATCCGCTTCGGCAGCCATTTGCACCACGGGTGCTTTTGCCTGCCCCCAGGCCATCAATATAATTTTACGCGCCTTCAATATAGTGCCGATACCCATCGTGATGGCCAGTCGCGGCACTTCGGATATACCGGCAAACTCGTACGAGTTAGCCATGCGCGTGCTATGATCCAGGGTTATCAGTCTTGTTTTGGAATGTATGGACGAACCGGGTTCATTGAATCCTATATGACCATTATTTCCTATTCCCAGTATCTGTATATCAACGCCACCCGCATCGGCTATCTGCTGCTCATAAGCAAGACAGTGGGCCTTTATCTGTTCTTTGGGTATTTGTCCGTCGGGAATATGGCAGGAGGCGGGATCGATGTCCACCTTGTCGAACAGTTGCGTGCGCATAAAACGGTTATAGCTTTGCAGGGCATCTTTTTCTATAGGGTAGTATTCATCGAGATTAAAAGCGATCACATTTTTAAAGCTTAACCCTTCTTCTTTATGCATTCTTACCAGTTCTGCATACAGTGGCTTGGGAGTGGAACCGGTTGCGAAACCTATGATGCAGTGCTTACCTGCTGCCGCTTTTTCACGTATCAGACCGGCTATTTCCCTGGCCACCCATTTAGCTCCTTCAGCCGGAGAAGGATATATTTTTACCGGTATACGCTCGAAAGTATCGGCCAGATCGATGTTCAGTTTTCGGGGAGTAGTCGCGCTCATGTTATGGTGTGTTTGATAGTTCCGATGAAATTACTTTTTCATTATTATAAAAAAGATAAATCAAATTTATATATTTATTTTAAAATCTCATTTTCTTTTTAAATATATTTGTTAATTCATTTATTCTTATATGGCCTACCCGCACGCTCTTTTTAATGTATTCAGCGAGGAAAATCCGTCGGGGGTAGCCTATAAGAACAAGTCGCTCAAACGTTCTATCATTTCTTATTTCGACCAGTCGGGCAATGCCGCCATCAGCGACCTGGTCACTTCCCTCAATATCAGTTACCCGAAAGCTACTTCACTCATCGCGGAACTGATAAAAGACGGGCTGATACACGATTACGGTAAAATTGATTCTACCGGAGGCCGCCCCGCCAATATCTATGGCTTACGCGCCGAAGCCTGTTATTTTATAGGAGTGGATGTAGATCATTTTTATATCAACATAGGACTTATTGATTTTACCAGAAACCTAGTATCCGTAAAAATCAATATTCCGTTTTTGCTTACCAATACGCCGGCCTGTCTTAGCCGGGTCATGCGGATGGTGAACGCATTTATCAAAGATTCCGGGGTTTCTAAAAAATCGATCCTCGGCATCTGCTTTAATCTGCCGGGACGAATTCATTCCCAGACAGGGCATAGTTACGACTATTTTCATTTCAAGGACGAACCTCTCAGCAAAACGATGGAAGACCTGCTTGGCATCCGCACCTTTCTTGAAAACGATTCCCGGGCGATGGCTTATGGAGAGTTCCATAATGGTATGGTAAAAGACGAGAAGAACGTACTTTTCATTCACCTCGGTTATGGGATAGGACTGGGTATCATCATTGACGGTAAAATCTATTACGGCAAATCAGGCTTCGGGGGAGAGTTCGGGCATATACCATTATTTAATAACGAGATTATATGCCATTGCGGTAAAAAGGGCTGCCTGGAAACAGAAGCATCCGGTCAGGCACTGCTGCGGCTTTTTACAGAAAGAACAATGAGCGGTTCTGCATCCATATTATCCAAAAAAGATCCGGCAAAGGACGAACTGCGACTGGCAGACATTATAGATGCCTGCCGGAAAGACGATATGCTGTCGATAGAACTGGTACACGAAATAGGAGAAAAAATAGGCAAAGGCATCGCGCTGCTTATCAATATCTTTAACCCGGAAATGGTAGTACTGGGAGGCATACTCACCGAAACAGGCGATCATATTTTTTTACCCATACGCACTGCGCTCAATAAGTATTCCCTCCACCTCGTTAACAAGGATACGCGCTTATGCTTATCCATGCTGGGTGAAAAAGTGGGGGTCATCGGCGGTTGCCTGATGGCAAGGAATAAGCTGATGTCCGGCTCCCAGTGAAGAAACGGCGCCATCGACCTGAATGTTATACTTTAAGCAAAATCCTTTTTCTCAAAAAAAGTGAAATGCTTTATGGATTTATTATGCTTCTATACTCTCATTAGAAACTTAATAACATGCAAGCCAATCAACTTTTAACAGCAGATCTGCTGGACATCCTTTTTGATGGAAAGAACAAAGCCTATGGTGCTTATAACCTTCGGAAAACATATAACGAACGCCTACTGAAATCGATGCTTGTCATGCTGTCGTTACTGGCATTGATCATCTTCAGTTATATTTTTTCAGGTGGTAAAAAAAGCGATGATCATGCGGTCATATTTGTAACACCCGACATCGACATTAAACAATTAGCACCAGACCCCGAGCCTGTTGTACCACCTCCAGCACCCAAGCCAGCCGTGCAGATCAAAACTACTTCATTCGCTGTTATACGGATCGTACCGGACCTGCTGGCTCCCGATAATCAAAAACCTCCGCAACAGGAAGACCTTACCGATGTACGGATCGGGCTAACCAATACCGATGGTATCGATGATAATAATATTACGCCAGTGGTATCCTCCGTGCATGGGGTAGGTACCGGCGTGGTAGATGCTCCTCAAAAAGCCGGCGGCACCGGGGATGAACCATTCATAAGCGTGCAAATTGAATCGCAATATCCCGGCGGACTAAACGCCTGGAGCCGCTTCCTGTACCGGAACCTGGGCAACAACTACCCGGAAGAAGCGTATGCAAAAAGAATACAGGGAAAAGTTATTATACAGTTTATCGTAGACAGAGACGGTACGGTGAGCAACGTGGAAGCTATATCCGGACCGGAAGAATTAAGAGAAGCTGCCATCAATGTGATCCGCAAAAGTGGTAAATGGGAACCCGCTATCCAGAATGGCTCCAGGGTAAAATCGTATAAAAAGCAGCCCATCACATTTTTGCTTGAGCCGGATGAATGATCATCTCCATCTTTACATCGGCGCGCTTATAGACTCCTTTTTCCAATGGTACATCGGCAAAGCCCATCTTACGGTAAATGCTTAATGCCACTGGAAGCGCTGTTTGCGAATAAAGAATGAGTGAAGATGCTTTAAGACGCCGGGCTTCTTCGATAGCCGCCTGGCATAAAATCTTACCGGCACCCAGTCCCTGATAGGGTTTATCCACTGCCATTTTTGTAAGTTCAAAAACACCGTTTTTATGTTTGCGTAAAGCTACGGTACCGATGATTTTGCGCTTGTATTCTGCAAAAAGAATTTTACCACCCTCTTTTAATATTGCTTCCTCCGGGTTCTCCAGCACGTATGCATCGATGGGTTCAACGGTAAAATATTCTTCGAGCCAGGCTTTATTAAATCGTTCGAAGTAAGGTTGAAGAGAAGGTTCATACTCTTTTATAATAATATCTTCTGATCCTGCTTTTTTATTTTTATTCATGGTATTTATTTTTACCTGTCACCAGGTAAGTGGTGCCCCATACCAGCGATATGAATGAAAAAGATAAATAAACCCAGTGTTTTGTTTTGTATCTGATTGCTTAAAGCAGACTATTATCTGCCATCACCATCCAGCAGATTACCTAAACCTCCCAGCAGGCTTCCTTCTTCCTTACGATTATATGTACCGTAAGAGAGTATCCTGCCGGCCAGCCGGCTGATGGGCAGGGTCTGGATCCATACAGTACCCGGACCGCGCAACGCCGCATAAAACACCCCCTCTCCCCCAAAGAGCGTATTTTTTATTCCTCCCACAAACTGTATATCGTAGCTGACCCCTTGCGTAAAAGCAACGATACAGCCGGTATCGATCTTTAATAATTCGCCAGACTGCAGCTGCCGGGACGTAACATGGCCGCCCGCATGCACGAAAGCCATGCCGTCGCCTTCCAGCTTTTCCATAATAAAGCCTTCGCCCCCAAACAGGCCGGTACCGAGTTTACGCTGGAACTCTATACCGATGGACACTCCTTTGGCGGCGCAAAGAAAAGCATCCTTCTGGCAGGTGATTCTTCCGCCGAGTTGCTGCAGATCCAGCGGTATAATTTTACCCGGGTAAGGAGAAGCGAAACAAACCCTTTTCTTTACCTGCCCTATATTGGTGTATGTCGTCATAAACAGGCTCTCCCCCACCAGCAAACGCTTACCGGCACTTACGAGCTTGCCGAGTAAGCCGCCACTTTGCTGCTGGCTGCCGTCGCCGAATACCGTACGCATGTCAATGCCTTCGTCCATCATCATAAAGGCACCCGCTTCCGCTATAGCGGTTTCAGAAGGGTCCAGTTCCACTTCCACATACTGCATTTCTTCCCCGTAAATCTTATAATCTATTTCATGATTGGTGCGTGTGCTCATAAATTAATTCTTTGAGCGAATGTAAGAAAAAGGAGAATATACACTTTATAAAAAGAGAGAATCGCTTTTAAATGCCATGTCAGAAATGGCACAACAAATATCCAAATGAAATGTTAATGTATCTGGCAACCCTCCTATTTTTGATTATTATCAAAAAAAATGAAAAGAACATAGAAGTATATTTGACGAATATTAAATATTAAATCCAGGCAGGCAGGTTTCTATTATTATTAAAGCGGCCGGGCTTAAAAACAACTTTATAAACGTTATCCTTACATGAAACTATTTTTATACGACTACTCACACCTACTTTCCACGCAATGCATAGGATTAGTGCAAGGCGTTTCTCTGGCAAATATATCTGCTAACATTTAAATATAAAGAGGTCTTAATTATTAATGCGCTAAAATGAATTCAATTGTAAAAAATAGTATCGGAGTTATGCTTTTATGGTATTGTATGGCATTTACACCAACCACCAACCCGGGTAAATTTAAACTGATCATATTCGAAGGTTCAGACTGGTGTGCCAACTGCCAAAGACTCGAAAAAAAAGTTCTTACTACTCCTTCTTTCCTTACTTATATGAAAGAAAACAATATCGCCCTGGAGAAAGTCGATTTTCCGCAACACAAAAAACTATCCAAAGAAACGCGGAAGTATAATGACGAAGTAGCCGATCGGTATTCCTTTGATGGCAGTTTTCCAACTATGATTCTATCGCGTACCGATACCTTCGCTTTCAGTAAAATTACCTATACGAATGATTCACCGCAAGAACTGCTGGATCAATTGAAAGCAAAAAAACAGCTCTTACAATGAAAGAATTTATTGCACGCAGTAAATTAATGGGTTCTGCTTTTGAACTGTGTGTAGTGAATGCTGACCAGCGGGAAGCGGATGAATTGCTTCGCCTGGGCATTGAAGAAATAAAACGGATCGAAGTCCTGCTTTCAGAATTTACAGCGCATTCGGTAACTACCCGGATCAACCAAACTGCTGCTGCCAGGCCCGTTGCAATCGACGAAGAATGTTTTAACCTGGTAAAGAGAAGTCTCGATATCTCCCGGCTTACCGGTCATTGCTTCGATATTACCGTTAGTCCCCTGAAGAAAATATTCTCCTTTAAGAATACTCATTTTGAAATGCCCTCCGCTGCACTGATCAAACAAACCTTGCAATATATAGGATACGATAAAATTGATTTAAACGAAAACGATAAAACAATCCATTTTACAAACGATAATGTCAAAATCAGTTTTTCCGCTATCGGCAAAGGATATGCTGCCGACAGGGTAAAACAATTATGGCTAAGCAAAGGAGTAACATCCGGGTACATTAATGCAAGCGGCGACCTGACAGCATTTGGCTCCAAACAGGATGGTCAGAAATGGAAGATAGCTATTGCCGATCCCGATAATACCAGCCAGGTATTGATGTACGTGCCGATGCATAATGCTTCAGTAGCCACTTCAGGTGATTATGAACAGTTCTTTATCCATAATAATACCCGCTATTCCCATAATATAGATCCGCGCACCGGTATGCCTGTAAAAGGCATTAAAAGTGTTTCCGTTTTTTCCCCGAGTGCAGAACTTTCAGATGCTATGGCAACGGCGATATATGTAATGGGTGTAAAAAAAGGAATTGGCTTCGCTAACCAGTTACCTCAAACCCACTGCATCATTATCGATGATCAAAACAATATTCATTTTTCAAATCAATTGGCTTATGAGGCATCCCTTACGTAATTTTTGTATTGCTCTTATATCATCTTATTTACTTCCCGCCTGTGTTAGTATAAAACCGTACGAGCGGATCTACGTAAACGATCCCGAAATGCAGATGGGCTCCGATGCGGGAAAACACTTTGATAATTATGTGCATTCCATCAGGTCGGGGTCTATTCCCGCCGGTGTTAATAAAGCGAGCGGAGGCTGCGGGTGTAATTAAGCTTATCATCTATGAAAAAGAAGTATTTAATAGTGGGAAGTTTTGCATTCATGCAGCTTATTTCGAACGCCCAGGTTAAAAAAGATTCTTCTGAGGTTATTCCTAATAAAACGGATATAGAAGTAGTATACAATCACTATTTGCAAAATGGTAATAATTCGGCGGTGACGGGCGGCATAGGAACCGAAAAACTAACCGTGTATGGACCGGCACTGCATCTTAAAAATACTTTTAAAAATAAAGCTATCCTTATCAATGCAGGAGCAGACATTATCTCGTCTGCTTCTACGGATAAAATTGATTACGTAGTATCTTCTGCCTCTATTCTCGATTCAAGGGTTTACCTGAATGGCAATTATTCCGCAGACCTTCAGAACAAAAATCTTACTGTCAACGGGGGAGCAGGGTTCTCTATAGAAAGCGATTATCTATCCGTTTCTGGTAATATCGGGTTTACAAAAAAAGATAAACAAAATCTTCGATCCTTCTCTATCCAGCTTCACGTATTTAATGACGATCTTCGCTGGGGAAGGCTGGACTCCCGTTATCAACGACCGGTTAAGCTCATATATCCGGAAGAGTTGAGATATAAATCATGGTTTGATACGTATAAGCGGATGTCATATGATGTTAAAGTCGGTATCACCCAGATACTGAATAAACGAACCACTATAGGAATATTTCCCGAGTTTAGCTACCAGAAAGGATTATTGTCTACCCCGTTTCACCGGGTCTATTTTTCCGATGCATCCGTAGTAGTGGAAAATCTACCGGGCGAGCGGTATAAGTTTGCGCTTGCTTTAAAAGGGAATATCTTCTTAGGGGGTGCCGTAATAATTAAAAACTCCATAAACGGTTATACGGACAATTTCGGGATAAGAGGCGCCTCTTTCGAGAATGAAACAGCTATTAAAGCAAAACCCTTTCTTACCCTGTTACCTAATGTAAAAATCTATACCCAGGAGGCTTCCAGGTATTTTGCCCCTTATAGAAAACATACTATCGGGGAGGAATTTTATACTTCCGATTATGACCTGTCTTCTTTCCGTACGTACAATGTAGGGGTGGGTATAAAATACAGCCCCCAGAAATATCTTACCAGGAGATTCCTTTTTAATGCAGCCACATTAAGATATAATTATTTGTACAGAACGAATAATTTACGCTCACACATTATTTCACTGATCATTCAAACAACACGTTTTAAAAGATTAGAGTAAACGCGCTTTATTCGCCTGGTTAATAAACGATAGTTACCGTTCCTTTTTTGATGATTGGGTTACCACCATCCTCGCAGCGCATTTCGGCGATGTACACATAGGAACCGACCGGTAAAGGCTGACCGTTTTTCCTGCCGTCCCACCCTGCCGAGCGGTCGTCTATCTCGAAGTTCTTGCGCTCAAACACCATGTCGCCCCAGCGGTTGAAGACGCGGAACGATTGGATGATTCCTATACCCTTGCCTTTGATATAAAACAATTCGTTTTTACCATCCTGGTTGGGGGTAAAGGAATTAGGAATATAAATGTACCCGTTCAGGCATTGGAGCTTTACGAACAGCGTATCCATGGCAACGCAATTATAGGCAGTTCTAGCCTTAAGTATGTATTGGGTGCTTTTCTTCGGCCGCACTACCGGGGAGGTACAATTGATACAACTCAGGTAGTTGGCTGGCGTCCAGGTGTATTGTATAATATTGCTGCTGCCGGTGGCCTGCAATTGCTGGTCGGTATTGGCCACTACTTCCACATCCGCACCGGCATTTATTACGGGCAGGGGACGTACGGTTACCTTCACCTGTGCGGTATCGCTGGAACATTTCCACCGGTCGTATCCCACTACGGTGTAAGTGGTATCGGACTTTGGAGAAGCTATGGGGTTACTTACCTGGGTATTGCTTAGATCGTCGGTATGATTGATCCATTCGTACGAATAAGCCCCGCTGACCGTTATAGGTACGCTGCTATTTTTACATACATCCAGCTTCGAAGGCATCCTTAGATTGATAGCGGTTTTTTCATGCACATCCACTTTGATATTGTCCCCCGCCACACAGCCATAAGGAGATGACACCGTGAGCCGGATCGTATAAAGACCATATTGGTTATAGGTAAACGCTCCTTCCTTATCAGAAGAATTGTCCGCACCGTTGCCAGTTCCGTAATCCCATTTATACGTAAGTGTTTCTCCTGCCAGGTTCCCTGAAAGAGAGTACACGGATGGAATGAATACATTATCTGCGTACTGGCATAAATCGACCGGGATATTTTTCAACGATACACTCAGGCTATCGATAAATATTTTCTCTGCTATGCCGGATGTGTTACCGCAGCCTTTTGTATCTTTTACAATTACCCGGGGAGTAAATACGCCTGGCGATAAATAAGTGTGTTTAAAAGAGGGTATCGTAGTTGTCTGTTTAAGGGTTCCATCCCCGAAGTCCCATAAGTAAGAACTGGTGTTGACTGCTTTTGCACTTAATGTTACCTGCTGACCGGTACAACCTTTAATCACATCCGCCTTAATGATAGCCGAGGATTCTTCTATGTAGATGGAATCTTTGTATATGCCGCTCAGGTTATTGTAACCTTTGGAATAAAGCGTTATCACTTTTTTGCCCGGTGTGGTAAAAGTGTACGAAGGTGCCGAAGGTCCGTCGATGCGGAACCCGTCGAAATCCCATGAAAAACTGGTGGCATTTACGGATAAATTAGTAATACGTACCAGCACGGGCAAACAGGAGCCGGATGCGCCCACATAGGTACTGGTAAATTTGAATGCCGTATTAAAATCTCTTACCGTAATAAAAGTGGAAGCATTATCGGTGCAACCCGTTACCGGGTCCGTCGCTGTAAGTTTGATCGTATAATCTCCCGCCACCGGGTAGGTCTGTAACCCGGTATACTGGTTTCCGGTGGTATTGTTTCCATAATCCCATACATAGTTAACGGTCGGACTATTATTGGCATTGGTACTATTGTTAAATGTGATGGTCGTATTCAGCGGCACATTGGGAACATAAAGGCCTGTGGGCGTAAATGCGGCTTTCGGACCTCTTACCACGGCATTGTTGGGGGAAGAAGAAGCGGTAGACCGGCATCCCTGCGCATCGGCTACGGTCAGGCTTACGGTGTAAGTGCCCGGATTGGCATAGTTATGAGACACGCTGTTGCCGTCCTGTCTGTTCTCGGATGTGCCATCGCCGAAATTCCACTGCCAGGATACGACTGGTGTATTGGTTGGTTTTTGAGAAGCGTCTTCAAATACGAGTGGCGACTTCCAGCACACATTATTGGTAGTGATCTTAAAGCCCGCCTGCGGCCCGTTTACCTTTATGGAAACATAGTTGGAAGTATCGTAACAGCCTGTATAGAAATTGCGGATAATGGCCCTTATGCGGATGTCCCCCGGTTTTAATCCGGTAAGGGTGCCATTATAATTATTATAGTTGAAAGCGCTGCCTGCCGACCCGGTAAACTGTGTACCATCCTCATACTCGAACTTGAGAATGGAGTACTGGAAACGCTCCTGGTCAAAATCATCATCATCTGTATAAGGGTTGGTCTCCATACCCGTGATGCTCATGTTAACGGATTGATTACTGCAGATGGATGCTACTCCGGCAGTGAGTATAGGATTCTGCTTAAGCAGTATCGTTGAAAAGGAATTACTTTGTAAGGGGCAGCCGTCCGAGGTAGCGGTAAGTGTTATATTATACCTGCCAGATCGTGTATAGATATGGGTTACTTTATGATTGGATGTATCATATGGAATTACCGTACCGTCTCCAAAATTCCAGGTAAGACCAGTAGCTCTAACTGAGGTCTGGTTGAAAGTAATGGCACCCCTGGTACCGGCACACTGTTGTGGGGTTACAGATGTTATCCGTATCATTTTGGGAAGTATGCCAGCGTACACTTCTTTAACGATGGTATCTGAACAACCGCCATTGAACCCGATATGTTTTACGGTATAGGTACCGGTATCTTTAAATGTATGCTCCACGTACGAACTGCCAAACTGAGAATAACCACTGCCAAAGTCCCAGGCAAAATGTGTATTCGGGGAAGAAGAAGAATTTAAAATAACCGTTACCCGATCTGAACAGGCTTGGACGGTATAGCTAAAATCTGCCGTGGGCTTCCTGTACACAGTAGCACTGTTAGCATACACTACTCCGGTACATCCGTTAACATTCGTATAACTTAGTTTCACCGTGGTGACCCCCGTTTTGGTAAAGGTATACTCCGGGTTAATATCAGTAGAAGTATTGCCTTCGAAATCCCAGATAAAACTGGTCAGTGGTTCCGATGCCGTAAATCCGAACTTCATTTTCACCTCATCGCAGTTAAATGTTCCCCCTGGATATCCCATGGTGGAAGAATTAATATTGACCATCGGTTTTTTTATCACTACGTCCTTAGCGGTATATGCCGTACAGCCCGCTGCATTTCTTACTGTAAGGTCTACGCGGTGAATTCCGTCGCTGGTATAGTCAAAAGAAGGGTTCTGCAGCGAAGAGGGGTCCCAGGTATAGTTATAGATATTGTTATCGTACCGGTAATTGATTCTCCAGCTCCAGCCAATGGCATCCGGGGTATTGTCCTTAAAGGTTAACGTTACGGGTGCTCCGCACAGTCCGCTGTACGCTACATCGAAAGGCTTTATATCCGGTAGCGCATGAACGGTTACCTGCTTGTTTACTTCTTCCTTGCAGGTGCCGAACGTGTTTGTCAGCTTTACATTATATATACCGGGAGCACTATAAACAAGCGGAAACGTAAATGAATAACTGCCGGTAATTCCGTTACCGAAATCCCAGAAACGGGAACTGGGAGTCACCGAACTGGTGGAGGAAAAGTTTATCAGGGTTCCAATACAAATAGAGGCAGGAGCATTGATGGCACTGTTGTAATTGACATTATCTTTTACATCGATTACTTTAGTAACAGAATCCTTACACGTATTGTTATAGGTGTTCACCAGTTTCACGGTGTACGGGCCTTCTGCTGCATACACTTTTTTTACTCCGAAAGGAGTGTTGGCGGTGGTATTGTCACCAAACTCCCACCGGGCCGCCGTTACTGATAGCCCGGTATAATTACTGGCGGCGAAATTAACTTCCCGGCAGAGCATACCGTTGCTAAAGTCGGTATTGAAGTATGCAACGTTTACCTGTCCTTTGTTCACACTTGCCTGACAGCCATGTTCATTAGTAATTTTAAGCGTTGCGGTAAACAATCCTTTTTTATTATAAATATGGGAAACGTTTTTGACGGTGCTTGTATTACCATCGCCAAACTGCCATTCGTATTGCAGGGCACCAGGCCCGGCGCTGGCATCGGCATTAAAAGAAACGGCATCGGTTATTTCGCACAAAAGGGCTTTATCGTAATTGATAACTGGCTTCATCTCCGGCAATACTTCCAATATATTGTTTTTGGTTAACGTGGCCGCACATCCGAAGTTATTGGTAACGGTCAGGTTTACGGTTGCCTGTTGTACTGTATTATAATTATGAGTCACCTGGCTGTTGCCCGTTTGCTGGGTAATTCCGTTACCAAAGTCCCAGTTGTAACTGGCAATATATCCGTCGCCTGGTGTAGAAGTAGAAAGGAATATAGCGGGAGCCGGCAGGCAGACCTTAGGTGCGGCCGGATCGAAGCTAACGACCGGTTTTTTGTAGACAGTAATAGTCATGTTTTTCACCGAACTGCTACCACCATCGATAACAGTAAGCTTTACACTATATGATTTTTCCTCCTGGAACACCGCCCCGGGATTTTTTAGTGTGGAGATGTTGCCATTGCCCAGGTCCCATGAATAAACCGCGTTACTGGAAGCGCCTCTTACAGTACTCGTAAACGAAACCGTAAGCGGTGAACAACCCCCGGCTTTATCGGCAGTAAAATCAGCCTGCAACTGGGTAAAAGCGATGGTTGTAAAAGATAGCATGATAAACCCCACAAGGAAGCTATGCTTGAGGGCTTTTATGCGGAGAAAGGGCGTTTTTACTACGTCGGGGTGGTACAAGGTTTGGGTATTCAGGGTAAAATAAAAGCTAAAGTAGACGATTTATTATAAAATTCCTATGCTTAACACAAATTTCATTTGTATCGGAGTTGATAAATTATTCATCCACATCTTCGGTTTCAGCAAGATCCTCTGTTCGTTTAACCAGTTTTACGACCGGTGCATCCTGCGTGCCCGGTCAAAAAAATCTTATTGATCTTTACTTTCTTTTCAAAAAGCAGGTCGCGCAGGTTGATGCCCATTGCTATTTCGCGGGAAGACACCAGGGTGTCCTTTTCAAAAGGCCTGGAACCTCTTAATGAAAAATCCTTTAATGTAAGTGTGAGGGAAGGAAAATGATGAAAAAAAGAAAGCCTGGCCCTACTAAAATCCAGTTCCCCATCGAGGTGCTGATTTGCCCATTTTTTGGTTTGTTCTGTTACCAGTGTGGGGAACAGGTAAGGCGTTATAACCAGCAGCAGCAGAAGCATCAGCAGCGTTATGCCGGTTATTTTTGCTATTCTTATAATCAGCGCCGCGAATGAAGGTTTCAATAGAGCGGTATTTTAAGGTTTGGTAAAGATATTACAAGTGTGCTTTCAAATATTTTTTTAATTATATTTACTTATGTAATCTGCTGCCTGTGAAATCCCGGATATCTCCCACTCACCTACAAATAAAAGCATAATTGTTTTATCTTTTTATTCATTTTTAATAAGCATCACATGAAAAAATTATTAGTCTTTACCTGTTTCGCTATTGCCATTACCAATGCCGTATACGCACAGGATATTCTTAAAAAGACAGCCGGCGTGGCGACCGCAGCCGGCTTCGACGTTAAACGCTTAACCACCGGTATCATAGATAAACTGGTGCCTGCACTGGCTGTATCGAGTACTCAAAAACCCGGATTAACGAGCGCCATCAGCGGTTTCTTAAAGGAAAAATCGAAGATTCTTTCGCTGAAAAAAACAGATGCGCCGGCGTATACCACCAAACAGAGCGGACTGCTGAACGGACTTACTTCCAAGCTGGGAACGGTATTGCTGGCAGGGCAGGTAAAGAAATTCCTGGGACTTAAACCTGCTACCAACGACCCGGCGAATATACTCTCGAACCTGTTTTACTGATTCTTTAATATACCACCTGGCATCCATCGCAGTAAAACGTGCGGCGTTTTCCTTTGCCCATGTATGCTTTTTTAATGACAGAGCCGTCTCTTCCGCATTTTTTTTTGGTATAAACGAGCCAGTGCTTTTTAAGTGTTTCCGCCTTTTTCCATTCCAGGAAATCGAAGCTGTAATTGCGGGTCTCTCTGATCATTTCGCTCAGCTTCCGGGGTGGAAGATCTCCCAGTTTGGTGGAGGGATGTATTTTGGTCCGGTATAGTACTTCGTTCTTTATGATGTTGCCACAGCCCGCAAAAATGGTTTGATCCAGCAGGGCATCCGTTACCTGGGTGCCAGGTATCTTTTTTAGTTTCTTGCGGGCGATTGCGGGGTCCCATTGTTCGCTTAGCAGGTCTGCCGACCAATCGTAGGTATCGTCCAAAGGCCCTTCCAGTTCCACGATGGAAGATGTATAGATATTTAATTGCCGGCCCCTGGCAAAAGCAAGATGCAGGCGTGGCGGGAGCTCTTTCTTATCATTGATATAATAAGTACCGAACATGAGGAAATGTACCCGAATGGTGCTGTGATTGAAGCAAAGTAATAAATGCTTACCCCAGGTGCGAATGGCGACCAGTTTTTTGCCGGCCAGTGCAGCCATATCGATCTTTGCAGTACCCGAAGCGGACACCACTTTTTTTCCTTCAAAAACCCTGATGGCTTCGGCTGCTATTACGATGGAAGGACCTTCCGGCATATCTTTTTTTGTGCATAGCCATTCAAAACAAGGGCCAAGCTGCGGTAAGCGTTATTTATAGATATAGACCTCTATCTTACCATCCCGGGTTATGCATCCGCGGTACATACCTTCGGTATTAAAAGGCATCGCCATATTGCCATTCCTGTCAAGTGCTATCAGGCCGCCATCTCCCCCCATCCTTCCTACTTTTTCTATCACCGCCTTACCGGCTTCCTGTACGGAAACACCTTTGTACTCCATCATGGCCGACAGGTCGTAAGCCACCACGTTACGGATATAGTATTCGCCCCATCCTGTGCAGGATACAGCAACCGTTTTATTATTCGCATACGTACCGGCACCGATGATAGGGGAATCGCCCACCCGTCCGTATTTTTTGTTGGTCATGCCGCCCGTACTGGTGCCGGCAGATAAATTACCTTCTTTATCCAGTGCCACGCAGCCTACGGTACCAAACTTGTTATCGATATTCACGATACCCAGCCTGGCGTTATGATAGAACGCAGATTTTTTATCCGCCTCCTGGCTATGATCCAGTTTCATCTTCAGGGAATCTTCTTTTAATGCATTTTGCAACGCATTCCATCTTTCCTCCGTATAAAAATAAGAGGGGTCTACGATATCCAGTCCTGCTTCTTTTGCGAACCGGTCAGCCCCTGGCCCGGTCATCATCACATGCTCCGATTTTTCCATTACCGCCCTGGCTGCATTGATCGGGTTACGAACCGTGGTTACACCGGCGACAGCACCGGCGGCACCGTCTTTACCGTTCATTACAGAAGCATCCATTTCATTGCGGCCGTCGTGTGTAAATACTGCTCCCTTGCCGGCATTAAAAAGAGGACTGTCCTCCATTATATTAATGGCAGCCTGTACGGCGTCCAGTGCGGGCTTACCGGCCTGCACCTGCTTATAACCGGCCTGCAGTGCACGGGTAAGAGCTTCTATATAAGCCGCTTCCTTTTCCGGGGTCATCTTCGATTTAAGGATGGTGCCAGCACCCCCGTGTATCACCAGTACGTAATTACCTTTCTTTTCTTTGACGCTCTGTGCATATATTGATCCGTTCGCAGCAACGACGATCGCTAACAGGAATAATAAAAATCGATATCTCATTGCCATTGTGTTTTTTTCAGTTCGCCATTTTGCACATACCACCAGAACCAGTTACCGCCCGAAGCAGATGCCTGGTTAAAATCCGGTAAGCTGAAACTGCCGCAACCGGTGTCTGACCCCTGTATCTCGTATACTTTCAATGCTTTTCCCTTCGCATACCAGGAAAGGGGTTTTCCCTTTTCGCAAAGCTCCGGTTTTTTGTTTTTATCCGTTATTATAAAATAGGCTTTGCTTTCCCCGAATACCTTAGCAGTCCCTTTATCATCTATACAAACGGCTGTACGTTCATCGGCAGCTATACCTTTGGGTAACACCGCCCAATCGGTAATGATACGCGCCAGGAAGCCTACATGCCTGCCTTCTCGCTTGCGGGCGAGGTAATGCTGATCGGTGATCACGTTCTGTAAAAAAGGAGGCTGCAACAGGTCGTTCCGGTAGATCGTTACATTTTCATTGTAAGGGTCAGCCAAGGTTTCTGCAGATACGGCACTGCCTTTTTCACCACTGTAATACAGGTAGCCCAATACGGCGCAACCTGCACTGGTGCCGCCTACCGGCGCTTTTTTCACGTTCAGCAGATAGTTGATCGCTTCCAGCGTTTTGGTGCCTCTCCAGAAGCGCATGTAACGGCTCTGGTCGCCTCCTGCCAGGAAGAGCATCTCCGCTTTGCGTATGATGCCTGCTACCGTATCGTTATCTGCGCTTTCTCGGGAAGTGATATCGAGGATTTCAACAGAGTTCATTCCTCCGAGTTTAAAGAGGTCTTTACCATAACCGTCGTTCCCCGAAGCGGTGATCACCACTACATCGCCACCGCCGCTGCGTTCTATCATCCATTTGTAGGCATTGTTTACGGCACCGCCGCCGCCTATCAGCGCCACACCGCCTTTGACGGTTGTTTTTACATCCGCGGTATCTCCCATGATACCCATCGACGCGGACTTTGATGAACGACTTTGCGCCTCCTGTGTATGGCCGTATAAAGAAATGCCCGAAGCAATCAGCCAGAGAGCAAAGGGTATATATAATGATCGTGCTGCGCTCATGATTGCCTTTTATTTTTGGAAGATATGCAATGCAATTTATACCCCAGCCCGCCCCCATTGCCGGGTGCCTCCATGGTTTCACTTTTACTGCAGGCCGCAAAAAATAAACCTGCCGGCAATACCGGCAGGTTTATAGTAAAAGGATTTTTAGTTAGCATACCGTGGGTTTTGCTGCATGTTCTTATTTACCAGTATTTCGGTACTGGGAATGGGGAATACATATTGCGCGTTGGACGGTTGCAGCAATATGGCACCAAAAGCGTTTACTGCATCCTGTGGCAAACGTTCTATATTCAGGTTTCTCCGGCGAAGGTCGAAGAAACGGTGCCCTTCAAACGCCAGCTCTTTGAACCGTTCATTATAGATAGCGGTAATCAACGCCTCTTTGCCGGCAAAGCTCTCGTTTACATAACCGGTGATGCGTTCTGCCCGCAGGGCGTTGAGATCCGCAGTGGCATCGCCCAGTTTGCCGGTGATTTCTGCATTGGCTTCGGCTCTTATGAGGTACATTTCGCCGGTTCGTAACAGTTTAATATCGGCCAGTCCGGGAGCCGTTGTATTACCACCAATATACTTGGCAACCACATAAGGTGTTTTGGGAGAAATGGAACTGGGATTGTCTTTGATATAAGAAGCATACCTCACGTCGGCCAATTTATCATATAGGTTAACCATTTTGAAGGAAGGGGCATACAAAGCCGCTTTTTCCAGTTCCCTGTAGTATACGCTTCCCAGGCGGCTATCGCCTATCACTCTCTTTAGTTTCCAGAATACTTCGGCTTCCGTTTTATCGGTCCATATATTCGGGAACTGCGTCTTAGTTGCCAATGGCAGGGCGGCAATGGCTTCCGTGGAGTACGTGACGGCTTCGGTCCAGTTTTTTTCGTACAACGCCACCCGGGCCTGTATGGCCACAATGGCGGGTTTGGTGATACGTATCCTGTCAGAAAACGAAACAGGCATCAAGGCTTTGGCGGCTGCCAGGTCTTCTTTTACTTTAGCGATGGTGGCCCCGAAACTGATACGTGAAGGAAGTGCTATTTCCGATTTTACCATATAGGTAACTCCCAGCGAATCGGCAGCATAACCGGAAGCATAGCCTCTTAATAACTCAAAATGACTGTAAGCACGCAGTGCGAGCAGTTCGGCACGGTAACGGTTCTTAAGCGTTTCGTCGGTAGAAGCGACTTTGTCAATATTTTCCAATACCCGGTTAACGCGGTCGATGGTTACATAGTATTCGGAAAACGCGGCCGTTACAGAACCCGATGAGGAACTGTACTGCCAGCGGAACGCATCGTTATTGGTAAAGGTATTTTCGGTGGGTATTAATGCCTCGTCGGATACTGCGGAAACATTAGCGATAAGGGTGTAATCGAGTACGGCGTACGCACCGATGATACCCAGGTCTATATCATTCATATTGCGGAATGCTTTGGATGGGTCGATAGTGTCGTACGGAGCAAGATCCAGTGCCTTGGAACAGGATGCGAATGAAGCGGCTACCAGTAAAACGTAAGCCGCCGTTTTTGTTATGTCGATTTTCATTGTGTTCAATTTTAAAGGTTAACATTTAAACCAGCCGTAAATGTTCTGGCAACAGGATACTGGTACCGCCCGAATTGCTCGTTATTCTCGGGATCAAGCCCGCGCCATTTTGTCCATGTCAGTAAATTCTGTCCTTGTACAAATACCTGGATGCCTCTTACGAATCGTAAGCGGTTGGTGATTTCGGAAGGCAATGCATAACCGATATTGACATTACGCAGCCGTAGAAAAGATGCGTCCTGTATGTCTTTGGAAGAAAAATAACGGGGTTCGGTAATCTTTTGCAAAATAGCGATATCACCCGGTTTTTTCCACCGCTCGTTGAGCATACGCAGGGTCTGGTTGCTGGTCATGAAACGGGGATTCTCGTTATAGAAGTCCTCGTTGTTCCAGCGTTTTACATTTTCCACGAACGACAGCAGCACGTTGGCCGTTAATCCCTTCCAGGAAAAAACGGAAGTGAAACCGCCGGTAAGCGTAGGATACCGGCTACCGGATTCGGCAACCTGCTGTTCGGCTTCGTTATACGTGGAGGTAACGGATTTATCTTTGTTATAAAAAGTAGGCTTTCCTGTTGCAGGGTCTACACCCGCCCAGTTGGGAGCGAAGTAAGAACCATAAGGCATACCTAATTTGATGATACGGGTATCGCCTTCTTTCTGTTGCAGGGTGCCGCCCAGGTCGAGTATCTTATTTTTGTTATGCCCGAAGTTTACGCCCAGTGTCCACAACACTTCTTTTGTTTTTACCACATCGCCCTGTATGTCCATTTCGATACCGCGGTTCTGCATCTGACCCAGGCTCTGAAGTAATGGTGTAGTAAAGCCGGAAGTAATTGACAGGTTCTGACCAAAGAAAAGATTATCGGTTAGTTTATTATATGCATCGGCTATGATCCTTACACGGCCACTTTTAAAAAGGGACAGGTCAAAACCTATGTTAAACTCTTTGGTAAACTCCCAGTCGTAATCAGGATTACCTGGCGTGACGGGACGGATACCCGCTATACCGCCGTAGGTGGTAGAACCATAAGTAGGCAGGTAATTAAAGTCGCCGTTAAACTGGCTGGCCGTAGTACCATAACTGCTGCGCAAACGCAAAGCCGGGATAAAATCGAATTTATCCATAAAGTTTTCCTGTTTTACATCCCATCCCAAACCGAAAGAATAAAAGCCCTGCCACCTGTTTTTGGATGGCACGGTAGACGACCCGTCGTAACGGTAGCTGGCGTTCACCGTGTATTTATCATTGTATGTATACCTTCCTATACCGATATAAGACAACAGTCCGCTCTGCGTTCTGCCACCACCGATCCTCGGAAGGAACGTGGAGCTAACTGTAACACCGGCGGGTGTTTCAGGCAGCCTGCCTTCTATACCATAGCCCCTGTAATTGAACGAGCGGAACCGGTTCATGATATATTCGAAATAACCCGACACTTCAAAATCGTGCAGGTTACTGATCTTCCTGCTATAGGTAAGTCCCGAAGTAGAAATGATGGTCGCATTATTTCTTGAACCTTCCCCGAACGCCCCTCTTCTTCCAACCACGGGAACACCGGTGGTACCGGTGGTACTGCCATAATAAGAATCGGGATTTACGAAGTTTTCGTCGAGCGACTGCCGCAGGTCCAGACCTACTTTTGTTTTGGCAACCAATGAAGGAAGAAGGTTATAATTAAGCGACATGCCGATGATGGACTTGAACTGCTTTGTTTTGGTGCTCGTGTTCAATACGCGTTCGAGCGTATTACTTCCCTCCCTTTGGTCGAATACGGGATATAAGTTTCTGTTGCCTGAATGCACCAGTACACCATCCGGCGTGTAAGGATACTCGTAAGGAAGTGCATAATAGGCACTCGCCACCGCATTACCGAACCCGGTGCTTCCTTCTTCCAGTAAAAACTCCGAAGAGGAATAGCCCAGCGTCAGGTTCAGGCTACCAAAGAGTTTACCTGAATTGAAGTCGACATTGCTTTTTAAACTCACCCTCTCCATACCCGTTCTTTTGGCTATACCGGTTTGTTTAAAGTAATTGGCCGAAGTATAAAACCGTACGTTTTCCGATCCGCCTTTAAGACTTAACTGCTGCTCCATAAACTGGCTTTTCTGGAAGAAGATATCGCGCCAGTCGGTATTTACATTGCGTAAACTGTCGATGATAAAATCTGCGCGCAGTTTCTCTGCCGGCGTTTTGGATGCATAAGCGGGGTTTTTAGAAGAATAGGTCCATCCAGGTCCTATTACCGTTCCGCCCGGACTGGAAGTTGAAATCGTTTCCAGTCCCACTTCTTCTTCAAAACGAAGCCGCTGCTCGGCATTCATCATGATAAATTCGGGCTCGGTCAGTTTATTGAATCCGTATTGTGAATTATAGTCAACCTGTATGCGGCCTGACTTTCCTCTTTTAGTAGTGATCACGATAACACCGTTCGATCCGCGGGAGCCATATTGCGCTTTCGCGGAGGCGTCTTTCAATACCGTAACCGACTCTACATCGCCCGGGTTGATGGTCTGGAAGAAAGAGGCTTCGATGGGCACTCCATCCAGTATGTATAGTACGGCGGTACTTCCGGCGATGGTTCCCAGTCCGCGAATGGTTACGGATGCCGCGGTACCCGGCTGACCGGAGCTGGCTATAACGCTGAGTCCGGGAACGCGGCCCTGCAGGGTTTGCTCCAGCGTGGAAACGGGTACGTAGTTGATCTTTTCTGCACTTACGGTGCTGGTGGCACTTACCGACTTGTTGCGGGTATAATTGGTATAGCCTGTAACGGTTACACCACCCAATGACTTTACATCCAGCCCGAGGTTTACGTTGATCACCGGTCTGCCGTTTATAGGTACGGCAGAAGCGATATATCCCACCAGAGAGAATTCGAGTGTACCATTGGTGTCGGGGGCTTTTAAGGTAAAGAAACCGCTGCTGTTCGTAAACGTTCCTATAGTGGTGCCCTGTAATTTGACCGATACATCCGATAGCGGCTGGTTGCTCTCATCGAGTACCCTGCCGGCAATGCTTACGTCTAACGGCTTTCCGTGGTTCATGTCCGTGGAAGAATAAATTACCACCAGTCCTTCCTCCTTCATGGAGTAAGCAAGGTCGGTTCCGGTAAATGCTTTTCCCAGCACTTCGTCCAGGTTGGCATTTTGCGTGACCACCGTCACTTTTGTGTTCCCGGAGATAGTCTGGTTATGGTAAACGAACCGGTAATTAGTCTGTTTTTCCACTTCCTGGAACAGGCGTTTAATGCTTGCTCCATTTAACCGGAGACTGATCCTCTCCTGTCCCCTTCCCGTGGCGTACACCTGCATGCAGGCCACCAGCAGCAAAAATGATGTAATCCTCATAGCTAATAGCAGTTGTTTTGGCAGAAAAGGAACGAAATTGCCCTTCTCCAACTCGAATTTTCTCATAACTTTGAATTGGTTTAGTTAATAAATAATTACACGTCAGTATTGTTTTTCTCTAAGCCGGGGAAGTGTTGGTAGCACTTCCCATTTTTAATTACAGTCGCTACCTGGTTAGTTGTTACCTGGTTATAGTAATGGTATTATTTTCTGCATGAAAATTAAATGGATAGGATAGTTGCAATGCCTCCAGCACTTTGATCACCGTTTCGTTTTCGAAGGTACCGGAGTACCGGTAGGCTTTTACGGAGCTATCGCCGAAAACGATGGATATACCATACCATGTCTCCAGTCTGGCGGCAATGGTCTCAAATGATTCGTCTTCGATCTTCAGACGGCTTCTTACCCAGGCAATTTCTTTGGCTTTGTAATCGACCGGGTCCATTGCCAGGGGTAAGACGCTGAAAGTACTGTCCGGGCTGGTTTTTCTTAATTCCTTTTTATGATGAAAAACAAATTTCTGGTTGGGTGAAAGCATGATCCGTTTGCCTGGCTCGCCGTTTACGGAAACCGCCACCTTCCCCCTGAAAAGAGATGCTTCGGTAAAAGACCGGGGATAAGCGCTCACATTAAATACAGTGCCGAGCACTTCTATATCGAGATCGGTGGTATGAACGATAAAGGGAACAGCTTTCGGAGCCACATCGAAAAAGGCTTCACCGGTTAAAGTAAGATTACGGTTATCGCTATTAAAATTCGCCTGCAGCGTAAGGATGCTCTTGTTTCTTAGCGTAACCAGCGACCCGTCCGGCAGAACGATCGTTTTGCGGGGACCATCACCCGAAAGGGTAACCGCATTATGGCTAATGGCCGACAGTGGTGATGCTGCCTGTTTGCCCGTACCGGCTATATACCATACACCTGCCAGTACTACCAGCACAGATGCGGCGATGGCGGCATATTGCATGAAGTGGATCTTAGCCTGTTTTGCCGGTGCCGCGGAGTCGCTTTTTACAATGGCTGTTTTCAGTAACTCGTACCGGTAAATGCCATCTTTTAACTGCCCCAGATTTTCATCCAGTTTACCCTGGTTCGCAGTAAGCAGGGCGATGATGCGTTTCGCTTCTTCGGTCTCCGGTTTCCGGTCGGGATTATTATATATCCAGTTTTCCCAATGAGCAATATCCGTTTTGTCCGCCCCAAGGCAATATTGCTGAAAAGACTGGTCGCAAATAAAATCTTCCGTCGTATAACGTCTCCGATCCATGAAGGGGGCTTTCTAAACTGACGGAGCTATAACAAAAATTTCCTAAGATGATATTACATTTATTTTATCTTAATATTAATTTCTCACCCCTTAAACGGTTACCGTTTATTACTTTAACGCTTTCCGCAATACTTTTGTAGCATCATAAATAGTATTATACGCCGTTTTGATGCTTTGAGAAGTTTTTTCCGCCACCTGTTCGTAAGTAAGGCCTTCAAAAAACTTAAGCTGTATCAGTTCTTTTTGCCGGGGGGTAAGTTGCTCCAGCGCCTTTCGCAGTTTATGCTTCAATTCCTCATCCTGCTGGGCGCGGATAATGATCTCTTCGTACGATAATTCGTTGGGCTCTTCGGTGGCCGACAAACCGGTGATGGCCGTTACCATTTTTGAACGGTATTCCATCTGGTCGAGCAGTATATGGCGGAGGGCGGTGAACAGGTACGACTTTACACTGCTTACTTCATTCAGTTTATCGTGCTTATCCCATAGCTTCAGGAACAACTGGGTGATGCAGTCCTTTACCAGTTCGTCGTTTGCGGTGAGCTTAAGGCCGAATCGTACGAGGTGAAAATAGGTATTGTTATACAGCTCGAAAAGCGACTGTTTGCCGCCTTTACGGATATCCTGCCAGTATTGTATATTTTGTTCTTCATCCGTCATATCTCCCGCTGCAGCTGCTTTTTTCAAAGATAACAGATCGGGCGTCTATCGCTTTTTTTATTTTAACTGGTAAGCGGCCACTGTTTTGGCATTGAAAGTAGGTACGTATACTATTTTTTTAGCGGCATCATACCCGATATCTGCGGTGTTCCGTTTCTCCAGATGCGTATCGAGCAGCAATTCCACCGCGCCGCCGGCATTTACGTAAAATATGTATCCACTCCAGGCAGTTACAATAAAATCTCCGTTGCCTATGGGCTCTATACCATCCCCACCCTGTTCCAGTTCGGCCACTTTGCTGATCGTTTTCCCTGCATCCGATTTTACGAAGTTTTTGCCCGACAAGATATACAGGTCGGTACCAACGGCTTTCAGCCCGTTAATGCCTTTCAGGTTTTCCAGGTATAATTCTGCCCGGTCCTTTTGTATCCTGTATACCGTTCCCGAGCGGGAGTCGGACACATATACGATACCTTTATCGTCGATGGTGATATCATTTAGTGCCTTTGCGCTGTCGATCGGTATTTTCTTTTCTATCCTTCCTTTTTTGATGTCAACGATCACCACTTCCCGTACATCGGCTACGTACAGGCGGTTGCCGGATATGCCCATGCCCTTGGGTGCATGAAGGCCTTTTATCCAGGAGGTATCGATAATTTTACCCGCGGTCGTTAGTTTACCCACCCCGCCCCTTCCATCTTCTGCCCAGGGTGCACCATCTATCAATGATACATAAAGAACGTCTTTCTTTACATCCGCAAGCACCGATTCAGGAATGGCTATCACGCTATCCGTTTCCCATATTTTTTCCAGTGTATGCTGTTGTGCGTTGGAGAATGAAGCGATACCGATGGCGCAGGCGGTGAGTATTTTTTTCATGGCTTGATGCTTTTATGCAAACTTATTCATTTCTTTACGAATACGCATCTATGCAAAACAGGCTTTCCATATTATTTTTTAGCTGTATGCTGGCCAACGGCTTTTGTGGCAACGCACAGCAAACTAAGGTAGAACCGGGTGCGCTGGTAGCTTCCAACGACAGTCTCCGCCTTATCTCCCGCCAGTTTCGCTTTACGGAAGGACCGGCAGCCGATAAAAAAGGGAACATCTATTTTACCGACCAGCCCAATGACAGGATCTGGAAATACAGCACCAGCGGGCGACTGACCCTTTTCCTGGAAGGTACGCGCCGCGCCAACGGATTGCATATCGACCGAAGGGGAAATATCGTTGCCTGCTCCGATGAATACGGGCAAATCTGTTCCATCAATCCGCGAAAAAAAATAGAAGTGCTTACAGAAAAGCAGGATGGCCAGCAATTAAACGGGCCTAACGATCTGTGGATAGCTCCGGATGGCATCGTCTACTTTACGGACCCTTACTACCGCAGACCGTATCATACCGTTACTATGCCCAAGCTCAAAAAAGAAGCGGTCTATTACCTTCTTCCCGGATCAAGGACGGCATTGGTTGCAGACTCCACGCTGGCAAAACCCAATGGCATTGAGGGTACACCGGATGGACGGTATCTCTATGTAGCGGATATAAAAGACAACAAGACCTACCGGTACACCATACAGCCCGACGGCACCCTGGCCGGACGGACACTATTCGCCGCACAGGGCTCCGACGGAATGACCCTGGATAACAGGGGCAACGTATATCTCACGGGGAACGGCATCACTGTTTACGATAGTACTGGCAATAAGATAACACAGATACCCATACCCGAAAAATGGACAGCGAACCTTTGCTTCGGCGGGAAGAAAGGCGACCAGTTGTTTATTACCGCTTCGGAAGGATTCTATGTGCTGCCCATGAATGTAAAGGGGGCGGAATATAGTCGCTGACATACCCGGAGACGTTGGCGGACGTAGTTACGTTGCTTACCGGCTGAATCCTCTTTCCCGACCATAGCGGTCGGTAATGGTAAATGCAGTTATAAAGCCGGACTCCGATCCCGATATTGTTAACAGGTAACGTGCTTCACGTGCATAATTGTATTCGAGTAGCAGGTACAGATTTCTTCCTTCTTGCGATATCCTGTAAGTGCCCACCTGATCCATGTCAGGCCCCTGCCAGGTAAATCGGTATCCCTTAATATCCGGATAACATCTAAAAATCGAATTGCCCACTGTCTCTTTATAATCAGTTCTTGTAAAAAATGATAATACGCTTCCTTCCATTGTTTACATTTTACCGGCAACAATATGTAAACTTTTCCGGTTTCCATTTGCGCATCCCTGATACTTACTCTTTCAATTTGAAATAACAATACAAAGGCCAGGAATGCGGATGAGAGCAAAATCCCTGGGTGGCTTTTTTGGTATCCTGCCAATAGGAATAAAGGCCCTCCCTGGGCGATAAGGTAGAATTAATGTTATCCGGCAGAGTCCAATGCCCTATCCAGTAGTCGGGATATTGAACGGCAAAATTATTAAAGGTCATTTTTGTTAATAGTGCCCATGCTTCTTTTTTATTGAATGTGGCAACGCCTATTATTACCGGGCCCTCCAGGGAAAACCAGATACCTCCATCTTCGCCCTCGCCTTTACCGCCCCACATAGGCCTTTCCCTGGTTCGAAAGCCAATCTTTTCAGGAGAGAAAGTAGCTGACTTTACTTTGTTATAAATAGTTTGCTTTCTTTCTGCACTTAAGCCGGGTATTTGCAGCAGGTATCCCTGCGGTTCGATACACACATTGTCCATGCCTAACCGGTCGTCTTTACCATGATTTAAATAACACCTCGCCGCAAAATCCCTGTCACCAAAATCTGCTAAAAAGGAGGCAGATAATTCATCATGATATTTTTTAACAGCTGTTACAAAAGGTGCCAGCTTCGCATCACTCGCTTTTTGCAATTGCAGTATCAATTGGGGCAATACAGCCAATGCCATCGTAGTATTTAAAATCGACTCGGCAAACTGGGCGTAAAGATTGGGTGAAAATTTATGGAAAAAAGAATCGCTCCAGTCTGAATTCAGAATCTTTACCAGCCCGTTTCTTCCCCTGCCAACTTCATCACGCAGGTATATAAAATATTTCTTCAGTAACTCTATTACAGTCCCTGTTTGTTTGTATTCCGCCGGGTAATAGGTTATGGTTTCATTTAAAAACGAGTAATCTTTGGTAATCCGCAAGTATTCCGACAAAGCCATATACAGGTACAGTTGCTCGTCGCTTTCCTTGTAAATGGAAGGCTCTATATACCCGAAACCGCCGGTACCCCTTTTAATTTCTCCCAGGTAACTGCTATGTTTCATTACATACCGCAAAGCAGATTTAGCCAGTGCAGGGTTGGTATAGCATAAAGGAAGCAGGGCCTGCGAATGATCGCGGTTCGATATATTTTCGCCATCCTCATAGGTGTATATGGTACCCTGCGGCACATAGGTTTCATTAAAGTAACTGCTGTAAGTGGCCATAGCTTCTAAAACATAGGCGTTCCATAACATTTCCCTTTTGAATATTTCATTCGTTTCAGCCGGAAAATCAGGCAGCTTTTTTTTCCATTGCGTGATAAATAAACCTTCTGACGGCTGTTGAAAATCTGCCTGCGAAAAAAGTTCTTTTACCTGTTTACTGATAATGGAAAAATCATTATTATAGCTTAAACCGACAACGATATGGAATGATTTTGTTTCGCCGGGCTGAAGGGAAGCAGCAATGGTTGTACACAATGCATCCTCAGCGGAAGCTGCTTTGTTACATTTAATAGTAGCCCCGCCATGCTCTGCTGCATGCATAAACACAGATACAGGATGTGCATCGTATAAATTACTGTCATCTTTTTTATGCGGAGTTAAAAAAGCATTTTCCTTATAACCAACTGTACACAAGGCTATCTGCTGTTTACTTTCTGTGGTTATGTTATGGGTGTACGCCACATTCCTTAGGTTGGGTTTTTTTTCCTGGATGGTAGCGGGAACATAATTCATTATTACTTTCTCCTCGTAAGAAACAGCCAGCTTTTCTGTAGCCTTATTTTTGAGTACTACCGTTATTACGATAGCGGGATTACCTTTATGTATAGCAGCAGATGGCTGCACAGAAATAATCCGTTGACACTCCAGCTCCCTACCCAGGCTATATTCGTACCTGGCGAAACCAGTCCCGAAAAACCGCTTGGTGACGGATGGATCCGCGCCCAACGATTGGAGGCCTACCAGCTCGTATGCCTTGTCGTCATTTTTTCCGATTACGGCAACTTTAGCGGTATTGGCACCATAGTTTATATCGCTGGCCGCATTAATTCTCGTCCATGATCTTTCCCCTGTTAAAAATTGAAGAATACCACTTGCGTGCGCGAAAAGCGTACACCGGTAATTGCCCAGGATAAAATAGGGATCCTCCGGTAAAAGCGCGTCCTTCCCGTTTCTATCAACAGCCGAAAAAGGTAACTTTCCCTTGTATTCGAAAGCAGGTAGCCCGTTGTAAGTAAACAGCCAGGAACCTATATTGGGTGCATCACCGATGACAGCCTTCAATGAAGTATTTGTCAAGGCTTTGCCCACAAGGCTTTGCGCCAGTAAGGCACCTGTTAACAACGATCCCGATTGCTGTATAAATTTTCTCCTGGATGCTGATGTTGTTTCTTTTTTTGATTCTCGCATTATTTTTATATTTAACCAACCCTGGTGAACGGATAACGTTGAAACCAGCTCTTTAAATCGATTGTGCTATTGGCTATTTCCTATACATTGTTATTGAATTCCGCTTAAAATGCGCTACCCTATCATTATATCATTGTTTCACTGCCAGTTCGAAAAGCTCCCCTCCATATTCTTCGGGTATAGTAACTTTAAAACCCGTTTGGGCAAGCTCCAATCCGGTCGCCTGTGTAATTATCTTTCCCGAGACTGATTCTTTCACGGTATAATTCCTGGAAGGGTCGAGGTATTTGATTCTTATCGACCGTTCAGTCTCCTTACCACCCTGTTTAAATACTCCAATTATTCCACCGGTTCGGGTTTCGGTATTGATGCGTTGAAAACCATCCCACATGCCTTCCATCGGCTCGCCAAAGCCTTGCAGATCCTGGCGATAGCTCATTATATCGTACGTGTTCGCCATAGCCTGCAGCCAATCAGCGTAGGCCCGGTATTTTTTCAGGTCGGGTCCGGATAGTTTTCTGGGGTCGCCCAGCATAATGGGCAATGCGCCGGCTAATGATTTTATATGAAGTTCCCAGTTTTTATCCTGCATTTCGGGGTTACCTATAACCAGGGCTGTAGCCGGCACTGCCGGGGAGCGCCACCACGCCATATTCCGCACACGCAGGTCAACTTTTTCATCCGGTCCGTTGAAGTTGGACAACCAGTTTCCCTCTGCATGCTTCAACATGGCATAATCAATCAGTTGTAAACCACCCATCGTTTCAAACGTGCAATCAATAAAAAGTTCAGGTTTGGATATATGAAGTTCATCGAAAAGCCGCCACATATACTCGTAACTGGTATATAAAGATTCATGATGGTCTTTGTGGCCCGCATGCCCCAGGGCATAACAGCCGGACTCTTGAGGGTCGAAGCGATAAGGACTTGATACGATCGAGAAATCAAGCTTCAGATATTCCAGGCCATACTCTAATGTTAACTTGTTAAGTACATTTTTGATATGTCCATACCAGGCCGTACCAAAACAAGCCGTGTATTTATCCTTATCATCGATAACCAGGGAAATGGGTTTCCCCTTATTGTCCTTTACAAACCATTCGGGGTGGGCCGCATACACTTTGCTGTCTGGTGCGGCCGTTCCTACGCTTATCCACAACCCTGGTTTCATACCCAGGGATTTGATATAGTCAAACACCGGTTTCAGGCCATTGGGGAATTTCTTTTTATCTATGCCCCAGTCACCATAGGTATCCTGCCAGCCATCATCGATAACAAACTCTTTCATGCCGGCATCAGCAGCCGCTTTTGCCAGTTCCATCACCATTTTCTCGTTAATGTTTTTAGCAAAAGGAACCCATGTATTATATACAAAAGTGGGTTTTTGCTTTAGTTCCGATAGACGTATGCCCATATGTTTGCGCACAAAATCCGGTACGGCCGTATTTAGTATTTCATCGGGGTCTTTATGATCGTTGTAGACCATCGTAAACACCTGCGGCGTGGTAAAGCTTTGACCCGGTTCGATGTATTTTCTAAAAGGAAAACGGGTATCTTTATGAGTAAGCCCGACACATATCGCCAGTTCGTTCCAGAACACCGACGTGCGCTTGATTACCCCGGCAGCTTCGTTGCCTAATACCATTCCCTGCTTCCAGTCGCTGTTATGCAGCGTGACGAGTGCGTCCTGCATATTACCTTCATAGGGGCCTATAGAACGCCTGCGACCATAATCATGACAAACCCAACTAAAGGTAGAGGGCCAATAACCAGTCAGCTCAAATTTCTCTATATCCACCGATTCCAAACGCATGGTTTGCCGGGAAAGATTTTTTATTACCAGGTTTTTACGGATAACAGGCAGATCAGGATAAAGCAGAAATTGCACGCTGAGCTCTATTTTTTTATCCTCGCTTAAAAGCGTCACTGCCGCCCCATCCCCGGATTTTGGATCGCTATGCTTAACTACCTGCTTTAACAGCCATTTCCCTTTACCTGAATAAACAATATTGTTTACCTCAAATTTAAAATCGGTATTATCTGAAAGTAGGTATTTAAATTCACCTGCTACCGGTTTGTAAGCGGTTGTAAGAAAATTGCCTGTATTGACAGGGAGTTTAATAATTCGCTTAACCACATTATTATTAAGTATTAATTCTGTGCTATTCCATGTCGCGTAGGGTTGTGTAAATGCGGTATTAGAGGTAGATAAGTATAGTGCTAAGAGAAGGGCTATGCGTTTTAATTTAAAAATCCTGCGTTTTACATACATGGCGGCAATTGTTTTTAGTTAGCTGTTTTAACGGGTCACAACATAAAGCTAAAATTCAGTAATTAGGCAATACTAATGATGAACAATCCTATCATAAACATGGATTATTTCATTTTAATTACGCGAATTTTAGTTTTATCGGGGTGAAGGGAGTGCAAGTCGCTAATTCCACTGACAAACGGTTTTTCGCTTATTTCCAGTTCCGGCAATCCATCCGATTCTACATCAGCATGCTCATTTCACGCTTCATAAGGTGTATTATTCAATTTTGCCGAATAGTATACCTGTCGGTGCCCGATACTTTTTAGCTAACCTAAGATTGTTCATTTTCTTTTATAGGTAATACTTTTAACATCATCTGTGCAAAATGGATATATGGGTAATCCTTCGCTGTTAATCAGATTTACGGCAGCAGGATTATTGGCCCACGCATACCTTACCACTGTTATAGGTTTACCGTCAGGAGATGAAATAATGATGGTATTTTTACCAGCAATTGCCGCTTTCACATTAACAAACTCTGGGGTTACACAGTTCATTCAGGTATTTAAACTTGATTCAAGTATTCCTATAAAACCCAATGTGTAAGGTGATATTACCCTGAAACCATTTCGCTGTAAACTCTCACCTCCTTTATTCACCTGTGAGGTACCCGTTAAAAAACCATCAGGTGTGTAATAGGCTCTTAAACCCTTCAAGGTTTTTTCAGCAGCTTCTTTACATGATAAAGGCAGTAGCTTATTGAGATGTCCAAAAGCCAATGCTGCTGCAATACTTGCGGAGCCTGACGTTTCAATCCCTGTCTCTGGCTGGTGTAAAAAGCAGCACCATAGTCCATCAGTCCCTTGGTGGCGTATTGCCAGTTCAGCGCCTCTTTGAAAGGCTGCCAGGATAGGAGCGGTTTGTTCATTTGAAGGCAATACTGCCAGTGTTTTTGCCAGGCCAAGCAAATACCAACCGACTCCCCTGGCCCAATTTCCAAAACCTGGCTCTTCCAGTTCTTTACCATTCTGATAAATAAAATCCTTATCCGACAAGAGTTGTATTCTTGCCTCCAAATTTGCGATAGCCATCTTTTCTAAATCTGGCCTGCTAAGTATTTTTGACAGTATGGCCATGGGGTAAGATATAGTATAGCACTCTTCCGTTTTAAGTCTCCTGTTTTCACCTTTGTCATCTGCTACTACCCCTGCTGCATTTGCATGATCGGTACAAAAATCAATCGCGGTTTGCAACATGGCATGTTGAGGGTTTTCCAATGCAAGCATTGCAAACGGAAGAATACTTTCTACGGTACTTATCTTTTCAGCAGAACGTAGATTATTCAGATTGGTATAAACAAGTGTATTACCTGCAAAATATTTATCAAGATGTTGTCGCAGTACTCTCCGCGCACTTTTATCCTGTTTCGCCATCATGCTGATACCGTCCAGAACACAACCTTCCATCCACCCAAAGGTGGAAATGGAGGCAAGTGATAATAGCCTTTTCTTCCACGAATCAACATCTGTTGAACCATCGGCTATCAATAAGTGGGGAAGATAAGCATCCGGTACTTCATTGTTATTTTCCGCCTTTACAAAAAACCAGAATGGCTTTGTCCCTTTAATCATTTTTATAACAATACCCTCTGCGATCACCTGTTGTGCCTGATCGTTCGACACCAATAGTTCAAATGGCTGCATATAATGTGCAAAACGTACATCGAGTGTACCGATTTTTTGCATTGATGCGGCAAGCGAAATTTCAAGTGCACACTGCTCCCTTACATCGGTTGCACTTGTAAGACGAATACGAATATGCCGGCCGAGTTTGATTCTTTTATTCCAGCTTAATCGGATACTTGTTCCGTTTGCAGATACTTCCGCCACCTGCCAGTTAAAGGGTATCGTCTTATTTTCAGGCATAGAAAAAGGTTCACCCTGCACAGTAGCCAACTGGTATTTATAAGGGGACGAGTTATTTCCCAACGCTAATATAGACCCAGGTATACAAAGGCCGGCAATAGCTAAACCGGAAAGTTGTAACAGTTCTCTCCGATTGTACAATTCAGTTTCTTCCATTATCTTAATTGATTAATAAAACCTCGTTTATTTAAACCTCGGCTCATTTTTTTTGCGCAGCCACGCATTAGAAATATTCTTCTATTATTTTTTCATAGATAAATAGTAATTAAAAGTAGACAGTCAATCTTCAAAATAAAAATAAAACTATTTATCTACCTGCTTATTCACATTATTCACTCATTACACTTCCTGGAACGGCCGTTATTTTCAAAATGGTTTGGCTTTCAGCCGGACTTTTAACTTTAATTGAAATTCGACTCACGCCCGGATTGTCAGAATCCTGTGGGTTTCTGGCTTTGGAAACATCTTCGATCACTATTTCAGGTTTAATAGTTGAACCCGGTAATTCCACCTTTATTTTTAGTGATTTACCCGCGTGTTCCAATAAAATACCATTTGGTACAAGTGTTATTTTGGCTTTAGTCAGCCATTGAAAGGAAGCCTCTGTAGTATTCGATCCGGTAGTCCATTCATCCTGAATGGTAATGGACCGGTTCGGATGCAATTTCACGGTGCGACTCACTTTTTCTACTTGCGACTTGTAAAGGGAGGTTAAGTCTGCCATGTTTCCCATGGTGCCTTTTTCGTCAGGTATCTGAATAATATCAGCCTTACCCGAAATATCCTGTCGTGCATTATTAAAGCGCAGAATATTATGCCCTTCCGGACCGGGGCGGAATGTTGTCCACCGGTCGCTGTTCTGGGTATAGTTCCAGAGATCAAGTTTTGCGGCTCTCATTTTATCATAACTTTCACCTCCCATATCCAGTGCCCACCGTATTCCATCTGCTTCGAGAATAAAGCTTCCGATATCCATTTGCCCGTGAGAGTTATCAGGCGTACCCCCTTTAAATGCAACAAAAGAAGCCGATGGATCATTCCATTTCGATCGCATTACGGCTATAGGCATTAATCCCCCACTGGCCGTCCAGTGTAGAGGCAATTGATACGTTTTACTGGCAGGAGGTAATTTTGGATTCCACCATAACACTTCCATGGCTAAATGACGGCTAAGTTCCCTGGGCTTTTTATCCGCATCAGTGCCTTGCAGAATATTGGTAGCTTTTACCAGGCTTTTAATTTCTACTTCCGCTATTTCGCGATGGCCTCTTTCATTAGCAAACCAGAACATAACCGGCTCTGAGGTGAAGCGGTCGATCGTCTCTGTTAATGGAGCAGCGGTTGCATCGCCAAAATTATAATCGATGCCTGTTGGCCCATTTATCTGTGCCATAAAATCTATTGATTCCAGCAAACCGGTAAATTTTTCGAGCCCGCAAGAAACGCCGAAAACAGAGCGGAGTGCTTCCAGGGCGAAGACATGAAACGTAGTGCCATAGGACCAATACGTTGGCCCCTCCGGATAGGAGCCATGGGGAGCGTATACTTCAGCAGCTATAGGCAAAAATTTAACAGCACGCTCAACAACCTTACGTGCCAGCGCCGGTTCACGTTCTGCAATAGCAAGTGCTCCTGTTATTAGTCCTCCATTATTTACGGGGTTATGATTAAAATTTCCATTTAACTCTCCAGTCTCAGTTTCCTTAAATAGAAGGGAAGGTTCAAGTGCATTTTTCACGATTGACTGAGCTACTTTGTCTCTTTCTTCCACAGAAAGATGGTCATACAGCCAGTCTAAACCTATACCTGCGGCCAGGGAGGCCTCTCCTACGTCAATAAAATGGGAGGGGCACCAGTCAGGCAATTCAGCAAGTTGAAGCAACTCTGCCCTGGCGCGATCGAGATAGCGTTTGTCATTAAAGATACGAAAGCTGAGTGCCAGCGTTAAAATGCGTCCCTGGGCACTGCGAACGGCATTGAATTTAAAAGTACGTCCGGTAGGATATACCAGCTTCTCTGCCATAAGATGTTTTTCTGCAGCATTTTTAAGAAGTACTAAAAGGTTTTTTGTAACATCGTCGTTTTGCGATTTCAGGGAAACGATACGGGCATTATCGCCGAAGAGCCTGGGATGGGCCGGGAGCTTATTCCAATCAGTTTCGGTTACACACCGGGATTCTTTTTCTGCATTCTTATATTGCCCCTGCGCCGTGAAAGAGGAAAATAAGGAGCCCGTTACCATCAGGTATCCAATAATTTTTTTGATTACTTTCATTTTGTTTTTTTACTGATTAAATTTATATGCTCCACGTTCCAGGCTATCGCCTTTAGTACCGCGGATGTTGCCAATTACATCAATAACAGGTAGGGCGTCCAATTTTGTATAACCGGCTTTGATGGCAGGGCTACCAGGTTTTAAATGAAAATCGGCCATTGAAGGATCAAGGGAAGGATTTACGAAGAAAGGGTCGGCAACGATATCGTTCTGACCTTTAAGATTCGGCTTTATACCACCAAAATACAGATTATTTATACGAATAATATTCGAGGTGTTCCTGTCCTCACGGGGCATCTCCCAAAAGTCGAGCGGACGGTCAGGCTGGGCTACTACAATATTGTTTATTACCCGAATGTCTTTACAATAATCAAACCCCATATTTCCCCATTTTAATTCAGGAGTTATACCATTAAAATAAAGGGTATTATTCACCACATCGATGCGGTGACTCCCCCACATTTGAATACCACCGCCCCCATTTCCATACACCAGGTTGTTTTGAACCAGGGTTCTGCCAAGATAAGCATCAGGAGCCAAATACTCCTCTGCACTGGCATCAAAAAGAAATCCATTACCATTATAGATTTTAAACGGCCCGGCTTTTTTATATGTTTTGCATTGGTTGGCATAGGCCTGGTTGCCCCTTACCAGTATTTTAGTGACATTATCAAGCTTGTCAAAGTCGGCATAATGCATCATAGTAAAACCCGACATACACCAATGGGCGGAAGTATAGCAATTGTAACGAAGTACGTTGTTTTCAACAGCCAGGTAATCGGTATAGTCGGCATAAATACCATCGGCTCCGCAGTATTCGGCGATGCAGTCTGAAATACGGATATGGTGGTACATTCTAACCGGAGAAAACTCTCCATTTATATTGATGCCAGTTGTTTCCGTAACCGGGGTAGAAGTACCCAGTTCCGGTAATTTTTGCCTGAGAACTTCTTCGGCATTGCCTTTAAGGTGCAGACCTCTTACCTCGAGGTAAGCAAGTATGGGCGAGTTCGAGTACGACGATTTTAAACCCTGATAAATCCTGACACCGTCTTTGCCGTTGCATAAGATAGTGGGTGCATGACCGGGATAATTTTTTAATGTTATCCATGCAGAAGGTGTTCCGGAATGTATAAAACTGGCTACTGCAGGCTGGCTATCGATTCCGGAATAATTTCCGTTCATCAGCAAAATAATATCACCTGGTTTAGCCTGGTCCAGGGCAGCCTGAGGATTAGCGAAGGCAGTATTTTCTGTACGGCCATTATTTTTATCACTACACGTAGAACTTACATAGTAAGCAGGTGTGCTGTAAGAAAAATTATCTATCCTCAGCTTATGTTTGCCTTCAGCCAGATCGTCCGTTTGGGAAGGGCCTATTGAAAAACTTACGTTAATATATGGATCTCTCGCATTAAATTTTCCTGCCCCAGCAGCTTGCATACCGGATAATTCGAATGCAGTGCGGACGAAGTGGTTGGCAGTAGCGGGATAAACTTTTTTTTCCATTCCCCCTGTACGTATCTTATCTATATTAAAAGACTCCAAAAGAACAGTTACAGAACGTACCGATGATACAGAATGGTCGAAGCTAAGAGTAAGTTTACCCATATCTGTTTCCTGATTTTTTATACGAAGCAACCCGGAATTAAGGGTGGCTATCCAGTTTTTATCGTTGCTTGCGTTCTCTACCGATAATTCTAATGCATCAGAAAATATAGTAGTATAAGCAACATCCACAACACCATATTTCCCCCACTGTATTTTTGCCGTAATAGCCGGATCGGATGCACTTGCGGATACATCGGCCCATTTTTCTTCCGCCTTGTAATCTTTTAGCCACGGATATTCCCTATTAAAATCTGTACGGATTATAGATTGGCCGTTGACATTAATTAAACAAAACATCAGGGCTAATGACAAAAATATGGGTTTCATATAAGGAGACATTTGTATTGGTTTATACATTTTTCTTTAAAAGCGGGTATTGGTGGAGGTAATGAAAAACCAGACTTAAATAACAGTAAAATATAACAATGATCACGAGTTTCATATAGTTTTTTTACTATCTAAGTATGGCGGAAATAAGTAGCACTAAAAATATTAGTCAAACCGTTAACTAATCATACTTTTTAATTTCCAGGGATCACGTTCTTCTCGCCTTCGCATGGCATTGGCTTCCGTATCATTGATGAATTCTTCCTTCTCAGGATTCCAGTTTAGTTTTCTCCCCAGGATCATTGCAATGTTTCCGATATGCGTAATGGTGGAAACCCGCTGAAGATCTTCTACGGGATGAAACGTTTCTTTTCGGTTTTTTATACACTCCAAAAAATTGGCGTGTTCACTGGGGCCGGTAACAAGATGTTTATCCGCAGGCCTGATCACTGAATTCAGCAGCTCGGTAGAGCTGGCTTCGAGCGGACCTGCCCAGCCGCTTATTTTAAGCCACCCATCAGTACCATAGCAGATTATTTCTCTATTATTGGAATGAACATCCAGTGTTACACCGTTTTTGTAAATATAAGTAAGGTTATAGGTTTCTGCGGTATTATATAATCCGGTCGAAAAAAATCCCTTTCCTTTCACAGATATAGGTCCTGTTTTCTCAGTTCCATTTGCACGCTGAGCCGTATCCAGCATATGTGCACCCCAATCGGTAAGATTCCCGCCTGAGTAATCAAAATTAAATCGGAATTTCCCGTGGCAACGCCCGGGGCTATAAGGTGCCTGCGGAGCAGGACCTAACCACATATCGTAATCGAAACCTTCCGGAACAGGCTGAACAATCAGGTCTTCCGGTTTGCTTTTAACAGGACCGCTCAAAAGGCCGCAAACTATTTTTTGAAGTTTTCCGATATAGCCATTTCTCACGAGTTCGGCCATTCGCAGATATTGAGAAAGTGAACGGTCTTCCAGGCTGGTTTGGTAAATACGGTCGTGTTTAGATACTACATCGCACAGGATTCTACCCTGTTCTATCGTTTGGGTGGGCTTTTCGCAACATACGTCTTTACCTGCCTGGATAGAAAGCACCGAGAGAGGCACATGCCAGTGATCCGGAGTAGAAATCTGAATGGCATCAATGTCTTTTCTTTGCAGTAGTTCCCTGAAATCGCTATATATTTTACAATCCGTATTATTATAGTGGGTATCAATTACGTTTTTAGCTTTTAGCGCATGCTGGTAATCTACATCGCACACGGCAATTACCCGGCAAGTATCCAGCTTTAAATACGCAGCCAGATTCCAGTTGATGCCATGATTACCGGTGCCGATCATGCCGATCGTGATTTTGTCGCTAATTCCAAATGCGCTGGCTTTAATAATAGTGGGGAATGCTATGGCTGCTCCGGCAACAAGTCCGGAATGAAGTAAAAATTTTCTTCTTGTGATTGTCATGATTTGTATATTTAACGCATTAATTCAGGGGATAAGTGATTGGGAACGTGCTATAATTTCTGCATATATTTATTCCAGCTTGTCATAGAATATTTCAAATGATCTTCCGGTTTTTCCTTGAGGGCGTAGCATTGCAAGCCCACAGGTCCCGCATAATGATTCCTTTTCAGTATTTGAAGTACTTTCAATACATCAAATGATCCTTTACCTAGAGGTTGAATCAATCGGTCCCATTCCATTTTATTGGTTTCGCCGTCATCTGCCCCATTGATAGATACGGCAAACAGGTAGGGAACGGCTTTTGTTAATTCCTGTTCCATAAGGTTCCTTTCTTCCAGTTTCAGGTAGTGACATAAATTAAATACTGCGCCAACGTTTCGCCGGTTAACTTTCTGCGTTAATTGAACCGCATGCCCTACTTTAATCAGCCAGTCGCCATGATGCGGATACAGCGCGATGCTGACACCATAATCATCTGCATAATCTGCCACTTTCTGGAGAATAGAAACACATATTGAATCGCCGGCAGAATCGGAGGGAACATATTTCTTACTGTTAATGTGGAACCATATTGTTGCGCCTTTACCTTTCATTTTTATAATGAAATCGAATAACCGGGGATCGACAGGTTGTTCAGAGTCGAGGTCCAGCTTAGCCCAAATCATGAAAATTTTTAAATTGTGCTGATTCATCGCTTCCAGCTTTTTGTCTGTTTGCTGAGGATTACTCAAACTCATTTCAATCCCATCAAAGCCCAGTTTTTGTAAAAGCTTAGCCTGAGATACCGGATCATTTGAATACTCTGATCTGGAAAAAGCGTCTGAAAAACAAAAAAACTTCGGACGAAAAGATTGCCCCTGAAGTGCTGTAAGGAAAAAGCACAGGCAAACGCAGATTACTGTTTTTTGCATATTGGCAAGCATTACGTTATTGAAATGATACGGAGCAATTTACTTTTCAGCTCTTAATAAACATCCAACAGGCTATTAATAAGCAATTAATAAGCTAACAATTTTCTAAAATAATCAGATTATTTGAATAGCTGGGAGAAAGATACAGTGAATTTTTCACCATAATGAAGCTTATACTCTTCCGAAAATTTATTGTAATAGTGTTTAGCTAATTTGGCGTCGCTCAGGTTTTTCAATAACATTTCAATCATTTCCTCGTTGATGGGATCAAATAACATAAGCATATCCATACAGGTAACAAGTTCCTCTTTAGAAAAATGGTGCTTATTTTTTTCGAGAATAAAATTCAATAAATCGACGATCTCGGTGTTAATTCGTTCTTTAAATGTATCTAGCCAGGGATGCTGATCTTCCGGTAAAAACTTTCCTTTTGAAATAAGATTATAAAAGGCAGAGAGAATTTCCGGCTTATGATTGGAGGGATCATCCAGTTTTTTAAGGTAAGTAAAACAAGAGGAATAATCGAATTCAACCAGGCTATCGAGTTTGATTTTCCAGAAATTATTATCGAAGTGTAATTCAATTCCGGGTAATTCTTTCAAAATCATACGCAGTTTGTGAACTGATACATTCCGGTTGTTTGTCGCCTTTTTGCCGTCAAAACCGTTCCATAGCACAATGGTCAGTTCTTCCGTTGAAATTCCTTCCACGTATTTTTCAGAATACAGTAGCAGTACAAGCAGCAATTCTCTTATTTTTGGACTTAAGTCACTAACCCTGTTCATTCCCGAAAGGTCAGTCAGCGCTAATTTACCGAAAAGCTGGATTGATACTTTCCTCAACGGCGTAGTAGTAGTAGTAATCGGTTCTGCAGGCTTTGTTATTTCTGGGATGGATTTCAAATTCTGAACAGGAGTTGACCTGGTTTTTCTTCTGCTTAAAATTAATACAACGACGGAAGCCAGAAGGACTGCTAAAAGACTGGCTCCCCAATACCAATAATAAAATGAGGTAGCAGGTTTAATAGGGGAAAGGTCTTTGGCAAGCAACAAAATTTCAGATTCACTCAGTGCACGGTTCCACAAAATAAAATCACTCATCTGCCCGCTAAAGTATTTTCCTCCTGCCAGCGTTGTACGACCGATATATAATGAATCGGCTCCTTCGTACGCAGGATGGTTGATGGAGCGACTGTCAAGCTCACCATTTACATATATAGCCTGTTCACCTGAAAATTTCATATAACGCCAAACGACATGATACCATTTACCTGTTTCGAACCGACGTATACCAAGATGGTCGTTACCAAAAAAACCAAAGTAAGGAATACTATTCCGCAAACTAAGGTGGATGCTGCCCCTAAGATCCCGGGAATAGGTACCGATGATGCTTTGTTCCGAATTGAGACTATCGGGTTTAATCCAGACTGAAAAAGTAAAATCAGACTGCACTATACCCAGTTCATTTGCAGGCGGAAGAGAAATCCATCTTTTATGGCCAAACTCGGCCACCTGGCCACGTTGTAAATCGGAACGAAAAGCCAGACCGTGATTTATACCATCATTGTCTTCGCCACTGTAGTTGTGTGTATTTTCTTTAAACGGAAAATAAAGCTGCAACTGCTTTTTAATATTTAACGAATTAGCATAAAAGTAAACTGTATCCGGAGAGTCTGTACCATCTATTTGTACTGAACCAGGTGAAAATTCAAAACCAGGACTACTGGGAGTTAAGGTAATTTTTTCATTAGGGAAAATGGGGAAGTTAAATACTCCATTGGTATACTTCTGTTTTGCGCCATCCCATATTACATAATCAAGCGGAAGCAGGTTGTGTAGTACCTTACCATGCACTATTTTAAACGAATTAAACAGTGCCGTTTTTACTCTTGTTAATCCGGAGCCCTGGTCGGTAATAACAAATGCTGCTTTTTTTCCGTTTTGCTGCCATATATTTAGTAAGTAGTTTATAAAAAACTGCCAGCCGGACCACCCCGAGCTTCCATTCTTTTTCTCTAAAGCTTTAAAAAGTTCTGAGCCACTATTGGCTTCGATCATCATTAAGTCAGAACGATAATCTCCTTTCTCCAAATCGTTAATTAATGTGGGTGCATTTAGAGAGGGCTTTAATTGAAAACCATATTCCCAGTATTGAAAAACCCAATTCGTTAAAGGATTTTCTTCATTAAGGGTAAATATAATAATCTGCTTTTTATCTGCTAAGATCTGATTTAGCGAAGGAAATGAACCATCCGAATTTCTAATTACCACCAAATTCATTAATCCATTCTCCTCCAGATTTAACCTGACCTTTTCCCATGGTATCTCAGGTTCAATGAATAAAGTAATGATACGATCCGGATGAGCATTTAGTAACGAAGCCCATTCGTTAAAAATCTTTTTGACATCTGCCGGCTGGTCGCGAAACCTTATTTCAGCGTTTTCTGTCTCCTTTCCTTTCCCCATCCGAAATTTAAACCCATCGCAAAGTGGAAACCAGTCTTTGGTTGATTCTACCAGTTCGGTTTGCCCGAGATCGAAAATGACTTTGGTTTGATCGGCAAGCCATATCTGCCCGACTGACGATGATGTATAAAGAAAAGAAAGGAGCAGTACGATAATAACTCTGAGCATATTTATATTGCCAGTTTGAAAAAGATAAAGATAAAAGTTATTTCTGATGGGGGAATAGCCCGGTTTCCACCTGTTAACTATATTTTATAGTAATGGCTGTTTACTAAAAAATCTTATTAATCAATCACTAATCATACAATAATTCGACGTTAATCAGCCTAATGTATTTTTGAAAGTCTTGAAACAGACTTAACTTATACATTTTTTAATACATTTCTTCGAAATTTAATTCTTTTTTAATAAAATCATTAAGTAAAATGAAAGTAAGCCATATTATCAAACTTTCGATTGTGATCTTCTCCGGACTATTCCTTTTTAAAACAGGGGCAAATGGTCAGCAAAAACAAAAAAACAACCTGGAAGATTGGACGAATATACCTCCGGTTGTAAGCCCTGTAGTAGGAACACAAGCACCGTCTGATGCTGTGATGCTATTTGAGAAAAATAGTCTCTCACTATGGGAAGGTGTTAAAGACAAGCAAGCTTCTGTTCCCTGGAAAGTAAATGGTGATAACTTCACTATAGAACCCGGCACGGGAAGTATAGTCACTAAACAGGCTTTTAACGACTGCCAGCTACATATTGAATGGAAAATTCCCGCACTTGAAGTGCATGAAAACCTCAGATATGGTAACTCGGGCGTGCTATTTATGGGTCTTTATGAAGTTCAGATTTATTCTTCTTTCAATAATGAGCACAAAATTTATTCCAACGGTCAGGCTGGTAGTATTTATAAACAGTTTGCCCCGCTGGTTAATGCCTGCCTGCCGCCAGAGCAATGGCAGACGTATGATATCGTATTTATTAGCCCGAAGTTTAACCCTGACAAATCTCTCAGGTCACCTGCCCAGCTCACCGTTTTTCACAATGGTGTGTTGATTCAGTACGATGTATCCCTGAAGGGTTATACTAATAATGGGGATTACACTGAATACAAATGGCACCCGGAAAATCTTCCGTTAGTGTTACAAGAACATAATAGCCGTATAAGTTTTAGGAATATCTGGATCAGGAAGTTAAAACTTGTACGCTAGTTCTAATTATCATAAATAAAATATAATATAAATTACGCCTAAAGAAATAGATTATTCATTAAAGGGAGCTTCAAAAGTTATGGGCTGTTTTTTACACGTTTATCATTTTACCATTGTGAGCAGGAATCCAAAGGTAAGAGTTCTTTATCACCGGTATCGCTTCCTGGTCCAACGAATATTCTACCGACATGATAATAGAATAATCGTTGGTATTCCCGGATTCGTCAACAGTAAAACACACAATGACCGTTCCTTGTATGCTTTTTATGGAAGCTCTGTCCGGATATTTTAAATTTTTACTAACATATCTTTCCCATATTAATGTTCCTCCAGGATACATTGACTTATTAACAAACAGACTTAGGTTGTAAAAGAGCATACCCCTACCTGCTTCTATCAGAATCCCGCACCATTATCACCGAAGGCAACACCACCTGTTTCTCCTGAGGCAGCAAAACCTTTTTTTCTATCAGTTTAAATAAGATCTCGGCGGCTTCTTTGCCCATTTCGTAGGCAGGCTGATAGATGGTTGTTAGGGGCGGATTGAACAGTCCGCAGGCGGACAGGTTGGAGAAGGCTACCAGCTTCAGATCCTGAGGTATGCGGATGTTTAGTTCCTGGCATACTTCGTAGGTGTTGATGGCCAGTTTTTCTACGGAAGCAAAGAGAGCATCGGGACGGTTTTTGGCCGATAGTATTTTGCGGATGCTTTTCCGGTTCTGATCGTCGTCTACGGCACTGCAGTCCATCACCGTTAGGGGTTCTTTTATGCCATGCGCTTTAAGTGCCCTGAGGTAACCTTCTTTACGAAAGGAAGATATCGACAACTGGCCGGCCATGGCCAGGAAAGCCACTTTTTTACAGCCCGATGCGAGTAGGTAATCGGTAACTTTGAAAGATACTTGTTCGTCGTCGGTGGTTACTTTGGGAACGTCTATCTCCTGGCAGATGCGGTCGAAGAGTACCATAGGCATACAGGCTTCTTCCACGGCGTGCAGGTGTTCGTAAGCGGTAGTGGCACCGGAGAGGGAGAGCATTACACCGTCTACCCTTCCGCTGCGCAGTAATTGAAGGATCGATTTTTCACGCGCATAGTCGTCGTGGGTAAGGTAAATAAGCACATGATAGCCTTTTTTCTGGGCTACCAGTTCCACGCCGTTGATGGCCTGGGCAAAGAAGTTGTTTTCTATTTCGGGGACAATAAGAGCGATGGTCATGCTCTTGTTCTGGCGCAGACTGCTTGCATGAAAGTTGGGCTGATAACCCATTTTTTCCGCCAGGGCCTTTACACGGTCTTTGGTTTCTTTTTTTATTTCGTGACTATCCCTTAACGCGCGTGATACTGTAGATACTGCCAAGTTCAGTTCCCGGGCGAGCGTCTTAAGATTCAACTGGTCCATAGATCGGGCTGCATTTTTGAGTTAGCTTTACTGTCATAAATGATCGTTTGTAAATATAGGCTATTCCTCAGGTAGCAATACTATTAATACGGGTTATTTGCCCCACTTGCACCGGTTACACTTTAATGTATATTCTATTTTTATCCAGTAGCCAGGCCAGTAACCACATCAGGGCCAGGAACGTGAGGGCATATATAAAAGACCCTATCCGCGGGTCGGAGGGCAGTACCAGCTTGCAAACGTACTGGTAATACCAGCTCAGGGGCGACAGGTAAACTGTTCTTCCTTCCGCATTCAGACCAATGGGAACCCGGATCAGTGCCATAAACCGGGAAAGCATGGCACTAAGTGCAAAAATAAAGAGCGCATTTTTGCCAAACACATCGAAGAACCGGCTCCAGACTCCCCTCCGGCCAGTGAATTCTATTGCATGAATCAGCACCGCGAGCACCAGCAGTGCCAGCCCGGTGGTATAAACGGTAAAGGAACTTGTCCATATCTTTTTATTGATTGGGAAAACCATATCCCAGCAAAGCCCGGTAAACACCAACACACAGCCCGCCACGAACAGGCCGTTGAGCATTTCCGGGGTTTTACCTTTCTGCAGTATGTAGTTGCCGGTAATATAACCAAGTATTACCTGCACAATAGCTGCGAACGTACTCATGATCCCTTCCGGGTCAAAAGCCACGCCTTCTCCGTGGTATACGTGCTTGTCGCCCAGGATGGCCAGGTCTATGCGGGTACCGAACCATCCTTGCAGACTATAAGGATCCACTGGATTCGCCAGCACACAAAGCAGCCAGTATCCCATCAGGATGATGCCACCCGTTACGAAAGCACCACGCACCTTACCGTAATGTACTATCACCGATGCAAAAAAATACGCCAGTGCGATGCGTTGTAGCACTCCGAAGATGCGCAATGTATCGAAGGGCCGGCCTGTGAGTTCGCCGGCTTCGTTGTATTTTATGAAAGGAAACCAGTTCAGGAATACACCGATCAGAAAGATAAGGACCGTTCTTTTAACCACCTTGTACCAGAAACTGCCTTCACCGGCAGCCTCGAGCCTTGGCATAACGAATGCCATCGCATTACCCACCGCAAACAGGAAAAAGGGAAATACCAGGTCGGTAGGCGTGGCTCCGTGCCAGGGTGCATGGGCCAGCGGCGCGTATAGATGCGACCAGCTCCCAGGGTTATTCACCAGTATCATAGTGGCTACCGTGGCTCCGCGGAAGACGTCGAGGGAGTAGTATCGTTCCTTCATGGAATTGTTTAAGAGATATTAAGGTAACAAATAATGCAAACGAACATGCCATGACGAGTAATAAAACCTGTCATGGCATGTTAAATGAAAGGACGTGTTATTAAAATGCAGGGTCTGCTGGTATATTTGTATTGTTATCCCGCTCCTGGAATGGATAAGGGAAAAAATTACGCTTGCGTTCACTATTAGGCCTTTCAAACCTGCGCATATCTTCGAGCTTAAGCCCACTCATAAATAGCTCGATGCAACGCTGTCTGTATATCTCTGTAAGAATTGTAGCCTGGGTATAAGGTCCTGTCTTTGCCGGCAGATCCGCTCCCACACTATAAATATCTTCAGACGGTTTTTTGGTTATGATCTTATTAAGTTCAAATAATGAATTTACAAGATCAGGAACCGCCTGACGTGCGTACACTTCCGCCTTTATTAAAATCATTTCACCCGGAAGATAAATAGGAACCGGAGTTGTAGTAGATGAATAGAAACCGTTAATACGATACCTGGGTGCCGCTGGATTAAACAATGTATAAAAAGGGATTCTCTTATCTGCAAGATCAGGTGCTAAAGCCACTGGTAATCCTAAAGTAGAATCTACCGGTTGAAAAACATTATTGGTAGAAGTGGCCGACTCAAAGACGGGATTGAGATTAAGTGTTGAATAATTCATGGTCGATCTTCTTGTAAGGTCAACCTGGTTTGCCGCAGCCAGGGCATTTGGATATAATCCTGCATAAAGAGAATAGCGGGCCTTTAAAGCATATAGCGTATTGATTATATTAACTTCAGACGGAAGCCTGCCCAATACCGTACTGTTAGCCGGATTTGCAGCGAGCGCGGCGATTGCTTTATCAAGTACTGTTATAGCCCTTTTAAATCCATCTACCCGGTCAATAAAATTAACATTTTGGCCAATACTGTCAGGAACTCTTTCCCATAACATAGATAAATTACCAATAGAAAGTGCTTTATATATGGACACAAAAGATATTAATCCGCTGGCATACGTCTTGTCTGTTAGGCTTTCGGCATAACTTATAACATTGTCGGCATCATATATAATCTTATTACTCCTCGTCCAGATATTGGCAAGAACAGTATTGGTGCCATCCACCGCATTCCCTCCTGTAGACAGTTGCAGCTCCGGAATATTTCCGCTATTTCGCAAAATCAATTCATTTGTTACAAAGCCATTGGCATTTACCAAAGCGTATAAGGAGCCTGCGGCTGACGTGGAGTATACTCTTTGGATGCCAGTTGCGACTCCCGTGGCTGCGCGGTCAGATTCAAATGTTTCCTGTTCAGTCGCTGAATTAAAGTTTAAAAAATTTTTTTTGCAGCTTGGCGCTATAAATATAAAAACGGTTAAAACTGAAATCAACCTATATCTGATCTTTATCATATAATATTTTTTTAAGTTAAAACTTTGCTTGAAGACCAAAACTAAAAGTTCTTGGAATAGGCACTGAGCCGAAATCGATACCACGCAGTAAATTACTCTGTCCGCCGGAATTTACTTCAGGATCGTATCCCTTATAATTATCCCATGATATAAGATTCCTTCCGCTCACGCTTAATGATATATCGTTAAATGATTTGAATTTACCAAAGCTATAGCTCAACGAAGCCTCTCTCAATTTCACAAATGAACCATCATCAATACGCCATTCTTCAACCGCATACACACCTGCTATGTAACCCCGTGGCAAAAGCCCCCTGTGCTCCTGCTCTGCCACCTTGCCATTTCCCACGCCTTGCCTTGTTCTCCAGTCGGCATTAAAAACATCCACTCCCTGAACGGCATCCAGTTGAATACGGAGGTTTATTCTTTTATAACTCACTTCATTTACAAGGGATGCAGTATAATCAGGATTGGGGTTGCCAATCACTTTTCTAAGTGTAGCACCGGTCGTAGGCTGCCCGTTAGCATCTCTGGATGGGGTAAAGCTTAGTACATTATTTTGTACTCCTCTTTCTCCCTGTGGTATGCCGGAAGATGTTTTGATCTGATTACCGCTGGGGTCAGTGGCAAAGAAAGTTCCGTAGAACACTCCAATAGGCTGGCCTTCTATAATGGCAACTGGAGCACCCGGGTTAGTAGATAGAAGCGTTAAGGCCTGACCAATTTTTACTGCTTTGTTTCTGTTCTGGCTGTAAATACCCGTAATGTTCCAGTTTAAATTTTTACTACGCACAATACCGCCGTTTACCACGACTTCAAAACCCCTGTTCTCTAAGGAGCCAAAGTTATCCAGCAAATTAGAAAACCCGGTTGTAGGTGCAATAACCCTGCTTATTAAAAGATCATCTACTTTTTTGATATAATAATTGAATTGTATACTAAGGCGGCTTTTGAAAAAAGCCAGGTCAGTTCCGAATTCAAGCTCTCTCTGGCGCTCAGGTTTTACATTTTCGTTGGCCAGGGTAGCACTAGATGTAAGCGAAGTTTTACCCAGGAAGGCATTACTGGAATAGGTATTAAAACGGGAATAAGCACCTATACCTGTAAGGTTACCCGATTCTCCGTACGCTGCTCTTACTTTGAAAAGATCCCACCATCCGGATACGCCAAGACCTTCCCAATAATCTGCACCGGACAGGATATAACTTCCATTTGCTTTCAGATATACCTGGTTACGTTCATCTTCTCCAAACACAGACGAACCGTCTATTCTCACAGCACCTGTTATAAATAAATGGTTTCTGTATTTAAAATTCTGCTGAACATACATTCCTGAAATAGAAATTTCGCTTCTTTCATCATTTGGTGGCAAAATAGTACTGGCCCCATTTACCGTTTGTACAACTGGTGCCAATCCTCTTCCCTGTGCAAGAATATAATTGTTCTTTTCATACTGAGTTGAATAGCCAACCTGGGTAGTTGAATTTACTCGGTCAGATATATCTAATTGATAGGTGGCATTAACTTCGTGGTTAATCTGAAAAAAACTATTGGTAGCGGCACTCGCATACCCATTGAGTGAATCATTAATCGGGAAGCCCCCGCCAAAAAAAGCAGGACTTACATTGTATGCATAAGGCGGAATAAAAGTAGTACCATTCTGAGAATAGTTATCTATACCCAAGGTATAATCCACTGTAAAGTTCTTGAATGGCTTTAATTTCAGACTGGTATTTGCAAGGATTCTGCTAGTTATTTGCTGCTGCTTTATATCTTCAATAACCGAAACCGGGTTGGCACGCCCTCTTTCTCCAACGACTTGAACATTACCGTTTGCACTCCTTGTATAAATGTCATGTATATTACCAATGATTGTTACTGAGTTCATAGGGGAGAAAAAAGAATTACCGTCTGGTTTTTCATTGGCGTTACTATTTATATAATTCAACCCGACAGATACACTTGCCCAATCGGACAACACCTGGTCGACATTGCTTCTAAAACTGAATCTTCTGTAATCTGTATTTTTTATAATTCCTTGGTTAAAATAGTACGATCCAGAAGCAAAATATTTTGTTTTATCACTGCCTCCGCTAATAGATACGTTGTTGTCAGTTCCTATTGCTGTGTTAAATATATAGTCCTGGTAGTTATAACGTGATACTGGGGTTATGATGGTAGACAGTGTGTCGGCAAATACTCCGGGGGAAATTGTTTTCCTTGCAGTTTGTATAATATCCTGTGTAAGTGCCAATGGTCCGAATTTGGTAGGTGACTGATTCACCTCCACCTGTTTTCTCAACTCGCTGACCAGCACATTGGAAGAAAAGCTGATTTGCGGAGCACCTGATTTTCCTCTTTTGGTAAATATCTGGACCACTCCCGCATTTGCTCTTGAACCGTATATAGCAGCTGCAGCGGCTCCATTCAATACTTCTATTCTTTCAATATCAGCCGGATTAATATCAGAGAGCCTGTTCTGACCAACGCTCCCGATAAAAGTGTTTCCATCATAATTTCCGGAAGTGTTGGTTACTCTATTGGTGGCATTATTTACAATTATTCCATCAACAATGTATAGCGGCTCTGAAGAACTGTTAACGGTACTCACTCCACGCAAACGAACCGATACCCCACCCGCCGGATCACCGGAGTTCTGTATAATCTGTGCACCAGGTGTTTTACCTTGTAAAGCCTGTAGTACATTACCCGAAGCTCCCTTGCTAAGTTGATCTGCTTTAACGGTACTAATAGAACTACCAAGTTCCTTTTTAGTCGTTCCCTGAGTTGTTCCCGTAACAATTATTTCGTCAAGGCCTAGCGGATCTTCAGTGAGAGTTACATTGACTGAATAATTTTTTTCTGTACTTACATTTAAAGTAGACTTTGTGCTTTTAAATCCTACCCTGCTAAATAGCAGATCATATACGCCTGGCTTCAAAACAATAGTTAATGAATAATTGCCATTCGCATCTGAGGATGTTCCTGCAGCACTTTTAGATACCTGGATAGTAGTTCCCGGCATAACATTTCCACTCGCATCAGAAATTTTACCAGAAATAACCACTTGGGCGAACATAATTGTTCCGAAACCATTCATCATCAAAAATAAAACAAAAAATTTCCATTGAGATGTAAGAAAAAATTCATTTTTCATCATACTGTTAGTTTTGGTTTGTTAATTATTGAGTGTGTGCTATTGTGATAGATATCGGGTATTTGTGTACAACAGGTAATCTTTTGGTAGCCTAAATATAAATCAAAAACGCATAAATGCAAATAAATTTGCATTTTTCTGCGTTTATGAAACTAAATGATTCCTTTTAGCCGTAAATTGTTGCAACAAAAGACATTAAAGAACTCAATAATGTATATTCTTTACGCCATACTTTAATCAGTAACTGCAAGATGAACCTAAATATCTCCCGTATTTATAACATAGCCACCAGCCCTCAACGGCTAATAATCGGCTTAATGTCCGGTACTTCTGTCGATGGACTAGATGTGGCATTATGCCAATTCTCAGGAAGCGGTGCGCAAACCGAGCTGGAACTAATAGCATTTGAAACGGTTGCTTACGCTAAAGATTATAAAGATGAAATAGCAAGTATATTTTCAAAAAGGAATGTCGATCTTGAAAAGGTTTGCCTTTTAAATGGATGGATAGCCAGGCAGCACGCTTCTATCATACTTGCCTGCCTTGAAAAATGGGAGGTTAGTCCGGGGGAAGTGGATATTATAGCCAGTCATGGCCAAACCATTTTCCATGCGCCAAAAGCACTGCACGGGCAGCAAAAATTCAGCAATGCCACTTTGCAGTTGGGAGACGGTGATCATCTGGCTGTTGAAACAGGTATCATAACGATCAGTGATTTCCGCCAGAAACATATAGCCGCTGGCGGAGAAGGTGCGCCTTTGGCCGCTTACGGCGACTTTCTTATTTTCTCAAAAAAAGGAGAAAACAGGATCATGCTGAATATAGGCGGGATCGCCAATTTTACATATTTACCAGGCAACCTGAATGCCGATGAGGTGTTTTGCTCGGATACCGGACCCGGTAATACGTTGATGGATGCATTGGTTCAGAAACATTACCTTGGAATGTATTTCGATGAAAATGCATCGCAAGCATCCAGAGGAACTATAAATAACGAATTATTACTGTCATTGAAGGATCATCCGTTTTTCCTGCAATCCTTTCCGAAAACGACCGGACCCGAACTATTTAACGTCAACTACCTGGAACAGGCCATGCAACGATCCAATACGAAAGATATAACACCGGAAGATGCGCTTGCCACTTTAAACCGCTTCTCCGCGGAAACCATTACGGAAGCGGTACGTTCCGTGATTCAAAACAAGGGAGATTTTCATTTTTATGTAAGCGGCGGCGGCATGCATAACCCTCTGCTCATGAAGAATATATCAGAATTATTACCGGGATGTGTATTTAAAAGTACTAAAGAACTGCATATTAACCCGGATGCAAAGGAAGCCGTATTATTCGCGGTACTGGCTAATGAAACCATATGTGGTGATGGTTCCTATTTCGGGGAAGGCCGCAACGGGATACCTAATGTAAGTATGGGGAAAATAAGTTTTCCGGGTTAATGATGCAGACAGTCGGCAGCAAGTTTAACTACTGTATCTGCATGCCCTTTCTCTTATACGGTTGCAGTTTTTCCGCATCCGGGTCCAGCTCGGTTATAAGGATATCTATATCGTCTGCTTCGCAGATTTTTAACTGTTCGACGGTATTCACTTTTTCCGATATCGACAACGCAACCACTTTCTTCGAGCTCTTGATCATGGCGCGCTTTATCTGTACCACATCCCAGTCATTGTCCGTTAAGCCTTCCGACAGGTCGATGGCGTTTATCCCGATAAAGCAAAGGTCGGCTTTGATCTGTTGTATCTTCAAAATCGCTTCGGCTCCTACAGTTATCCGGGAGTTTTTAGAAAGTTTATCTCCTATAATGATTACTTCAATATTAGGATGGTTGGAATACTCCAGCGCCGCGGAAAGGCTTACTGTTATAAAAGTAGCCTGAAGGTCTTTTGGTAATACCCTGGCCAGTTCGGTAATGGTGGTACCCCCGGTGGTCATAACAAACATGCCGTCTTTTATAAGGCTTACAGCTTTTATGGCAATTGTTTTCTTTTCCTCTATGGAGTAAACATCCCTGGAAGAAATGCCGAGGTGGTAAGAGTTGGAGAGGGCTCCTCCATGCACTTTGATAATTTTACCATCCTGCGCCAGTTCCATCAGATCTCTTCGGATGGTATCTTCAGATACCTGGATCTGTTCGCTTAGGGATGAGGATAAAACCTTATTATGAAGATTGATCTGGTGTAAAATGATTGCTTGCCTTTCTTCTTTGAGCATCCTTTTGATTTTGCCATTAAAGTACGTACAAACACATTGAAATACGAAAAAATTTATATCTGTAGCCTGATTAGCTTCCGTGTGTGTTAAACAGTGCACCATTTAAAACAGCATCACAAAAAAGAACAAGCAAGCAATAAGGTGTATCCTGCAAAATCCGCTCTTAAAAGTGACCTAATAATTTATGAATGTAGCAGATGTTCTTGTTCCATTATACCTTCCGTATATCACAGCAGTATAACTGCGCTTGGCAGTGAAACTTACGGTTAATTTACCCAGCTGATTAGATGTACCTGCCTCTCTGATATATAATGTATCGGCAATCCTGGACTCGTATGGTATAAAATCCGTTACACGGTTGGCGGAAATGCCTGTAAAAACGTTGGTATTCTTACGAAAGGAAAACACGTCAACAACAGGTACGGAAGCTGTGCTAAAGAGAAAACTGCCAAACCGCAATCTGGCAGAAGTATCTGCAGGAATTACAATATTACTACTAACGGTGAGTTTTTTAATGGCCGTTACGGTATCATACGTAAAAATAGTATACAGCTTGCCCGCCTGAAAGTCTTCATTGAATGACAGGGGCGGCTGGGTGGTCGTTATCAGCGTATCCCTTATAAGAACATTGCGGTTTCCCGGGGCGACTCCCAAACCCATTGCCGTGGATGGATACAGTCCGCCGAAAGCAAATGTGACGCCGCTTACTGATTTTCCATCTAAAGACACATAATTGCGGTTAGAACTTAAAGTAGTATTGAAGACCTGTACAAAGGCCAGGCTATCACTGGCTACTGTTAGTGTATCTAATACGGATTCCAGTTTTTTTTCGCAGGACATAGTACCCGATAACATTACAGCAATAAAGGCGATGCTTACATATATTTTCATTTTAGCACTTTTAAATTAATGATTTAAGGTTTTACCGAAAACCAGGGTTCTACAGTATGATAATCGAGCGCAAGTGCTCCTATCCTCGTTAACTCTGGTATGTTATACAGATACTCCGAATTATAACGGGGTCTTGCACGATATACCAGTTTATTATTGTTGTTTGCAAAAAGATCGCCGCCTGAGGGAGGCATAAAATTGGCATAAACCACTGTACCCTTAACAGGATCGGTATCCCCGTTATAGTGATAGCGCCGCATATCTGCCCAGGTTTCCTGAACGCCCCATCCGTACAATGCTATGTACTTTTGAAGCATTACATGTGTCAGGGATAAATCGCTGGCATTTACAGGTATTACAGCATTACTTGATAAATACGCATTCCGACTTGTCATGGTCATTTGTAAAGCAGCCGGAACATTGGCAGTATATTTTGTATTAAGCACGTCGAAATTCAGATTTATCCCATTAGTATACGCTGTAAGAGCTGCTGCATTATTACCTCCTTTCCTCAATAAAGCTTCTGCCTTTAAAAATTGCATTTCAGATGCTGTCATAATGGGGAACTCCGCATCATTTCTGAAAATATAACGCCCGCTCTCAGGTAGAGTGTAACCTGTCGCTCCAAAAGATGTACCGGCAAAACTCTGTGGCTGGTCTCCTGCTGGCAATGTTCCTGCTCCCTTACCGGGAATTGTCCCTTTGTAAGTTCCATTTGTATTTTCTCTTAAAATATAGGGCCGACGAGGATCCTGCACACCGCTAAATGCTCCGGCATTTGCGCCGCTCATCAAATCCGCGATATAAGCCGATTGCCTGATACCTGTATTAAGCTGATTAATATTTACCCGAAGCGATCCGAAATAATTGGAAGTGCCGGTAATCCCTGAATTTGCGAATTTACAGGTAGCATTATCGGCATTTACTGACATGGCAAGATCGGCATATTTAATTACCGAATCTGCACTATATATAGATTTGTTGTGAATATACGCATAGGAACGCGCAAGAATTCCGTAAGTAAATTTCTTCCAACGATTAATATCGCCACCATTAAAAAAAGCATCCGCTTCGGCAAATTTTTTACCAGTATTCCCGCCTGTTGTATTGAAATAATTGATGGCACGGTGGCAAATAACTCTTACGGAGTCGTACACTTCTTCTTGCGTTTCGTACTTAAACGTTATCAGGTCCACATTAAATGCCTCTCTTAATATCATATCGCCATACTGGTTGGTATTTTCAAATAAACTCCAGGCACGCAAAGCCCAGGCGGCCCCCACAAAATCCCATTTTTCTTCTTCTGTTCCCCATTGTATCATCCGGTTAATATTTTGCCCCATACCAAAATAATGTGCGCCCCACATGGTTCCCAGGGCATCACTAGAACCAGACGCTCCTCCCATCTGGTCAAATTGAGTACCCAAGTTCGCTACCGTGCTTACGTTATAGGTTCCCCAATATTGTATGTACCTGCCTATCCATAAGGCATCGCCGGCAATACCATAGGCACTGCCCGCAGCAGCCGAACTGCCTACCAAACTTCCTATCAGGCTAGGCAGTATGGACTCAACGGGAACCCTGGTGGCTGCGTTGGGATTTAGATAAGCGTCATCTATTTTCTTGGAACATGACATGGAAAACATCAAGGCCATCAAGCAGCTATATAAGGCGTATTTTTTCGTATACTTCATATTTCTTTTTTTTAATTATTTAGAACCCAACCCTGAAACCTACATTAACAGATATGGGTGCCGGCAAAGTGCCATAATCGAATCCAAAAGCACCAACACCACCTGTGCTTGCATTGTTACCATTAACGGAAGGATCCGCCCCTCCGTAGTTAGTAAACAACAACAGATCGTTGCCAGTGGCAAAAACACTCGCTGATTTTATAAATGTCGCTTTTTTCAGTAATCGGGAGGGTAAAGCATAACTCAAGGTGATGTCTCTTAATCTAAAGTAATTAACGTCTTTTTGCACAAAATCCTCTTCTGTCAAGGCATTGGTAGTATAATACGTTGTATTGTAAAAAGGATTTACAGCAAGGGTATTGGTGGTTGGATTACTGGTATTCTGCAAACCATCTTTTAATACTCCTTCCACCACTCTCGGAGTCTCCCGGTCTGCTGTACGTGGACTTTTGCCCTGCAATGTGAGGTACATATCGGTGCCATTAAATACATCCCCGCCCACTTTCAAATCCCATAGAAAGCTAAGATTGAAGTTCTTATACCGGAGTGTGTTCAATGTACCAAGCATAAAATCAGGGTTTCTGTCTCCAATAACCGTAAAGGTTGCCTCTACAACAGGCAAACCAGTAGTAGGGGAAATCAGAACCTGGCCTGCCTTGTTTCGTTCGTAGTGAAAGCCGGTGATAGTTGTAGAAGGGCCCCCTTCTGTTACACCTCCACGCGCATTCAAATATAACCATGTGTCGGAGAGGTAGTATTCCTGCTGTATGGATTCAGGCAAAGTAATCACTTTGCTCCACATATGATTAAAATTGAATCTGACATTCCAGCTTAAATTTTCCCTCTTTATGGGATTCAAATCAAGTACTACTTCAATACCCTGATTACGGGCTGTGGCAGCATTGGCGGTATTTAAAACAAAACCGGTACCGTAACTGGCCCTGTATTGACTGTTGATTTGATTGTAACAATATGTATTGTAATAATCGATATCCACACTAACCAGATTATTGAATAATCTAACTTCTGTTCCCACCTCATAGGTGGTTTGCCTTTCAGGGGACAGATCAGGATTATTATTGTCGAATCCATAAGAAAATGCCCCGGTTTGGGCGCTGGCGAAGTTATTTACAAATACAGACTGGTTTTTATAAGGGTCAGACAGCCTTGCCGTACCAGCCACTGAACTGCGTAATTTCCAGTAATCAAGAATACCACCTTTTTTCAAACCAGGTAGAATATCCGATAAAATAAGACTCAAACTCACACCCGGGTAATTATAATTACGCTGATCTTTGGGGAAAACCGATGCTGTTTCGAACCGGTGCGTATAACTCAAAAATGCAACATTATTATAACTGATCGCTGCTTCCCCGAAATATGCGGATTGACGCGTAATGAATTTATTGTTCCTTCCAAGATTATTCTGTAGCAGCCTCACTCTGGTAGCTGGTCTTGTAATACTACTATCTGAAGGAGTTCCTACTGTCGTTCCAAAATTAGCATCCGTGACTATATTTCCATTTTTGTAAAGTTGACCGTTAACGTTACTAACCGAGTCAACGAGGTTTGTTCCATATATAGCAAATTGCTCTGTCCGGTAATCCTGCCACATAGTACCCAACATTACCCTCCCGGACCATTTTCCTACTGTTTTCCTTGCAGTACCTGTAATAGTGTGATTGTACCCATAATAAGATCTCCAATAATTATCTTGTGCACCCAACTGGCCTCTGGTAGTCAGATTAGAAAGCGGATGATAGAAAGTAAATCCTTCACTTTTATAAGTGTCATAACCAAAGCGGCCTGCAAAACTTAGCCAGCTAAGGGGATTAAAATTTATACCCCCGGTAAAAATATACCGATCGGTTTTATCAAAACTTTTATTCCGGTTAATATTATATAAAGGATTGTCAATTTCAGAAAAAGGATCAGCAGAGAAAATGGACTGTTTATTACCATTTACATCAGTAAAATTAGAAATATCATTCGTTACAGGCCATGCATATAATCCAAGCAGGTAGCCGCCGGCACTTCTGAGTGGTTTGTCGTTAGTTGAATGAATAAATTGAACGGAAGGAGTAAATTCCAGCATACTACCAACTTTTACTGTATTGGTTAGCCTCAGATTGTATTTCCGGAAATCATTGTTAGGTATTACGCCTTTTTGATCGAAGAAAGAACCCGATAATCTGAATCCCACATCTTTAGTTCCATAATCTGCACTAATATTGTGTGTCTGCGCAAAACCAACTCTGAAAAAATTGTCGATATTATCGTATCGACGAATATCGGCTGGATATTTAGGGCCAAAATAACTACCGGAGGTGGCACTAAAAGTATTGCCACCTACTCCATTGGCACCCGGACCATAGTCATTATTAACATCTGCAGTCCTCGTTACTCTCTGTGTCCGGAAGCTATTGTCATAGTTTACTGTAACACGCTTCGTACCGGCTTTCTTGGTAGTAATAATTACCGCACCGCTACTTGCCTGACTTCCATATAGTGCCGTTGCTTCCGGACCTTTAAGAATAGTAACAGATTGAATATCGATGGGATTAATATCAGCTATCCGGTTTGTGTAATCATTATTCCTGTTAGGTCTATCCGAGGCAAGGCCAAGTCCTGTTCCACCGTTAGATGTTTCATTCATGGTAGTATTATCAGTGATCACTCCATCTACTACAAACAATGGCTGGTTGTTTAAAGAAAGCGAATTAAACCCCCGTAATATTAGCTGGGAAGATGCACCCGCATTACCACCGGTAGGATTCACTGATAAACCCGCTACCCTGCCTTGCAAACTGTTAATAAAGTTTTCTCTCTGGGTACTTTGTATTTCGGTTCCGGATACAGTTTGAGTGGAATAACCCAGTTCCCTAGAATTTCTTTTTATATCCATAGCCACCACAACGACTTCACCGAGTTCGGTGTTGGACCTTACCATAACAACATTTATCGGATCATCACTCACGATTTTGTAAGATCGGGTAACGAATCCAACAGAGCTAATTTCGAGTACATCGCCATTCTTTGTCCTGATCTTAAATGCCCCCTGCGCATCCGTCTGAGTGGTTGACTGGCCTCCCTTTATTGCGATGTTAGCCCCTGCCACGGGAGCCCCATCGTCGGCCCTTAATACACCCGAAACAGTTTTTTCCTGGGCATATAGAAATGATGTACACACTGTTAACATCATTGCTAAAATGAGTCGAAGAGACATTCTCATAAAGTTGTTTTTGGTTTATTTGATACTGCTTAAGCCTGAACTTCGCAAATAGGCTAGTAATAAATATATGTTAAATATAAATCAAAAAAGCATTTCCCTGCACTATTTTGCAATTTTTTTGCTGTTTTTTATTCGTTAGTCATGGAATGGAAGAGTAATTCAAATATTTGATTATAGAACTGAAATACACACGAAGTAAGCGGATAAATAATTACAACATAGACAAAATCACTGCTTAGCATAAAATTCATTTTACATATTGCTCTTTTTTGCTTATTTTGACACTTATTTTGCGTTATTTTGCGGACTTAATTCCTATAAATTAGAAATATGCTAACAACTGAAATGGAATCGAATTTTAAAGATCTGGACAAAATGAATGTGAGAACAGTGCTTGAAAGCATTAACAGTGAAGATAAAACCGTTCCGGATGCAGTGGCAAAGGTTATCCCTCAGATAGAATCATTAGTAAAAGCAATAGTCGAAAGAATGAAAATGGGCGGCCGGCTTTTTTATATCGGAGCCGGCACAAGCGGAAGGCTTGGAATATTGGACGCTTCCGAATGTCCACCCACATTTGGCATTCCAAGCGATTGGGTAATAGGTATCATGGCAGGAGGAGATGAGGCAATTAGAACAGCAGTGGAATTTGCTGAAGATGATGAAAACCAGGCGATGATTGATATGGAAGAATTCGGCTCTAATAAGTGGGACAGTATTATTGGCATAGCCGCTTCCGGAACTACTCCTTATGTTATAGGAGGTCTTAAAAGTGCCCGTGACCGGGGATTGCTTACAGGATGTATTGTGTGTAACGGAGGAACCCCGGTGGCAAGCGCTAGTGAATACCCGATTGAAGTTATAGTAGGTCCGGAGTTTATAACAGGAAGCACTAGAATGAAGGCAGGTACCGCACAAAAGCTGGTATTGAATATGATTTCCTCTACTATCATGATACAATTAGACAGAGTGAAAGGGAACAAAATGGTTGACATGTTCTTAAGCAACAACAAGCTGATAGCGCGGGGAGTAAACATGGTAATGGAAGAACTACATGTTGATCAGCAAACTGCTATTAAGTTAATCCAGGAAAAAGGAAGTGTGAGAAACGCCATCAGCAGCGTTAAGGCGTCTTTTTAAATCCAACCTTCGATGTGTTGTGTAAACCATTTCTCGTCCTGAGCCCAATTATTAAACCAGCAAAAGTAATTACCAGTATTTTGCTGCTCGTTATTTTTACTTTTTTTAGTGAATGCATTGTTATATCGTTCGGAATTTTGAAAAAATATCGAACTATGGTAACATAAGGATTTTACTACTACTGAATTTTAATCAAACTTCTGTCAGCTATCAGCATAGGTGCATCATATACCGGGATGCCGGTAAAACTGAATACGTTTCCTGATTTGCTCCAACGATCCGCCGGAATTTCGTATACTATTCCGGTTATAATATCCACCAGTACGGGTTGCTCAAAACTGGCATGGGAAAAAGAGAAGTCCATATTTCTAAGGGTATTGTTATCCGTTGGTATATAATCATCTGCCCATATAGTGTATATGCTGCGACCGGTTTTTTTATGGCTGTATCCAAATACGGAGAGGCTCCTGTCCGTCGTTTGCACAAATAAAGGTTCTTTGGTGGTTGATAGCAATGGACGGTTGTGCGTGAAATGCAAACCTTTTATCCTTTCCAGGCTATTGTCGAATATGGATGTAACGTGCTGAAGCGCATAATAGGCTACCTTGGGACGGATCGCTTTTTTGGTGGAGTCCGACTGGATGATGCCTTTGTAATTGAGTTTATTTATAGGCCCGCTCGTATAGGCCATTTCGATCAGGCCAAAAATACTGCACTCAATGTCATGACCCAGGTTACCAAGCATTCTTCGGGTATCCCATTTTGCCTGTGTAAGTTCCGACCAGTTATAATCCCACAAAGCACCTCTTCCCGAACCACCGGAAGAAGGAGCTCCGTTTTCTCCCTGCCTCAGTGGCATGCCGGGTGCGTACTTGTGGAGTATGGTTCGCAGGGCTTCTACCTTATCATAGTTTGCATCGGGATTATATACATAGTCATGGTAAGTAATGTCATGGAACATGGACAGTTTGCCCTTTGCCTGCAGTATTTTAAAAAAAGATTCCGCATAAGGCAGGGATATATGGCCCATAGAAAGGCCTGATACCCTTGCATCCGGCTGTATCCTTTTTATGATGCTGATGGTTCGGCTATTGAGTTCAGCCGTTTTTTCCGGTGTGTTTATTTCATTATCGCCGAAATTCGGTTCGTTCCATATTTCCCAGTCTTTTACTTTGTCTTTATAACGGGTTACCAGGGCTGATACCCATTTATCCCAGGCTTCCAGGGCCTCTTTGGAATCAGGCATTCCTGCGCCCAGGTTGGCGCCACCACCGCCTTTGTAATTATGATTGCCATAGGAAGTCTGCAACCAGGGCTGCAGTCCCCTGCCGGCGGCATCATCGATTATATGATCGAGCCATGCCCAGTCATATATTCCTTTTACTTTTTCGGTTTTATCCCATCCTGCCTGCATACGCAAGCGCTTGATACCCAGCGGAACGATATACTCTTTGTATTCGTCGTAATTGGTAAAATCACGATCGAGCGTCTCACAGCCTATCAGCCAGTTGGACGATTCGATTTCATTGGTACTACGTGGTTTTACTGATCCCAGCGAAGGAAAAGATATTTTCAGATTTTTTTTAACGGCAGCGAAAGCGGTATCGGTATTTTGCGCACTAACTGTTTGATGCCCTGATATAATACTGGCAAAAAGCAGTAGCCTGAATATATGGGAAGAATGTTTCATTAGTATTTTTTATTGATATGAAAATATAACTATTAAATGTATACAACATTATAGAAGATATTAATTACCTGGCACCGCTTTTACCTTCAATGTCACGGATGCATTAGCGGCAGTGGGAATACGGATCACCAGCCTTTTTAACCCCGGATTAGGCGAATCCTGCTTATTGACAGGCTGTGAAACGTCTTCCACCGTCAGTACCTTATTTTGACCGGATGAACATTCAACAGATAGCTTCAGTGACTTTCCGGATTGCTTCAATAAGAATCCATTCTCCACAAGGGTAACGTCTGCGTAAGTAAGCCATTGCCAGGATGCACTGATGGCCTTATTTCCTGCTTTCCATTCATCTTCTATAAGTATGGAACGATCCTTATATAACATAACGCGCCGAAGCACTTTCAACATATTGCTTTTATACAAAGGAAGCAGGTCGACTTCGTTGCCCGAATATTTTTCATTAAAAGGGAGTGCTCCTACTACTGCTATCCCGTCCACTTCCTGGAGACCGTTATCGAAACGCAGGATATTATGTGCTTCAGGCCCTGCACGGAAGGTTGTCCAGCGGGTACTGTTCTGGGTATAGTTCCATAGATCCAACTTAGCCGCTCTCATTTTATCATAACTTTCCGATCCCAGATCCACTGCCCAGCGGACGCCATTTGCTTCCATAACAAAACTTCCTTCATCCATATGTGCGTGCGAGCCGTTGGGAGTACCACCCTTTACAGCTATGTATACCGCGTTGGAATCGTTCCAGGCGGAACGAAGTACGCCTAAAGACACTTTACCCTTTGCAGTCCAGTGTAACGGGGCGTCGATTGCTTTTGTTGAAGGTAATAGCGGGTTCCACCAGATTACGCCCAACGCAAAGTGACGACTGAGGCGTATGGTATTTTTCTGAGAACTGTCGCTGTGTATGGGTAATGACTGTTGCATCCGGCGTATATTACCCAGCTCTTCGGCAGCAATATCTTTTTTACCAATGGCACGGGCAAACCACATCATAGCCGGTTCTGATGCATCGCGACCCAGGTGAGAATCGGAGTAATTATAATTCAATCCGGAAGGACTGATCATCTGTGCCATAAAATCAGGCGTTTTCAGAAAGCCGGGAAACTTCTCCAGTCCACATGTGGTACCGAATACGGAACGCAGAGCATCTACCAATATAACGTGGTAGGACGTACCATACGACCAGTAACCTGGCCCTTCGGCATAGGTGCCATCTGGTGCATAGGCGGCACCTGCATAGGGCAGATAGTTGATGGCACGTTCTACGATACGCCTTGCCAGTTTGGGTTCGCGCTCCGCGATAGCAAGCGCGCCCACGGTTAATCCACCATGACAAACCTGTGTCCAGTTAAAATCACCCTTCATCCAGCCACTCTCTGATTCAGAAACGGAAAGAGAAGGAATGAGGGCGTTGTTGACGATCGCGGATGTGATTTTTATGCGGTCTTCTTCCGTGAGATCGTTGTGTAACCAGTCAAGCCCGGTACCTGCTACCATGGCAGCTTCTCCCACGTCCAGAAAATGACCCGGGCACCAATCGGGCAGAGCGGCCAGTTGCATCAGTTCCTGCCGGGCACGTACAAAATAACGTTTATCGCCTGTAATACGGTAAGCAAGTGCCAACGGAAGTATGCGGCCTTGCGCGGTACGTACTGCGCTGAACTTAAACCCTTTTTCCGGGTAGATAATCTTATCGGCGGTAAGTGCTTCTTCTGCCTGGTAACGCAGTAAAACAATAAGCTGTGCCGAAACACTGTCCTTTTGATTTTTTAAAGATTTTAACCGTTCATTGTCTGCAAACAGCCGCGGATGCGGTCGCAGTTTGTTCCAGTCGGTTTCCCTTAAACAGGCAGGGGATTGTTCTTTACTGCTTAATGTGGCGAGTAATAACATGGTTACCGTAAAAAGAATACTAACCCTTTTCATATGTCATCTTTTGTTTTTTACGCTCATTGTTACTATTTTCTGCAATCATCGTCCGGGCGTATTATACGCAGGCATCGTTCTGGCAATAAAGATACTATTCAATTTAATTGAATTTATATTTTTTTATATTGAATTAAGATTAATTAAGAATGTCTTTATCTTACAATATTGTTCAATATTATTGAATACTTAAAGGGTTTATTTATATTGCGGCATATTTCATTTCTATGATTCAAGTAATAGTAAGGGCTATCGATATCCTGGAATTTGTGGCGAGGCACGATAAGGAGCCGGTTCAATTAATAAAGATCGCCCAATACAGCGAGCTCAGTCAGCCTACCTGTGCTAACATCGTAAAAACCCTGGTGGAAAAGAACTACCTGGAGCACGTAAGCCGCAAAGCGGGCTACCGGCTGGGTGCAGGGGCATATCATTTAACAGGCAATCTTTCCTACCAGCAAAACCTGATACTGGCTGCCAAAGACCTGATGGAAGAACTGTCCCGGCAACTTGATGAAACCTGCCTGCTGGGTGTACTTCGGAACAATAAGCGCTTTATACTTCATTCCGTACAGAGCGACCAGGACCTGCAGGTAAGAACACGCACAGAAGCCGACATTTACCCAACGGCGACCGGGCGCCTTTTGATGGCATTTCTGCCGGCAAAGGAAATGGACAACCTTATACAGTCAATAGGCCTTCCCGATCCAAAAGTATGGAGCGGTATTCCATCCCGGGAAGCACTGGAAAAGGTATTACAAAAAATAAAAAAAGAAGAATTTGTAAAAACCCTTTCCCCCAAACACATAGTAGGATATGCCGTACCCATATTTAAGAACACCGAAGCGATAGCCAGCCTGAGTGTCTTTTTGCCGGAAAGCCGCTTTACCCCTGCTCACAATGATAAAATCGGCAAACTGATCCGGCGTGCTGCGAAGAAAATAACGGAACGGATTCAAAAGGACGACAGTGTGTAACATTCCCTGCATATTATCTATGCCAGCTAATCCCTGCAATCGAGCAGGTACTTCATGCCTGAAGGATTATTGTCGATCTGTTCGAACACCTGCTGTATTTCTTCCAGCGGCGAAATGCCGGTAATGAGTTTTTCCAATGGCAGTTCCCCGGAAGCGGCCAGTTGTATCGCTTCTTCAAAATCCTGTGGCTCGTACACTCTGGCACCGATCATTTTTATCTCGCGCCAGAAAAAACGGAACAGGTCGATCGCCCGCTTCTCGCTGTGTATAGCTACCATTACTATTCTTCCTCTTACTCTGGGCAATGCCGTCATGATTTCCACCGCGGCGTTTACACCGGACACTTCAAATACCACATCGGCCATGGCACCCCCGGTGAATGCTTCCGTTGCTTTTACAAGATCTGTATGAAGCGGGTCAACCACTTCCAGTCCGAACGACTGGCAAAGGGTAGTTCTTTGCTTATTGGGTTCTGACAATAATACATTTGCTTTTTTGTGTTTCGCTACCAGGGCTATCAATACTCCTATGGGCCCTCCACCCAGCACAACCACGTTCTCCACGGCTTTCAGCTCGCCCAGTCGAACGTCGTGACAGGCAACAGCCAGCGGCTCTATCAACGCGCCGAGCTGAAGCGATAAGCCTTCGGGTAGTACATGAAGCGTATAGGCCGGCACGTTCCAGTAAGTCTGCATTCCGCCGGCTGTATCTATGCCGATGAACTTCAGATTTTTACCGATATGCCGGTAACCATTATCCGAGGCATCTTCCGCTCCCGGCTGTAGTGGTCGCACAGCTACTTTGTCACCCACCACTACATTGGTAACGCCCATGCCCGTTTCAATTACTTCGGCACTTACTTCATGCCCTATTACCTGCGGTATCTTTACGCGGGCGTCCATCTTGCCATGATAGATATGAACATCCGTACCGCATACCCCGCAGTAAGCTACTTTCAATTTTACATATCCTTCCGGCACCGGTTCGCTGGTACCTTCTGCAATGCTAAATTTCTGATGACCCTGGTATAATGCTGCTTTCATAATTATATTATTGAGAAACGTTTTCTAAATGTCTTTCGAGTATCTGTAACATATTGCCCTCCGGATCGTACAGGTTTCTTACCCTGCCGCCTCCGTAAGCCTTCGTTGTTTCGCCACCCCATTGCACTCCCACCGTATCGAGGTAAGCGATGGCTTTTTCCAGGTCCGATACCCGCAGTGCCAGGTGACTCCAGCCAGGCGTCCAGGTGCTGCGTTCGGGGCGTATGGTATCATCTTTAGGCATAATTTCCAGTAGTGTGTTATCAGGAGCCATTAACATCCATACCGGCTTTTCGTGGTAAGAGTGTTTGGTATATCCCAGAACGCTACAATACCAATCTGCGAGTGTATGCACATCATCTGCTGCTACTGCCGGATGATCGACCCCGGTAAATCCAATCGTATTATTTTCCATTTTTCAATATTATTTTGCTTTCTGATTCCTGAACCACATAGACATTTTTACCTGTTATAACTTTCATATTTAAACGATCCTTATCTCCGAATTCGATAGTGATACCCGTGCCCTTTTGAGAAATATGGATAATATTTCCTTCCGGTTCCATTTTCCAGGTGGATATTTCCTTACTGTCATCAGCTATCAAAAGATGTTTACAAAACACATTGCCGGAAGCCTGGCCGGTGAAGCGATATAATAACCCGGTTCCGGAAGCCCCTTCTCCCAGCCTGTTAGGCTCTACATGGTAAGCATCGTGCAGGTGTGCATAAACGGGGCCGCTGCCCGTTGCAGTACCCAGATGATGGAGTAATAATGATGCATCCTTTCTTTTAACAAAAAGCAACCGCGAAGAAGCAACCACTTCCGTTTTATTATCCCGGTTATTAACCATCCAGTTCCAAACCGTTTTAACGGGATATTCAGCCCTGATACGATCCGTGACTAGCGTAATATGAGGCCCTATCTGCAACCAGCACCGGGTAAATTCATGTATTGGCTCGCCATAGGATGCGGCCGCTTCGGACACAACCAGCGACACATCATCCAACCGCTGGGCAGTTAGCAGTCTTCCGCCTCTTTCTATCGGTTCGCCAGGTTGTCCGTTTATAATGAGGCGGCGGGGCAGTACATTCTTTTGTTCGAGTAATTTTATTTTAGCAATATCTTCCTGTAAGCCCAGTTTGTCATGCTCCAGCAAAAACGTACAGGTATTATGTGTTTGAGTGGCACTTTCGAGTCCGTGAATAATATTGCGGTAACAGCTATGCCCAGCATCTGCCAGCAGCCGTTCTTTTTTGTAAGACAGCATAAAGCTATTCAGATCGCCCTGTAAATGACCGGGGGCATAACAACCATCGTTGTTACCCCCCTGTATCGCCAGCACGCTATTCCCGTTCCACCTGTCTCTTACCAGTGTATTGCCATTGGAAAAAGCTGCGGTAAGCGGTAATCCTGCCCGCTCCGGCGATATGGGCCTCGCCGAATAACATAGCAATGGCAGCGTAAGAAAACCCCAATCGTTGCGCATACCGAATGTAGCCAGGTCGTGCGGTCCCTGGTCGGGACAGGATTCATAGTATTCCGCAAAAAGCCAGCGCGCCAGGCCGGAAGCCGTTTTATCTTTTTTATACCTTGCCGCTACATGCAGCAACAAGTCGCCCGAAGAGCGGAATATAGCCGCACTATCGTTGAAGTTAACGGCCCTCGCCCTCGGTTCTTTACCCCACGCGCCTCCCAGGGGCTTGCGGTACAACATGCTTTGCGCCACCCATTGCATACCGCTGGCATAACTGTCTATTTGTATAGCGGCCGCCTGTTCAGGATATTTCCTTACCAGTGCTTCATACGCAATCATCAGTGCATTGGCCAGGTAATTGCCGTATTGTAAGGATTCTCCATAAGAGCCATCGGGTTGAAATGCATAACACAAAACGGCGATAGTCGCCGTGTGCCGCTCTATCCTTTCTTTATCGTTTAGTACCGCCGAAGCTACCAGTACCCCGGAAGCCATAATGCCGCGCCAGTTGGCCAGGTGACTATTATTCTGCAGCCATCTCTCGCAAAGTAAAATGCCTTTCTGCAGCAGGGCATTGCTGATTTTTTCTTTTTCCGCTTTCGATAATGCATCTCCAGCAAGGTCCAGCACGGCACTGATACCCCAGCAAATATGAGCTGTTTCGAGATGACCGGTAAACGGCTTGCTATGATCGCGAAAGGAAGGACCCACCCAATCGCTGTCAGGTGTGCCGGCTATCTTCAGACTCACGCCACGAATCCATTTAGCGAGTTTTTTTTCCGGCTTCAATGCATACAGCATGGCGGCATCGGATAAATATTCAGCCGCGGGATAATACCATAGCAAGTCGCCTTTTGCCGTAAGAAGGCTGCCTGATTTTACGCGTTCGTTCACCCTTTTGCCCAGGGCTTTCATAAAAACGGCTATTACAGGGTCTTTACCCGAAAGTATCAGCGCGCGTTCTTTATCCGTTAAAAAAATACTCAATGGGATGATGGTTGATAATTAAAAATATCCGCCGTTCTTTACTACGTCGGTAGGCTTCATGCCGCTTTCTACCATTGCCCGGATATCATCTTCTTTAAACAATATTTTTTCTGCCGCAATCAGTACGTCATACGCAATACCGGCTGGTATGGCGATAGCACCATCTATATCTCCAAAAATCCAGTCACCCGGATTCACAATCACTTCTCCCATCAATATCGGCTTCTGGTAATAATACATCCGGAAGCGACCGAGCATACCCGTATTGGCCTTGTATTTATGAAAAACGGGGAAGCCCTGCGCAAGAATGGCGAAGGTATCCCTGATACCATTTACGATAGCGCCGCGGCAACCTATTTTTTCCGCAGCCATGGTCATTACCTCTCCCCATTGCGAAGTAACAGTATCACCGGTACAGTCCCATACCACCACCGAATCGGGGTGCAGACTCTCCAGCATTTGTGCGCGCATCTCAAACTCGCCGTCTGTTGTAATATCCGGACCACCTTTTACCGTAAAGGCAATACCAGCAATTTTCATATCGTCTTTCAATGGCTGGAAGTCGGCAGGCAGGCTGGTAGCATGCATCTTATAATTAAAACGCAACACATCATTTACCGCACCTGTATACAGGCGCAGGTATCGTTGACGCATTTCATCTATAGATACAGGGTATTCAGGTATAAAGTATTTGCCGCTGTTTACAGTGCCGTTAGTATCGATGGTCATCCTGCAATAAATTTCATGTTATCAAAATTAATTTCCCTTATCAGCATGTAGTCCGGCTGGTTCAATACGAACACGATCACCCTTGCCACATCGGACGTCTGCAAAAACTTTTCCCGCGCTACTTTTCGATCGCCCCAGTAATTACTATCGACCGGGCCCGGGTTTACATCCGTTACTTTTATGCCCGCTTTCAGTACCTGGTCGGCCAGTCCGCTGCTGATACCTCTTGCCCCGAATTTAGATGCGCAGTACAGCGGGGCGTTGGGATTGGTTCGCTGACCGGCCATTGATACGACTGTAATAATATGGCCTCCGTTTTTAGGTTTCATGATCTTCAGGGCTTCCCTGTTACATAAAAACACCCCCCGCATATTGGCATTTACCATCTTATCGAACGTATCCAGATCCGTTTCTGCGAGGTCGGGTGTAGGATAACCCAGGCCGGCATTATTAATAAGAATATCCACCGTACCAAATTCTTTTACTGCCAGCGCGAAAGCGGCTTTCACATCTGCTTCATTGCCTACATCTCCCTGGTAAGACAGTAAATTCGAATGTTTCAATTCGTCGCTCAGTTTTTTACTCCTGCTTAATTCCAACACCCTGGCACCCTGTTCCAGTAACAGTTCGATCGTAGCTTTCCCGATGCCGCTATTACCGCCGGTAACCAGTACTGTTTTGTTTTGAATAGTATTCATATATTTTCCGGTTCTTTATTTTTATGCAATGAAATTACGCTGGATGGAAGCACCACTTCCTTACGGTTAAGATACCACATTACTACCGACAATATAAGGCATATCACTCCTGCGCTGAAGGAAAAAAGTCCGCTCACATTCTTTATGGATGGAATGCTCATGGCAATAAACAAGAGGCCGGTAACGCATAATGCCACGGCATATAACTTGTTCATGGCACGTTGAAAGCTCCAATTCTCCACTGGTTTCTGTGCTTCCGTCAACGGGGTGGCGATTTTGGTAAAAAAAGCATTTACCTGCTGCTGATACACCGGGTTCTTTATTTTAAACAGGCCCGATGACAGGAATACCACGATACATAAAACAATCTCTATAAGTGTTCCCATTTCCCAGCTTACCTGGGGATTGGCGTATAATATCAGTCCTGTCGCAATACCCAGTATAACCGTGGCCAGCGAACCCCAGGGCTGTGGGCGCTTTAAGACGATACCCAGTATCAACGGCACGGTGAGGGGAATGGCGAATAAACCCGTAAACAGCTTATTGGCTTCAAAAGCACCGCCAAAACCTCCTACGTATAGCGCGCCTGTGGTGATCATGGCTCCGAGGAATAAGGTCATTATCCTTCCTACCCAAAGTAATTCCTTATCCTTTGCGTCCTTCTTAAAAAGCCGCTGATAGATATCTTTGGTCAGTACACCGGCGGTTACATTGTATTCGCCGCTCAGCACGCTCATGGTGGCGGCAAACATGGCGGCGACCATAAGTCCCATGATGCCCTGTGGCAATACTTTCAGGCATACGCTTACATAGGCCATTTCAGGATTTTCCAGGTTAGGTATAATGGCTTTCGCGGCTATGGAAGGAAATAAAAAGATGATGGGGAAAATAAAAAAGAAGGCAGCGGTAAGCAGGGCCTGTTTTTTGCCGGCTTTCTCGTCGCGCACGCTATAGAAGCGTTGTATGAAAGTCCAGTTGCCGCTGAACTTTATAAGGATCATAAGATAATAAACCATTATATAGAGCGGCGTGCCTTTGTTGCCATTGAACCACTCAAAATGTTCCGGGATAGTATTTACCAGGTTCTGCATACCGCCTGCCGCCTTTATGGTGAGCGGAACCAGTATAAGGGTTGCCACTATCAGTATTACGAACTGCACTACGTCGGTAATTACCACGGCCCATAAGCCTCCGGCGATGGTATAGAGGGCCACTATCAGTCCGCAGATCAGAATAGAAGATTCCAGGCTCATTCCGGTAGCGGCTTTTACAAAAATGCCGAGTGCATATAGGCGCACCATGTTATCGAGTATCTTGAACAGTACACCCGACCAGGAGAATATTTGCCGGATAGGCCCGTTAAAACGCGTTTCCAGATACTCCATCGGCGTCATCACTCCTGCCCTTCTCCACCGTTTGGCAAAAATAAATGCCCCCAGCAACATAGGCAGTACCGTACTCCAGATAATGGTGAGTGCTATAAGGCCGTCGCTATAGGCGATCCCGGCATAGGCAACAAAAATAAAGGTGCTGAACTTCGTCATGAAGTTACTGATGGCCCCCGATATCCAGGGAATGGAGTTACCTCCTTTAAAATAATCCCCTATGTTTTTCACGAATTTCCCAAGGAACAGGCCGATGCCGGCCATTAGCAGCATATATATGACGATAGCGGTATAATCCAGGTTTTGCAATGAATTCATGCGGAAGTCTTTTTCATATCACAGCCTTACGTTTCTAGTATTACAATTCAAAATTATTGAATTACAATTGTATTATGTAAAACTATAAATTAATTTCTATTCCGCCAATCATATTTGGCATTTTTACCAATTAAACTGAAACTGCTTTCGCCGGTTGACGTCGTTAAAGCTCGATACCGATCTTCTTCATGAGTATGGAAGCATTCAGGCTGGTACAAACGCCTTGTTTCAGTTTATAATCGAAATACAATTCATCGTTCTCCACCTGTACATCGAAGTGATAGTTATGAATATAGGAAGGATACTCCTGCGAGAGCCGGGCTAGCTCCAGGTCGTGCGTGGCCAATAGTGCCGCCGCTTTATGTCTTATTAACTGGCTGATAAGGGCACTGGAGCCGGTATGACGGTCAAGTGAGTTAGTGCCTCTTAATATTTCATCCAGAAGAAGAAACACTTCTTCCTGGTTATTTACGGCCGTTATGATGTACTTAAGTTTTTTAAGTTCCGCGTAAAAGGTAGATGTACTTTCCGCCAGGTTATCCGCAATGCGCATGCTGCTGATCACCCGCATTACCGAAAGCCGGCAAGCCGATGCACATACGGGAGCGCCTGCCATGGCCAGCACTATATTTATACCGACGCTTCGCAGAAAGGTACTCTTCCCGGCCATATTGGAACCGGTAATCAATGCCACCTGCGGTTTACCGGTGGTAGAGAAAGAACTGTTTACGCGTTTGTTTTCCGCAATCAGGGGATGGCCCAGCTCTGTGGCGGTAAAGTTACCCTGTTCGTTATCAATCCTTGGAAATATCCATTTTGGATGATTAAAGTGCACATTCGCCATAGAAGAAAGTGCTTCCATTTCTGCCAGCGACTGGAACCATTGAAGCAGGTGGGCTTTATTTTTTTCTTTCCATTTTTCCAGTGCCATGATCTGCTGAAGATCCCAGAAAAGGAAAATATTCAGCGGGATAAATAGGAACGGGTTCAGTCGTACGTCCATGCGATCGAGGATACCCTTTAATGCTTTCACTTCCCCCGATGCACGGCTGTTATTGGTTAAATAGGTTTGCTGCAACCGCAGTAAAAGGGGGGACTGTACCTTTTTGTCCTCCACTGTTTCTATGCTTCTGCGGAGCGTGTCTATCTCCGCGACTATCTTATGCAACCGCAGGTAATCGGGCATAATCTTACGGCTGATAGCACCTGAGATCAAAAAAAACACGAACACCAATCCATAAAAAACAGGTGACACAAGCAGTTCGGCAATATTCAGCAATAGCGCTCCTGTAATAAGACCGGGCAGTACGAATCGCAGCCATTTCCAATATGGTTTATCTATAAACCGATTCGGTGGCACTATCCAGTTGCGCAGTTTTTCTTCTGTGGATACTTTAATATTCTCTGCCATTCCGTAGGCTTCCAGTTGCTGACGCCAGTGGTATTCGCCGGCTAATTCCCTGATAGCTTCCTGCCTCAAAAGAATGGTGCTTGCATCCGCAGGAGCGAGCAACCAGCTTACAAGCGTACGATTTCCCCGCTCCGAAGTGGTTCGGTTAATATATTGATATAATGAAGCAGCCCCTAATATATCCAGGTCATGTGCATAGTCGTGCAATGCGGGCAGCAGGTTGGAACCATCCGCTCTTTTACGGTAATCACCCGACGCAATTTTTATTTCCTCTTCGTTGATTGTTTTTAATCGTTGCAGGTGCGCTATTTTTTCATTGTTATTTACCGCCAGGATAACCAGCCGGATAAAGATAGCGGCAAAACCAAGCATGCTCAGCCATGCTAAACCCGTTCCTGCCGGAAGTACATAATAAAAACACGCAATAGCCAGTATAATGCAGGCAAACCTGGCCCATGCAATCCGGTTTCTTTTCCTGGCCAGCAACTTCAGCCTCGCCTGCAGCACTTTTATATTTTCCTGGTAGATACCTATTGAGGATTCCTTGCTCATCATAGCGGTGAAACTACGTTAAATCTCTTTTCGTGTGACTGATTTTTCATAAATTTGCATTATTATAACGGGGCTGCATTGGTTTTGACAGCATAGATCTTTGAGAGTATAAGCATGTCGTGCGTTGGATAATTAGCACGTAAATCTGAATATTCAAACTTCAAATGGCAATACACAGTATGCCATGGCTGCCTAATCAGTGATTAAGTAGTCATTAGGGCCGATGCGCCGGTTGGTCTGTTACCATGCGCTTCCGCCGACTCAAAACAAATACAGAATGCTGCAACCGAAGGCTGTGCCGGTTGCTTAAGACCATCCAGCTAAGTGCGTAATTGGTTTGTTCATTTCCTGTTATGCGCCGACAATCAATAATGAAATAAGCATGTAGAAACCTTTCGGCGAATATGTTTGGACGGGAGTTCGACTCTCCCCAGCTCCACTAGAGGGGATGATTGAAAAATCATTCCCGTTTTTTTATAAATTAGACAAGATTTCTCCTTCATTAGTGCAGGCTTTTATCCGCCAGTGCTGACCGTCTTGGTATCTTACCTAAGAACATTTCAGCCTGGGGTAATTGGCAAAGTTTTGTGGATTACACCAAAAGTTTAAATCCATTTGTCCCGGACACCTTAATCCATGTTCTCGCTTACACTGCAACAGGGTCGGAAATTACTTTTGGCATTTTGTTACCAACCTTAGTTTCTGGAGACCATCAATCGTATCCCGGCTATTTTTAAAGAGATCTTAAAGCAATCCTTATGGCTTATAAGGCCATTCCGTCAGATGATGCTTAAGGAGGAGATCCCATACCTGGATAATGGTTTGGAATTCCTAAATAATTAAGTTGGCAGAACTTGTCCCCAGTGGGTATAGTTACCATAGTTTTAATAATTTTATAGAAAGCAGGTTTATGTCAGCTTTTGGGGATACATGGCTTATAATCTGAAAACTTTGTAATATGGAAAACTTATTTAGAGCTCATATAGAGAAAGTAATTGCGCTTACCGATGACGAGTTCAAGCATGTGATGTCGCATTTTTCATTGATGAATTTCAAAAGGCGTGATTTTCTTATCAGGGAAGGGGCAAGGGTTCACTACGCATTTTGGGTTGTGTCAGGACTTTTAAAGCTTGACTACGCGGATGCCACAGGAAAGCAACATGTCGTGGCCTTTGCTATGGAAGACTGGTGGGAAGGGGATTATTATGCGTTCTTCAACCAGCGTCCGGCGACAATGTCCCTGCAGGCACTTGAAAATACCCAGGTATTATGTATGACTCTGCAGGATTATAACAACCTGTGCAGGAACCTCCCTAAAATGACATACTTCTTTCTTCAGAAAGCCAACAGGGGGCATATCAGCTCCCAGCAGCGAATCCTGGAATTAATCAGCACTAATGCCAAAGAACGCTACGATAAGCTCCTGAATCGATATCCAATACTTTTCCAGCGCGTCCCCCATACCCTAATTGCTTCTTACCTGGGTGTAACCCGAGAGACACTAAGCAGGCTTACCGCACCATAGCGTCTAAAATAATTGTGAGATTTGTCACGAAAAGTAAGTGTGGCTTTGGTGAACTTTGATGTATAAATTTTAAACATCAGATCATGAAAAAGTTTGGTAAAATTTTAGTATTAACATTATTAACTTTTGCATCAGCTATGGCGCAAAATAAAAAAGAAAAACAAATGGAAAAAAGAGAATTCAGTCCTTGGCAATGGCAGGACCAGCTAAGTTATGTACAGGCTGTTGAAGTAAAAAATGTACAGGGGACGTTATATGTATCCGGTCAGGCAGCAGTGCATGCAGATGGCAAGTCGAGCAATGCCGATATGCGTACCCAGCTTGGATTGGCAATACAGAACCTCGAACAGGTAATTAGTGAGGCTGGTTATGACCCCAAAAATATAGTTCGGCTAACAATTTACTCTACTTCCTCTGATGAGTTTACCAAAAACTGTTTCGACTTATTCCAGGCCTTCGTAGCAAAGCACGGAATGAAACAGACGCTCACTCTTCTGCAGGTAGTTGCCTTGAACGAAACACTGAAGGTGGAGCTGGAAGCTACTGTGGTGAAATAATCATTTAAGACGATTCAGCAAAAGGCCATGTATATGCATGGCCTTTTTTATTGCTTGCTCCACGACTGCTGCGGGAACTTTTGCACCAGCAATGTCAGGCAGCATATAAAAACAGAAATCATGATTAAATTAATTAAGGAAGGGAGTGCAAAAGATGGCAACAGATATACTGCTGACAAGATAATTAAAAGGCGCCACGATTTGGATTCTTAAGCTATGTTTTAGCTGAGCCACTGGAGGTCATGAGTTTGCGATGTGGTGGCTTTTTTTATTACTTTTGATGCGAATCATTACCCCAATTTTACATAAACAAAAAATTGCAGCAGAAAATGATGAAAAAGCTGATCGACAATAAGGATTACAACGGCATCCAGTCCGTACTATCCAATAATCCAAATCTTGCCAATGAGGCCCTTCCTTATGATGATATAAATACCCAAAAGGCGGTTCCTTTAAACAGGATTTGCGATGGTGTATTTTCCAGGCAATATACCGATGAAGAAGCAGTGAAGATGGCGAAGATATTTTTGGAATATGGAGCAAATATTAATGGGAGTGCACTGACGGAGAAACAGGATACACCTCTTATTGCAGCTGCAAGCCTGCAAGCAGACAAAGTGGCCATTTTGTTTATAGAAAATGGCGCCGACATAAATCATGCAGGATGCCATGGAGGCACGGCGCTGCACTGGGCAGCCTGGTGCGGAAGGGATAAATTGGTTAAAAGACTTGTACAGGAAGGAGCAGAAGTTAATAAGAAATGTATCGATTTTAAAGCTACCCCACTATTTTGGGCAGTGCATGGATTAAAAAATGGAGGTACTAATAATGCCCATGATTGCCTGGAATGCGTTAAAATCCTGGTGCAGGCAGGCGCAGATAAAAACATTCCCAACGCAGAAGGGAAAACGGTTTTTGATTTACTGAATGATGAAGACCTGGATTTAATAGAAGAATTAAAGAAACATTAAAACGGTAACGGCATAAGATTTTTTACCTTTCCATCATCAGCATTTACCATGATAATATCCCTCCAAAATACAGCCTCATCTTTTCAAAAAATACAGCCGAAACGCGCTCATACTCTCCCTGATCATCTCCAAAGTACTGATCGTTCCAGGAACCCATACCTCCAAATACATTGGCATAATTAATTGCCATCAGACCTTTGACCGCGTTCCAATCCCACCCCAGCGAATGCAGATCCGTAATATAATAGTGCCGCTCGAAGACCGTGATCGCATGTTCTGAAAAGGATTGTTGCAGAAGTTCGGTTTTTCTTTTGTCCAGCTCCTGGCCATCGCCTGATGGAGGTGCGAATGCGTCGCTCATTGCGAAACGGGCTAGTTTAAACGCTTCTGTAAAAGGAGTCTCCATCCTCTCGGAGAAATCTTTTATGGTATCCAGTGCTTCCAGGAATTCCTGCCTGACTACCGATGGATCGGGAGAAAGGGGTAGAATCAAATCGGGAAATGATTCAAAGTAATTATAACGCCAGGGTTGTTTGGGAAAATCAAGCAGCCACCTGTCCTGCGACCGGCCCCTGATGATACCTCTCCGCTGTTCCAGCTCGTCGGGGCCGAAAGCAGTTGACAGCGTACCGGGGATAACAGGGAAAACATTTTGCTCGGTACAGACCGTTGCAATGCCGAAGCACACGGCAGATGCAGTCCGCTGCAGGTCTTCCGGAGAAAGAGCGCGAAGAAAAGATGGCCATCCGGCATCCTGTGGCTTTATCTTATTATCCGGAAATACCTGATTCAGTTCTTTGTTCACTTCGAGATGTATCAGATCCTCGGAAGGCTGAGCATTCAATAGTTGTATAATCTCGCCCGGCGTTACGGGCCTCAAGGTATACAACGTTATGAAGTCCTTATTTGGAAGAGAAAAAAGCGGCTGGGGTTTATAAAACGCATGTTTCAGCGATTCATGGATAACAAAAGGCACTTCGTCCAGTACTGCCTCGATCTGCAATTCGTCTATCAGCCTTCCTGCCATGTGGTCGAACACCGCTATGCCCTCTGATGTCAGTAAGTAATCAGCGATGTCTGTAAGCGGTATTTCCGGACGGCTGTTTAAACTATTGGATTCATTAATCAGTTCACCGATCCTTTGCCAACGATTTTCCGCAAGTGGCTGCTCATTCACTACTGTAATAAACGCAGCGGCCTCCAGTATATGACAGGGGCTTGAGCTGGTGAGCAAAGCAAAGTTAAATGTTGCCTCTCTTGTAATAACACGCAATATATAATCGGTATTACCTGCAAACGCTGCGGCCTGGTGAAGAAGTAAACCTGGCTGCTGCGGGGCGGCATAAATGCAATCGATACGGGTTATAACCAGTTCCCGTAACCAGCTAATCCAGTCTGTGTACGCAAGGTTTTCTTCATGGCGCATACCACCTAAACCAACGGTTCCGGGTTCGAAGGGCGTGTCCAAGTTATACGATTGCTTAACCATGTTCAGTATACCGGGTAACTGGTCGCCGGAAGCGCGCAGGATGCCGGATGTCACCAGGAGTATGTGATCGGTTTGAGTCATGGGGTAAAAATACATAATAAACATTCTCTACCTAACGGAGCCCTGTATTTATATACCAGTTGCCGGCAGTTGATCCGGTGCAGAAGCCGGGCTTTATAATTAATTCCCTGATCTGGATACAACAACAAGAGATTTGGTTATCTGTTATACGCGGCAAGGACTGACATTTGCTTACATAAAAACAAAAATGATGAAAAAAGACATGATAAAGTTAGGTAATGAAGGATTGATGGTTCCTAAAATTGGGTTGGGGTGCATGGGCATGACCGGTATAGCCGACTTCGACATCTACGGAAAAGCGGACGAGAAAGAAGCTATAGCCACCATTCATCGTTCCTTAGAACTCGGTGGCAACTTTTTAGACACGGCTGATTTGTATGGCCCGTTAAAAAATGAAAGACTGATTGCCAAAGCGATTAGAGGTAACCGGCACCAGTATATTATCGCCAGTAAATTTGGTTATGAAATAGACGATCATGAAAACCTGACCTGGAACTACAATGGCTCTAAAGCCTATGTAAAAAAGGCGATTGAGCGTTCATTGAAGAATCTTGAAACTGACTATATAGATATCTATTATCTACACAGATTAGACCCAGCTACGCCCATTGAAGAAACAGTAGGTGCTATGGCAGAACTCGTGAAAGAAGGCAAAATAGGTTATATCGGACTTTCAGAAGTATCTTCGGAAATAATAATCAAAGCACACCATGTACACCCGTTAACGGCTGTTCAGACTGAATATTCACTGTTCGAAAGGGGTGTAGAGGACGCAGGAATATTAAAAACACTGGCAGATCTTCATATTGGATTTGTCGCCTATTCACCGTTGGGAAGAGGTTTTTTGACCGGTGAAATTAAAACTCCCGATGATTTTAAAGAAGGGGATTTTAGAAAATCTACTCCGCGGTTTACCGGAGAAAACTTTGACAATAACATAGCACTTGTTAAAGAAATAGAAAAAATGGCTGCTGCCAAAGAGATCACGCCCTCTCAATTGGCCATCGCCTGGGTAATTAACAAAGGGCATGTTCCCATCCCTGGTACCAAGCGTGTGAAATATGTAGAGCAAAATATGGCATCGGCGGACATTGTTCTCACGAAGGCGGAGATGGATAAGATCGACGAAATAATGCCGCTGGGACTGCAAACCGGTGCCAGGTACGATGAAGTAAGTATGCAAGGTATCTATCAATAACTTTAAACAGATGGGCAGGATAATACGTTAAACGATCATCCTGCCCATATTAAAATACAAAGATGAAAACATCGCCTGCAATGCCGAATAGAGTTAATTCCGTATCCGAATTACATACCCTACTGTCACTGCCCCGTCCCCAGCATCCACTGGTAAGCCTGGTGCGGTTCGAAGATATAAAACCAGGTATCGATAGCAATCAAACGGGCACTATTCTCGACTTTTATACCATAGCGGTCAAAAAGGGTTTTAAAGGGAAAATGAAATATGGCCAACGCTATTATGACTTCGATGCAGGCATTTTATCATTTATAGCACCGGAACAGTTAGTAAAGGAACCTTTGCCAGACGACTATCCGCCTTCCGGATGGGCACTGTTTGTGCATCCTGATTTTTTAAGAAGTTATCCGTTAAGCAAAGCGATTAAAAACTATGGCTATTTTTCTTATGATGTAAATGAGGCTTTGCATCTTTCGGAAAAAGAAGAATCCATTATTGAAGATATTGTACAAAACATTGAAAGGGAGTATCATTCCAATCTCGATAATTATAGCCAGGATGTAATGGTTTCCAATATAGAACTGCTGCTTAACTATGCTAATCGCTTTTACAACAGGCAGTTTATAACACGTAAGCATGTAATTCATGACCTGCTGACTGATATGGAAAACTTATTAGATGATTATTTTAATAGCGAAGATTTACAAAAGTCGGGCATACCGACTGTTAAATACCTATCTGGCAAGCTGAATATTTCCCCTAATTATTTAGGTGATATGCTCCGCTCGCTTACAGGAAAAAGCACACAGGAACATATACATGAGAAACTGATTGAAAAAGCAAAGGAAGCTCTTACCGGAACTTCTTTATCTGTCAGCGAAATAGCCTATCAGCTTGGTTTTGGTTATCCCCAGTCGTTTAGTAAATTATTCAAAAACAAAACAAAGGTTTCTCCCGTCAATTACCGTAATAATTTTAATTAGTCCCTGCTATGGTATCAGGAATAATTACGCTTCGATTATGTACACTATTGTATTTAAAAGTATACTGCTTTAAATATCATCATAAACCGACAGGGTGGAAGATAAAATTATCCTATCTCCCACCCTGTTATTATTACTGAACTCTGGAAGTAAACTCCACTGATATATCGGTATTGGATTTGGGACTGTCCACCGCGTCGGCCAATACTTTACCCGGAGGATTTCCCGGGTAGTGGCGCAGGGTTACCGTTACGCTCCCTGTAGCCGAAGTACCGGTTGTC
>JANNOM010000003.1:0-9134 GCA_031399065.1 Chitinophagaceae bacterium
TTGGCGTTTTATACCCTCGGACTCGTGCTCTTCGCATTTGCCGCGCAGAGCTGGATGCTGTTTGCTTTTATGATCCCTTATTGTATCGGCGGTATCGCCGGCCCCGCGCTGCAATCGATCATAAGCGGTCACGTGCCTTCCAACGAACAGGGAGAGCTGCAGGGGGCACTAACCAGTTTAATGAGTGCAACATCTATCATAGGCCCGCTGATAATGACCAACACCTTTGCATTTTTTACCAAACCATCAGCACCTGTGTATTTTGCGGGTGCACCCTTCCTGCTGGGGTCTTTACTGATGCTGGCCAGTACGCTTATCGCTTACGGCGCTTTAAAATCGGATAAAGTGATAGGCGTGGATAAGAACTCCCCGGCGATATAATCGACTACGTCTACCAGGCGCCCCGTGCGGGTAAATACCTCCAGTTGCCGGTCGGCCCCGGTACCAAGTTCCATGATGGAAGGTACTTTGTCCACTACGTGGCGGCTTCCGAGGTGTGGGGTAACATCACTTATAAAATCCAGCAGTTCGTTTATCAATACTTTGGTATCCACTTCTTCTTCTTTGCCGAAATCGACCAGCTTGCCGTCGATACCATAGCGGCTTGCACGCCACTTGTTTTCGTTAATAAGGTGGCGGCTGTATTGTATAAAGTTCATATTCTTCATCCGCAGCTTGTAGATCTTGGCACATACCGCCTGGAAAAGGGCGGCGATGGTAACGCTTTCCAGTGCAGTCAATGGTATGTCGCAGATGCGGAATTCTACCGTGTTGTAAATATGATGTACCCGTATATCCCACCATATCTTCCGGGCATTGTCGATACAGTTAGTCTTGATCAGCAGGCTTACGTATTTATCATATGCTTCTATGCTCTCAAATACCTCCGGGATGCCTGTACGGGGAAATTTATCGAATACCTTGGTGCGGTAGCTTTTATAACCGGTTTCCCGGCCTTCCCAGAAAGGGGAATTGGTGCTGAGGGCATAAATATGCGGTATAAAATACCGGGTGGAATTGGCTATATGATTGGCCATTTCCCGGTTTTCCATACCGATATGCACGTGCAGTCCGAAAATCAGGTTGCTGCGGGCGGCTTCCTGCAACTCATTAATGATCTGGTTATATCGTACATGATCCGTTATCAGCTGGCCTTCCCAGGGGCTGAATGGGTGGGTGCCGGAAGCACCTACCATAAATCCTGATTCGCTTGCGATGCCGCTGATTACCTGGCGCAGGTTACATACATCGCTATACGCTTCGTCGATATCGCGGCAGATGCCGGTACTTACTTCTACCACGGCCTGGTGCATTTCTGCTTTCACCCGGTCTTTCAGTCGTTTCTGGCCTTCTTTTACGATAAATTGTTCATGACTTTTGAGCTCCCGGGTCTGCGGGTCCATTACCATGTATTCTTCTTCCACGCCAATGGTGAAGTGACGATAATCGGGATTGGCCATTCGTTGATTTATTCTTCAAATATCTCACTTAGATCCTGTATTACAAAACCGGGTATCACATGGCTGGTCACCGCCTGGCCGCAGGTATACCTTTTGCCGCCACCGAACCGGTTGTTTTCTTCCATCAGGTGTACCATAAGCGTTTTACGGGAAGGGTCGGCTATCCAGTATTCCCTCACGCCCGCTTCTTCATACAGTTCATATTTCAATAGAATGTCTTTTTTCCGGTTACCGGGAGATAGCACTTCCAGCACCAGGTCCGGTGCACCGCAACATCCCCGGATCTCGATCTTGGACGGGTCGCATACCACGATAAGATCGGGCTGTACCACGGTGGTAATCTGATCATCGTCTGTCATGTTATTTTTAGGCAGGCGTACATCTAAAGGCGAGAGATAGACTTTGCAGGACTGCTTTTTGAGAAAATTACCTAACAGTAAATAAAGGTTGCCAATGATAACCTGGTGCCTGCTGTTGGGTGCACTCATACGCATGATCTTACCCCTGAACAGCTCCAGGCGCTCTATGAAGTTCCACCGCATGTAATCGGCATAGGTGTAGGTAAGCGACGGATCAGGCTCCTCCACCAGTTCGTCGCGGTTGTTTTCTTCGTTGTATACGGTAAACATATAATTGTTTTTATTGTTATAATGCTAAGATAGGGTCAAAAAGTATTCAAAACAACCCTTTTTTGCCTCAAAAGCCGCTGCCAGTAAGGGTTTCAGTCATATCTCCCTGAACACTAGCTGATTAGAAAAATTAAAACTTTCGATTAACTTTGTATAAATAGTTGAACCCCATGTTAGATTCCATAGAGAGTGCCATCAGTGACATAAAGAAGGGAAAGATGATCATCGTGGTGGATGATGAGGACCGCGAGAACGAGGGCGATTTTATTATCGCCGCACAACATGCCACGCCGGAAGTGATCAATTTCATGAGCCTGTACGGGCGCGGACTAATCTGCGTTCCGCTGGAAGAGCAGCGCTGTGAAGAGCTGAAGCTGGATATGATGGTGAATAATAATACCGCATTGCACGAAACGGCTTTTACGGTGTCTGTCGACCTGCTGGGGCACGGCTGTGGTACGGGGATTTCTGCACACGACCGCTCAAAGACCATCCAGGCACTCGTAGACCCTGCCACCCGCCCGGAAGAACTGGGCCGCCCGGGACATATTTTTCCCCTGCGCGCTAAGAATGGCGGAGTGCTGAGAAGATCCGGCCACACGGAAGCAGCCATCGACCTGGCAAAAATGGCCGGACTGGCACCGGCGGGAGTATTAGTCGAAATCATGAATGCGGACGGCAGCATGGCACGCCTGCCGGAGCTGGTAGAAATAGCCAAAAAATTCGATCTGAAGCTGATCTCCATAAAAGACCTGATAGAATACCGCCTTAAATCGGAATCGCTGATAGAAGAATTGGTGCGTGTGGAGATGCCCACCAAATACGGTAGTTTTAAACTGGTGGCCTTCCGTGAAAAAAGCACGGGAAGTGAACACCTGGCCCTCATAAAAGGAACCTGGGAAAAGAACGAGCCGGTAATGGTGCGGGTGCACTCTTCCTGCTTCACGGGGGATATACTTGGTTCTTTCCGATGCGATTGCGGGGAACAGTTGCATGCCGCCATGGAAATGGTGGAGCACGAAGGTAAGGGAGCCATCCTGTACATGAACCAGGAGGGCAGGGGCATAGGGCTCATAAATAAGTTGAAAGCTTACCAGTTGCAGGAGCAGGGTATGGATACCGTAGAAGCCAACCTGCACCTCGGTTTCCCGATGGATCAGCGCGATTATGGTGTAGGCGCGCAGATACTTCGGCACCTCGATATTACACGACTGCGTTTGATCAGTAATAATCCTAAAAAAAGGGCAGGACTGGCAGGTTATGGCATCGAGATAGTAGATACGGTGCCGATAGAAATAGTGCCCAACGAGCACAATGAAAAATACCTCACTACCAAGCGGGATAAGCTAGGTCACGAGATACTGCGTATTCTTAAATAATCTATTGTTTTTTCGCTTTGCGGAACAATTCTTCGATGCGGTCGAATTCTTTTCGATAAGAAATACTGGTGCCCGAACGGTTCCTCGATCTGCCGGAGATATAGCTGTAACTGTCACGGTAAAAAAAGGACAACCGGAATTTACCATCTGCCGACAGCTTCCACTCCGCCGTAACGTCGGGTAAAAACTGAAAAGAGGACTGGCTTTGCTGCGCCGTATTCAATCCTACGTCCAGCGCACTGCCCACCACGAACGTAAGGCGGTCGTCCAGGTAACTCTTGGCGATGGAAAAATTAACATTGGTTCTGTCGGGCAGCGTTAGCTGCGCATTGCTGAAATTATCTACCAGGTTGGTTCCATTGTAAAATGAAGCGTTGATGTTGATACGCAGCCCTTCGTCTTTAAAAATGTTCCGTAATATTTTGGAGAACTCGCTGGTAAGTACTTTGGAAATGGCACCAGAAATACTGTTTACCACTATACCCTCAAATGCCGCATTGGCGATATTGGCGGAAGCACCCCTGTTGGACGTGAGCGGACCGAACCGGTTAAACGCCACCAGGAACGATACCTGCTTGTTCAGCTCGTTCTCATCGCGCTGGATCTGCTGGAATAGCGTTAATGCCTCCTGGTCGTTCTTCAAAGGACTATCGGGCGGCAGTTCCAGCTGGAATTTAATGACCGGGGCGGTAAGTTTGTCTTTCAGCGTAGCTACCACTACCACTTTGCCACGGTAATTGAGTACTTCTTTATTGGTGATAAAAAGGCTCCCCTCTTTGCTGTCGGTAATACCCAGGTCTTTGAAGCGTACGTTAAGTGCTTCGTATTCTGCGGTTATATTGATAGTGGCATTATTGGGATCGCCGTTCCAGGAAATATAGTTGCCTACGCCCGGGCGCAAACGGAACAGTTTTTTAATGGACTGGAAAGAAAAATTGTATTCGCCTTCATCCACGTCAAACCGCCCTTCCATCGTCATGTTCTCGTTGGTGCCCACATTGATCTGCAGGTTACCGCTTCCCTTGGCGCGGATGATGTCGCCGGTCAGTTCGTCCAGTATCACGGAAACATTGGCGAATTTATTCGCATTTAGGTCCAGCGATACGTTCAGGTTGCTTACGTTTTTACGGGCGTATTGAGGCTGCATTTCGGTGCCGTACACTTTCCATACTATAAAATCAGCGTCGCCACTTTCCCGGCTGCTGCCGATAGGCAGAAATATATTGGAAGTATCGGTAGGCTCGCCCTTAATGTTCATCTGCATATTTTGCAAAGGCCCCGTGAAACTGACCGTCGCCTTGGCAATGATATTTCCGTAGAAAAGTTTGTTGTCGGTAGGTCCGGTATTAAGTAATAATAGCTGGTTGGTTCTGAAGTTGAAGTCGAACGCCAGGTTATTGAACCCCTCGTGATACAGCCTGCCATTGGTTACATCGGCTTTGTTATTAAGTGTATCCCGGATGCCGAATGTGCCAAAGTCTATATATCCATCGGCGAACCGGATATTTGCTTCAGGTATTTTATAATAGCAGCGTGTATAGTTTACCATCAGCCCGGCATCTTTCAGCTTAATATCACCTATATATTTTAGGTTATTAACCGGCCCGGATATACGCAGGTCGCCGGTAGCTTTGCCCGCTATACGGGTAAATATATTGCCCAGGTATTTCTCCAGCAGGTTAATATTGGTATTTTCAAAATGGTTCACCAGCTCCAGTTGCTGTCCGGTGCTGTCGCGGGTGGTATAAGAACCGGCTACATTAAAATTATAGTCTTTATTATCGGACACAACGTTAAAGTTGATCTTGCCGGAGAGTGCGGAGTAGCTGGGGTTCAGTTGTATTTTGCCGATGGAATCGTTATCGAACCGGAACTGGTCGGCCTCTACTCTTGCCTCCACGATCATTTTACCCAGTGGGTCGCTGATATCGATAGTGCCGGAAAGCAATCCTTCGAGCCGGTTCTTTTTGATGAAGAAAGGGGTGAAGTCGCCTATATTGATTTTTTTGAGTGTTACCTGTATATCGTTCGTATTGGCGATGGAACTGGGATGGGTACTCACATATACTTCCTGGTTTTCGTTGTATATGCGCAGACCGCTGGAAGTTATCAGCTCTTTACTTATTATCAGCTCCCCGTCTTTGTCGATCGTCCATTCTTTACCGTTAATATTAAACCGGGAAGGATTGAACAATATGCGTACGCCATCCCTGAGGGTTTGAACCTGGCCGGAGATATTGGCAGCATTGAGCGTTTTGTTGGCACTGGTGTTAATGTTGATAGCCGATATATCCTGGCTGCTTTGTATGTTAACGGTGGTACCCGGAAAATGAAGACTGTCATTTACGATCACATCTTTCACTTTGGTCTCCAGCAGCAGGGTATCAAGGTTTCCTTTTCCATCCAGGCTCACTTCGTTGAACGAGATATTTTTGTAACTAAACTGCGGTACAAAGGCTTTAACATCCAGTTCGGTTTTACGGGAATTGATGCTGCCACTGATATGTGAGTCGTTGAATCCATTGAGGTTCTTATCAACCAGGTCGAGATAGTCGTCTACCTTCCGGGTATTGATAGTAAAATCAAAGTTTTCATTTTTAAGTTGCCTTAATGGGGGATTGATATAACTGGGATAATACCGGTTAAGAAAGGTCTGGAACGTATTGGGTAGTTCGTAAATAGAATATTCCCCTTCAATATGCACATCAAATTCATTACTGACGATATCGATGATCTTGGATGAGTCCGTTTGCGTGGAAGCCACGTTCAGCGAATCGAAAGATATCTGCTTGCCGTTCTTTAAAATGGTAGAATGGTGAATGCGCGCCGTACCCAGGAAGTTATCGATATTGGAACCGGTGAAGTTGAAATCCACCTGGCCTTTTACGTTTATGTCTTCCCGGTATAAGTTCAGTTTCTTAAGATTGGCATTTTCTATATTGGCAGTAAAATTGAACCGGGGAAGTTCCTTCTTGAAGTCTATCAGTCCGTTCAGTTGGGCCTTTAATTCGGGGTCGTTGGCTATAAAAGACCCATTGAACATTTTGCGGGCCAGCGTTCCCTTTACAACGATATTATTATAATTGTAACCATTGTATTCGATACTCTTTACATTACCATCCAGTTCCGCACTCATATTGGTAAGCCTGAAATTGCTGCCTTTTATCTTGCCGTTAAACGTGATGCGGCCCAATTGCTCATTAGACATAAACTGCCCTATATTGAATGCCACGGTAGATACACTGCCGGAATAGGTAGCCGTTCCGTTCTCCGGCAGTTTCATATTTACATCGGTCTTAATGTTGCCGAGGTTGGTCTCTATCGTGCCAAACGTTACGAAGTCGTTGATAAAACCGGTAAAGTTGCCGCGGAAGCGCATATACTTTATCCTGTCCAGCCGCGGTGTTCTTAATTGCCGGAGCTCCGGTATTATAGCGACGGCATCTGCGTAGTTGGTACGGAAATCGGTCGCCTTAAAATCGATAAAAGTCTGTTCGATATCAGGCAATCCCTTAAGTTTAATATCACCGTTAAGGATGGTGTTCTTTCCCGCTTCTACGATCATATTACGTGCGGAAAGATTGCTGATGGTACCTTTAACGATACCGGTAATGGAAATGCGCTTTCGCCATTGCTCCAGCGCAGGAGCAAAAAAAGCAATATCGTCGCTCTCTATCTGGCTATCCTTAAAATCACCTTCTAAACTTACTTTTTCGATGAAGTCGCTCATATCGGAGAAAGAATCGTAACGCATCACGAAACTGTTCCGGAGACGGCTTTTGTTGGTGATGATGTCCAGGTCGTTAAATTCCATACCCTTCGGGTGCCATTTTATTGCCGAAGTAAGGGATTGTATATGAAAACCACTCCGTTCGCGGGCCGATAACTGTGCATCTGCCGAAATAGTGTCTGCTCTCAGAGCGAGGTTTTTAAAAGTGGTATTGATATTAGCAAAGAGCATATGTTTTCCGTCGAAATAATAATGCGGCTGCCGCTCCTGTTTACTGTCGCTTTTAAAGATACCGTCTTTGATAACGAGCTGTTCCACTGTCATCGCCCAGCCATCGGGATTCCAGGTGATGGCCGTATCTCCGGAGATCAGGGGTTCCCCATCGGCCGCTTTGGGACGGGGCGGCCGGTTGCCGGGGTAATTATAGATGGTAAACAATGGTTCGTTGATAAAGATGCGGCCGATCACTACTTTCTTTTTATCGAGGTCGAATTCCCGGGCATCTACGTCCAGCTTGCGTACATGGAACATCAGGTTCTCTCCCCGCCACTCATCTTTTCGCAGGAAGTGCACGTTATTCAGTTCTACCAGCTTCAGATCAAGGGCTATGCTCTTTTTCTTTTTGGCTGAAGGGGGGGTGGCAAAATAATCGAGCAGGAACTGGTAGTTCCATTCCTTGGTAACGCGGTGCATATATACTGATGCGTCTTCGAGCCCGACATATTGCAGTTCTATTTTATCTTTCAGGAAAAACCAGTCGGTAATGCGCACATTCAATTTGCCGGCGTACAGGAGGGTATCCTTATTATGATCCTGCACCAATGTGCCCTCGAGAGCCATTTTATTGAAAAAGGTAAAATCGACATGATCTATTTTCACCTTCGTGTTCAGGTCCTTCGACAGTTTGGAAGCCGCCTGGTGTACCAGCCAGTTCTGGACCAGACTTGTTTGCACCAGCACATAAAGCAGCCCCGTAAAGGTCAGCAGGATGAGCAATGTATACAAGGATATTTTCAGAAATTTTCTCAGGCTGGATAAATTATTTGTAAAAATAAGTAATAGACAGTGATACAACGATGAAGATTAACGGATAATTGAACAGGGTGTTAATTTTAACGATTTATGCGGTGTTTTTCCGCGCAAACGACCTTTACCGTTCGGCATTATGCCCCGAGAATCCCGGAAGGTTTTTCTTACCTTAGTAGCTTTATGAGGAAAACCATTTTATTATTACTGGTCCCGATTTTTTATAACCCGCTTTTTGCGCAGTTACAGTCACCCGCTTCTTTTTTAGGATACGAACCCGGATCCCGCTATACGCCCCACTGGAAAATAACCTCATATGTACAGCACGTTGCGCAGCAGTCACTCGGCAGGGTGCAATTGCAGCAGTACGGTGTTACCAGCGAAGGGCGCCCTTTAATGGTGGCTTTTGTAAGCTCAAATGAAAACATAGCAGGCCTGGAGAATATCCGTATCAATAACCTGAAGCTTGCCGGCCAGTCAGACGCTACGGTGCTTGCCAGTGAGGACGCCCCCGCCATCGTTTGGTTAAGTTACAATGTACACGGCAACGAGCCATCTTCCTCGGAAGCAGCCCTGCTGGCCCTATACGCCTTTGCAGATCCGCAAAATACACGCACGGCCGCCTGGCTCAAAAATACAGTGGTGGTGATAGATCCCTGCCTGAACCCGGATGGCCGCGACCGCTATGTGAACTGGTTTAGTTCCGTGGCCGGCAAGCAGTACGATCCTTCTCCCGATGCCCGGGAGCACGCCGAGCCATGGCCGGGAGGAAGAAGCAACCACTATAATTTTGATCTCAACCGCGACTGGGCCTGGCAGGTGCAGATCGAAAGTCAGCAAAGACTGGTAAAATACAATCAGTGGTTGCCGCAGATCCATGTTGACTATCATGAGCAAAGTGTGAATTCAC
>JANNOM010000006.1:0-18721 GCA_031399065.1 Chitinophagaceae bacterium
GCCTGGCTGTCTAATCACAATGCTATTTCCAGCGGTTCTTTATATATACTTGAATCCGTTAAAAAATATTCTCCTGCATCTAAGGTGTTTTTATCTGGAAGCGGACTGCAGTTTGTTAACAGCGGAAAACCTATCAAGGAATCGGATGAATTTATAGCAGACAGTTCTTACTCAGTGAGCCGTATTCATAGTGTATATGCTGCCCGGTATTATCGTTCTTTGGGTATTCAGTCGTATGTTGGTTACTTTTTTAATCATGATAGCCCCATTCGTAGCGAAAGGCATATGACGATGAAAATAGCCGCGGCAGTAATTCGTATTGCCAAGGGTAGTACGGAAAAAATTGCCGTGGGCGATCTTACGGCAAAAAAAGAATGGGGATATGCAAAGGATATTGTCCGGGCCGTATGGACATTGATTAACCAGGATTTAATAAATGAATCGGTAATTGGTACAGGGGTAGCGCATTCACTTCTGGAGTGGGTTGATATATGTTTTGCAAAGGTAGGAATAGAGCCAACAATATATCTTGAAAAAAATGAAAACTATACATCGCCTTATAGAGTATTAGTATCTGATCCGGCGACTATTTTTTCACTTGGATGGAAACCTGAGATAGATATTTATGGTCTGGCCGACCTTATGCTTAATAAAACAATAGCCTGATCTTAAAACAGGAACGAAACATGGCAATACCGCAGAAGTTCGACGATGATAAAACGATAAAGAAAAAAAAAATCCTCATTGGTCATCTTAATGCTAACGGAGATATTCTTTATTCTTCTGCCATAGCCAGACAGATCAAAGAAGTAGACTATCCTTGTTGTCATATTACCTGGGCGGTTAGTCAACGATGTGCCAGGACACTGGATTTAAACCCATACATTGATGAATTATGGGAAATACCCCTTGCAAGTACTGCCGACGTGACTGAAGTGTGGAATCAATTTCTTCAAGAGGCTGGTCACCGAATGGAAGCCGGGGAATTTGATATATTCATTCCTCTTCAATTGATAGGGGATCAACTATTACATTTTAATAAAACACTTAGACTAAGTACGCTGGGACTATATGGCAAATCAATATTTGTCTCCCTTGAGCCAGTTGTTAAGTTATCTGAAACCGAAATTGAAAATGTACGGCAATTTTGTGGTATTCATAAGATCCGGGATTATAAAAGAGTTATACTGATCGAATGTGCACCTATGAGTGGCCAATCTTCTGTTACCCCTCAATTCGCGTTGGAATTGGTGTATGAACTTAATAAGATGGTTAGGGATACTTGTTTTATTCTTAGCTCCTATATAAGTATTAAAGGAAATGCGTCAAATATCATCAATGCAAGCGAGCTTAGTTTTAGGGAAAATGCGGAGTTAAGTAAGTATTGCGATTTATTGATAGGTTGTTCCAGTGGCATTACCTGGCTCCTTACGTCCAATTGGGCAAAACCTTTACCAATGGTTCAGTTGTTGAATAAAAATTCGGTATGGTTTAATTCTGTCGTGAAGGATTACGAAGTTCGGGGTGTAACGGCAAATCAGGTATTGGAGATGTACACATTCAGCACTTTAAGTGTAGCCAATTGTATTTTTTTAATATTAAATGATTCATTTAAAAATGCCAGAGATAACTTTCATCAGCAGTATAACTCATTCTGGTGTTCCACAGAATCTTCTATTTTATTCAATTTATTAAAAAGGGGACGTGTTATGATTTCCTTTAAGTTTGTAAGGAATACATATATAAACAATAATAAAAATGTATTGTTTATAGCATCACTTTTTAAGGAACTATTAAAAAAATGTATCATCGGTTTATTAAATAAGATGCGGCCATGAAGATATGCTTTACGCTTTGTTCCAATAATTATCTTGCCCAGGCTTCCTTGCTGGCTGAATCCTTTTTAAAAAATAACAGGGATTACCTTTTTTATATTGGTTTGATTGATAAAATATCTGCTTCAGTTAATTATCCTGCTCATTCCTCCATACATATACTGCCTTTTGAAAATGTAATTGATGCAAAGCGATTAGCTTATATGGCAAAAGTGTATAAGATCGTTGAGTTAAATACCAGCGCAAAGCCTTTTTATTTTGACTTTTTTTTCAATGAACACCCAAAATGTGATGTTATTTACCTCGATCCCGATATTTATGTATATAGCGATTTTAAAGAAATTGAGGTGCTGCTTGAAGTAAATGATTTTATAATTACCCCTCATTGCCTTACTCCGATTTCTCTGGATAATGAAAGCCCCCAGGAGAGAGCATTTATGAAATATGGTATTTATAATCTGGGATTTATTGCATTGCGCAAGTCCGCTCAAAGTGTTGCATATATAGACTGGTTAAAAGAAAGACTGGCAAGTTTATGTTATTCGGAAGTAAATCTGGGAATTTATGTAGATCAATCCTGGGTTGGATTTCTTCCTGTATTTTATGACGGAGTTCATATCTCTAAGCATCCGGGTATGAATGCTGCATTTTGGAATCTTCACGAACGTTTATTCAATATAAAAGATGACTGCTGGTTCATAAATGATCAATGGCCATTACTTTTTTTTCATTTCAGCTCTTTTGATACTGATAATTGGCAGAAGCTTTCCAGATATCAGACCAGATTTACGGTCGATAGCAGACCGGATGTCAGGCTTTTGTTTGAGCATTATGCTATTGAGTTCAAAAAAGCTAAACTAAAGTATCCCTCGAGTGTCCCGTGCGTATATACCAACCGTACTTTGATGGAAAAAATAGCTTATTACTGGAATCGTTATCAGATACGCAAAAAACTTACACTATAAATTATATTGAATTAAGCGTTCTCTAAACGAAATATTACTTTCACCTTATAAAGAAGTTTACCAACAGGGGACTTCAGAAGATAATACAACCCCCTAAGCCTAACCTGCCAAACCCTCAATTTCAGCGAATACCCATAATGCTTTTCAAACACCATCTTAGTTTGTTTCAAAGAGTCAAGGTAATTAGTGCCGCTTGTGCCGCCGGGGGCGAATACTATCAGGCACTGGTTTAAAAAAACGAAAGGCTCTCCGGCAATGCGGCACACGAAATCGTAGTCCATGGCGATTGTGATGCCGGTATCGTATAATCCATATGTGTCGTGCAATTCTTTTCGCACGAACATGCTCTGATGGGCGAGGCTTCTCATGCCACGGTATAGCTTGCTTTTGTCGAATGGCTTACCGATAATTACCCATTTGCCGCCACGGAAAAGGCGGTATTTGCTGTGAAGCCATTTTATGGCCGGATTTTTAATAAATGTTCCGGTTACTATGGACAGAGTTTCAGGGTTCAGATAGTAGTCACCCGAGTTAAGCATGTTCACTATATCACCCGTCGCATTCTTTATGCCTTTGTTAAAAGCATCCGAGATGCCATTATCTCTTTCAGATATCCATTTCCGGTAAGCTGGCTGTGGAGTGTTTTCCAGAAATTCGCTTATGGCTCTATTTGTTGATCCGTCTATGATCCAGTGTTCATAGGGCGGAACAGATTGATTATCCACCGAATCGCAGGTGGTTTTAAGTTCTTCGGAATTGTTGAAGCAAATGGTTATTATGGATATGTTGACGCTCATGTTTGCTGATGAATAAATCGGGTTACTTCTTTAGCAATATGAGTCCAGTTGAAATAAGCAAAGAAAGAACCGGGTATTATTTGGTCTTTGGAGTTAATGGCATTAAATACTCCTTTGCAAAACGCGTCGATATCTTTATCAGGCACCCCGTATAGTTTTGAACCGGTAATTTCCGGCGGTATTCCATTAGCGCCACTTTCGAAACTAACGCAGGTAAGGTTATAGGCAAGGGCTTCTACCAGTTTTGTTTTTATTCCGCCGCCATCGGTGATAGGGTTTAAAAAAAAATCGCAGGCGGCCAGATGAAGTGCGAGATCATCTACAAAACCTGCCATCACGATACCCTCTGGATAGTTGGAGATAATATATGCCGGAACATCCTTCCCGCAAATGATCAGCCTGAATTTTAAACCTGCCTGAATCAGTAACGGGTGGATTTTATATAGCAATAAATGCAGCGCATCCGTATTTGGTTTATAGCTGAAAATTCCATTGAATATAAAAAGATGTTCATCATCTGGTATGTCGTATTTTTTTCTTATCACAAGCGCTGCCTGTTTTTTTTCCATAAAGCTGGGCGCAGCCCTGAGCTGGGTACCGAAGGTGGCAGTCATGCATTTTTTGGGGGACAGTGAGAATTTTTGTATGGCATATTGTTTATCTTCTTCTGTAATAAACAGATTGTAATCTGCCCGGCGGTGTACCATTTTTTCATAATGGAAAAGGATATTCCACCACCATTTGTGCAGACTTCTCCACCTTATGGCTTCGATATTATGCGAACGAACAATCAGCTTTACCGGGAGCGTCCGTTGCAGTATCATTCCCAGCCACCCGAAATAGGGATGCTCTATTAATAAATGGGTAGCACCATACTGTTTAATGAGTTTTCTTAGTTTAAAAATTAGAAACGGGTTAATATAACGTAAACGACTATCCGGAATAATATTGAGTACTTTATAATTCAGCGGCTCCAGGCTGCTATTTGATCTTACGGTAACGCAAACTACCGGTATTTCTTCAGCAAGGTGTTCAGTGAATAACGAAATAGCTTTTTGACCGCCGGTTTTAGGAGGGAATATTTTATATGGAACAAGTGACAGTATCACTGCACTTCCGTTTTTTTACGCTGTTTCCATAAAGCCAGACCGGCCATTAAAATCGCTAACCAGAATAAGGCGTTGCCAACATACGATAGTTGCTGCCCTGTACTGTATGAAGCAGGCTCAAATTTAAAGTCGATCGTATGATTACCCGCAGGTACTTCCATTCCTCTCAGCAGGTAATCTGTTTTTACGTATTCGGCTTTGTTTCCATCGATATAAGCATTCCAGCCGGCGGGGTAATATATTTCGCTGAATACGGCGAATTGGTTGGCTTTCGCGGAACTGCTGTACTGGATCGCATCATTGTCGTATTTCACCAGTTTTATCGAGGCGGTACTATCTGCGTTTATGGCAATGCTGGTTTTTGGCTTGAGACTGATATCGAGATAAGCGGTGTCTTTCGGATTGAAGTTATCCAGTGCTTTTATTTCTTCTACCGCTCCATTTACATAAGTAATGTTTTTAACAAACCACGCTGCTCCAAGAGCTTCTTCATTTTTTTGCAGGCTGGCCGTGGGTTGCTGCTGACTGGCAGGTATTATAAAGTAGCGCGTGTCCAGCATATTGAGCACCGGCATGTTAAGAGGCGACCTGGATAGCTGCGCCGCAATCAGATCCTGGTACAGGCTCAGTTTGGCTGCATGATATCCGCCCACCGAACGATGATGGTAGCTGGTGACGGCATCGTTGAACCGGTCGGGCGATAAATTGAATACCCTAAAATGGGGATCTTTATCATTTAGTATTTGCTGGTCTACCGCAGTAGGAGCGAAGTTGTCTGACTGGTAAGTCTCCGGGTCGATAAAACTATCGCTATTCAGGTATTTACTGCCGATCGCAAAGAGGTCGATGGTATTAACGAGCAGGAAAATGATAATCGCTACAGCCGGTTTGATAATATTCTTAAGATACATATATATCAATCCTATCACTAACGCGGCAAAGCCCAATACCCGGAAAAAGCCGGCCGTAAACATGGCTTTACGGGCTTCCTTCAGCGCATTCACTATGGTGCGGGCTATTTCAGGATTGCCGGATTGCGGGTTACCGTATGCGTCCATTATCTGCTTGTCCACACCTCCGCTGAAGTCGTTGAATATATATACCAGTATCATTGTCAAAAATATGCCGCCTATGGCATACAGCAGTGGCTTTAACGATTTCTGTAATTGTTCTCTTGTGTCGGGGGTAAAGAATATCTGCTGCAATGCCATGCCTGCCAGAAGCGGCATTAAAAGCTGCGGAATCACCAGGGACATGGATGGGGCCCGGAACTTATTATAGAGTGGCAAATTATTAAACAAAAAATTGTTAAACCAAGGTAAATAGGAACCCCATGACATAAATAAAGTAAAGATCACTGCCCCGAGTATCCACCACCTGATCTCGTTTTTTACAACGATCAGTGAAATAATGGCCAGTATAAATATAATAGCCCCAAAGTAAACAGGCCCCGATGTGGAAGGCTCTATGCCTCCCCAGTACTTGGGTAAAGAAGCCGCCAGTTGAACAGCATCGCTCTCCGGGATGTTTTTATCTGTGAGTACGGTTACCAGTTTGGAATCGTCTTCAAAAACTTCCCCGGAGCTTCCGCCATAAGCATAAGGCATCAGGAAGGTAAGAAATTCACCCTTGCCAAAACTATATTGAAACGCATAATCAGGGTCCAGCCCCTTGGTATCTACTTTCTTGATATCCGTTCCATTGATATCGATCGTTTTACCTCCGCGCATGGTGTATTGCGCATACTCTCTCGTAGTAAGAAGGGTAATGGAGCAGTTGGCAAATGCAATAAAGGCAGCCAGTGCGGCAAGCGACAAGGCAATAGCCGTATGTTTCCACTCGCGGGCTTTTATCCATATAGTTACAAAGCCCAGGGTAATGATGGCTATGGCTATCAGGAGATAATAGGTTATCTGGGGATGGTTATACGCTATTTCCCAGGTGGCGAAGAAGGCCGTGACTGCCAGTCCGGGCCAGTATTTTTTCTGGTAAATCAAAAACAACCCTGCCAGCACACCCGGCATATAGGCAATAGCCACCATTTTACTTTCGTGCCCTACTGAAATAATAACAGGGTCATAGGTGCAATAGGCAAACGCCAGGCTGCAGAGAATGGATACCAGGTAATTCATTCGAAGCACCTGGCATAAAATATAGAAGCAAACGCATGCCAGGAAGAAAAATGAAATAGGCTTCGGCAATCCAAGCGTAATGATGGCATGAAAATTCGGTAGAAAACTTTTACCGTCTATACTTATCTGGTAATTAGGCATGCCGCTAAAGAGATAGGTATTCCATAAGGGGAAATGACCGTTTCTTTCTTTATACTCAAACGTGTTTTGTGCCATCCCCTTCCAGCTCACGATATCATGCTGCTGCAATACCTTGCCTTCCAGTGCGGGACGGCAATAGATAACCGCTATTATCAAAAAAACCACGACGGCTATTATATGCGGTATCGCCTTTTTATAGAAAGGAGTCTTCATAAAAATTAATTATCATTAATTCAGGCAAAATAATGGTATTTTAACCAAAAAATTGGCAAAATGATCCATTCGTTCCTTAAAGAGAGGCCGGCGAAGGTTTTTATGTTTATTGCGGCATTCTTTGTGGCTAATGCATTAATTGCGGAGTGTATAGGGAGTAAAATTTTTTCATTGGAAGCATTACTCGGTTTGCCGGTACATACGTTCACGCTGTTTGGCGAAAGCGGGTTGTCGTTCAATCTTACCTGTGGAGTGTTGCTTTGGCCGCTGGAGTTCGTAATTACCGATATCGTTAATGAATACTACGGACCAAAAGCGGTAAGGCGTATATCCTATACCGCGGTTGCACTTATTTCCTATGCGTTTATAATGTTTTACCTTTCTATTAATGTGCCTCCCGCATCCTGGTGGCCCGGCTCGGGTACGGAACAGGGGATACCGGATATGCAGATAGCTTTTTCCGGTATTTTTGGACAAGGTATGTGGATCATTGCCGGAAGCCTGGTCGCCTTCCTGGTGAGCCAGATCGTGGATGTGACCGTTTTTCACCAGATCAAAAAGCGTACAGGGGAAAAGAGGATCTGGTTAAGAGCCACTGGATCTACGGTGGTGTCGCAACTGTTGGACAGTTTTATCGTACTCTTCATCGCCTTCAAAATAGGAAAGGGTTGGAGCTGGCAGCAGGTGCTGGCTATCGGACTGGTAAATTATACTTATAAATTTGCTATGGCGGTATTACTTACACCCGTTATTTATCTCATTGAAAAAAGAATGGAAAGGTATTTTGGTTCGGAAACCACGCGCCAGCTAAAACTGGCGGCGATGGAGAAGTAAGTGTTTTTCTCTCTTAAAAAATATACATGAATGCGTTTGGTGTTTTTGCTTTTTTTAATGATAGCCTGCCGACATTTACCGAAAGCGCAGCAGTTCGGCGGTAATCCGCCATCTGTAAAATGGCGGCAAATGAATACAGGTGCAGCACGTGTCATTTTCCCGCAGGGGCTCGATAGCAGCGCCCGGGAAGTAACTGCTATCATTGAAAAATTAAACGGCCCGGGCTCGTATAATATCGGTAACAAGCGAAGGAAGATAAGCGTGGTTTTGCAGAACCAGACTACTATCTCCAATGGATATGTAGGACTGGGCCCTTTTCGCAGCGAGTTTTTTTTAACACCCTATCAAAACAGTTTCCGGCTTGGCAGTGTACCCTGGCATAAACAACTGGCCATTCACGAATTCCGACATGTACAGCAATATACAAATTTTAATGTTGGTTTGTCGAAGGTATTCGGGATATTGTTTGGAGAACAGGGACAGGCTTTGGCAAATGGCTTGTCGGTACCCAACTGGTTTTTTGAAGGGGATGCAGTATTTAATGAAACGCAGGTGAGTGAGCAGGGCAGGGGGCGATTACCTTTTTTCCATAACGGTTTCAGGTCCTTATGGGGTGCAGATAAAAACTACGACTGGATGAAACTGCGCAATGGTTCTCTTAAAGTATACACACCGGATCACTACCAACTAGGATACCTGATGGTGGCCTATGGTTATGAAACATACGGCAATGAATTCTGGAAAAACGTCACAGGCGATGCGGCATCTTTTAAAGGATTATTTTACCCGATGCAAAAAGCGGTAAAAAAACATTCGGGTAAAACATATAGCCGTTTCCGTAAGGATGCATTGGAATATTTCCAGGACAGATATAATGCAGACTCAACTGAGAATGCCATACTGACTTTACCCAAAACCGTTACGGACGAAGAGTATCCCGCATACAGAAGCGATGGTTCGGTCGTATTTATAAAGAGCAGTTACCGGCAGATACCAGCCTTCACGATCCGTACGGATACCTTCGAGCGAAAGATAAGGGTGAAAGATATTTCCGTCGATGAACATTTTTCTTACCGCAATAACAAGATCGTGTACGCTGCTTACCGGCCCGACCCCCGCTGGGGATGGCGGAATTACGGGGTCATCAATGTGCTGGATATTACTACCGGTGCTCAAAAGACCATTACTTCGCGTACCCGTTATTTTACACCCGATATCAACGAAGCAGGTACAGAGATTTTGACTGTGGAAGTAGATACGGATGGCAGGAGCACCTTACACCTGCTGGATGCAGGCAATGGAAAGCTGATAAAAAAAGTAAACAATCCCGGGCAACTCTTTTATACTTACCCGAAGTTTTATTCACCAGGCAGGTTATTAACTGCCGTTAGGAACAGGGATGGTGAAATGTCACTGGCTCTGATCGATATATCAAATGGAAGTACTGATCTTTTATTGCCCTACTCTTATAATGTAATTGGCTTCCCCGTTATCCGGAACGATACAGTGTTTTTCTCTGCGTCTGCCCGTACAGCGGATAAACTTTTTGCGCTGGATATAAAAAGCAAACGCCTGTTTCATGTTGCGCTGCCAGGGGCTTCCAATTCAACTGGCAATTACCAGCCGGCTGTTTATAAAGACATGATTAGTTATACCGCCTTCACGGCTTCGGGCTACCAGTTGCGCAGCCAGCAATATACGCCTTACCTGCAACCGGTAAATAAGGATTCATTTGCGATAACGGGTGATTTTGCCGTATCATCCCTGAAAAAAGGAATGAGTGATGTAACCAAAAAGGATGCTGACAGCAGTTATGCCATCGGCATTTATCCCAAATCGTTTCGACTGGTTAATTTTCACAGCGTGCAGCCTTACTTCGATGATCCCGATTATCAATTATCGGTAGTAGGGGAAAACGTGTTGAATACATTACAGACCGAATTATTTTTCAGTTACAATCGCAATGAACAATACAAACAGGTTGGCCTGAGTACAACATACGGTGCCCTGTTTCCTTACATTACTTTTGGCGGCAATTATACGCTTGACCGGCGTGCTACTTTCCAGGCTTCCAATGGAACCAGGTACCGGGTTAATTTTAACCAATTGCAGGTATTCGGCGGATTGGAGGTGCCACTTAATTTAAGTAAGGGCAGAACCAATACCAGGCTTTCTTTCGGTAGTCAGTATATATACAGCAACCCGGAGTACCGCGGTTTTTTCAAGGATTCAATCGGTAACCGCTCCTATACCTACCTGAATAATTTCTTCAGCCTTACAAACCAGGTACAGGTAGCCAGGCAGCATATATATCCCCGTTTCGCCCAAACACTTTCCTTAAATTATAAGTCAGCCACCACCAACCTCGATGGCCGACAGTTTCAGGCCAGTGCCAATTTGTATTTCCCCGGCATTGCGGTTACGCATAACCTGGTGTTTAACCTGGCTATTTCCGCAAGAGACAATAGCCGTCAGGTTAATTTTTCCAATTCTTTTCCCTTTGCCAGGGGGTATTATAGCGATAACTTTTACCGGATGTATAAGGCAGGAGCCAATTACCATTTCCCGCTTATTTACCCCGACAAGGGCATTGGTAATATCGTTTATTTCTTAAGGCTTCGGGCCAATGCTTATTATGACTTTACCAGGGTTCAGGACTTTGTAAGGAACCAGGAAGTGAGGGCAGACTTTAGGTCGGCCGGTGCGGAGCTTTTTTTCGACACCAAATGGTGGAATGAATATGCGGTAACCTTCGGTGTCCGTTACAGCCGGCTGATGGATCAGGACCTGGACGGGCGTGGAGCCAACTGGTTTGAATTTATTTTGCCGGTCAACCTCTTCAACCGGTAACCGCTATTTATAAACTGCCTTCAATTACGCGGATCTTTTCTTCCGCATCAGCCTTTTTCTTTCTTTCCAGCGTCAGTACTTCCGGTTTGGCATTCTGCATAAATTTCTCGTTGCCCAGTTTCTTTTCCACCGAAGCCAGGAAGCCCTTCAGGTGCTGCAATTCTTTCAGCAAGTCTTCTTTATGCACGGCCGCATCTATGGGCTTTTCCGTCTCTATATAAAACTTGTCTTTTCCCGCCACTACTGCTATGGACGAAGGCACCTGACCGTTTACAAAGGAAATGCTTCCTGCGTTTACTTGTTTGCGGATGATCGTTTCTACGGACCGGTAGGTGGTTTCATCAATGGTTTCAATAAACAGTTTGACTTCTTCTTTCGGCTTTACCTGGTTTTTATTTCTGGCATCTCTGATGGCTGTGATGGCCTGTTTAAGAGTGTCTCCGGTAAGAATGGTATCGCCGTCTGTATGGCCTGTGGGCGCGAACTGTTTTATGCACAGGTCATCCTCCTGCTCGTCGAGCAGGTGATATATTTCTTCCGTTATAAACGGCATATAAGGATGCAGCAATTGCATCAGCTCTTCGAAAAAGCCGATCGTTGTACGATATACTTCTGCACTTACCGGTTGTTCAAAACCGGGCTTCACCCATTCCAGGTACCAGCTACAGAAATCGTCCCATATTAATGAATAGATGGTCTTGAGGGCCTCGCTTAAGCGGAACTGGCTCATTAACTGATCTACTTCCTGCCTTGCTTCGTTCAGCCTGTTCCGGAACCAGCTTAGTGGAAAGCTTTCGGTTATACCATCTGGTGATATGCGGGGTTCCCATCCTTTCACCAGCTTCAGCGCGTTCCAGAGTTTATTGTTAAAAAACTTACCCTGCTCCAGCGAACTTTCATCGAACAGCAGGTCGTTGCCTGCAGGCGAGGAAATCATGATACCGAAACGCACCGCATCGGCACCATACTGCGCTATCAGTTCCAGCAGATCGGGGGAATTACCTAACTGCTTGCTCATTTTTCGGCCCTGCTTGTCGCGCACCATCCCGGTGAAATATACATCATGAAAGGGTACCTGTTTTTCATATTCCATTCCTGCCATCACCATTCTTGCCACCCAGAAAAAGATAATGTCCTGGCCGGTCACCAGCACGGAACCGGGATAATAATACCTTACTTCTTCATTACCCGGATCGGATATACCACTAAACACTTCAGACGGCCATAGCCAGGAGGAGAACCAGGTGTCCAGTACGTCCTCGTCCCGGGTCAAGGCCGGGGAGGATACAGAAAATTTTTCTTCATATATTTTCTGCGCAGCGGATTCGTCTTCGGCCACTACGTAATTGCCCTTCTCATCGTACCAGGCGGGTATTTGCTGCCCCCACCATAACTGTCGACTGATGCACCAGTCTTTTACGTTTTCCAGCCAGTACTTGTAGGTAGCCAGGAACCGGTCGCCCGGGTGTATACGAATGCTTCCGTTCACCACGGCTTCCAGGGCAGGTGCCGCCAGTTCTTTCATTTTCACGAACCACTGCGTGGAGATGCGCGGCTCCACCACGGCGCCGCTGCGTTGACTGTAACCAATACGCGTACTATATTCTTCTTCTTTAAGCATGTAGCCTTTCTCTTGTAATTCGGCTACTATCAGCTTGCGGGCTTTAAAGCGGTCGGTTCCCACATACAATTGTGCGGCTTCACTCATGGTGCCGTCTTCATTCAATGTATCTATAACCGCAAGCTGGTGCTTGAGGCCCAGGTTATAATCGTTGATATCGTGAGCAGGGGTCACTTTCAATGCCCCTGTACCAAAGGCCGGGTCAACGTAATCATCATATATCACCGGTATCTCACGGTTGATAAGGGGCACCAGCAGTTTCTTACCCTTCAGGTGGGTATAGCGTGTATCGGAAGGGTTTACGCATACGGCCGTATCGCCCATAATCGTTTCCGGGCGCTGGGTGGCAATCACTATATAGCCGTCGCCATCGGCGGCATCGTACCGGATATGATAGAGTTTGCCCTGTATGTCCCGGTGCTCCACTTCTTCGTCGCTGAGGGCGGTTCTTGCCGCAGGGTCCCAGTTGATCATACGGGCACCACGGTAGATAAGGCCCTTGTTATAAAGATCCGTAAATACTTTTATGACCGCTTTGTAATAATGATCATCCATGGTGAAGGTAACCCTGTCCCAGTCCACACTGCATCCCAGTTTCTCAATCTGGTGATAGATGATGCCGCCGTATTTTTCCTTCCATTCAAACGCATATTTAAGAAACTCTTCGCGGCTCAGGTCGTTTTTGTCGATACCTTTTTCTTTCAGCATGGCTACCACTTTCGATTCGGTGGCGATAGAGGCGTGGTCGCTGCCTGGCACCCAGCAGGCGTTAAAGCCGCTCATACGGGCTTTTCTTACCAGTATGTCCTGCACCGTTTCATTAAGGGTGTGCCCCATGTGCAGTACACCGGTTACATTAGGGGGTGGTATCACTACGGTAAATGCTTTTCTTCCGTCCGGACTGCTGCTAAAGTATTTTTTACTGAGCCAGTGCCGGTTCCATTTCTCTTCTGTCGCTCCCGGAATATAGTTTTTACTGAGTTCCATTTAAATGATTAATAATTTTAAAGGATGGCAAAGGTACAAAAAGGAGTAAATTTTGGGGTAAAAGAGATGAACGCGTTTAGTCGATTGTTTATTCTGTCGCTAAAATACTTCAGTGGATGATTTGCAGGAAAAAATGGATGGATAAAATTAGATTCTATTGCCAATATATTTAGTATTTTCGATTATTAAATGAATAGTGTGTCGTACGCAATTGTAGATATTGAAACCACGGGTGGTCATGCCAGTGCCAATGGCATCACCGAAATAGCCATTATATTGTATGACGGGCATAAAACGGAAGGGAAATTTCATACCCTGATAGATCCGGGTATGCCGGTACCCAGGTACATTACCTCTCTTACCGGTATCTCCAACGAGATGCTGCAAGGTCAGCCTTCGTTCGAAAAAGTGGCAAGTAATATATACAACCTGCTGCAGGGAAGAATTTTTGTAGCGCACAATGTAAACTTCGATTACTCATTCATCCGGCACCATCTTGCTGCCTGCGGGTATGAACTCAATACCCGTAAACTATGCACGGTTCGCTTAAGCCGCAAGCTGTTCCCCGGTTTTGCCCGTTATAACCTGGGGGCGATCTGCCGTTCGCTGGAGATACCGTTGGAAAATGCACACCGTGCTTTCGGCGATGCCGCCGCTACTGCGGAACTGTTTACCCGGCTCCTGCAAGCCGACCACCAGGGGCATATAGCGACCATGCTCAAAGGAAAGAACAGCGAGCAATACCTGCCCATGAACGTGCCTGCGGAGCAGATCAACCAATTGCCGGCATTACCCGGAGTATATTATTTTCACGACAGGCGGGGAAAGATCGTATATGTCGGCAAAGCGGCTAATTTACAGAAGCGGGTTAAAAGCCATTTTACCAATAACGATGCTTCCAAAAGAAAACAGGATTTTATAAAACATATCTGCGGCATCACACATCAGGTGTGCGGCACGGAGCTAATGGCACTGGTGCTGGAAAACATAGAGATCCGCCGCTTATGGCCGCAGTACAACCGGAGCCAGAAACGCTTTAGTTATACCTACGGACTATACTCTTTTACCGGTAGAAACGGTTACCTGATGCTGGCCATCGAAAAGAAGCGGAGCCGCCTGCAACCAGTTCATACGTTCAATAATTTACAGGAAGGGTACAGCCTGCTCAGGAAACTGGCGAGCACCTTCAGCCTTCATGCAGGCCTTTGCTTTATAGATACTTCCCGCGATTGGAAAGTGGAAGAAGATCCCGCTATATATAACGAACGGGTACAGCTTGCCCTGAGCAGCCTGCAACAGGAACTTCCCACTTTTGCGCTGGTAGATAATGCCTGCCAGGGCGATGAACTTTCCTGCATGCTGATAGAGCAGGGAAAGTTTTACGGAATGGGTTACCTGCCCGGCAGTTTTCCGATATCCGACCTCGATTCATTAAAGCCAAACCTTACCGCTTATCCGGATAGTGATTATATCCGGGGACTGGTATTTAAACATGCGGACCAGTTTCCTTTGCGGAAGATTGTGTTGAGTTGACTTATTTGTACTTATAAGTTTTCACTTTATAGGTATGGTTATCGTACGTTGTATAAATCACTTTCACTCTTCCCTTTCTGTCATATGTATATGAATAATACTGGTCATCACTATTGTAGCCTCCGGCATACATAACTTTCCCCCTCAGCTCGGGAGTTCTTTCCTCCACCTTATGCTTTACCAAACCATTAGGGAAGTATTCATAATGGGTAGTCTCTTTGTCAACGATATCATTGATAACTTCTTTGCTTGCCAGCATATTATTTTGCCAGGTTAACGTATAAGTTTCTTCCCAGGGTTGGTTCCTTTTTGTTGCCCCATAATGAAGCCTTTGATAGGTCAGAACAGAATCCCCTATATTTTTTACTAACCGGAAAATTATAGAATCTTGCTTACTTTTACCTGGTATATATTTTTCAATAGTTATTTTCTCATTAACGTAAGTATATTCATAGGTAGTGGTATCGGTTTCGTGAGGCCGGTTTTTATCATACACAACTATTTCTGAAATAATATCATTCTGATTATTATATTGGTAAACGGATTTCGTTATCAGGGTTTTATTCCTAAAACCACTTCTTTCCACTTTTCTTCCCAGGGAATCCAATTTTTCTATAGAGTGGAAACCTTTACGAGGGGAGCTTTTTATAATTGTAGTTCCGGGATGGAAGCGTTTGTCCTGAAGAAGCTGCTCTTGGGAGGTTAATGTGCAGAGGACCATAATGAATAGCAAAAATATCTTTGTCATAATGGATTGAGCTATAATTTGGTGCATTTAAGGTATGAAATTTTTTATTTTTATTATAGAATGACAATATTAAAGAGAGGAATGGAATGTGTCGGCACTTTAAAGTGCGCTCTATGTATTAGAGAAGAACCCGGGACGACCGCCGCTGGCGTTTGCGATAAAGAAGTTGATGAGTTATTTTATTGTTATTATTCCGGCGGATAGTTGACTTATCCTTGAAGATCGACAACCTGAACGCACATATTCATTTAATACAAAGAAAGATTTCCTGGGATATTTTTTTACAAGCCTACGCAACCAATCAGGTTATTTTAGCGGTTAAAAAATGAAACAATTATTAATTACGTTTTCTATTAACAATATTCACGTATTGCTTTAATCAGAGAGATTAAAAACCACATGGTTATGAAATTAATTAAACATTTTTCAGGGAAAAGTTTTAAAACTGCCGCACTGGCTACGGCTTTCCTTTTCTCCCTTTCATTAAGTTCTATCAGCCAGGTAACAAGTAATCCTATTGTTTTGAACAGTATGACCATCAGTAACATTACACCTGCATCTGCCACGCTGAACTGGATGTACCTAAGCGATGAATTTGACAGCGCACCCGGTTTTGTCGTTTACTCTCGTACCTCCACACAAACATTATACAATTCGGTGGCGGCCGTTCCGGTAAATGCTCTTTTTTATTCTCGAACGCCACAAAGCCAATCTCTTAACATAACTGGTCTTCAGCCAAATACAACATACACCTGGTTTTTAAATGTTTTGGATGAAGCAAAAGGGATGTCTGAGCCTTTACTTTTGAATAACTATGACAATGGTAGATTTCTCGGCTATAGTTTTTTAACAACTTCTACTTACCAGTATATTACTTTTACTACTCCCGATGCTAACGGCACTGGTGGATTGCCGGGAGTGCTTACTACGGTATCCGGGAGTATCATTCCGGCTAATCAACCTCCAGTTGCCAACGCCGGAGCCGATATTGTACTTACATCGCCAGCCAATAGCACCACTTTAAACGGTCTTGGTTCAATAGATGTTGATGGTGGTATCCAAAACTTTACCTGGTCAAAAGTAGCTGGTCCTCAGGGCATTACGTTTAATACGATCGAGCAATACTCTCCAACCCCGGCCTTAAGCAATCTAATTCCGGGTATCTATACGTATCGCCTTGTGGTGTATGACAGCCGGGGGGGCTATGCCGTAGATTTTGTGGACGTGACAGTAGATGGCGGAGGTGTAAATCAATTGCCTTCTGCTTTTGCGGGTGTTGACAGAACGATTACCATACCACCCAATAGCAGTACTGCGAGTATTATATTAAACGGCAGCGGTGCAGACGGTGATGGTTTTATTACGAATTATTTGTGGACAAAAATAAGCGGCCCCAATTCTTTTAGCTTTAGTACACCAACATTAACTTCAACATCGGCAGGTAATCTTGTAACAGGCACTTATTCGTTTCAACTAGCGGTAACAGATAATAGAGGGGGAGTATCAATCGATGTGGTGACTATAATTGTAAACGGCGGCGGCGCTACGACCCCGGCAGTTTGCAACAACGATAACTTTGAAAGCAATAACACATCAGCTAGTGCAGCTGCTATAAGTGTCGGTTCACCCATACAGGCTAAGCTCTGTCCTTTGACGGATATTGACTTTTTCCGGTTCAGTACTCGCAATTTAAGAACAAACATAAGGGTGACTTTGTCTAACCTTCCGTCTAATTATGTGCTGGAAGTATTTGGGCCAAATGGCAATTTAGTCGGTACGAGTAATGTTCCAAATACTCAAAATAAAGTAATCGTATTTAACTCAACTGCTGTAGGTACCTACCGGATAAAAGTGTCTGCGGGTATTGGTGCCACTATTACAAACAGCAGTTATTCTCTACTGGCCGAAACCAGCAGAAATAGTTTCGTGCAGCCTGGAGGTTCGACAGCCCGGTCAGCAAGCAATTTGGCGGAAGCGGTTGTTTTAAATAATACGGAGATTGTTAATGATGATCAGTTTAATGTATATCCTAACCCAGCAACGAATGTTATCAACATCACTGCTCCTGCGAACAAAGTTCACAAAAGGATATCTATAATCAACCAGTCAGGACAGGAAGTGAAAACGATCACTCCGCAAAAAAATCTTACAAGCGTAGATATATCCGGATTAAAGCAAGGTTTATATATTGTTAAAACAATAAGTATTTCTGGAGTAGTGTCTATAAAAAAGGTGGTAGTTATAAGGTAGAATGGGGTTGTTGGTTGGTTAAAAGCGGATTATAATTAATCCGCTTTTTTAATTACCTTACCTGAAGATTGAATATATTTAGTAGAGGAATGGTAAAGTGTCGGCTCTTAGTAAAATAATACTATTTTGAAATCCGGTAATAACATAGAAAATGCCCGCCTGTCGTTTTTACGTTATTATCTGATATATGGTTTACTTATATATTCCTGTTGTTTTTCTGGCGGTTGTTCGTCACTGTACGGTATTAAGGATGTAAAAAAGGATGACCTTTCGCAAATAGATAAATTTATTTCTGACAATAATTACTCCGGTTACAGGAATAGCCGCCTTCAAAAAACGTATTCAAAATTTATAGTTGATAAATTTAAAAACGACACAACGTTAACCAGGTATTTTTTACAGCCCATCCAGGCTTTTTATTATGATAAAAATGACTATCTCGTTTCTTATCATGTAAATTGCAATGCCGGTGGTTTCCCCAATTTAAAATGGAATAGAAACGGTATGTTTGATTCATACCCTCCGCGAACACAGACGGTGGTTAATCAATACTTTCATTTAAGCGAACTAACTCCATTTTTGAAAAACACAACGCCCAATGAGAATTTTGCAAATGACGAAAAAGAGTCGAAAATAGTGGTTTTTTATACCCTTATGCTCGAACGTCAAAGTAAAAAGCTGATCGACCTAATTGTATCAAATTTCT
>JANNOM010000028.1:0-57942 GCA_031399065.1 Chitinophagaceae bacterium
AGTATATGGTCTATGCCGATCGAAAAGTAAAGATTAAAATCCTCCATGATACATGTTAGATATCAAATTTAATCAGACATTTGCAACCTATCAGCTTTCTTTTTTCAATGGTAATATCAGTATGTAAATGGTTTCTGCTGCCTGTTTTTATCCTCTTTTCGGGGTTCGAAACAATGGTGCATCCATTCTATGCCAGTGTAACTGAGATACAGCATAATGCCCGGGAAAAGACACTGGAGCTAAGTTGCCGTATGTTTACCGACGACCTGGAAAATACGATTAACCGTTTGTACAAAATGCATATCGACCTTTCGGCACCGGCGGATTCCGCGATGATAAAAACACTGGTAACCCATTATATAGAGAAACACCTCCTGATAAAAGCGGACGGAAAGTCCGCAATACTATGGATGGCAGGCTACGAAAGAGAGAAAGGTGCTACCTGGTTCTATCTGCAGGCAGACGGTATCTCTACCGCGCAGAAAATCGAGATTACCAACAGCCTTTTATACGAATCCTTCCCTTCGCAAATGAGCATAATGCATGTAACGGTAAATGGCAAACGAAAGAGTACGCAGCTTACCAACCCCGATAAAAATGTCCTGTTCGGATTCTGAAGAGATTATTCTCCATCCATTTCATTCTTTAGCTCCTCGGAGATATGCAGCAGCACTTTGTCTATCCGCTGGGCATCCATGTCCACGATCTCGAATTTAAAGTCCTGCCATTCGAGCTTGTCGCCCGTATGCGGTATCCTTTCGAGCTGGTGCAGGATAAACCCTGCCAGGGTGTTAAATTCCTGGTCGCCTTCATTCATCCACTGTGTTTTTTCGAACCGTACCAGGAAGTCGTAAAACGGTATCTGGGCATCTACCAGGTAGGTGCCATCGTCTCTGCGTACAATCTCGTAGTCTTCCACGTCGGGCTGGGGCAGGTCGCCTACGATGGCTTCCAGTATATCATTCAGCGTAATCATACCCTGCACGCTTCCGTATTCGTCCACTATAAAACAGCAGTGCAGTTTAGAGGATTTGAATTTTTCCAGCACCTTATACGCCGTATTATTCTCCGGTACAAACATGGCGGGTTTCATGATGTGTTTAAACAGGGTAAGGTCGTTACTGATATACATATCCTTAATGGACACCACGCCTTTTATATTGTCCACATCGCCATCGCATACCGGGTAGATGGAGTGCGGTTCGTTCAGTATTTTTTCGCGGATAGATACTTCATTGTCGTTCATTTCGAACCAGATGATATCGCTCCGGTGGGTCATCAGGGAAGTGATGTTACGGTCGCTGAGGTGAAATACCCGCTCGATGATCTCCTGTTCAGCTTCCTCGATAGTTCCCTGTTCGGTGCCTTCGCTGATGATCGCTTTGATCTCTTCTTCCGTCACCTGCATATCGGTGGCTTTTAGCTTAAACAGGCGGGTGATGAAGTGGGTGGATTTACTAAGCAGCCAGATAAAAGGATAGGTAATGATGCTGACCACCTTCATCGGTGCGGCCAGTGCCTTCGCCACTTTTTCCGGGTTGGCCAGCCCAACGCGCTTGGGCACCAGTTCGCCCAGTACCAGGGTGAGGTAGGTGATAACGACCACTACGATGGCGGTGGCTATGCCATGACTGTATTTTTGAATCTGTTCGAACTGGCTGAGGTAAGCGGCCAGTTTTTCCGTAAGCGTATTGCCGGAAAAAAGACCCGTCAGGATGCCTATGAGCGTAATGCCTATCTGTACGGTGGATAAAAAAGTATCGGGATGATTGGCCAGGTCGAGTGCTTCTTTGGCTCTTTTGTCGCCTTTATTGGCCTGCGCCTCCAGCCTGGCTTTCCGGGAAGATACCAGCGCTATTTCTGCCATGGAAAAAACACCGTTCAATAATATAAGACCCAGGATTATTAAGATTTCCGTCATTCTGCTTTGGGATGTTCACCCGATTTTGTATGAAGATAATATATCCATCCAAACTTTTCCCGAAATGAAGAGCTGTTTATTTCCGGGCTGTTATGATCATGCGGGGAGAAAGAAGGGGGGCGTAGCCATTAAGTTCATAATCGCCCGACACTTCTTCTATATGCAAACCTTGGAGCGTGAACATCTGTGTAAATTGCTCCAGCGAAAACCTGGATCGTTTTTCGGTATAGGTAACAGGCCCATCGGTGTGTTTATCTTCTATTATTATTTTTTGGTGAAAATGATTTGCATCCAGCCATTGTGTAATATGAAAGCGGGTATCACCGATTGTTTTTTCTGATACCGGCAGCAGGTGATCCCCTTCGTAAGCAGGGTTTAGGCAATCCATTACCAGGGTGCCGCCCGGCTTCAGCGAGCCGGCAATAGTGCGTAGGGCATTATGGTGTTCGCGCTGCGTAGGGTAATAGCCAAAGCCGGTAAAAAGATGGAAGGCGTAATGGAAATACTGGGTCCGGAAAGGCAGCCGGACATCGTGCTGGTAAAAATGAAGATTGTCCGCTTCATAAGCGAGTGCCTCGTGTATGTTGCCGAAGGAAAGATCGAGACCGGTAACGTCGAATCCTTTTGCAGCAAGCAGCCGGGCGCCAACTCCTTTGCCGCAGGCGGCATCGAGCATGTACGACGATGACGGAGGGTTAAGGCGGGTGATAAGCCGGGCGATGAAAGATGAACTGTTATCGTTTTGCCCACCGGCATATAACAGATGATGATAAGGAGAATTGAACCAGTCCTCGTACCGGCTTCCGGGATCTTCCATGCGTAGTAATTTTTGTCAAACCTACGTTAAGCCGCCAGATTTTACAAAATTACCGTTCGGGCATCGTGGTATTAGCCGACGGTGACGTGTATATCAACCAGTCATATTTATACTCCGGGAAAACCATTTGGCACTTTTGTTGCTCTTTTTTTGTCCATTCCTCCATACTTAAAGAGAAACCGCTTACTTCCATCATCTTACTGAATATTCTGTATAACCATGCGTTCCCCTATTTCCCTTATTTTTGAACTCCTAAATTGAATTTACGTGGCATTGATCAAAAGCATTTCAGGTATTCGCGGTACTATTGGTGGTAAACCGGGCGATAACCTGACCCCGCTCGATATGGTAAGGTTCGCAGCCGCTTATGGCACCTGGCTTAAAGAAAATCATAATGGTAAAAAGGTAGTGATCGGAAGGGATGGCCGCATCAGTGGTGAGATCGTGAAGAGCATGGTGACCAATACCCTCTTATCCCTGGGTATTCATGTAGTGGATCTCGACCTGTCCACTACCCCTACGGTGGAGCTGGCCGTTAAATGGGAAAAGGCCGATGGCGGTATTATCATCACTGCCAGTCATAATCCCAGGGAATGGAATGCACTTAAACTACTCAATAAAGACGGAGAGTTCCTGGGTGCGGAAGAAGGAGCCATTATACTGGATAAAGCGGCGGCCGATGATTTTACGTTTGCCCCGGTAGATAAACTCGGTACCTATACCCTTAACACCGGTACCCTGCAAAAACATATCGACGCTGTTATCAACTATTCCCTGGTAGATGTAGAGGCGATACGCCTGAAGAAATATAAAGTGGTGGTAGACGCGGTGAACTCCACCGGTGCACTGTTTGTGCCCCCCCTGCTGCGCGCGCTGGGAGTGGATGAAGTAATACTGCTAAACGGAGAGGTAAACGGCAAGTTTGCCCATAACCCCGAACCATTGCCGGAGAATCTTACGTCCTTAAGTGCGGAGGTGACGAAAAAAGGAGCTTCTTTCGGTATTGCCGTAGACCCCGACGTGGACAGACTCTGTTTTGTGTGTGAAGACGGCAGTATGTTCGGCGAAGAGTTTACGCTAGTGGCTGTAGCCGATTATATACTCGGTAAACGCAAGGGCAATACCGTTTCCAATATGTCTTCCACCAAGGCGTTAAAAGAATTAACCATCCGCCACGGGGGGGCTTATTATCCTTCGGCGGTAGGAGAGGTGAACGTGGTGAAAAAGATGAAAGAAAAACAGGCGGTGATAGGAGGAGAAGGCAACGGGGGCATCATAGTGCCCGACTTCCATTACGGACGCGATGCACTGATCGGTATCGGCCTTTTTTTAAGCGCCCTCGCCCAGCATAAGAATGGAATTAAATCGTTCCGGACACGTTTTCCCGATTATTTTATTTCCAAGAATAAAATAGAGCTGGGGAAGAAAGTGGACGTAGGGGCTATTTTTGATAAAATAAAAACCAAGTATGGTAAAAACCCTATTAATACCGAGGATGGTTTAAAGATAGAGTTCGAGAGTGACTGGGTACACCTCCGCACATCCAATACCGAACCCATCATACGCATTTATGCAGAGAGTAATTTTGAGACCACGGCCAATAATATAGCACTCCGGCTGATGCAGGATATTAAGGAGTTCATGTAACGTAAGCGCAGTTCATCATTCTGGAATTGCAACTTTTTTACCCTTTATTATCCTCAAATCCTTCTCTGTTGTGGATAAGGGAGCTTTTTATGGGACAACTATTAAGGCGGTATCATCTTATTAATTAATTTATTATTAAGTTTGATTGTCAACCTTCACCTTCACTCCCATATCAATCAATATTTGGTATTCTGGTCGAAATTTCCAAAATAAAATCCTTCTCTAGGCTTGTACCATTATCGTCAATAGACAATTGATCCGGATTAATGATAAGTTTTGTTTTTTGACCAGCGTTATTTTCCAGTATAATCCTTGCAGCTTTTGAAAGATCAATAAGAGAGCCATTGACATCTTTCAGTGGCTCAAAGGAAATTTTAATCTTTTGTCCATTCGTACTAATACAGGTAACCATTAAAGCCTGGTTAGCATTCATCCGCCATAAAGCAACAGGCAGTTTTTGTTTTTTGTAGGGCAATCCGTATCCTGTAATAATGTTCATAGGCGTTGAAAAAGCGGTATTCAGCGTCACCACACGGCCAGATTTCAGCACGGTGGATAAGGAGACTTCATTGGCTACTTCTCTGATGGTTGCATTGGTAAGCCGATTATAACCTGGCTTGGCAGGAAGAATCCATTCCTTACCGGGAGGAAGTTCTTTCCATTGGCCTCCAGGATGAAAGGCAATGTCTATTTTATCCGTCTTTTTATCGCATTGAATTTGGTCAATAACAATAGTTACATCTTGGGAAAGCAGGGAAACGGTTCTTACATAACGCAACCCAGCCAACACATTAGTTGTTTCTGTAATCGTATAGTCTGTCCGTTTATATTTGCCAAAAGCAATGCAATGGCCTGTCGCGGTGGCAGGTTGACTTCTTCCGATAAACGTAAAAGTGTTGTGCGCCATCGTGGTATTATACCAACTGTTATGTAGCAAAGAGGCGTAATTAGTCGCTCCGGGTAATGATAGTATAGCTTCGGCGCCTTTATACAATGCTATGCCCAATACATCTCTATGCGTGTGGCCTGATACTACAGGATTATACTTAAGATAAAGAAGAAGGTTATTTTTTACAGTACCGGTAGATATCATGCTAATTCCTGTTTCTTTAAAATGTTTGGTAGTTACCTTCCAGTCTTCTGTTACAGGGAGGTTGATAGCGCCAAAGAGCAGGTTCCAGCCGGTAAAAGCAGGGCCTGTGTTTTTAAATGCCTTTCTTGATTTACCAAGCTGATTTAAGATATGAGCATACCGGGCGTCTTTAAACTGGCTGTACCCCCATTCATATAGGTAATGAACTCCTCTGAGGTCAACTTCTCTGGAGTCGTTCCATGCTGGAATAGTCATAAATGCATTTGCCATTAGTATAGGTCCAGTAAACATTTTACGCAGTGGTTGAAAGTTGATGGGATACCCATAATTGGAAGCAGCCTGGGCGATTAGTACGAGGGCGTTTAATGTAAAAAAATGATACGTGGGCGACCGGTCCATCCAGATGCCTTCACGAGTAACACCTTTACGTATTTGTGCAAAATAGCCAAATGCTGTATCCTTCATCGCTTTGGCTATAAGCCGCTCATCACGAAGTAAAAACCCTGTCATTCCTATAGCTGTATTTCTCCAGCATTGGATATTTGAAATATTGCTAATGCCACGTTCAATAATATTAGCGGCAGGATAAAAAAGATTATTGGACAGCAGGTTACACTCATCCGGCGTTAACTGGTCCCAGATGAAATCAGCCGCCAATAGCATATTGATCAGCCATTGCGCTTCATTCAGATTTTGCCGGTGAATTTTAGCAGCGCCGGTAACCATACCAGCGCTCAGAGCGATGTCGTTGGTTCTGTTTCTTTCAGGTAATGTAGGATACAATGCAGCGTAAGCAAGCAGTATCTGTTTAGCTTTTACAGCATATTTTTTGTCAGCACTTATTTGAAAGGCCAGTCCAAGCTGCATCGCACCTAGTGCCCATGCATCATGAATCAAGGCAATGGCTACACCGTCATAATCCTTTTTGCTGTCTGCGGTATCGCTTATCAATAGTTGATGCGTAGCCGTATCCCAATGCTCCCATTTAAAGTCCCCTGTTTGTTTGCCACGAACCAGCGAAAGGCCGGTGACAGGACTTACATAATATTGTTCCCAATTTCCACCTCTCGGGGGAATTTCCAGCGTTTGCCGCAGGTAGCGGTCTGCAGCAGTTTTAAGCAACTGCCAGCTTTGGGTTTTCCAGTTCTTAGTCCGGATATCCTTTTTGATTATTTTTAAGACAGAATCATTGACTAGCAAAAAAGGATGTGTGGGCAGAAATGAACAAATGCCTGAAAACGGACTTGTAATAAACAAAAGGGAGGAAATGATGATAAGGAGCAACTTTTTCACAGTAATTAGTTATTTAACAAGATTAGGATATATTTTTCTAAGTAAATGAAATATTGTTAAAAATCTCTTATTTTCGAATCATTAAACCCTTCGTATGATTAAACTTTACCTTTCCATCTTTTTACTAAGTCTATCTGGCTATGTTTTTTCGCAAGAAGTACAACAAATTTCCAGAACACAGATAGCTGATAAACAGATAGCTGATAAACTACTACTTACTTCTCCTACACAGCAAATTGAAGACATTGGAATAGTACCAGTAAAAAGAGGACAGGCATTTACTATTAAAATCCGTAACCGATACAGATCAACGCTTTTAAGAGGAACGCTCAAGACCCTGGGTGCAGGTGCGCTTAGTTATCAACTGAGTAGAACTATCAGCGGCAATAATAAGTTGGGTAATAGTGGAGCAAAGGGAAGCCTTTTACCGGCAGTAGGTATTGGTATCGCCGCGGGCTTAAAAGACCTGTTTCGATTGCAGTCCAGGCAATACCTCCATTACCAGGTATACAATCGCAACCATGAATTGAAGTCTTCCGGTAAGAAGCGACTGAGGGGAAAGTTTACCACTATAAAAGGTATAACCACAGAAGATGGTTTTGTTCAGGTATATCTAAGCAGTCCGAAAGCAAAACAATATAAATCAACCGGGCTCAATGGTATCATAGACACCGTTCCGAAACCGGATACCTTTCCCTCTTTTAAAGGAAACCTGGTAGATGATTTTGGATTGACAAGCATGGGTGAATGCCTACCCGATCATGAAGTAACTCCTTGCGATCCACGGTCAGATTCTTATGATGAGTGCGCATGTATTCCGGGTTTATGCGATCCGGATCCCTGCGATATAAATCCTAATACCTGCGATTGCAATCCAACCTACTGCGATCCCTGCGAGATAGATCCTTTTGCTTGTGATTGCAATCCAGACTATTGCGACCCTGATCCATGCATTGAGAACCCGTTTGATTGTTATTGTGATGCATCATATTGTGATCCAGACCCGGAACCAGAGCCAGATCCATGTGCGGATGCACAATTAGGTGCAAGCAAGGCGACCTCCTTCTCAAATAACTCTATTTATAATTCAGCCAAAAGTAATATTCAAACAGCAGCAAATGACGGGAACGAGCATGGCGTTTCATTCGGAAAAGATGCTAATGGAGCAACTATTTCATCTTCAATAAGTAATGGGAACGGTCATAGTGCCCCCATACCTCCTATTACTAATATTACTGCCGACCTTCATAATCATCCAGATAATACGCCGCCTTCCAGCGGAGATTTATATGGATTCATAGACAAAGCAACATCAAATTCAACCTACGAAACAAGATACATTTTAATGGCTGATGGAACAGTCTATGCATTTATAGTAACAGATCTTCAGGCGGCTCAAGCATTTAACTCTAATAATCCAAGAGTACTAAATCCTGAATATGAACCGGGATTTCCAGACGACATCAGGGATGAAATAAATGAAATGAAAGGGTTTTATGGAGCAACAGACGAAACGGCTATGGCTTTTATTATGGAAAAGTACAATACGGGAATAGCTCTATTAAAACAGGATATCAGTGGTAATTTTAAGCGTTTAAATACCAATGAGGTCTTAATTGCGGGACAAAAATCTTATGTTGCAGATAATTGTCCATAAACTTAAAATCATTAGGTATGAAAATAATACATTCAGTAAATAGAAATTTCCTCTTACTTTCAGTTACATTTTTACTTATAATGATTACCTCCTGCCAAGGTCAAAAAATGGTTCAAAAAATAAGTGATGCCAAGAAATTGGAATTTAATAAAGAGCAATTTATAGGGAAACCGTTAAGGGTACTTTTGGACAACATTTCCCCCAAAATAAAATATGTATTTGGCAACCCGGAAAATACTTGGTCTGGGGCTAACGACGGAACCTATCTTAGATTTCATTTCGTTGAACGAGATGAGTACAAATTAAAATTAGATAATGATGAAAAATTGACTGCAATAGTTGTTACATTTCCATTGGATATCCATAATGCGCACAAATCATTGCCGAAACCAGGTCTTAAAGAATGGACTGCTGAAAATACTGAAGAATACGGGGATATGATCGTTGCAGGGATACGTGTTATCGGTGAAAATTGATTATTAAATTATTTTGGAATTGCAACTTTATTTTGGAGACTTTTTAGGATCTATTTTTTCTTGTTTAAAAAATAATTCCATTTTACGTGTTGTTTTATAGCCCAGGTAGGAATGGTTTCTTTTTCTGTTATACCAAACCTCGATATATTCAAAGATGGCTGCTTTCGCTCTGTCCCGGGTCTCAAATTTCTTCTGGTAAATTAATTCTTTTTTGAATGTTTTAAGATGGTGAGACTAACTCAAATGTAAATTTGGATAATGCGGAACATCAGATTTCCATAAATACCATTTTAACTACCTCCTCTCAAGAGTATATAGCTGCAACAATGCTTCATGAAATGTTTCATGCATATATAAGAACTGTGGTAAATTATAAGAGATTCCATTCTACATATACTAATGATATTTTGGATATTAGAGATTTGCTAATAAATGCAGGGTATTCAGGAGACGATTTAAGCCATGAGATAATGGCTGTTTTTATCGATGAAATGATTTATTCTTTACAAGAAATGTTTCCTGGATTAAGCGGAGAAAGGGCAACAGATCTCGCATGGGGAGGGCTTTATGAAACTTCGGTATGGAACTCATTAAGTGATGCTAAAAAAAATAACTTTATTAATATTGGTGACCAGGAAAAGCAGCATTTACCGAGCGCAAAAGGTACTTTCTGCCAGTAAATAAAATATAAGCAATGCGAAAAATCCATCTTATTTCATCTATTTTACTATGTATTTGCCTAAAATTATACAGTCAAAATATTACTCCTCCCGTCTATGAGTATGGCGGGTACAGGAGCATTAATCTATTTGTTTCAAAAAATTTCAATTCTGTTATGATTTCTGAGGAGGTCATTCGAAACAGTGAAAAACTTAATAGGGTTTTAATATCCTTTATAATTACTGCAGAGGGAAGAGTAGATAGTATTATTGTACATGAAAATACCAATAATAAACTTGCTGAAGAAGTGCAGCGCACGTTGAAATTAAGTAACAATCATTGGACGCCAGCCAAATTTAATGATACAAATGTTGTATCGCCCCGTATTTTCTGGCCAATATATTTCTACTGTATAGATTGTACAACAGTCAGTGAAAAGATTGGGGGCATCAACAAGGATTATTTTAACAATTACTCATATAGTAATTTGTCGGAGTGGACCAACGCCAGTTTAGTGTATAAGGATATGCTATTTTGGGTAACTCCATCTAGCTATAAAAATAATTGATATTTCAGTTTATTTAAATAAACCTCTGGCGGAAAATCCTGTTTGATTGACCCCAGCTTACCATTCTGACTTGACCATTTCCGCCGTTTTGACTTGACCATAGCGACCGGCAATAGCATTGTGTGTTTAGCTATATTTTGATTATTTGATTTTTAGGGGTCAATTTGCTTTGATCTAAGGAGTCACACGTTCTGGTATTTCCACTTAAATAAAAGAATTTTATGAAATTTATATTTTCCATTTGCTCGTTTATTTTGTTTATGCTATTGGCCTCATCTTGCAGCGGACAAATAATGAAAACACTTGATGAAGCACAAACATTAAAAGACAGCTCGCAAAAATTCATTGGAAAACCTTTGAAATATTTGTTAAAAGAGATTAAACCAGAAATAAAGATGGCTATTGCAGATCCTAGTTCTAGTAACCAGACAAGGCTTGGCGTCATTATGTTAATGTTTGTTGATCCTAAAGATTATTACCAGTTACGCAATAAAGGAAAATCTCCCCTTCGTATCGTAATAAGAGTCAAAGAGTATTTTGATTGGAACAGACAGTATTTACCCATAGAAGAAAGACAAAAGTGGAGTAAGGAAGATGCAGAAAGACTTGGCGACTTTACTATCTTGGCCATGCGGGTATCTGGAGAAAAATAATTACTCAATAATATTTATGAAACGAGTATAAAGCACTAAAAGCTAACAAAGGCAGGGGTCGGCAAATATAATCTCCTTTCAATGAATCTACTACATAGGAAACATATACCTATCGCATTCTGGGTTTAAAGCCTACAAAGGGATTAGACTGATACATCTTACCTTTGCCTGCATTTTACTATAAATACAGAACCCGTGCAAAGAATTTATTTCGATAATGCGGCCACTACCGCGTTGGATCCCCAGGTGCTGGAATCCATGATGCCCTACCTTAACGGTAAGTTCGGCAATCCCTCTTCCATTTACTCTTATGGCCGCGAGAGCAGAATGGCCATCGAAAGCTCCCGCAAGACGGTCGCTAAAATACTCAACGCCCATCCTGCCGAAGTGTTCTTTACTTCCGGTGGTACGGAGAGCAGTAATACGGCCATCACCGCCGCTGTGCGCGATCTGCAGTGCCGGCATATCATCAGCTCGCCCATCGAGCACCATGCCACCCTGCATACGGTAGAATACCTCTATCATTCCGGCGAAGCCGCATTGAGTTATGTAAAGATTTTGCCCAATGGCCATGTGGACATGCAAGACCTGGAAAAACTGCTCGCCGGCAGTGAAGAGAAATGCCTGGTAACGCTGATGCATGCCAATAACGAGATCGGCAACCTGCTGGATATCGATGCCGTGGGCAGGTTATGCCGGGTATACAACGCCATTTTTCATTCCGATACGGTGCAGACGGTAGGGCACTATCCCTTCGACCTGCGCAATACTCCCGTTCATTTCGTAACGGGTGCCGGGCATAAATTTCATGGACCAAAAGGGGTGGGCTTTTTATATATCAATGAGAACGTAAAGATAAAACCCTTTATCCACGGAGGCTCGCAGGAGCGCAATATGCGCGCGGGTACCGAGAACGTATATGGCATAGTAGGTTTCGCCAAAGCCCTTGAAATGGCTACCGCTGCGTATGAGCAGGACAGCAACTATATACAGGGCCTCAAATGGTATATGGCCGAACAGTTAAAGAAGCACATACTGGGCGTCAACTTCAACGGCGATCCTTTCGGCAGGAGCCTCTATGCCGTGCTGAACGCCTCTTTTCCCAAAACGGAGAAATCGGAGATGATCCTTTTCAACATGGATATACAGGGCATCTGTGCTTCGGGCGGAAGTGCCTGCACCAGCGGGGCCGACCAGGGTTCGCATGTAATACGGGCCATCAACAATAACCCCAACCAGGTAGCGGTGCGGTTCTCGTTCAGCAAATACAATACGAAAGAAGAGATAGACCAGGTGGTGGAGAAACTAAAAGATATGATATAAGCAAGGGCCGACCCCGATTAATGCAGCTTGCTCTTGATCTCCTGTAGTTTAAGTAATGCTTCTACCGGTGTAAGCCTGTTTACATCCACTGCGTTCAACAGCGTTCTTATTTCATCAAATACCTGCGAATGCGCATCGAAAATAGATAGCTGCATTTTAGGAAGGGAGAGTTTCTTTACCTGTTTCGCCGGGGTTTCATCGTCGATATGTTTGGCTTCCATCTGCTGCATGATCTCGTTAGCCCGGTCTATCAGCGAAGCAGGCATACCGGCCATTTTAGCCACATGAATACCGAAGCTGTGCGTACTTCCACCCCGGGCCAGCTTGCGCAGGAAGATGATTTTATTGCCTGCTTCCTTATTGGTAACGTGAAAGTTTTTTACCCGTGGCAGTTTGTTTTCCAGTTCGTTCAGTTCATGATAGTGCGTGGCAAACAGGGTAATAGGTGCCTCGGTCGTATCGTGCAGAAATTCGGCGATACTCCAGGCGATAGATATGCCGTCGTACGTGGAAGTGCCCCTGCCTATTTCATCCAGCAGCACCAGGCTTCTATCCGTGATATTATTCAGGATGCTGGCCGTCTCGTTCATTTCCACCATAAACGTACTCTCGCCGCCGCTCAGGTTATCGCTGGCTCCTACGCGGGTAAAAATCTTGTCGGTAAGGGGTATATCTGCCGCAGAAGCGGACACAAAGCTTCCGATATGGGCCATCAGGGTAATAAGAGCTACCTGCCGCAATATGGCGCTTTTACCGCTCATGTTGGGACCGGTAAGTATGATGATCTGCTGCACGGTGCGGTTCAGTTCTATGTCATTGGAAATATAAGTATCTCCGGGCGGCAGGTTTCGTTCTATCACCGGGTGGCGGGCGGCTTTCAATACCATTTCGTCGCCCTCGTGCACCAGCGGGCGTTTGTAATTGTATTGCAGCGCATTGCCTGCGAAGCAGAGCAGGCAGTCCATAATGGCCAGTATATGCCCGTTCGTTTGCAGGGGTTGCAGGTAGTGCTGCAGTTCGTTCAGCAGTTGCTCGAAAAGCTGCATTTCCAGCAGCAGTATCCTGTCTTCCGCCCCGGTTATTTTCTCTTCATACTCTTTCAGTTCGGGGGTAATATACCGCTCCGCATTGGCCAGCGTTTGTTTGCGCATCCATTGGGCGGGTACTTTATTTTTATGCGTATTGGTCACTTCCAGGTAATACCCGAATACATTGTTAAACGCTATTTTCAGGGAGGGGATGCCGGTGGCTTCGGCTTCTTTCTGCTGCAACTGCACCAGGTATTCCTTCCCGTTGCGGGCGATGTTGCGCAGGTCGTCCAGTTCGGCATGTATGCCATCGGCTATCATACCCCCTTTCTGCGCCGTCGCGGGTGGCTGTTCCTGCATTTCCCGCAGTATCTTTCCGGCGATAGCGGGGCATGGGTCGATGGATGCTCCCAGCTTGCGGAGGTAATCGTTTCCGGCGTCGGCATCGCAAAGCAACTTTATTGCTTCGGCCTGCTGCAGACCACGGGCTATCTGTACTACTTCGCGCGGACCGGTTTTCTTCAGCGGTATTTTAGCCACCAGCCGTTCGATATCGCCTGTCTGTTTAATATATTGCGAAAGCTTACCACGCAGGTCCACTTCTTTTATAAAAAACTCCACCAGGTTCAGCCGTTCATTGATCCTGTCTATGTCTTTCAGTGGAAATATCAGCCATCTTTTCAGCAGGCGGGCACCCATCGGCGATACGGTGTTGTCGAGGGTTTTCAGCAGGGTATAGCCCTGTTCGCCGCTGCCTGCCAGCAGTTCGAGGTTGCGGATGGTGAACCGGTCCATCCATAAAAAATCTTCTTTATCGATGCGTTGCAGGCTGATGATATGCTGCAGGTTGGGATGCTCGGTGTCTTTAAGGTAGTGAAGCACCACACCTGCGGCCACCAGGCCGTATTTCATTTCCTCCACCCCAAAGCCTTTCATGGAATGGGTCTGGAAATGCTTCAGCAGGGTTTCCTGCGCGTACACGTCCTGAAAAATCCATTCGTCCATGGCATAGGTATAAAAGCGGCTGCCGAAGTACTCCTTAAACAGCCTTTGCCGCTGCCGCTGGAAAATGACTTCCGAGGGTTTAAAGCTTTGCAGCAATTTGTCGGCGTATTCCCGGTCACCCTCCGCGATAAAGAACTCGCCGGTAGAGATGTCGAGAAAGGCGATGCCGAACAGGTCTTCCTGCACCACGTGCAGGCAGGCCAGGAAGTTATTGGAACCGTGCTCGAGCAATTTGTCGTTGGTGGTGGTACCGGGTGTCACCATTTCCGTCACTCCGCGTTTTACGATACCCTTGGCGGTTTTAGGATCTTCCAGCTGGTCGCATACGGCTACCCGGTAACCGGCTTTTACCAGCTTATGCAGGTAGGTATCCAGGGCGTGGTGGGGGAAGCCGGCCAGTTCGCTGGACGCCGGCAGCCCGTTATTGCGCTTGGTGAGCGTAATACCCAATACCCGGGCGGTAACGATAGCGTCCTGTCCGAAGGTTTCATAAAAATCCCCCACCCGGAACAGCAGGATAGCGTCTGGGTATTTCGCCTTGATAGCACTGTGCTGCTGCATTAAAGGGGATTCGGTACCGGTTTTGGACATAGGCGCAAATATAATCAGGATTTGGCATTATCCCCGGGGCAACTACATGGGCAGAGGGAAGGTAAACGGTGGGAATAAGTCTGGTATTTCATATATAAGGTATATCAATTAGTAAGTTGTGAATAAGGTATTCCTAAGCTTATCCTAAGCTTTTGAAATTAAATTACTTAGCATAACCTTATAAAAACCTTAGGATGACCTTAGAGTGTTAATGATAATCTACTTAGATTACCCCCGGTTCTTAATTACTATTTACCTTTGCACCATGCGAAAACTCAGCATGGATGAACTGAACCGCAAAACGGTCGGGGAGTTCCGCGAATCGGATAAAATGCCGCTGGTGGTAGTAATGGATAATATCCGCAGCATGCATAATGTGGGAAGTGTGTTCCGGACGGCAGATGCTTTTTTACTGGAGGGAATATATTTATGCGGCTACACGCCCCGGCCTCCCCACCGGGACATTCAGAAAACCGCCCTCGGTGCCACCGATACCGTTGCCTGGAATTATTTTGCCACCACTTTGGAAGCCATAAAAACGTTGAAAGAAGACGGTTACGCCGTATACGCCATCGAACAGGCGTCGGGTAGCATTCCGCTACAGCGGGCGGCCGGTATCGGTGCGGGTAAAATGGCCGTAGTTTTCGGCAACGAGGTGGAAGGCGTGAACAGTGAAGTGATCGGGTTATGCGACGGGTGTATCGAAATACCGCAACTCGGCATGAAACATTCCCTGAACATATCCGTAGCGGCGGGCATCGTATTGTGGGAACTGGTAAGGGAAAGAATGGAAAGACCAATAGCATGACTACCGTAAAAAAATATTTATCGCTTGTAAAGTTTTCGCACACGATTTTCGCCATGCCGTTTGCGATGATCGGGTTTTTCCTGGGTATTACTTCGTACGGATATTTGGAGATCCTGTATAGGTCAGACTATATGTCGTATTTCGTAGGGGTAAGTTCATCTTTTTTTGACGGCTACCCTAAGTCCATTCCCGAAGTGGCAGGCCGGTTCCTACTTATATTAGTTTGTATGATTACCGCGCGGAGCGCAGCGATGGCATTCAACCGCTATCTTGATCGTAAATTCGATGCGCAGAATCCACGTACAGCCATACGCGAAATACCTAAAGGAATTATTTCTCCCGATAATGCCCTGCGTTTTGTAATCATCAATTGTATCGTATTTATTGCCGCTACTTTTTTTATTAACAGGCTTTGTTTTTTCCTGTCGCCGGTTGCGCTGTTTGTAATATTGTTTTACAGCTATACTAAACGGTTTACTCCATTGTGTCACCTTGTTTTGGGACTGGGTTTGTCACTGGCGCCTATCGGTGCATACCTTGCTGTAACTGGCCAGTTTGCCCTGCTTCCCGTGCTGTTCTCATTGGCCGTTATATTCTGGGTGAGTGGGTTCGACATCATTTATGCGTTGCAGGATATTGACTTCGACCAGTCTCAAAACCTTCATTCCATACCGGCTGCTTTGGGGAAAAGTAATGCGCTTTGGGTGTCAGTGATTTTGCATATTCTAAGTACGGCGTGCGTTATTGTTGCCGGTATGTACGGAGACTTTCACTGGTTGTATTGGACGGGTGTAGTTGTATTTGCAGGCATGCTGGTGTACCAGCATGCCATCGTAAAACCAGATGATCTGAGCAAAGTGAACATAGCTTTTATGACGGCCAATGGTATTGCGAGCATCGTGTTTGGAATATTGGTTATATTGGATATAATTTTGAATTAGGTTATCACATTAATTAGTTATGCCTGGTGCAACAATTATATTTTCGCAACTTTGCAATGTTCGAATTGATTGTTACTGGTTTTCGTGAAACTTAGTCAATAAAAATTCAAAATATAGATAAGAGTTAAATGTGCCCTTTTTCTTAACTTTATGAAAATTAAGAATAATGACCTGGTACTCCTATATTGAACAGAAGTCTGATGTGCTAAGAGGAAAGCCTGTTATAAAAGGGACAAGAATAGGGGTTGATCTTATTCTGGAAAAAATGGGTAGCGGTGAAAGCATTCAGGATGTTTTGATTGCATATCCTCATCTAACTATTGAATCAATTCTTGCTTGTATTTCATATAGCGCGAGTGTTGTGCGTAATGAAATCATGATCGATGTTGCGTGATTTTCCGCTTATTGTCGCCGACGAAAGTGTAGACGGAAGAATTATATCTGCGTTGAAAAAGCATGAGTATGCCGTTTTTGCTATTGCCTCCGAGTGTTCGGGAGTGTCCGATTCACAAGTTATTGAATTGGCTATAAGTAAGCAAGCCTTTATAATTACCGAAGACAAAGATTTTGGAGACGAATTGGTATACAGGAAGGTTTCCTTAGCAGTTGGCAGTCTGCTCCTCCGTCTCTACGATGTTTCTATAGAAGTCAGAGTGCATTTAATCCTTGACGTAATAGCCTCAAACGGTTTAATGCTCCAGGCTGCATTTTCTGTACTTACGTCTAAAAAATTGCGTATTAGAAAATATACTAAATAATGACGAGTCAAACAGGGCCGGCACCTTCCGTCGTTTTACAATCTTATTTAAACAGTTACAGTGGCACGAATAATCTGCATCGATTACGGCGGTAAACGTACCGGGCTGGCGGTAACGGATCCTTTCCAGATTATTGCCAGCGGACTAACGACTGTCGAATCCAAAACGCTGATCCCTTTCCTGAAAAAATATTTTCAGCAGGAGGCGGTGGAATTGATCCTGATCGGCGAGCCGAAGAACCTGGACGATTCGGACACGCACGGCACTCCCCTGGTAGCCCAGTGTATAAAGGACCTGAATAAACACTTCCCTGATATGCCCGTTAAGAAAGTAGATGAGCGGTATACTTCCAAAATGGCCGTGCAGAGCATGGTGCAAAGCGGTATGAAAAAAAAGGACCGCCGTAATAAAGCACTGATCGATGAAATAGCGGCGACTATCATGCTGCAGGAGTACCTGCAGCATCATGTGTAGACAACCGGCTTTTTTGTATTTTTGTAAAAAATATGTTCACTGAATGATATTACCTATTGTGGCGTACGGACATCCTGTACTGAGAAAAGTAGCGGAAGATATAACACCGGATTACCCGGAGCTCGAAAAGCTGATAGCAGATATGTGGGAAACCATGTACAATAGCAACGGGGTGGGTATAGCTGCACCCCAGGTAAACAAGGGTATCCGCCTTTTCCTGATGGACAGTATGCAGATATTCAAAAACCAGGAGGAAGACGACGAAAAAGAAGTATATCCCGACGCACCGGGCATCAAACAGGTATTCATCAATGCGCATATCAGTGCGCTCAATGGTGAAGAATGGAGTTACTGCGAGGGCTGCCTGAGCATCCCCAAGATCCGGGAAGACATCCACCGGCCGGAAGAAGTCACCCTCTCCTTCGTCGACGAACATTTTGCCCCCCATACCCAGACGTATAACGGCATCAGCGCCCGTATCATCCTGCATGAATATGATCATATCGAGGGCAAACTGTTTATCGATCACCTGAAACCCCTCAAGCGTCAGTTGATGAAGCGTAAACTGGATGATATTTCCAAAGGCAGGGTGAAAATGGACTACCGGATGCTTTATGCCAAATAACTGGAATGATGATTGTTCTGGTAAAGCAGACGATCTAAAAGATACCACTATTGATAAAACTCTGTTGCATAACCGTACACCTGCTGCTACCCTTAGTTTTATTTTCCCAGGATTCCACGGTAAACGTTTCCCGGAAAATAGTCACGCTTAAAGAAGTGGTGGTACGCAATAACCTGAACGTTCCCCGTTTTATAGAACAGGTGGAGAAGGACACTAGTTTTTTCAAAGCATTTAAAAACCTGAAGATCCTCGGTTATACGGCGTTGAATGATATCCGTATGCTCGATAAAAATGACAGCGTGCAGGCCTTTCTGCAAAGTCGTACCCGCCAGCAGGTAAACAAAGGCTGCCGCAGCATGGAAGTGCTCGAGGAACGCACAGGCGGCGACATCTATGATGAGAATAAGAACTGGAACTACTATACCGGTGAACTATATGCAGGACTGCTGCTGGTAAAAGACACAGTATGCGGCGAGAACAATATAGTGAAAGACGCCGAACTGAGTATAAAGAACAAGAGTGGCATCGCCAAAAACAAGGAGCAGCTTAAAATGCTGTTCTTCAACCCCGGTAAACGAATACCCGGCATCCCCTTCGTGGGCGACAAGATCGCCATCTTCGACGACGATATGGCCCGTTATTACGACTTCCTCATAGACATGGCCGACTATGATGGCCAGAACTGTTACATCTTCACCATCAAAGCCCGGAAGGATCTTACCAACCGCGAAAAAGACAATATAGTAATCGACGAAATGACTACCTGGTTCAACAGCAGCACCATGGAAATAGCCGCCCGCAACTACGCCCTCAGCTACAAAGCCGGCGTCTACGATTTCGATGTGCGTATGGAAGTACAAATGACCAAAGCCGGCGACCTGCTGGTACCCCGCTTACTCCGCTATACCGGCAACTGGCATGCGATCTTCAAGAAAAGGGAAAGGGGAGTGTTTACAGCGACGTTGTTTGATTTTAAGACAGGCGCCAGCCGTTAAAAAGGAGTCGTTCTAAGTTTACTGTCGAGAGCGTGTATTTTTGCTACAAACAAATCAAGCGTCTCCTCTAAAGGTTTAAAGAAAAGCAATTTCCCGTCTTTTATTAAGTAGTCATCATAATATCTATTTCCGGATTTCATACTCAATTGCCGGTACAACTCCTTTTGAGACGACCGTATATGGTACCCATATTTATGACCGTCTAATACATATACAGGCTTTCTGATATCAGAATTATGCAATAAGCCTTTTAGTGAAGAATAATCATAGGCCGTCGACACCAGGATCAATTGCAGGTTGTTTTGGTGTGCTTGTTCTATGTCCTCTAATTTCTCTAAGTCTTTGTTCGAAATACTGCTGCACCAGGGAGCAAAAAAATGAATCCAGATCTTTTTTTCACTGCTTCGCGATAGGGCCATGATATCATCATATGCTATTTCGTAGATTTTAAAGCTGTCTTTATAATCCGGCCTGGTGTCGATAACTTGTCTGGTAAATGGAAGGAAGTTTGTCGTTGCCTCCGATGACCGCCTGGAAGTACCGCAGGCAGTCATCAGGAGTAAAAACGATATTTTAATTATGATTTTATTCATAGCGAAATTTAAAACATTCCTTAAGGTAATGCGCTGAATAAGCTGATAAAATTATCATAAAAGCATATGCCGGTAAAACTATACAGAGAACGTATCCTACCCCAGATCCTTCTGCTTCGCATACCCCCGCCATTTCTCTATTACCTGCTGCATATCTTCCGCCAGCGGGCTTTCGAACAGTACCGGCTGCCGGGTAGTGGGGTGCAGGAAGCCCAGGGTGCGGGCATGGAGGGCGTGGCGGGGACAAATGGTGAAGCAATTTTCCACGAACTGTTTGTACCGGGTGTAGATGGTGCCTTTTACGATGCGGTCGCCGCCGTAGGTGTCGTCGTTAAAAAGGGGGTGACCTACATGCTGCATGTGCACCCTTATCTGGTGGGTGCGGCCGGTTTCGAGGCGGCACTCTATCAGGGTTACGTAACCGAAGCGTTCGAGCGCGGTATAGTGTGTGATGGCCTCTTTGCCGTATTCGCCGTCGGGATAGGCATCGAAAAGTTTTCTTGATTTCTTGTGGCGGCCTATATGTGCCACGATAGTGCCCTCGTCCTGCTCCATATCGCCCCATACAAGGGCGGTATATCTCCTGATGACGGTGTGATTAAAGAACTGTTTCACCAGGGAAGCGACGGCCTTGTCCGTTTTGGCGATTACCATCAACCCTGTGGTATTCTTATCGATCCGGTGCACCATCCCGAAACGGGGCAGGTTTTCTTCTGAGAGGGATGGGTTGCCTACAGTGAGATAATGGGCTATGCCGTTGATAAGGGTACCGGAGGCATTGCCGCAGCCAGGATGTACTACCATGCCGGCCGGCTTGTTAAGGATGATGATATCATCATCCTCGAATGTGATATTAAGGGGTATGGCTTCGGGAACGATTTCTTCGCCGGCCACTTCTTTGTGGGAGTAGGTTACGATATGATCTCCCGGCTTCACTTTGTAATTGGCGGAAACCATCTTGTTATTTACCAGCACCCGGCCGCTTTCGATGGCTTTCTGGGTCTTGTTACGCGTGGCGTTCTCTACTCTTCCTACCAGGAATTTATCGATGCGGAATGGTTCCTGTCCCCTGTCCACAGTGATGGTCATCTGCTCGTACAGCTCTTCCGGGCCATCTATTTCCTCTATATCGTCTGCTGTATCCGCCATCCTCATTCAGTGTTTTTTGCAAAAATACGTTTTGGAAGGCATATTGCCGGAAGATGTAATTTTGCAGGATGCAATACGTCAGGTTTCAAGATCTCGGAAGTATGGACTACCGGGAAGCCTGGGATTACCAGGAAAAACTACTGAAGGAAAATGTGGATATTAAAGCCAGTCACTGGAAACAAGCCATTGAAGGAACTCCCTCCGAAAAGCCTGCCGAAACTACGCATCACCTGCTGATGGTAGAGCATCCCCCAGTGTATACGCTCGGCAAAAGTGGCCGCGAAGAAAATCTCCTGCTCAGTGAAAAAGAAATGCGTCAAAAAGGGTATGGTTATTATCGCATCAATCGCGGAGGAGATATTACGTTTCATGGTCCGGGTCAGGTAGTCGGCTATCCCATTCTCGACCTGGAAAAGTTTTATACCGATATCGGAAAATACTTACGCAACCTGGAAGAAGTGATCATATTGACCATGGCCGATTATGGAGTGGAAGGGCAGCGTTCACCCGGCGAAACAGGTGTATGGATAGATGCTACGGTGAAAGGCAAAGAGCGGAAGATATGTGCCATGGGTATTCGCTGCAGCCGCTGGGTTACTATGCACGGGTTTGCATTCAACGTTAATACCGACCTTGCTTATTTCGGTAATATCATACCCTGTGGTATAAACGACAAACAGGTAACTTCTCTTGAAAAAGAATTAGGTAAAAAAGCCGATATAGAAGATGTAAAAAGCAGAATACGATTCTACTTCGAAAAAGTGTTTGATGTTAGATTATCTTATCAGGAAGCTGCACTGCTGAGTAGTACGTAGATTGTAGCCCCGATAAAGGCAAGCAGCAAACATCCTACGGCTATGGCACTTCCCAGTTTAAAATTATCGTCCTGATCTTTAAAATTCCTGACTTTATTTAAAATTGCTTTCATGACATGTTTATTTGATCCTTACCTATACCGGTCAAAAACATGCCAGAATATAACCGCTTACGAATACATGCTAACTGTTGACAAATGGGGAACTAACGCCACAGTAAGCCCTTAATCTCTTAAAAATGGATATAATAGCTACTTCTGGCCTAAATTACCTCATCCGTGATCAAATAACTAAATTGAGTATTCGTTAACTATTTGTATTAATATTTGAAAAATCAGTTATTTCTTTAAAATAAAACCCTATTACTGGATATCATTCCTTGTTTTTATCCTGGTGAGCTTTCCTGGCTTCGCCCAGGAGACTGACTTGCCCGTAACCGGTTGCGCACAGCAGGAGATCAATGAGCAACTGTTCCGCGCCCGCCCGGATATACGCGCAAAACATCTGCAGTTGGAACAACAGCTATATGAGTTCAGGAAGCAACAGACCCCGGTGGGGGATAGTTCTTCATTTCCGGTTAACAGGTCAGCGTCCCGCGAAAGTACCCTGGGAACTGGCCCCACTGTAACCTTACCGGTAGTGGTGCACATTATTCATAATAATGGTACGGAAAATATCAGTGATGCGCGGGTGTTTACGGCCATTCAGCATTTAAACGAAGCATTCGCCAATACAGGATATTATGATCCCGCCAATGGCGCGAGTACCGGTATCCAGTTTTGCATGGCGGAAAGGGATCCTGGTAACAACCCCACCAATGGTATCACACGCAATGTATCGCCCTATACTGTAATGGGCGGTTCTACTTATTACACCGACGATCAGCAGGTGAAAAACATTGTTCGCTGGAATCCCCTTTGTTATATCAATATTTACATAGTAAAGAGTATTCCCGGCTCTGTAGCGGGATACGCCTATCTCCCCTCCGCACATGGTTCCAGTGTGGATGGCATTGTGATGGAAGCAGCTTATTTTGGTTCATCATACCCGAACGATGTGGTGATCATTCATGAAATGGGACATTTCCTGGGACTTTACCATACGTTCGATGGCGGATGCGGTAATAGCGACTGTGCTGCCGACGGCGACAGGGTATGCGACACGCCCCCCGATCAGAGCACGGCGGGCGTATCATGCGGATCTTCCGTTAACAGTTGCAGTACGGATGTACTTTCCGGGTTTACGATAGACCAGCCCGATCTTACAGAGGACTATATGGATTACGGTAATTTTAACTGCATGAAAGTATTTACCCAGGGGCAGAGCGACCGTATGCACTGGTTCATAGACAATGTGCGCTCCAGTCTGCTAAAATGTAAATCCTGTATGCCCCCCTGTCCGGCTCCTGTTACCGCCGCATTCAGCGATCCGGGCAGCACAGTAAATGCCGGCAGCCTTTATACCTTCGTCAACAGTTCTGTAAATGCCACCAGTTATGAGTGGCGGGTAAACGGAGTAACGGTTAGTTCGCTAACGGATCTTGCCTATTTATTCAGCCCGCCGGGCAACTACACTATCACGCTGATCGCCCGTTCGGGTAATACGCTTTGCGACAGTGCCGTAAAAATCATAACGCTGAAAGCAATATGCCCGGTAAATGCCGGCTTTACCAGTTCGGCCACTACCACGGGGGCCGGCACTTCCATCAATTTTATTAATACCACTACCGGTGCAGATAGCTATGAGTGGTTCGTAAATGGCGTTCTGCAGGCGACTACATTCAATTTCTCCTATACCACCACTACGGCCGGTACATATATCATTACGCTCAATGCGGCCAGTTCGGCGGCCAACTGTAACCAGGCTTTTCTGGACACGGTATATTTTACCTGCCCGGTAATGGCTGACTTTACACCGGCTTCTATAACTACCATCATCAATACATCGCAGAATTTTACAAGTACGAGTACCGGGGCAACCGGCTATGAATGGAAGGTAAACGGTGTGGTTGCAGGAACGGGAAGCAGTCTTTCCTATACATTTACTCCAAGCGGTACCTATTCCATTTTACTGACTGCCACCAACGGAGTATGTAGTTCAGTAAAAACGGGAGTTGTTTATGTGGGCGATAAATGCGGTAACCCTGTTTATCTGTTCCGAAAAAATTACCTGGCATCGGGTTCGGCCATTGCCAACAACGATATACTGTCAACCGCTGATGGCGGGTCTGTTAACGCCGTTACTATTACCACCCCGCTTGTAGCATCCGGTGCGCTAATGAAGCTCGACGCATCCGGTGAGCTGCAATGGACGAAAACATATGGCAGCGGAACCGCTTCCAGCCTGCTAAAGGTAAGAGCCACCCAGGATGGGGGTTATATTGCAATAGGCAGTATTGCTGGTGCCGGGGGCAACAGCCACTTATTTATCGTTAAAACAGCCGCCGACGGAACGCTTGCCTGGAGCCGCCAGTTAGACCTGGATGGAGCCAGCTTCGGTATCAATATAATACAGTCAGCCGAAGGAGATTATTATTTCACGGGAAGAATTACCAGTACCGGAAGTGCCAATAGTGGCGCGGATGCCGTCATCGGTAAACTGACTGCTGCCGGTACGCTGGTTTGGATGAATAATTATGACGTACGCAGCACGGAAGTACCGGCGGGCCTGGCGGACGAAGCCGGTTATATCATGGTATCCGGAAATTTACAGGCTGCCGGTAGCAGCATCGGATTCCTGCTGCGGGTAAATAAGGCGAGCGGTGCGGTAAACTGGTCCCAGAATTATACATCAGGGTCCGTCAGTTTCCGCCAGGTGCTACCCGTAACGGGCGGTTACCTGGTGGACGGAATCCGGAATACAGGTATTGCCGGTGTTATCACCGATCATGTTTACCTGTTTACGGATGGTGCAGGCAATGTTACCTCTTCCCGGTATATCAATCCTTTTGGCCCCGCCGTGTCTATAGGGCCAACATCGCTGTTCCTGAAATCGAACGGGAACATCGTTAGTCAGACTTCCTCTTTACCCGGGGGTGGTTACAGCGATTTCCTGGTGCAGGAAATCGACCCGGTAGCTGGTATCCTTTGGTCTAAAACATATAATGAACCCAATACCATTATTAACGGCATAGCCGGTAAACCGGATAACTCTTTTTTCCTGGGGGGTACCAATTTAAGCACCCCTTCACCCGGATATGTAATGTTGGTAAACCCGGACGGCAGCGGGGGAAGTTGTCCTGCAAACCCGGCAGATATTCAACTGCTGACCGCTACTTACAGAAACGGCCCGCTGGACTGGTCGGTGAAGATACTACAGGCTCGTTTTACTCTGAATCATACGGCGCAGGATCTGCCGGTAACCGTTACCTCCCAGTGCCAGTATGTGAAATGCGATGATGCGATAGATACCTGTCTGCTATGCAATACCCTCCAGTTGAATGGTGCGGACAGCATTTGCGGAAAAACGGGTACTTATATCTATCAGGCTAACCGTAAGCCAGGCTGCACTTTGCCGGTTAAATGGGTGGTAGACGAATCACTGGCGGAGATCATCCTTATGACTGATTCCACCATCGAATTAAAGGTTATCTCACCCGGCGCTTTTTATCTTACCGGCACCATCATTACACCCTGCGATACCCTGTCCGATACCATCCCGGTAAATACATTTGATCAACCCGTAACTATTGACCTGGGACCGGATATTGATCTTTGCAACCTAAGTACTATCTATCTGAACGCAGGAAGCGGATTCGCGACTTATACCTGGCAAGATAATTCCGCCGACTCCTTTTTCACCGCCTATTTCCCAGGGGTGTATTCCGTGAACGCCACCGATTACTGCGGCAATAAATACGGGGATATAATAACGATTACCCAGGCCCCCGATCTTCCGTTTGACCTGGGGCCGGATACGACCGTTTGTCTGCGCGACTCACTACAACTAACCGCAACTGCCGGATTTACCAGTTATTTCTGGAGCCCCTCCAGCAGTGCAATAGATGATCCGTATTCCCGCACGCCGGTGGTGTATCCCGACCAGGAAACGATGTATATCTGTACGGCGGAGAAATATGAGGGCTGTACCGTAACGGACTCGATCCGTATTAAAGTAAATGGTAAATTGCCGGCTAACTTCCTAGATTCATCCGTTAACTATTGCACCGGCAGCAGTACGGAGATCAGCGCAAAAGAATACTATGAAAAGTATACATGGTCAACCGGGGAAACCAGTCCCTCGTTAACGGTTACCGTTCCCGGCAGTTATTGGCTGATGGTCATCGATAGCAATGGCTGTTCCGGGAGCGATACAGTTTTAGCAGTTGAGACCGATTGCCTGAAAGGCATCCATTTCCCCAATGCATTTACTCCCAACGGAGACGGACGTAACGATGTGTTTAAAGCTATCGTAGGCGTGCTGCCGGAGTTATACCTGTTGGTAGTTTATAACCGCTGGGGTGAGAAGGTGTTCGAAACCACCAACCCGGTCAAAGGATGGAATGGTATTTATAAAGGAAAGCGGCAGTCGCAGAATGGTTATACCTGGTATGCGCGGTTTAAATTTAAGAATGAAAAGGAGCAGATGGCAAAAGGTGTCGTGGTGCTGATTCGTTAACTATGCGAACAGCTTATTAAATGATACAATAGGGTAATATCGCCGGTTAAGCGCACACCAGGTATTAAATAAAAAGAGGGTATACCGCTCTTTTTGGTACACCCTCTTTCTATAAAATCCAATATTTTAATAACGGTACATATCGGATTTAAAAGGACCTTCTTTTGGAATGCCCAAGTAATTGGACTGCTCCGTAGTAAGTTCCTCCAGTTCCACCCCTATTTTAGACAAGTGCAGACGGGCCACTTTTTCGTCGAGGTGTTTCGGAAGCACATACACTTTGTTTTCGTATGCTGCTCCGTTAGTCCATAATTCAATCTGGGCCAGGGTCTGGTTGCTGAACGAATTACTCATTACGAAAGACGGGTGACCGGTAGCGCATCCCAGGTTCACCAGGCGGCCTTCTGCCAGTACGATTACATCTTTACCGTCAATATTGTAAAGATCTACCTGTGGTTTGATGGTATCTTTTGTGCTGCCATAGGTGTTATTCAGCCATGCCATATCTATTTCGATATCGAAGTGGCCTATATTACAAACGATCGCTTTGTCCTTCATCAGGCGAAAATGCTTTTCCGTGATCAGGTCGCGGCAGCCGGAAGCGGTAACGATGATATCAGCTTCTTTTACCGCATCGGTCATTTTCTTTACTTCAAAACCGTCCATTGCAGCCTGCAGGGCGCAGATGGGGTCGATTTCAGTTACGATTACGCGGCATCCGGCTCCACGAAGGCTAAGGGCAGAGCCTTTACCTACGTCGCCGTATCCACCTACAACGGCTACTTTACCAGCCATCATAACGTCCGTGGCGCGGCGGATAGCATCTACCAGGCTTTCCTGGCAACCGTATTTATTATCGAATTTAGATTTGGTAACGCTGTCGTTCACATTAATGGCGGGGATGGGCAAAGTGCCTTTCGCCATTCTTTCGTACAGGCGGTGCACACCGGTAGTGGTTTCTTCGGAAAGACCTTTGATATGCTGGATTAGCTCGGGATAGGTGTCAAAAACCATATTCGTAAGATCTCCGCCGTCGTCGAGGATCATATTCAGCGGGCGATCGGCCGCACCGAAGAACAGTGTTTGCTCGATGCACCAGTCCGCTTCTTCCTGCGTTTGGCCCTTCCAGGCAAAAACCCCGATACCGGCAGCGGCAATAGCGGCAGCGGCCTGGTCCTGGGTGGAAAATATATTGCAGGAACTCCATTTTACTTCGGCACCCAGGGCTACCAGCGTTTCGATCAGCACGGCAGTCTGGATGGTCATGTGTAAACATCCGGCTATCCTGGCACCTTTAAGCGGTTGGGAATTACCGTATTCAGCCCTTAAAGACATCAGGCCGGGCATTTCAGCTTCAGCTAAACGGATTTCCTTGCGCCCCCATGCGGCCAGGCTCATATCTGCTACTTTATATTTCAGTGAGAAGTCTATAGCATTTTTCGTGAATGTTGACATTTATCTAGTTTTATTTCCCGCAAAGTTAAAATACTCCTTCCACAATAGCAAAGTTGGGGGGAATATAATTGATTGGTAATACAATCCAGGGGGTAAACCGCTTATGAGGGCGGAAAAGCAGAAATCCCCATTTTGGGGATTTCTGATTGTACAAAGCGATATGTATGTATTATCCGATCATTTAGAACCGGCTTCCTGGCTGAATTTAAATTCCACCCTCCTGTTTTTAGTACGACCTAATGCAGTACTGTTATCGGCAACAGGTTGTGTCATTCCGAAGCCCGCTGCCTGAAGACGGGAAGCGTCTACTCCTTTCTTCACGAGTGCCTCAACGATTGCATTTGCTCTCTTTTCCGACAATGCCTGATTCATCTCTTCTTTACCTACATTATCGGTGTGTCCGTTGATGGTCAGTCTCATCTGTGGATATTCTTTAAGATAAGTGACAATGTCATTCAATTCAGTCAGTGCACCTGATGTTAATTTAGAACTACCCGTTACAAACTGCACTGCAGCAGCATTAAGTTTCGGAATAGCCGGACATCCGTCATTTTCCTTCACGCCGGCGATAGTAGGGCATTTGTCTTCTGTATCAATAATGCCATCTTTATCCGTATCAGGAATCGGGCAGCCCTGGTATTCTTTGGTACCTGCTACACCCGGGCATTTATCTTCATCGTCATTTATACCGTCGCCATCTGAATCGGGAACAGGACAGCCGTTGTATTTGGCCGTACCGGCTTCATTCGGGCATTTATCCACTTCATCGTTGACACCATCCTTATCCGCATCGGGTACCGGGCAACCTTCGTATTTCGCAGTACCAGCCTGGCTGGGGCATTTATCCATATCGTCGTTGATACCGTCGCCATCCGTGTCCGGTATAGGACAACCCATATATTTAGCCGTACCAACCTGGAGCGGACATTTATCGTCGGTGTCTATCACGCCATCGGCATCACTGTCCGGCGGTGGCGGTACTATGCGCTTACCGAATAGTTTTAGCTTCAGGCCGGCTTGTATTCCCTGATTATAGAACTCGACCGTTGTATTGGGATTGTTTGAATTATCGAGGTTTTTTAGTCCGTGCATATACCTGGCAAAAATAGTCAGTCTGTCGTGCGGGAATACTTCGAAACCGCCATTGAGGGCAATACCATCCTTTGAAAAATCTTCTTTTCCCAGATTGTTGTTGTCGTCTTCCACTTTATTGAGGAAGTCGAACTGGGCGCCGGCGATAAGGGCAAAGCGGCGACCGAGGTGAAACTTAAAAAAAGCGGGTACCGATATGTAATTCATATTTCCCTCGAACTGGGTGCCGTTTTTATTATCCGGTGTCAGTTTGTACGAAGAGTAAACACCCTGTACCTCAAAGGAAACGGCTCTGCTGAAAGGGAAATTGAGCCAAACACCCCCGCTATAGCCTGTACCGACATCATATTTGATATCACCGGGATTATTGCCCCCGATGCGGAATTTAGTAAAATTGGCAGCTCCGAGAAGCCCTCCTGATACGGTGTAGTAGGGGGATCTCCTTTTCATTAATTTCATGGAGTCACCCGTCATTGATTGCATGGAATCGCCCATCATTGGTTGCATTGGTTGCGCCGACTGCATTGAGTCCTGGGCAAAAGAGATGATTCCAAATAGCAGCAATAAGAGAGTAGAAATTGTCTTCTTCATAATGATATCATTTAAACATTTAAAAACACTAAGCAAAAAGCAAACCATGCCATCTGTTTATTCTTTTCTTAAAACGCGATTGTCTTAAAATCCATCGTAAAAGATGCCATCTAATTCACGATCAACATAGTATTTTACCGTTTCAGGATGCGGGCTACATGTCTGTCGATGGGAAGGGTAAACGTATCTTCTGCCAGTTCGTTCCACTTTACGAAACGGAACGTCTCGATTTCTTTTGTCTGCTGGTAGATGGCAAGCTGGTGCTCATCGAAATCGAATGGCTTTGTTCGTAGCGGAACGGTAATAGGTGCAAGTGCTTTAGCATAATAATAAATGGAGATCATCTGGTGATCGCTGTTGAACGCGGATAGCTGGAAAAAATCGGTGGTATAAATATGGTCGCCTATCTCTACTTCCAGGGCCATCTCTTCCATAAACTCTCTTTTGAGACAGTCCCTGGTGCCTTCGCCGAATTCAAGTCCACCCCCGGGCAGTTTGGTATAGTATTCCCCTCTTATATATTCGTCGCTTACCAGTACTTCTTCCTGGTCGTTCGTAAGAATGCCGTATACCCGGACATTAAAATAGTGCATATCAGAATAGTTTTTTGCGCAGGAAGAACCAGCCTATCACCAGGGATATGACGAGCGAAAGCAGTACCGGTATATAAAACGCGTAGGGCGAGTGGGCGTAAGGTATGGGTACGTTCATGCCGTAAATGCTGGCTACCAGCACGGGAAACGTAAGTACGATCGTGATAACGGAGAGCCTTTTCAGTACATCGTTCTGGTTATTTGCGATAATGCTGGCAAAGGCATCGAGCGTACTGCTCAGTATATTTGTATAGATATTGGCCATTTCCAGGGCCTGGGAATTATCCACGATCAGGTCGCCCAGTATTTCCCGTTCTTCGTCGGTAAGGGCAAGAAAATTGGTACGTTCTATCTTCATTAGTAAGAGCTCGTTCGAGCGCAGGGCTGTTACGAAGTACACCAGACTTTTCTGGATGCGCATCATTTCCAGCAATTGCTCGTTGCGGTTGCTGGCATACAGCTTTTGCTCGATGATATTACGCTGCTGGTTGATCTCTTTGAGGTAATCCAGGAAATTCTGCACTACTTTTTCAATGATCTTAAGCACCATCAGTTTGCGGTTGTCGGGATGGCGGTTCTGGAAAGTGCTGAGAAATTTCTTGATCGCCGCGTTCTCGAAGGAGTTGACGGTAACGATCTGGTTATGCGTAAGGATGATACAAATAGGAATAGTGATGTAAAAAGCATCGCTCTCGTTGAAGGAATTGTTTTCCGTAGGCGTTTTTATTACGATCAGCTTCACATTATCTTCTTCCTCGAAACGGGTTCTTTCGTCTATATCGAGTGAATCGGTGAGAAAATCGAGCGGTATATCCAGCCGCTCCGCCAGTTCGGTAAACTCCTCCTGCTTCAGCGGGGGCAACACATTTACCCAGGCACCGCTGTCAGGCTTGTCGATGGCAATAGTCTGGTGATTAATATTTCTGAAGTACTGGATCAATTAAACGAATAATTAAAGGACGAACATTCATCCGGGCGTGAAGGTAATTTAAATGTTAATATCACCTTCAAACACTTTCTCCGCAGGTCCGCAAAGCCAGATATCAGTAAACCCTTCATCCGCATTCCGAACAAATTCGACACTCAGCTTACCGCCGGGAGTACGTACGGTAACGTCGTTGAATCCATTCTCATTGTGATAAGAGATCAGGGCACCGGCGGTAACGCCGGTACCGCAACTGAGGGTCTCGTCTTCCACTCCTCTTTCGTAGGTGCGCACAAAAATTTCGTCGTCACCTTTCTGTTCCACGAAATTAACATTGATGCCTTCTTTTTCGAAGCGAGGACTGTTACGGATCGCTTTGCCTGCCTTTAATACATCCAGCTCCATTACATTGGCGGTCATTTTCACATAATGCGGGGATCCTGTATCCAGTATGGCATCGCCGTGGTATTCGGTAACGAAGGGTACGTCTTTCATCTGGAGGCTCACGGTACCGTCGAAGTCGATTTCCGCGCGATGGGGACCATCGATTGCTATAAAATGGTATTGCTCTTTGTGAATACCGAGGTGATAGGCGAACTTAACGAGGCAGCGGCCCCCGTTGCCGCACATGGTGCTTTCCCTGCCATCTGCGTTATAGTACTTCATTTCAAAATCGTACCCTTCGGCCAGGTTCAGCAGCATGAGTCCGTCGGCGCCTATGCCGAAGCGGCGGTCGCACAGGGATTTTACCTGCTGTGTGTCGGGATTATCGTACTGACCGCTGCGATTGTCGATAATAACAAAATCGTTGCCCGTACCCTGGTATTTGGAAAAACGAATGTTCATAAAACGGATCCTGATTAAATGCAAATATACTTACTCCACCCATAACCAGTCAAAATCGCGATAGCCGCATTCTTCGCTTATAACCGCAGGGGTGATAGTCTTATTTCGCCATTCCTTTAGGCAAAACAGGCGGATGCCCGGTAAGGGATGAAATTAATACATTAGCTGGTTGATGGAAAATGCTATTTTTAAAGACCGGCCATAAATAGTGTCTTAATAATGAATTGCCGGTTTCATAAACCATCACATTTCAGTTAGGAATGCATACGACGCGTAAAATCTGGCTAGTTAAGCTGTTTTCACATTTGAGTATCTGGGTACTGTTCGCTATTGCCGCGGGTGTGCTCACCGGGTACTTTTATCCTTCCATAGCGGTGAGCCTTAAATGGATAGGGGATGGATTCATCAGTATCATCAAACTGTTCATTCCTCCCATCATTTTTTTTACCATCGTACTGGGTATCAGCGGCATGGGCGATCTTAAGAAAGTGGGGCGCATCGGTATCAAGTCGCTGGTATATTTTGAAGTAATCACCACGTTTGCACTGGCGGCGGGCATCCTGATGGCATATTGGATTAGGCCAGGCAAAATAGATAAAGCCGGTTTGCAGATGCAGGACCCAACACGATATACCAAGCCTGGTTCAGACAACTTCGACTGGCAGGCATTTTTCCTTTCCAATATTACCCTCCAGGTATTGATAGTGGCTATTATTGCGGGTATATTGCTTAACTACTCAAGGCACCGTGCCCGGGTGGTAACGGTATTAAGCAGCTTATCCCATATCGTTTTTACCGGTTTAAAATACGTGATGTACCTCGCGCCGGTCGGTGCATTTGGCGGCATGGCTTATACGATCGGCAAATTCGGATTGCATACCCTTATTCCCCTTGCGAAACTGATGGGCGCGGTTTACCTAACGATGGCCTTATTCGTATTCCTGGTGCTGGGGGCGATACTGCGTTATTACGGCTTGAGTATTATCCGTTTTCTCCGTTACATAAAAGAAGAACTGCTGCTGGTGCTGGGCACTTCCTCTTCCGAATCGGCACTGCCAACGTTTATGAAGAAACTGGAACTGCTTGGCTGCGGCAAGCCGGTGGTAGGATTGGTAGTGCCCACCGGCTATTCGTTTAATCTCGATGGTACTTCCATCTATCTTTCCATGTCGGTTATCTTTCTCGCGCAGTTATATAATGTTCCGCTTAACTTTCCTGAAATGCTCAGTATCATCGGCATACTGATGATCACTTCCAAAGGGGCGGCGGGTGTTACGGGCAGCGGCTTTGCCGTGCTGGCCTCTACCCTGGCGGTACTGCATAAGATACCTGTGGAAGGGCTGGCCTTCCTGCTGGGAGTGGATAAATTCATGAGCGAGGCGAGGGCCATAACCAATATTATAGGTAACGGAGTGGCCACTATCGTAATCGCTCAATCTGAAAAAGAGTTTTATCCGGACGAGGAGAATAGTCTACAGGTTCGTTCCCCCTGGTGATTATTTATGCATTAATTAATTGGTCCAAGAATTGATATTAAGGGTTTTTGTAAAATAACAGTCTTAATATTATCGGGTTTTTAAACAAGTGTAAATGAATCATTATGAAGAAAATTATCTTTTTAGCCATGTTCTTTTGTCCTGTGATGATCTATGCGCAGGGGTTCCAGTTGGGTGTTAAAGGGGGTGTAAACATCAGTAATTTCACAGGTGGGGATGTGAGTGAACTGGATACCAAAGCCCTGGTAGGTTTCCATATAGGGGGTCTTTTAAGTTTTAAGCTGGGAAATAATTTCGCATTGCAGCCTGAAGTACTGTTTTCCAGTCAGGGTGCGAAGCTGGAGTCTGCCGGCAATGAATCCAATACGACGGTCTCCTATATAAATGTACCTGTGATGGTAAAATTTAAAACGGAAGGCGGTTTTTACGTGGAAGCAGGTCCGCAGGTAGGCTTTAAAGTAGGGGAGGATACAGATGTACCCGGACAAACCATCGAAAATTTCGCAAAGGATCTGGATCTTTCTATAGCGGGTGGAATAGGATACCATAGCTCCATAGGACTGGGTGTAGGTGCCCGTTATATTGCAGGATTATCAAAAGTAGACGATTTCGAAATCGGATCTACTGAGCCTAACTGGAAGAACAGCGTGATACAGGTAAGTGTTTTTTATACGCTGTTCAATAACAAAAACAAAAGCAAATAGATTGAATAAGGTATATAATTAAAATAGTATAGCCCCTTCTATAAATTGGAAGGGGCTATACTATTTAAAAAACTTATGTCAGATTATACGCTCTTCGCCTCCAGACCTACTCTTCTCGATATATCGGAGCTGAACACATCTTGCGGATCGTACTTCCTTTTTATCTCCAGCCATTCTTTGTAATTCGGGTACATGGCCCGGAAAGTATCTTTATCCAGCATGGCATCTTTACCCAGATAGATCCTTCCGTCTGCCTTTAGTACTTCCTGGTCGAGCCGTTTTATAAAGGCAGGAAGCTGTTTGGTCATGGGGAAGTCGATAGCGAGGGTATACCCTTCAAACGGGAAGGAAAGAATGCCCTGGCCTTTACCCATCTTTTTAAACACATTAAGAAAAGGAATACAACCGCTCTCGCTGATACAGGATAATATCCTTATCAGATTTTCTTTCCCGTTTTCGATGGGCATCACAAACTGGTACTGTATAAAGCCTCGTTTGCCGTATCCCCGGTTCCAGTTATTGATGGCATCCAGCGGGAAAAAGAACTTTTCGTAATGGATAAACTGCTTTGAGGAGTTCTGTACGATGCTGATAGCTTTGTTAAGCACTTTCACGGTGATTCCGTTCAGCGAGAAATCGGGAAGATAAAAAGGAACCGATAACTTGGATGTGCTGTGCAGTTTAAGCGGGTCTTTCTGCAATTCAGCCGGAAGATCGGCCGTCTTTGCCGCATTACCCAGGGTAAGCACCCCGCTTCCGAGGCGGTCGCCTTTAGCCAGCGCATCTATCCAGGCCACGGAATAATTGAACTCATGATCGTACTGCTCCAGGGCAGCCAGCATTTCGTTGAGGTTATTTATTTTTATCGATTTCTGCCGGAAATAAGTGGTTTCTATTTTCCTTAACCGGATGCTGGCAGTTAAAATAATACCCAGCAATCCCAATCCTCCAAAGCTGCCCCAGAAAAGATCGCTGTGTTCCGTGCGGGAGGCGGTCAGTATATCGCCACTGGCTGTCAATATGGTAAAAGAGATCACGCAGTTTACAAAAGATCCGTCCGTATGGTGCGCTTTGCCGTGTATATCGTTGGCGATCGCACCGCCGATAGTCACGAACTTGGTACCCGGGCAAATCATGGGTAACCAGCCTTTGGGTACAAATACATTAATGATATCTTCCAGACTGGTGCCTGCTTCGCATTCCAGTATGCCTTCCTGTTCATCGAAGCCCAGGAAATGGTTCATCTGCGTACACTCCGCCACATTGCCACCATCGTTCGTTGCCTGGTCGGCATAGCTTCTGCCTAAGCCCCGGGGTATCAGGTTGCTTCTCCTGACGGATTTACCCGCATCTTCTTTGTCTCTAACCAGTAAAACGCTGGATTCTGCCCGGGGATAATTGCCCCATCCGGTAATGGGTTGCTTTTTTTGTGTAGGCATAACTTAATTAGACCGCAAAATTAGCAAAATATCCCGATTATTAAAATGGCGCAGGCATCAGAAGGGAATACCGAGGTTTATATAAGTAACCACTTTGCGTGACTGATCGCTGTACATGGCACTTATTTCCAGGGGCCCAAGGGCAAAATTGTAGGAAAACGTAAGAGCGTACCCCGAAATAAAATCCGGATTGGTATAATAAGCACTCCGGCTGATGAAATTATTGAACAGCACATTACTACGACCGATAATATATGTGCTGGGAAACACCTGGTAGCGCAGGCCGGCCTGCACCGCCAGTACGCTCGGCGTGTAGATCGTTCCTTCCACCAGCCCCGCAAACGTTATTTGGTTGCGGAACATGCGGGTAAGTCCACCCACTATATACTCGTTCAGCACGTTCCGGGAATAATTGAAGTTGACGCCGCTTTGCAGGTTCATAAACAGGGTAGCGCGCTTGCTGAAAGAAGTATACCCTTCCATATTGAGCAGGGTACGGCGGTACGGCTTCTCCGAAATGGGGGGCAGGTTGGGATTCGACGAAGGAATGCCATCTTCCAGCAGCCTTATATTGGCATGCTGCCTGGCCACCAGGGAAGCTTCGGCATCCAGCCGGAACCCTTTACGGGGGTACACGGCCTTGTCCAGCGAATTATGAGAGAGGTATAAAAAAGTAGTCACGTAATTATTACTGCCGCGGAGTTCGAAGGCAGAATTGATCACCGGCCGGTACTGCAGCCATTCAAAGCGGGAGCCTATGCCGACGGTGTTTTTTCTTTTCGTGGAAAACTGCATCCTGCCTCCTCCCCGAAAATAGTTCTGCTTGTACAGGCCCTGTTGCCGGAACTTTTCGTACGTGGATATATCGAAGCGGCCAAATTCCGTTTCCAATACTACTGCAAAATTCTTTCGGCGGCCTATGTACTGCAGATGGTCTCCTTTTATACGAAAAGTTTCCCCCAGGTTAACGGTCAACAGGCTACGCGAGTTGGTGATGAGGAAGTTCCTGGCGGTAATATTTCCGATTAATCCTACCCCGCTGAATTTATTGTAGTGCAGTCCCAGCTTTACATTGGTAAAAGGATTCTCCGTTACATCGAACAGTATTTTACAGGTGCTATCGGGCTGTGGCAAGAGGGAATAGATGACACTGCTGTAATAGCGCGTACCGTAAGCCTGCCGCACCATATCCGCCAGCTTTTGGGCCGTATAGGACGTATTATTTTTAAAGTTAACCGTATGTAGGAAAAAATCGGCGGAAGTCTTATTAACGCCGCGCACCTCGAACGATGATATCCGCACTTTATCTTTCCTGGGCAGCCTGTCTTCCTGGAACGTGGAAGGTCCGTAAATGGCATTCAGCGAATCCGCCAGCTTTTTGAACCGGGGATACAGTTCCCGCCCTCTTTTAATGCCCGCTTCCAGTATCGGAACGGCTTCCGTAAAACTGCCCATACTGTACTTATCCAGTTGGAAGGGCACATAAATATCGCATAATGGTACTTCCTGTTTGGTATCCTCCGCTTCGCGGAAAAAAGCTACCTGCATCAGAATCTGGAACGCGTTCCTGATTTTATCGGAAGTCATCGGGGTGCCGGACACATTGCTTCCTATAATAATATCCGCACCCATCTCCTTTACATCGCGCACCGGGAAATTGCGTACGATACCGCCATCCACCAGCCTTTTACTATTATAATCAACTGCAGTAAACACGGAAGGAATAGCCATACTGGCACGCACGGCCGAAGCGATCTCTCCATCTTTCATCACCACTGCTTCTCCCGTAGCCACATCGGTACCGATACACCGGAAGGGTATGCTGAAGCGCGAAAAGTCTTTTTGGTTATATACGGGATAATAAAGTTCCGAGAACTTCATCCACAGTTCCTGCGCGGTAAGGAGGCCGCTGGGAAGATTCAACTGATTATTCTGCCAGGGCAGTTCGATCACGTATTTGGAATACTCATCCTTTTCCTCCATGAAAATGCTGCGAAGGGAAGACTGGTTGCTGATCAGCAGGTCCCAATCGGTGGCGCGAACGATTTTTTCTATGGCGGCGGCAGAGTAGCCAACTGCATAAAGGCTGCCCATGATGCTGCCCATACTGGTACCGGTAATATAATCCACCTTTAACCCTGCGGAATCGATGGCTTTCAGGATGCCTATATGTGCAAGGCCCTTGGCACCGCCGCCGCTGAGCGTTACACCTATCCGTGGCCGTGAGCCACCTGCCTGCTGCGCGGCAGATATAGCGGGTATGGTGAGAAAGAAGATAAAAAGTATCTGGTAAAAAAACCGGGTATTCATTTTATATGCCTTAAGAAATGGTTTCTTTCTCATTGTCGATGATGATTTTTTTAAGCCGCTGATACATAAACGAAACTACCAGCAATAATATACCCAGGCTGAAAAAAGCTGCAATCTTGCCCGTTGCTGAAATGTTCCTGATATCGTACAGAAATAGTTTTATAAGTATGATACAAAATAAAGTGAGCGAAACGATGCGCAGGGTGCGGAACTTATACTTCATGCCCAGCCACATAAAAACAAAAGAACAAAGTCCCCATATAATCGGCCAGCCCGTTTTAATAAATATGCGGCGGATATCGTTTATGGTATCTGTCCGGGCATGAAAAGCAGCATTTATTATTAAATGAATTTCCGCCGTGATGAATACAACCAGCAGAAAGCATAAGATCCACGTAAGCGTGACCGGCCATGTAAACACGATACGTTCTTTTTTTGCAGAAACCAATAGCCGGTATAGAACAATACCTGCAGATACCGCCATTATCCAGTGCAAGGCATAGTGCCACTTGTATGCATGCTGCTGGCTGGCGTTGTTGGTGATGAGTTGTATGGGGGCTGCAAGAGCTACCAGTATAAATGCCGTACCTAAGAGGAGGTGAATGATCCGCGCATCCGTTTTATTCTTGTTTAAAAGTATCCCGGAAAGTACCAGGTGAAATGCTGCCAGGCCTATGCAGAACAGGCCTCGGAATTCTTCTGCATAAATCTCCGCGAGGCAGTAAAGTCCTGTAATAAAATATAAACCTGTGTTGGTGATCAGTATGCCCAGATCGCCATCGGTAAATTTTTTGTTTTCCCGGATAGTGCGTATGATGTTTATGGTAAAAAAGAGCAGGAAGAAAATGGTGGCGAACAGCAGAGCGTTCCGGTAGGTGACGGCTGCTTCATTGTATGACAGGGTAGCCGACCAGCCACCGAATATTATAACGGTAAACAGGAAGGCGAGCAGGTTAAGCACTCTCCACGATTTTTTAAACGCCAGTACCAGCAGTCCCAGGTTGAGTATAATCAGGTAAATAAAAAGGGTGATATAGTCGCCGCTTCCATCGCTTACCATAAACGGGGTGGCAAAGCCCCCCACCAGTGCTATTACGGCCAGCTCCTGCCGGTTGTATAATATCGAAAGAACAACCGCGAAACTGGTAATCATCACCATTATCACGAAAGCCACGGCCTGACTGAACAGGCCGTACTGGTGATAGCCGAGGGCGATGGTAAAATAAAATGTTGCCAGCGCACCGCCCAGCAATACGGAACTGAACGCCTTATAACTATTGCGCAGGTAATGCGCCACTCCGGTGAGAATCGCGCCGCAGAGCAGGCCCACGCCCACGCGTCCGGCGGGTTTTATCCATTCGTTATCGATCGCATACTTTACAAAAAAACCGATAGCCAGTACGAGTACTGCGATGCCTATCTTGCTTACCAGGTTTTCCCCTATAAATTTCTCCAGATCGCGGTTAGCGGGTGAAGGTTTTTGCGGGGGCTTTAAAGGGTAGTTTGCAGGTTCTGAAGATGGCAAAGAAGTGGAAGCCGGCACTGCAGATTGCTCGCGCTGCGACAGCTGTTGTGCAGGTGAAGAAATATTGCCCGGCACCGGTGGCTGCGACGACCTTACGGCCTCGCCCGGCGACGTAAAAAATGCGGAACGGGCGATTTGTTCCCTTAGATGCCGTATTTCGGTTTCCAGCCGTTGAATGCGTTCTGAAACGCGGGTGTGGAGGGAGACAATGAGTATCAAAATAGCGAACAACAATAATAAGGTGACAAATTCCATCCGGTCGGCAGTTATTGTTGTTTAAAGATATAACACGCCGACCGGTTTTGAAAAAAAATGAAGGACGCCGTTACCATTCGGTCCGGATACCCAGGGTATAGGGTGTTTGATCGAGACCTTTTTCGAACATGCTTTTTGTAGCCAGGGAGCCATAGAGTTTTACAGGTCCCAGTTTCAACTCACCCACATAAGAGAGCTTAAAAGGTCGCAGGTCGAAATCATCTTTTGTTTTCTCTTTACCGGTTTCGTCGCTGATGTATTTCTGCCGGGATGAGTACAGGTAACCTGCGGCCATACCGATGCTGAACCCGATTGATTTATCTTCGTAAGACTTCGGGGTAAAATTGAAGTTCAGCATCATCGGAAGCGTTACATAATCCGCCGCGAGTTTGTTTTTCCGGTATATGATCTGGTCTTTATAAACCGATGTGGGATTTTTGTTAAACCGGATTTCTTCTTTATAATCATAGTTGTTTAGTTCAACACCCACCGCGTATTTTAAATTAATCACATGCTTCACGAGATTAAGCTGTTGTGTCACTAACCATATGTTTACGTTTATGGATTTACCGGGCCTTACCTTAAACCAGTCTTTCGTGGCACCCGGGGCAAACTGCTGTGCGGATAAGGAAGCGTAATCGGTATTATCGGTATAATTGTTTAAACCGAAATCCAACGTAAACCAATGGGTTGATACATTTTTCGGTTTACGCTTACGATCATTATGACGTTGTCGCAGACTGTCGCGGTGGTTTCTATTGGTAATAATGGTCACAGACCCGATTCTTATCGTATCCGTATGCGCTTTTACCGAATCGGCCGCAGCCACTTTAATCGTATCTTTTGGCGTACCCGTTTTTTCTTCCTGCTTTTCCTGTGCTATTACTGAAAAGTGGAGACAGGCTGCTGCCATTAAAAAAGCTAACTTTTTCATTGATTGTCGTATTTGATATGTAATTTTTTATTGAACGGCCAATTCTATGTTGCCCAACCGGATATTCAGTTGTTCGGTCTTTCTTAGTTCGGCGGCTTTATCGATAATATGCGATGCCTTATGGAGGAAAGACCTGATGGCTCTTTTGCGGGTAGCGATATAACCCTGTTCAGCGGGAAATTCTTCCACTGAAGGCGGTAACGAGTTTATTTCAGCACTGGTTAAAATACTATTATAATTCTTTTCAGGCGGCCCCACATCTACTTTAATTTCGGTACCTGATTCCGCGTGTGAGATAAGCGTGCTGGCGGCCAATACCTGGTTTGATTCGGGTTGATTGCGGGTTGCCAATGCCCGGTTTGATTCGGGTTGATTGCTGCCGGACACTTCGTTGTCAACAGGCTGTTCTGTTTCATTAGTATACTTATTTACCTTAACTGCTGACTGCTTTTTTCTTTCAGGCATTAACTGCTCATCGGCCTTTCCTGTTTCCGTAAGCTTTGATGCATACATAGAGTCCATTCCTTTTTTACGATATAAAGGATGTTTTTCCTCCTCGATGGCATTGATGGCAGTCGTATCCTTTTTTACTGTTTCTACCCTGCCGGTCAGTTGATTACCCGCATTGCGATCAGGTGAATAATTAATAAGGGTGAAAATACCTGCCAGTATCAATATGGATGCCGCTACATGCCACCAACGAATCAACGATGCGGATCTGCTGGTTTCGGACTTGCGGTAAAGAACGTTTTTTTCCCTGAACACATCCTCTTTATCCGGTGATAGCTTAAGCTCACTGAACAATGCCAGTTCCGTTTGCAGTCCGGGATTTTCCAGAACAAATTCCTCAACGGCTTGCCGCTGCCGCTCGTCCAGTTCGCCATCGGCGTAAAGCATAAAATATTCTTCGTAGTTCTGCCTGTTGATGGTCATGTTTATAGTACATTTTCTTTTTTACCCAGCAAAGCTCTCAATTGGGCCCTTGCCCTGAAAAGGTATACTTTCACCTGGCTTTCGCTTAGTGCCGTTATCCTGCCGATTTCTTCATAGGAATAACCTTCGTAGTCTTTCAACAGCACCAGCGCACGCTGTGTTTCATTGAGCGCGGCCAGCGCGGTTTCCAGCATTCTTTTATGGTCACCCGACGGTTGGTAAACGATACCTGCCGTTTCGCTGAATCCTTCTTTCAGAATAATCCGTTTTACCTTCCTGGTATGATCGATCATCAGGTTATAAGCCACGGTAAACAGGTAGGATTTACACCGCTGCGCATCGATCTCTTTTCTTCCCGTCCACATTTTCTCAAAAGCACCCTGCACGATATCCCGGGCGTCTTCTTCATGCCCCAGGTTTTTAAAAATAAAGCGGTAAACATTATCTGCATAGTTATTAACACAGTCGTTATAATCGCTTTCCGTCATTGCAGTGTGGCTGTTTAATACTTCCTTTTACTGAGAGTGGTACGTTTGAACGGATTAAAAGTTACAAAAAAAGCGTGATTATTTTTAATATGCGTACCGAAGCTGTTTAATCAAATGGGAAGCCGTATATGTATCAGGGCTTTGAATATTTATGCAGCGTCTCTTTTTCCTGGCGGGTAAGGCTGCGCATTCCTTTTTGGTTGATCTTCTCGAGGATGGCGTCTACCTGGGCCTCTGTCACTTTTTTCTCTATATTTTCCCGGTCGTACCGCGTATAATTGGCTTTTGGCCGAATGCTGCCGATCAGCAGATAGTGCGGGTAACGCACAACGATCAGCACAAATGCCAGCGAGGGAACCAGCAGCAGGAGTACTACCCACCAGTTGTCAACCAGGGCAGACGGTTGCCATAACAGGGCTATCAGTATACCCAGTATACCTCCGCCCAGGTGGGCTTCGTGACTTACCCCTTCCTTGCGGGAGCGGATGCCATAGATAGAGAACAGCATATAGGCGAGGCCCAGCAACCAGCCGGGCACGGGTAAAAAGAAAAGGTAGATGCTCATGCCCGGTATAAGTACTATGCATGCCATCATTACCGCGTTGATGCCTGCGGAAGCGCCTACCGTGCTATAGCCGCTGTTATTTCTTTGTATATAGAGGGCGAAGGCATTTCCCCCCAGAACACCCGCCACATAGATAGCCAGGAAACCTATTGCACCGAGTATGGTTCCTAATTGCGCACCGAAAAAGTAAAGCGCGATCATATTAAATATTAGGTGCCACCAGTTCACATGCAGGAACGCAGATGTTATAAAACGCCGGTATTCTTTATATATTAATACTCTCTCCGTATGGAAATCGTATCGTGCCATAAAGTCGCTGCTTTTGAAGCCTTTTGCCGATACAAGAATATTTGCCGCGATGATAAGAAGAACGAAAATACCTGTTAAGCCCATAGATAGATAAAATCTTAAATTGACTGCTGCCTGCCTGGTTACGAAGGCGATCAAATCTACAAATTCATTTTCAATAAGGAAAATATGTGTTGTTAATTCGGGCGGCTACTTTTTAGGTGCAGGCCGTATGATCATCCGCAACGACTGGTCGTTGGTAAAATACGCCGCCATCCAGTTAAAGAAAGTCCGTACCCTGTTCCGGTAGCTGATAAGTGAAAAAAGGTGAACGAACAGCCAGGCCAGCCAGGCGATAATACCTTTAAGGTGTATTTTAGGAAAAGGAATATCGGCCACCGCCTTGTTTTTACCGATAATGGCCATAGAGCCTTTATCGTGGTATCTGAACGGTTTCATGGGTTTGTTATCCGCTGCCGCCTCCAGGTTTCTGGCCAGGGCCAGCCCCTGCTGAATGGCCACCTGCGCTACTTGCGGATGCCCTGCGGGAAATGCCGCGTCCGTAGTTTGCAGGCAGGTATCACCGATCGCGTAAATATTGGAAGAACCGTTCACTTTATTATATTCGTCCGTCAACATTCTTCTTCCCCGTCCATAGCTTTCTGCCGGTATACCTTCAAATACGCTGGCCGTTACACCAGCGGCCCATATCATCGTTTTGGTTTCTATGGAAGTTCCGTTGGCGAAAACAACCGTGTCGTTCACATAATCCTTTACCTGGTGATTCAGCAATATTTTTACCCCTAATTTCTGCAAAGCCTGCAGGGTGTCCGCCTGCGACTTTTCACTCATAGGTGCCAGCAGTTTATTACCTCCGTCCACCAGGTAAATTTCCGCGCCGGTATGCTGCAGGCTGGGATATTCTTTACCGATAATATTCCTTTTCATTTCGGCAAACATGCCGGATATTTCCACGCCCGTTGGGCCACCGCCCGCCACTACGATCGTGAGTAGCTTTTTTCTCAGTGCTTCGTCCGTGGTAATGCTGGCATCTTCCAGTCTTTGTAATAAGGTATTCCTCATTTCCAGCGCATCGTTCAGGGTCTTCATCGGTATGGCGTTTTTCTTTACGTTCTCCATCCCGAAATAGTTGGTCTCCGTACCCGTGGCAAAAACGAGGTAATCGTAGCTTAGTTCGCCCCTGGAAAGAATGACCTTGTTTTGTTCGGGTATTACTTTTACCAGTTCTCCCAGCAGGAATTCCACATTCTTTTTCCGGAATAATTTCCGGAATGGATAGCTGATGCTGGACGCTTCGAGGAAGCCCGTAGATACCTGGTAGATGAGGGGAGGAAAGAAGTGATAATTATTGCGGTCGGCGATAACGATATCGAACCGGGTTTGCTTACTCAATGTTTTTGCCAGGTTAATGCCGGCGAAACCACCGCCGATGATAACTACTTTTTTTGCCATGATAATAACCTTTGATAATGCTTTGCAAATATATCCTTAAATAATATGGTGCCGGGTAATAATCCGCCGTTACCAAATTTATGCCATGCGAAGCTATAATAGCCGGGGGATATGCTATTTTTAGCGTACAATTGAAACTATGCATCTGCCAGGAAGCCGCTCACTGATCCTTTATATCCTGTTTACCACAGTAATATCCTCTTCCGTGAGGTCGCAGCATACAGATACGCTATTGCTAAAACAACTGCTCACATCCAATGCGCCTTTGTTCGATAGTGTGCTTAACCATCCGCTACATAAGGAAGTGCAGATACTTTATACCCAGATAACAAGGGATAAAAACAACCGGCCCCGTTTCCGTAGTTTCAGTTACCGGCTGGATGCCAAACGGTATTTCTACCCGGCCAGCACCGTAAAACTGCCTACCGCCATTTTTGCCCTGGAGAAACTGAACCGGCTGGCCATACCAGGACTGAACATTTCAACGAAGATGCTTACAGACAGTTCTTTTGCAGGACAATCCACTGTAACGGCCGATACCAGTGCGGGCGGCGGAAGGCCCACTATCGGTCATTACATCAAAAAGATATTGCTGGTAAGCGACAACGACGCCTATAACCGCTTATATGAATTTACCGGCAGGCACACCATCAATGCAAGACTCAAAGCGCTAGGATTAAATAACACACGCATTACCGGCAGGCTTGCCATAGGAGACAAGGGAGCATCTAAAAAACATAGCAACCCCATACGATTCCTCGAAAAAGAGCGGCTGATTTACCGGCAGCCACCGCAGTACGACAGCAGCGAGTACCCGATGCAGTTAGAGAACACGCAACAGGGCTGGGCCTATATGAACGGCAGCGATTCCCTGGTAAAAAAGCCGTTTGATTTTTCCGAAATGAATGTATACCCGCTGTACGATCAGCAGATGGTATTAAGGCGGCTCCTGTTCCCGGAAACATTTTCACCCGGTCAGCGGTTTAAGCTTCGGAAAGCAGACTATGATTTTTTGTACCGCTATATGAGTATGTTTCCCAATGAGAGTAAAGACCCCGTTTATCCGCGACCAGGTTATTTTCCCGCGTATTGCAAGTTCCTGTACTACGGGGCAGACAGTGCCAGCCTGATCGATCCGGGCATAAGGATTTTTAATAAGGTTGGTGATTCCTATGGTTACGCGATCGACAACGCATATATAGTGGATTTTAAAAATAATATAGAATTCATGTTGTCTGCCGTTATACAGTCGAACGAAGACGGCATCTACAACGATGATAAATACGAATATCGAACCATCTGTTTCCCGTTTTTAAAAAACCTGGGAAGGGTTATATACGAGTATGAAAAGAAAAGACCTAAAAAGTATCCACCCGATCTTTCCCGGTTCCGGTTTACCTTTCCTTAATACTTTAAATGTTTTCGTTTATGCATGACCATGAAGAAATAGTCCGGCGATTTTATACGGCATTCAGCGGACTGGACGCCGCTGCCATGAATAGCTGTTATGCGGACAATATCATATTCAGCGACCCCGTATTCGGTCTGCTGGAAGGACTGGAAGTAGTAGCGATGTGGGAGATGCTTTGTGGTAATGCCCGTGATTTTTCATTGCATTTTTCGGATATACAGTCGGTAGATCACGAATATATCACCTGCCGTTGGACGGCCACTTATACTTTTTCCAAAACCGGGAGGCAGGTAACAAACCATGTAAAAGCCTTTATAAGAATAGTGGATGGAAAAATAACCGAGCACAGCGATGGTTTCCGGCTGAGCACCTGGATAAGTCAGGCCCTGGGATGGAAAGGAGTATTATTGGGATGGACGGGATGGATGAAACGAAAAATCCAGTTGAACGCCCGGAGAAACCTGGCGGCTTTTATGGAAAAGCGTTCAGTAATTTGAACCCGGCTCAGGCGGTTTTGATTTTTGATTTTTTCCTTTCACAATCCGGGCAGGTGATCACGATGTTTTCCGAGAAACGGGGACTTACATTCGATTTTTTGCCATTGGCTTCTATTTCCAGCAGGTCGTCGTAGGGTTGTTTGGAAAGCACCCTGATATGATCATTTATTTTAAGTCCTACCTGGTTCACGTACTGAAGAAAAGCGGCGGAATTATCTTTTACCCCCACCATGATACACTCGTGCCCTACTTCTTCCTCATGCAATGTTTTAGTTAATCGAGCCAGCATTTCACCGCGGGCATTGGGAATAACGTCGCCGTGCGGATCGAACCCCGGGTAACCCAGGAATTCATCCAGTTTATCCACCAGTTTGCGGCTTTGGATGTGCTCCAGTTGTTCCGCCACTTCGTGCACTTCGTCCCATTCGAAAGCCAGTTTTTCGAAGAGAAAGGTTTCCCAGAGGCGGTGTTTGCGTACTACATCGATTGCCAGCCTTTTGCCGTCTTTGGTAAGGGTGGACTTTCCGTACTTCTCATAATCCACCAGTTTTTTTTCCTTGAGCTTTTTCAGCATATCATTAGCCGTGGCCGGTTTCAGGTTCAGATGTTCGGCGAGTTCATTGGTGCCGGCGCCGTCTTTATTGCCCTTTTCGATAGTGAGGCGAAGCAATGCTTTCAGATAATTTTCTTCTGTAAATGACAACATTTTACAAAGTTACTTAAAAAACCAAATAATATTTGTTAGATTCGCCTAACATTATTTATTTTGCTATTCAAATGATCAATATGAGTTCACTCTTACGCACAACCCTCCTTTCAATATTCACTATAGCCTGCGCAGGCATTGCCAGGGGCCAGTCGGCAAACACCGGGAGTATTTCAGGAAAGATAATAAGCGCGGACAGGCCGCTGGCATCGGCCAGCATCAGCATCAACAGGATAAACCTGGTGGCTGATAGCAGCGGTTATTACCAGGCGTTGGATGTACCTGCAGGGATCTGCCAGGTACAGGTGTCCAGCATCGGTTACCTGCCTTTGTCCAAAAGAGTCATATTAAAACCGGGTGAGCATTTAACGCTGCATTTTAATATGGAAGAAAATAATTCCCGCTTAAGTGAAGTGATAGTAACGGCTGTGTCGAGGGCTACGGAACTCCGTAAAAATCCCGTGCCGGTGGCGGTGGTTACGCGCAGGGAAATGAATGTAAACGGCAGCGGGAATATAATAGATGCGATTATAAAAGGTATACCCGGAGTTAGTTCGGTTACTACCGGTCCCAATATTTCCAAACCGTTTATACGCGGGCTTGGATACAACCGGGTGCTGACCATGTACGATGGCATCCGCCAGGAGGGGCAGCAATGGGGCGATGAGCACGGTATAGAGATAGACCCCTATGGCATAGAGCGGGCGGAAGTGGTAAAGGGGCCGGCCAGTCTTACTTATGGCTCCGATGCTACGGCGGGTGTTATCAATATGATTCCATCGGTACCCAATGGGCCGGAAGGAGTTCTGAAAGGAGAAGCGCTGACCGAATACCAAAGCAATAACGGCATGCTGGCTGGTTCGCTGGGATTGGCATATAGAAAAAACGACTGGAAATATGCTTTCCGCGCTACCGGAAAAATGGCGCACGACTATCGTAATAAGGCGGATGGACTGGTATACAATACCGGGTACAAAGAGTATAATTTGTCCGGCATGGTAAGAACCGATAATCGCTGGGGATATACCCAACTTACGGCCACTGTCTATAATAACCTGCAGGAAATACCCGATGGCAGCAGAGACAGTATATCACGGCGGTTTACCTTTCAGCAACAGGAATCCGGTGGCGATAATATAAAGAACCGGCCGCTTGTACCCGTTGAAGATTTAAACAACTATACTATCACACCCCTCCATCAGCATATACAGCATTACCGGCTCTATGCGCATAACAAACTCAAGGTCGGTGAAGGCGATATACAGACTACACTTGGGTTTCAGCAAAGTGTGCGCAAAGAATACAACCATCCCACGTTGCCGGCGCAGGCGGGGCTTTACGTCGTATTAAACACGCTTAATTATGGTATTAAATACAACCTGCCACTAATACAGGGTTATGAAATCACACTGGGTGCTAATGGCATGTACCAGCAGAATACCAACAAAGACGCTACCGATTTTCCCATACCCGATTTTAACCTGTTCGATATAGGCGGCTACCTGTTTGCCAAGAAGACATTCGGCAAGCTGGATGTATCCGGGGGCATACGGTACGATAGAAGGAATATGCAATGGGACGATTTTTACATAGCGAACAACCCTTCCACCGGTTTCGACAGGCAGGTAAGCTCCGGGAATGTAGCTGGCGCAAGGCTTCCTTTTGAAGCATTTAACCGCAACTACAGCGGGGTAACGGGCAGCCTTGGGGTAGCTTATAACCTTACGGAGAGAGTGGTACTGAAAGCCAATATAGCCAGGGGATACCGAAGCCCTAACATCACGGAAACCGGCAGCAACGGACTCGACCCGGGGGCACGCATCGTTTATCTGGGAAACAGATCTTTTAAACCCGAATTCAGCCTGCAGCAGGACATCGGTATGATTGCTTACCTGAAAGATGTGGATATAAGCGTGGAAGTGTTCAACAACAATATCGATAATTATATTTATCAATCAAAGTTATACGATGCCAGCGGTCAGCCGGTGGTGATAGTGCCCGGTAACGATACCTATCAATACCAGCAATCCAAAGCCCGGTTATATGGAGGGGAGCTTACCCTTAACCTGCACCCATCTGCTATCAAATGGCTTCAGGTGAACAACAGCCTTTCTTATGTATCCGGTCTCAATAAAAATGAAGCACTGAAGAAGATCTATGGCGACCAGGCAAAATACCTTCCCTTTATACCGCCGCTGCAATTCCGTTCGGGCATCAAAGCGACATCGGCCAGGATATACGGGCCTTTTTCTAAAATATATGCAGGGATAGAAACGAATGTATATGCAGACCAGGATCAGTTTTATGGAGCGGATAATACCGAAACATTTACCGAAGGATATGTATTGCTGGGATTTAACCTGGGCACAACCTTAATCAGCCGGGAAGGTAAGGAGAAATGCCAGGTCTTTTTACAGGCTTCCAACATCATGAATACCGTTTACCAGAGCAACCAGAACCGCTTAAAATATTTCGAATACTTTACCGCTTCGCCGGATAACCGGAAGGGGATTTATAACATGGGCCGCAACATGGTGGTTAAATTGGTAGTTCCCTTTTAAAGGGTTGTATAGGGGATTATGAATTAAGCGTATTGACCTGCCTGCTGATCCTGCAACACGTTACCTGTTCTCTCTTTACCGGTAATAAAATTGATCAGGTCTTTATTCAGTTCTTCTTTATGCGTATAAAAAACCATGGGGTGCACCATCGTATTCTATGTACTGACTGTTATAGATCATAGAAGCCGTAAGTACACGCTACGTGTATCTGTTGTTGTTATAAATTTCATTTCGTTCAGTTTTAATTTGAAAATAATAGTACCCATCTTATGAGATAAAAATCATTCCAGGCCTTCATTGGTATCGGGGCGGTTGACCCGTTTTTTTTCTGCATTTTTTCCTTCGTCTCTCCTTCGCCTCTCCTTCGTCTGTCGTTCGAATGGCACATTAAACGAACAAATCCATCTTTTACGACTTCCTTTTCCGGGGATAACTGCTCTCCCTTTTTCAAATGCGACCCGGGTACCGGCGATTGGTGATGCAATGTTACTAAAGGCCGGGTACATATACCAGGTGAATGTCACGGCTATGCGCAAAGTTTGTCGCGGCTATGCGGTGGGAATGTCACGAAAGGGGCGTTTTTTGAGAATGGGTGGAAATTGGTTTAGGGAAATCAATGGTTGTATTTGGCTCGATCAATATCATCCTTTTAGATAAGTAAATGAAGTTTAGATAAGTAAATGAAGGACATAATAAGGGGCCCTTCTGATCCTGATAAATAATTATATTTATGGATCAAATAGTGGTCATGGCAAAGAAGGAACTACAGGCGTTGGTGGTAGAGCAAAAAATATTGAACCGTATATATGTTGTACGAGGCCAAAAGATCATGCTGGATGAAGATCTCGCAGAGATGTACAAGGTAGAAACGAGGCGTTTAAATGAGCAGGTAAAACGTAATATAAACAGGTTCCCCAAAGATTTTATGTTTACGCTTACCGCAAAAGAATATGAAAACTTGAAGTCGCAAAATGCGACATCAAGTTGGGGAGGAAGGAGGAAGCTGCCCAGTGCTTTTACCGAGCAGGGAGTAGCTATGTTGTCCAGTATTTTAAACAGTGATGTTGCTATTGAAGTAAATATCAGGATTATAAGGGTGTTTACCCGATTAAGAGAATATGCGCTTATCCATAAAGAAATATTACTACAGTTATCAAAACTGGAAAAAGAGGTAAAGGGCAATAGTGCAGATATCGAGAATATTTTTTTGGTTATAAAAGAGCTGATCGAAAAGCAAAGTAAGCCCTCACCTCCGCGCAATAAAATAGGATTTAAGCAGTATGATTAAGGCCGGGCGATTGATCTATTGGGTTGTTCGGGCCACTCCGTTTGAGTTAGCATAGTAGCCATCTGTGCTGACCCTGCACAAAGAAATGGTGTGACAATGCTACGCGTCACCGCTTCCGCCGAAAGCCCTGGTATCATACACCTAATAAATACCTAATATAAGTCATACCTCCGGGATCGCCCGCCTACCGCATGGGTAAAGCACGGGCATTCCAGCCTGTCCCAAGCCCAAACGCTGGGAGAACTATGCGTTATCCAGGCCTAAAAAATCTGATTTCACGGGCGGAAAAGGTATCCGTACCACTATTTTGCCTGTTCGTACCATTCAAATGCCCGTTCATACCATTGTGGCCCAATACAGGCAGGCATCGATGGTACATTTGTGAAGTAAGAGGAAGGAATTGTAAGAAGGGGAATAATACTTTACCAAACTAATAGATTTTCATACACAGGCGGTAATTGGGAGTATTGGTGTAAGTGTTATCTTCAATAACAATAATAATATAGCGTTGGATGGGTAAAGCGAAGTTATTTTTGCTATGCCAGTTTGGAACAGGAATTATTATTATAACCGTGGAAAATCTCCTTAATTGAATATGCCTAATTATAACACAACACATTAACCCAAAATCATTCGTATGAGAAAGTCCTTTATGCTGCTCCTGTTATCATTTGTTATGGCACCCTTTATTGGCTTTCCGCAACTTACCACCGCTCCGCCCGGGGGTAATAAGAAAGCAACGGTCTCCGAGCTGATAGGAGTAACACAGGTGATGATCGACTATAGCCGGCCCGGAGTAAAAGGCAGAGAAGGTAAAATATGGGGGCAGTTGGTAGGTTTTGGATATAACGATCCGGGTTTTGGTACTTCCAAAGCAGCTCCCTGGCGGGCTGGTGCCAATGAGAATACGACCATTTCTTTTTCCACCGCGGTGGCTATCGAAGGACAGCCGCTAGCCGCCGGTAAGTATGGTTTTCATATTGCCGTGGGTGAGAATGAATGCACACTTATTTTTTCTAAGAACAGTACGAGTTGGGGCAGTTTTTTTTATGATGAAAAGGAAGACGCACTGCGCGTGAAAGTAAAGCCGGTAAAAACAGATGGTAGTGTGGAATGGTTGAAGTACGAATTTCTGAACCAGACCGACAGTTCGGCCACTATCGCCCTTATGTGGGAAAAATGGATGATTCCGTTTAGTGTTCGCGCGGACTATATCAGTACGCAGATGGAAATGTTCCGCAATGAGCTGAGAACCAATAAAGGATTTACCTGGAATGCATGGAACCAGGCGGCCGATTTTGCAGAAAAGCATAATGTGCATCTGCAGGAAGCCCTTTCCTGGGCTGATTATTCGATAAGCGGTGTTTTTGTAGGAGAAAAGAATTTTGTGACCCTTTCTACCAAGGCCGCGATACTGGGCAAACTTAACCGCGTGGCGGAAGCGGAAGCGATTATGAAAGAAGCCATGCCGCTGGCTACCATGAACCAGCTGCATCAGTATGCCAGGTCTTTATTGAACGAAGGGAAAATCAAAGAAGCAACGGAAGCATTTCAGCTCAATTATAAAAAACACCCTTCGGAATTTACCACGCTTGTTGGTATGTCGCGGGCACTTTCGGCTTCGGGCGATTATAAAAAGGCATTGGAATTTGCGCAGAAAGGGCTTCCCCTGGCACCGGATAAATTAAATAAGGATAGTGTAGAAAAAATGATCGCTATGTTAAGAGAACGTAAAGATATTAATTGATCATCCGCCCGGCGGATTGAAAGGACCTTTCTACCGGTAGTAGAAATGCTTTTTATATAAATAATCCGCTCATTTTTATTGGTATACTTATTTTAGTTAACTTCATTTTACGATTGGGTAAACCGGTTAAACGGATTACGTTCCCCAGATCTATACCTTTTTAAACTGATTGGAAATCACTACTTACTCACCCGCTATTATCAATTGATTTTGGTGCTGATAATAATGCCAGGCTAAAGCCGGAAGCAGGCGGCTATCGTTTTATAGCGGTACGCCAGTATAGACATATCTTTTCAAACCAACACATAAATAACATGGAAACAACAGTAAAAATCTTATCGGGTATCAGCGACGAAGAAAAAGGGGCTTACCTGTCGGCGATCGCTTCATTGGCCACAGCAGATACAAAGGCTTCGGATAGTGAGATGGAACACTTGGCACATTTGTGCGAAGCAGCGGAACTTTCCGGTGAGCAGCAGCAACTGGTAATGCAGGCCGCATCGCAAACGAACGACCAGGACCTGGTTAGAAGCCTGGATATTCTTAAAAAAAGCGATCTTAAATATTCGCTGTTGACCGATCTTTTCGCGTTTTCCAAATCCGATGGTAATTACAGCGAGGCGGAAGAGAAAAGTGTGGAAAAAATCGCTACCTATCTCGGGATAGACCAAACCCAATTCGGCCTGCTGGATCAGTTGGCGGAAAAGACAAATGCGGTAGGCTTAAGCGGCGGCGGAGCGGAGCAAACCGACTTTCTTTCCGGCCTGGGAGATAAGCTGAAGCAGTCAGGCATCAATGGTGGCGGACTCCTGAAGGGGTTGGTAAGTATCGCTGCACCAATTATTATTTCGCGGATGATGAATAAAAATACGACCGGTTCGGGTAATGTTGCTTCGGGTGGTTTGCTGGGTGGGGGCGGACTCGGTTCTTTAATTGGCATGTTAAGCGGTGGTAAAGGGATGGGTGCCGCCGGTGGCTTGCTGGGGCGGATTTTCGGATAGTTATTTCACGCTCTCCTATTTTACCTGAACCCAGTAAAAACAATCTAAGATGAAAAAGATACTGTTTTGCCTGCTATTACTTGCTACCAGCCATTCTATCAATGCCCAGTTCGGAAGCGGCGGGTCGCAGGGAGGTAATGGCATCCCCCCCGGTGGCAGCAGTGGCGGCAATGGAAATATTGCCGTACCACCCCGGGGGCCTAACGTAATTGTATATAGGGACATGAAGTATACCGGCATGTCGCGGGCGTTGGGAACCGGTACTTTCGGTGCTAACGAGCTGGGTTTTTTGGGAGGCAATGTGTCTTCCATTTATATTCCCCCGGGCATGGCGTTAAGGATGTATGATAACAGGGGAAATACCCGGACGTTCACCATAAGTGTTTCCAATCTTGCGCAGTATGGGTGGGACAATAAAATGGCTTCGGGTCTTATTCAAAGAAGTAATACGGGGGGCGGCTTCCAGGGCGGAAACGGTGTAGTGCCCCGGCCCCCCGCCCCGGTAGCAGTAGCCATTTTGTTCCGGAACGATGGATTTAGCGGGGGGTTTATTACCTGCGGTACGGGAAGGATCAGGAGCCTGGGGGCGACGGGCGACAGGGCCGTTTCGTCCATTCAACTGGCACGTGGTTATGCTATCAGGGTGTATAGCGGATTAAACCTCACCGGCCAATACAGAACATTCACGGGTTCAGTTATAAGTCTTGCCCCTTATGGCTGGAACGATGTGATACGTTCCGTGCAAATCATACGGCTTTAGTTTATTTCTTAATAATTACCGCTACTTTAGCAAAACAAAATGCCTGATAATATGAAAACGATAAGCTCATTTATTTTTCTTCTTACCGCGATCATTCTTATAGCCGCATGTACTAATACCAAGCCCGTGGCTTCTTCGGCCGGCACGGAGTCTAATGCGTTGAATGGTACCTGGGAACTTAATTATATAACCGGCCCGCGCATTGCATTTCAGGGACTTTATCCCGAACAGAAGCCTAGCCTGGTATTTAACCTGCCCTCCCTGGAGATAGGAGGACATACCAGTTGCAACCCTTTCAGCACCAACATAACACTGGAAGGATATGCCATTACATTCGCCGATGGGCGCTCTACGATGATGGCTTGTCCCGGGCAGGGCGAACAACTTTTTTTAAATACCTTAAAGAAAATCAACAGGTATAATGTATCCGGCGACACTACGCTCACGCTTATTATGGGAGATATTGCCATGATGCGGTTTGTGAAAAAGTAAAATGATGTGTCGCGCAGCCATGGACTTACTGTAATCTGTCGCGGGCTTTATAAAAAGAACCCGGCCCTGATGGCAAGCCGGTTGTAGATAATATTCCTGTCATCTCCATTTAACCGATAAGACGTAGCCTGATGACGGTAACCGAAGCTGACCAGGAAGCCGGCAGACCGGTTAAAAGGGATCTTAACGCCTACTCCTGCGGCATACAGTAAACCCCCTTTGAAATCCTCCCCCGCAGAAGAGTTTTGCGTAATATTAATACCGCTGCCTATTTCTGCAAAATAGAACGGAAGAATGGTGCCCTGGGTGGTAAGGTCGCCCCGGATGCTGACAAACAAGGGAATGATCGTTTGCGTGGCATACAGGTCTACGCCTACTCCTGCGCCCGTAAAGAAGTATTGAGAAAAGCGATAGCCATTTACCGACTGAAATGAAAAGGCTGCCGTGGTAACTCCATCGATGGTCGTTTTGCCTGCAACAAGCGGCCCCAGTTCCGTAAAGTTGGCATAACCCCTGGATTTGTACCGGAACCCGTTAAACGGTGCTTCTGAGCTGATGCGACTTATCTCAGCGGCACTGAACGACCATATACTTCCATCTGCCGTTTGAATGCGTATGCGGGTTTCATCGTTCTGAATAATTCGTCCGCGTACCACGGACTCATTTTTAAGATAAACCACATCCTCTTTTTTTATACTCTGGCCTAAAGACTGCCTGCAAAGGATGCATGATAGGAGAAGGGATATAAAAAGAAGCCATCGCTTTTGTTGCATAGCAGGTAAAAATTATAAATCTGACCATTTTTTAAAATCCGGAGCCCTGTCCCGGCTGATGATGATTTCCATAGGACGGCTGCCATTCTTCAGCCATATTTTCAACCGGCTGTTAATATACGGCTTTACCTGGTCTATGGCAGACGCCTGTATAATAATGCTTCTGTTGGCACGGAAGAACTGGGCAGGATCCGTAATCGTTTCAAGACTTTCCAGCGTATGCTCTATTACATACCGTGTGCCGTCTTTCGCGCAAAGATATACAATCTTGTTATCTGCCAGAAAGTACGCGATATCATCTATGGGAATAAGAAATAGTTTCTGACCGATCTTACCGGTAAACCTCGTTTTATAAGAAGGGCTGGCCGATTTCATTAATTGTACGAGCCGCAGATAGTCGATAGCCGGGGCAGCACTGGATCGAAGCGTAATCAATTTCTGAAGGGCTTTTTCGAGCAGTTCCTGGGATACGGGTTTCAACAGGTAGTCTATACTCATCACTTTAAAAGCCTCCAGGGCATAATTGTCGTAAGCGGTGGTGAATATAACGGGGGTAACCACACTGGTTTTATGAAAAATATCGAAGCCGGATCCATCTGCCAGGTGAATATCGAGCAGTATGAAGTCGGGCGGGGGCTCGCTCCTTAGCCATTGAACCGCTTCCTGCACGGTATCAATCACTTTCCGCACCTGTATGGGAGGTTGGCATTGCTGCAGCATGTATTGCAATCGTTCGGCAGCTATTGACTCATCTTCGATAATAAGAGTGGTCATAAACCGGGGTGTATTAGTGGCAATAGTACAGAAAAATGATCATTTCCTTTTTTAACGCTAATGTCTTTACCGGTAACCAGCTCGTACCGTTTGGAAATATTTTTAAGTCCCCACTGAGTGGATGGGTCCTGGTGTTGCTTGGGTTGCACGTTGTTACTTACCAGCAGCATGTCGCCATTTTCAACGGAAAACGAAATAGTGAGCGGTTTTGCCCTGGAAGCTACGTTGTGTTTGATGGCATTTTCCATCAGCATCTGCAGGGAAGCGGGCACCATCTGATGATCCATGTACTGGTCCGGAATTTCCCATTTCACCATAATGCTTTCGGGAAATCTTTTTTCCAGCAAGTAAATATAGGGTCTGATTACTTCCAGTTCTTCCCGTACAGCTACCAGCTCTTTTTGCTGGCTGTTAAGGATATAACGGTACACACTGGAAAAAGATTCAATAAATTTATTGGCTTCGGGGTTATCGCGTATCACCAGTCCCGACAATACATTGAGATTATTAAACAGGAAATGAGGATTCAGTTGATTTTTTATGGATTGCAGTTCGGCCTGCGTACTGATCCGCTTCAGTTCTTCCGCTTCCAGCTGTTTGCTCCGGTATTCTTTTACCAGTACGAATATCGCATTTAAGATATGGAGAAACAAGTTGATCCGGGTGGCATACGTAATGGTTAAGCGCAAGGCGATGGAAACACTTTCCGCCGGAAGTTCAAGTAGTGAGGCGGCCATATAACAGACGCCGAGACCTATGGAAGCCGAGATAAGGCCTCCTCCCAGGAAAAACATCCCGAGAAAACGGGGTTTGCTGAGCGAGGTAAATTGTTTTGTAATAACCCGTTCAAGTAAGCGGTTCACTTCCCATACCAATACGGTAATGGTCACTATCACCAACAATGCATAATACCAGGGAACCTGTATTCCATAATAAAAATACACTTGTGAAAAAAGCGTATTAAAGTAAGAATAGATTCCCAGCGCCAGCATTATTAAATATCGGTACCGGTGTGTAAACATTTTCGGGTAATAAAGCCGTAAAGTCTTGTGCGTGCAAGACTTTACGGCTATCGGGTCATTTAAATAATATTCTAAGCATTATATCTTACAAAGGCCTAAGCACCCTGTCGATAGCGTGAATTACTCCATTAGTCGCCATGTTATTGGCTGAAACGATGTTTGAACTGGTTCCGCCATTGCCTTCTCCCAGCACTTTTGCTCCCCCTGTTACTGTAAATGTAAGACTTTTGGTGGCACCGAGCAAGGTGGGTAATTGCAGGTTATCTGCCAGGTCGGAAGAGAAACCGCGTAAACCCAGAACATGGTATTTCAGAACGTTTATAAGCGTTGCTTTAGGTATTGCTTCTATAGAGGTAACACCTAAAACCGGTAGCAGGGCTGTAAACGCTGCATTGGTAGGAGCGAACACCGTTAATCCCTGGGTATTGCTCAATGCACCTGCCAGGTTTTCACTACCTGCACCAGAACTTACATAAGTAACCGCTTTTACC
>JANNOM010000052.1:0-2890 GCA_031399065.1 Chitinophagaceae bacterium
GATTCGCTGATGGCGTCAATTATAGTTACCCTGTCGGCTGTAAACTTTTTTGTACCGGGAGACTTCACTTCTCCAAGGACATTTACTTTAAATTGTACAAAATGTATAATAACAGATGGATCCTTTACATATGGAGACAATTTTTGCAATATCTCCCGCTGCAACTGAGCCTGGGTAAGACCGGAGGCCTTTACAGGGCCTATAACCGGCATTTCCACATGTCCCGAAAGACTCACCATATAACCCCCTGCTGTAGTATTTGGCATATTAAAAGGTAAGGTTTGCTCCTGGTTTAAGCTGGTACTAAGCACCTGGATGCTCAATATATCATAATTCTGTATAACAGGTTCTTTGGATTGTATATTTTTTATACTATCCAATCCGGTCCGGAAATAAATAAAATCTTCCTTGGTTATTTTTTTAGAGGAGTTGCACGAGAACAGCATGCAGCTATAAGTGAATACCAGGCAACAACGGAATAATACACTTAATTTTTTCTTGTTTGGCATAAGTTGTTATAATAATGGCTTCTTTTCAAAAGAATTAAATGAATGTAAGATTATATATTTTAATCTCATTCAAATAAAAATATATTTTTCCTAAACTTAATTCAATTTGTTATATACCAACAAAATAAATTTAGCAAAGTAAAAATAACAGATAAATACGTAACAGATCCAATATTCGATAAATTTACCGGTGATGAAACGGAACCCAATGGCAAACGGCAATTAATCTATATAAAAACAACTATTCCACGGTAAGTAAAAGCATAGTTATGACTTATGAATCTTGTGTAATTCAGGAAATTGATTTGAGCATTATTTAGAATTTTGTTACTGAATTGGTATTATATTTTTGAATAGCATACTGGTATTTCTCCACGAGTGTATAGGATTTCTTTGAAGAAGTGAATACTTCTATCTTTGATTGCTCTGCTTCTGCCTGCATGATATATCCAAGAGATGGCAATACAATTTTAACGATATTGTTTTTAAAAGTTACAGTTTGCGTTGTATTATCTGCCAATGCCCCTCCAATAACCCGTTCCATTCCGTCTACATTGATGATTGGTATCTTTTCCATTTTCACATTAGCGTATTCTATTACAAACTGCCTCATGATCCCTATTTCTTCCTCCTCTACCACTGCCGGTTTGCCCAGCCAATAAACAAAATTTACCACATTATCCGTTTTGCGGATTTGTTGCATCGCTGATTCTGCGGTTTGAACAAAAACATATGAATTAAATAATGGTTCCTGCACTGTCCTGTTTCTTCCATTCAAATTACATGTGAGCGGGCAATAGTTTTCAATATTCCTGCGTGACAACAAATTTGCCACCTTTTTCTCACAGCCTGGCTTAGTGTACAAAACGTACCATTTTTTTGTTGAGTTACTCATATTAGTTACTATTTAATCAAATTTTTGCTAATAATTCATTTTCCTTTTGTTGATTACAGGAATTCATCAATGATAAAAATCCCGTATAAACAACATTTTTTACTTCCATATAACTTTACTGCCATCGTCCAACCTGTTAAATAAGCAAAACAACCTGTTAAATAAGATGCATAAATAATTTTCTTCTAATAGCCTGCTAACAAAAAAGTCCTGTATTCCTTCCCCGGTTCAACTGTTCAATAATTCACAGATCATGCTTAATAATAAAAAATATGACGCCGGAATAATTCATTATTTCGGCGATTATAGTTTATTTCATTACCCGGATCACAACCCGAATTATAAAACAAAATTACCTATAACAATTGTTCATCGTTAATGACAAAGGAAAATGGAGGACAATACGTTAAAAGAGGTATTTCTACAGATGATAGTGGATCAGTGGTTTCTGGTCTAAGATAATGGTACCAAAGAGGTAAAAAGTTTAAAAATTTCAGAAATTTTAAACTATTAGTACCGTTGAAGAACAAATATATCAATGTTATTCAGAAAAACAAAAAAATAAAAGCGTGATTTTATTTTTAGACAATCCCGCAAAAGAATCATTTATACACAAAGAATAGTCATTTCTGAATTTTTAGCATCAACTGTTTAAAGCATTGAGGAATTAATGCCATTTTATCTAATCAAAAGCAATAAATTTTAGAAATCGCACTTTCAATATAAATGCTGAATAATTTTTCAGGATGGCTCATTTCACAGAAATAATTAAAACATTGTTAGCGCAGCGGGTGATACAAATAATGACTCTTTAAACGAAGCCCGTGAACAAATTTTACCGGTTGGCAAGTTCACGGTATATCTCCTGAATATTATTCAATAAAAAGTTTTGTTGTCAACATGTTTGATATCCGGTGAAAAAAGAAAAATGGATCAATATAAAACCCCGATCTGAGAAAGCCAATCACCAAAATGGTCAGATTGCAAAAATATGATGGCAACCCTTTAAAAAAAATGAGTTTTGCCGGTAACAAAAAAGCCTCATTGAAATCAATCAATGAGGCATTGTCGGGATGGCAGGATTCGAACCTGCGACCTCCTGGTCCCAAACCAGGCGCGATACCGGGCTACGCTACATCCCGAACTAAAAATATTTACCATTAATACCTGGTCAGTTGCTGAATAGATATCATTGGGAATGGTGAAATAATAAATTAAAGATCTTTTGCGGAGAGAGTGGGATTCGAACCCACGGTACAGTTTAACCCGTACGACGATTTAGCAAACCGTTCCTTTCGGCCACTCAGGCACCTCTCCAACACCCCTTTTATTCAGGGGAGGCAAAAATAAAGATTAATGCCTGCAAATCCCAAAAACAAATCCCAAATTCCGCATTAATAAAATTGGAATTTGGGATTTGTATATTTAAATACCTTATAAGCTACATAGCTGCTAATTGTACTTTCTGCTGAAGTTCCAGCACATT
>JANNOM010000092.1:0-51913 GCA_031399065.1 Chitinophagaceae bacterium
CATACCTGGCAGATCGTAAAAAAATCAGCCCTGTTTGATAATATGATCGGCCTGCAGATGAGCGCCCAGGTAGTGGAACAAAGTTTATTCGCCAACAGAAGCAACAGCACCGAGCGGGCCGTAAAAGAAGGAATGGACAAAGTGCAGGCCTCCATGGAACTAACGGGAGTAGCGCCCATCAGTGATGGTCCCAAGACAACCGGCCTCAGAAAACAGATAGAACAGGAAATCGTGCGGGTAAAGCATTCATTTTTTCCAAAAGCAAAACCGGTAAGTGTATGCTTACAGTAATTGACAACCCAAAAGGAATAGATGTTCCCATCCGCAAACTGCAGACAAAACTGTATAACCTGTTGATGGAAACCTGGGGACTCGATCCGATGGATGACGAAGAAAGTCTGTTGTACGAAAGCTACCCAAGGTGTTATCGGAATAAAAAAGATAATGGATACGTAGCAGAAGTTTATCGCGGGGCCAATGAATACAAAGAAGTGTACTGGAATGATGCGGTGAATTGCGTTTCTTTTTTTGGGATGAACTCGACCATCCCCCACAAGATCGGAGACATAGCGGATGTACACCTGGTGTTCTTTGTAAACATCGAAAAATTAAAACCAGCCTTATCCAATCGTGCGGACGAAGAAATAAGGATCGATGTTCTCAACATCCTGGGAAAAGGATGGTACGGGTTCAATTTCGTATCAATAGAACTGGGTATTGAAAACGTATTGAAAGAATACACCGGGTCCATCCGGGACAAAGGTTTGGCAAGGGTTGATATGCATCCCGTTCATAGTTTCCGCATCAACTTAAAACTCAATTATAACAGGAACAATTGTTTTTAAAATTCTAAAATTATTATCATGTCATACTCATTATGCGGCACATCCGTAGATAATACAGGCGAACAGGCCTGCGACAAAGCCAAAGGGGTACTTTCCCGCCTGGCTATTTTCAACGGCCTTATTGCAGCTGCTGATTATGTTGACCAGGACACTTTTTTTGCCAAACTGGTAACCAATTCAAAGCTGTCAAAATCGGCTACAAATAAATTTTTCCCGCTTCCTGAAATACAGGAAATTGCCCGGACTTCAGAGGCCAATAAGGAAGGTACCCTGAACCTCGGATATAAAACCGTTCTCCTGGAAGGCCGGCCAGCCTACACTGTAAAGTTCTTCGGTGGAGCCGATTTGTTGAAGCGTTTAAAAACCTTCGACAATCAAACCATACGGCTGATTGAGTACGATGCCAATGGTGTATTCTGGGGCACAAAAACCGGTACGGATTTTATCGGCTACCAGGCAAAGATTTTCTTTAAGGGTGGTGAAATGGCAACCGGCCAGAATGTGGAAGAAGGTTTAATTGAAGCAACGGTAAGTTTCCTGTCCGCGGTAGAGTACTTTAAGAACAGTTACTGGATGGAAAGCACCGGTAATTACAGCGATATCACTCCCCTGCTGGATGTTAACCTTACTTACATCAGTAATGCTACCAATGTATTCAAGATCGGGATGACCATTCCCGGATCCAACGCAATTGGTCCTTACAACATCTTTGATGAACATGGAGCAGCCATTGCAGCCTTAACATTTACCGCCGGCAGCGGAACCAATTACGGTACTTCTTTACCCATTACATCGATAGCGGTAGATAATACGCTGAAATGCTTAACTGTTACTTTCGACAGTACGGCATACACCGCCTTGTCACCAGGTGTAAAATTCAGGCTCAACCCTCCTACCCCTGCAGTGCTCGACGCTGCGGATGTAACAGAAACTGAGTTGCTGTCTGTGATCTTAACCGAATCTTAATAAACCGGGAGGCCCGTAAGCCTCCCACAATATTTTGTTATGATTTTTGAAGGAATTCAATTCAACGAAGAGCACTGGAAAACAAAAACCGAAGCCGAATTTATTGCCGGTGAAAAACATCATGACTTAAGCGAAGAAAGGATGAAGGAAGTTTATTCCTTAATCAATCCCCCTGTTTTTTCAAGTCGCGATGACCGGGAGGACAAAAAGCCAAAGGCAAAAAAGGTTTTCGATCCAATAGGAGACACTTCCATCGAATGACCATAAAAGGCCTATATAAAAAAGTAGAAGCTTTAAAGCCTTATACCGATGAAATGGTGGCAAGGATCTTCGTGAAGTACGCGGTAGATCTGGGTCAGTTAAACAAACAGCAGTTACTCGCCGGTAAATTAAACACCGGCCAGGACCTGAGTCCTACTTACCAGGAAGATCCATATTTTGAGACTATAGCACAGGCACAAGCTTACAGCGACTGGAAAGACAGGATAACTCCCAATCCGAAAAGAAGGCCAGGCGTACCGAATTTATACATCAACGGGTATTATCACAGCAGCCGGGAAATCAGTATTGTCATTGACAGGATTATTTATTCAGCCGGGTGGAAGGAAACCGAATTTGAAGCAAAATACACCACGGCCATCAATGGATTGGGAGGAGAATGGAAAGAGTACTTCTTATCAGAATTAATTCGGCCGGCATTGATGGAAGAAATAAAAAGGATCACCGGTTTAACACCATAACCATGAGCAAATGCTGGATCTGTGATCAAAAAGCAGCCTGGAAACGCGAAAAATTAAACGCTGCACGTGCTGCAGCTAAACTACTGGCAAATGAACAAGGCGAAACGCTGGTTATCATCAAAGAAGCGGGAATATACAAAACCATCCCTGCCAGTGCAGCCGGTGATCATAAAGTCGTGCAGTATATATCAAAACATCAGTAATCTTCCGCTTAGCCGGTTCATCGATTGCATAGTGGATCATAATTTATTCGCCCTGGTGATCACCGGTACACCCGATCCAAAAGAACTTACTGAAGCCTGGGACAACATTCTGCAGGAATACACCGAAGCGATCGGCGCCAATGAATATAAATTATACCTCTCCCTTTATCGTGAAGTAACAAACCTGGATATTGAATACAAACAAATAAGATCCTTCGCCGATATTCTTTGTGAGATTCAAAACTACATCATACTTAAAAATTATGATGTGCTTCCATTCGTTCTCGAGTCACAAAAAAAGTTTAGCAATGAATTAAACAAACTACTCCGGACTGAATGTAAGTTCAACAACAGGGACCCTTCCGGTTTCCAGGAAGAAATAAACAAATGCCTCAGGCGAAGCAAAGCGTTAAAAATAAAACTTGACTTGAAATTATTGGCCTTTGCTGAAATACAAAAAAAGAACAAAGACGGGGCCCCCATGGACCGCCGTTATTTCGACAGCATGCTGATCACCATCAGCGATTATGCTAAATACGAAATTGGCGAACAGATTACAGTAAGTAAATATTGCGAACGAATTAAAAGGTATAACCATTATTGCGAATCCTTAAAAATAAAAAAGCGTGTCTGAAATATTTAAAGATATACCGGGCTATGAAGGTGTTTACCAGGTTTCAAATATGGGTAGAATAAAATGTTTGCCAATATTCTACACAACGGGGTATGAGAATAGAGCTGTAAAGCAGAAGCGTGAAAAAATAATGTGGACCGGTTTAATGAAGTCTGGTTATGAAAAGATTTGCCTTTCTGGAGTGGACGGACCAATTAAAATAAGGAAAAGTTTTTTGGTGCATAGGCTGGTGGCAATTGCTTTTTTACCACGAATTGAAGGATTGGATTTTATAAATCATAAAAATGGGAATAAAACTGATAACAGGGTAGGGAATCTTCAATGGTGTACCAGGTCCGAAAATGTTCAGCATGCAGTAAGAACAGGATTAAAAGTAAGTGGGAAAGGGGAATATAGCACTAATCCTAAAGCGATCATTTTGCATGATTTACATGGAAACACCATTAAAAGGTTTCCATGTATAAAAGATGCCTTAAAGACCTTAAACATTAGTGCTTCTGCTGTACAAAATGTACTTACAGGAAAATGGAAACAAACAAAGGGTTATTTCTTTTCAGTAGCGAGTTAAACATGATATCATGAGTTCTGAATTAATTGATAAATATGTCGACCGGGCCGCGATCGTAAAGGATACGGATTTTTTAATCGCGGAAATTCAGCGGGCAGAAGATGCCCGCCTGGCATTTGGTACCGCTAAAACAAAAGTACAGGGGGCCACCTCATCGAAAGGGGTGACCGAAGGATCAGATCTCGCCGCGAAAGCAAACGCCCAGCTGGCCGAAAGCATCAAAGCAGTAACCGCGCTAATTAATCAACGTTTTGCCAGCGAAGCAAAACTCATCACCATACAAACCGACTACGCCAAAGCAACCGCGGCCAACCGGTTAGAACTTCAAAAACAGAACAAAGAATTGAAGGACCAGGCAGCATTAAATGCGGCCAATACCGGTAGTATTGAAAGAGCCCGTGCAGCGGTTCGTTTATTGAATACTGAAAGAAATAAATTAAATCTTTTTACAAAGGAAGGCCAGGAACAGCAGCAAAAGCTGAATGACAAAATTAATAAGTACAACGAGTTTATTAAAAAAAGTGTAGATAATCTGAGTGCACAAAAAATAAACATCGGTAACTACCAGGGATCCGCTAAAATTATCGTTGATGCCCTGGAGAAAGAAAAAAAGAAACTGGAGGAACTGGAAAAAACCCGGATCCGGGTACAAAATGCCGGAGCAGCTCCATTTGCACCCCGTACTACAGTACAAGGATTTGCCGGTGGTAATTTAAAAGCAGCTGCTGGTGATGTACAGGCACTCAATAAACAAATAGAAGAAAGCCGGGTAAAGATCGAAGGCTTTTCACGAATCACCGAACAACCAAAGTTCCTGAATATTGCCGGTAAGGTAGCTGATGCCACCGCTGAACTGCGCTTCTTTACAAAATCGTTGATCGACCTTGAAAGAAATGGTTTAGGAAGCAGTGAAGCCGCCAACCAGTTAAGAAAACAATTGGCTGCTTTAACTGATGAGATCGGTGATACTCGTGCTGAAGTAAAAGCATTGTCAAGTGATACCCGGGGCTTTGATCTGTTTGCCGGAAGTGTAAGTTTTGCTGCAGATGCCTTCCAGGTATTCGCAGGTGCGGCCGTGTTAGCCGGTGCAAGCGAAGAAGACGCGGCCGAAGCCACCAAAACCCTCATAGCTGTTCAATCGGTGGCCAACGGGGTAAAAGGTATCGCCAACGAATTAACTACTAAAGGAACCGCTGCGAATAAGTTATATGCATTCGCGCAACGACAGGTATCTATTGCGATGGATTCCAGTGCAACATCCGCCACAAGGCTGAGGGCGGCGCTGATCACCACCGGTATTGGTGCTTTGATCGTAGGTGTAGGATTATTAGTAGCAAATTTCAGTAAATTAAAAGAAGCGCTTGGGTTTACTAACAAAGCCCAGGAAGCCTATAACGAAACCTTAGCCGATTATAAAAAAGGAGCCCAGGAAGCCATTGAAAAAACCAACAGCGTAAAGCTTGCATTCGAACAGGCAAAATCCGGTGTCATCTCCAAAGATGATGCATTAAAAATTTACAATAACACCCTTGGTGATACTTTTGGGAAAGCTACCTCACTGGCAGAAGCTGAAAGGTTGTATAATGAAAAGGCCGGTACTTATATTCAAATAATGGGATTAAAGGCTCAGGCTAATACATTGTTTGCAAAAAGCGCTGAATCAGCAGCAAAGGGGCTGGTGGCCGGTTCGGAAGACCAGGTAAGTCTATTTGACAATCTCACATCCGGTTTTTTGTCTGCGTTCGGCCAAACGGGTGCCGCGGCTGGGGTGCTTGCCATAGGACAAATTGAAGGTGTAAAAAAAGCGATTAAAGATGCAGATGATGAGGCAAAAATATTTTACGATGCAGCAGCTGATAAAGTAAAACAAGCAACTGAGTTAGCCAAAGGCTTAAACATAAACCTGGATCCAAAAACCAAAGCAAATGGTAAAAAAGACACCTCAGCACAAGATGCTTTAAAAGCAGCTATTGAAGAAGAGAAGAAAAAAAACGCAGCTATTAAAGCCTTAAGAATAGAAGATGCGAATGAACAGATCCGGCTTAATCAAATTGTAGTTGACAATGAAAACTCAACACTGCAGCAGAAAATAATTGCACTTGAAAACATCAGCAGTCAAAGAAAGCGAATTGAGGGACTGGAGTATGCCGATGCAATTAAATCAGAAGTTGAAATTCAGAAGGGTAAAAGGGTTGAAATATTAAAATCCCAGGAAGAAGTAAAACTTTTAACCGTAAGTTTCGGCAATAAGATAAGTGCTATTAATTCTGATTTGTTGAAAAGCCAAAGTGACGCACAAAAAGCAGCAAGGGAAAAAGCGTTAAAGCAATTGGCAGATGACCAGGAAAAAGAATTGGCTTTATTACTTAAGAGTAAAGAGAAAAAACAGGCCCAACTCGATGAAGAATATTTTGGGAGAGCAACGGCACTCAACGACAGGTTTAGCCAGGGTAAAATTTCACAGGAACAATTCAATAAAGAAAGGGAAAAACTTGATCAGGATTATCATGCTGCATCGCTCCGGGCAGAAATAGAATTTACAAAGAAGTTTTTGGCTTTAATGGAACTGAGGGGTATCGATGTTTCCAAAGAAAGGGCGAAGCTGGCACAGTTGGAAATGCAGTTATCTGAAATGACCAAAAACAAGGTTATTAAAGATGAAGATGAAAAGCGGGCCAAGGTTCTTGAAACCATTGATAAAATACAACAGGCTTACCAGGTTATTGGCGATATCATTTCCGGTGCTTTAAATGCTGCCGCCACTATTCAGAAAAACCGCATCCAGGATGAGATTGATGCAGTTGAAGAAAGAAAGAACGCGGAACTGAAAGCGAATGATGCGGCAATGATTTCCGAAGAAAAAAAAGCTGCTAATACTTTAATCATTAATGCCAGGGCCCAGGCACAAAGAGAACAGCTTGAACGCAGGCAAAAAGAAATCGATCGCCAAAAGGCACAGGCTGAAAAGGCACTGGCAGTATTCAGTATTCTTTTGAGTACAGCCAAGAATATCGCAGCTGCCATCACCCCGATCGGTAAAATACTGGCCGCGGCCTCCGGAGCAGCTCAGTTGGCCATTGCTATTGCTACACCGATACCAAGATTTTTCAGGGGCAAATCAAAAGGCCAGGCCTATGAAGGCCCAGGATTATTAAATGATAATCCGGATGGACATACCATGGAAGTACTGGAGCATGCAGACGGGAGTGTCGAATTCCCATCCGGAAGGAATGTAGTTACCCATATTGCAAAAGATGATATCATTCACCCGGATAAAGATGCCTGGATGAATGTTTTTCTCAATGCAGCTCACCGGGATGCAAACGTAAACATCGGGTACCGGCCGGCAAAAGACAACAGTCTTGCATTGGCTATGGAAAAACAAACAAAAATGATAGTTTCTGCCATACAGGGAAAACAGGAATTGCATTTAGGTGCCGGTGATCGTGGCATGGTGGCCCTTTGGAAGTGGGGTGCCAGTCAAACAAAATACACAGACGAAAATTGTCAATTTTAATGCAGGGAACAGATTACATATTTGCCTTACAGGACAAAAACTACAACTTTTGGAAGTTGGACAGTACCGGTATGGTTACAATCAATTCTCAGCCTTATTTTCTGGAATATTCTCCGGATGGATGGTACGACCTTTCGATCAAAAATATAAGGAATCTGAAGTACTGGGGAATTGACAGGACTGTTTCTATTCCACTTCAGTATGTAAAGGATGCCGCTAAAATTCTGAAACACATTTTTTATACTTTAGGGATCGAAGAAAGTGTTTACCTGGTGATCGCTTATCAAAAACTGGACTACCAGGCCGGGGGTCGGATACGGGTACTGGTATAAAAAATTGATAAGAGCAGAAGTTGACCTATCTACGTTCATTCACGACAATACAAAAATAACCTGTACAGCGTTGGAAGATGGATTGGCGAAATTCCTTAAAGCCAATGAAAATACTGTATATGAGTTTCCAATGAATGTCCCAGATGCTATCAATATAAAAATGGATGGTATCAATTTGCATGAAAAGCTAAATTTTAGATTTACACATTCCACAATCACAGATATTCTCAACTATGACTATGTTAGATATATTCCTTCATTCGTATTAATTAATAATGAGGGAAACAGCGTAGGGATTGATTATGGATCCCAGGGTTTTGAAACAGTGGCGGGTACAGCCGGGGCAGACGAAACCTACGTAAAAGATTCTGGAAATTACTTCTATTACAATCTAAATTCATTCCCGGTAACCATCACAATTGAAGGAACGATAAATGTAAGGTCTCCATTAAATAGCACTTCGCCTCCGTCTGGATCAGCATTGAAGGTGAAGACGAACAGGAGCAATGGCTTTGGGGGGACGATGGAATATTTCTTGTTTTCTTTTAATCCTGTTGCAAATACAGTATACACCTTTAATATCAATCAAACTATAACGGTTTATCCTAACGAAAAGCTTTTCATGTTCGGTACAACCGGAACAGTAAATGACCTACTTTACAATTTTGAATTTTTGCCAGACAGCGATTTAACCGTTTCATTCATCACCAGGCAGCCAACAACTTACATAAAAGCCTTCCGGGCCCAATATCTTTTCACTCAGATGATTAATAAAGTGACTGATGGAAACTATACCGCCGATACCTCACCCTATTTTGAATTATACAAGCAAAAGGTTTTTACCTGTGGCAACGCCTTAAGGGGGTTAACTGATGCAGTAATGCTTATATCATTCTCAGTCTTCTTTCAGGATTGGGATTGTTTTGATGCAGTAGGCATAAGCGAGAAAACCAAAGTAGTAAGGTTTAATTCAAAAATAAATTTGATTGATACTACCAATGTGATACCACTCTCCGGACCGGCCAATGAGACTTTTAAAGTATCGGTAGCAAAAGAGTACTTATTCAATGAAGCTGAATTCGGATATCCCGAAATGCGGAACGATGTAGGGGTGGCCAATGGTAAGGAAGAACCAAACTGCAAATACCTTTGGAGTATCGGCACTACAAAAAGCCCGGCAAAGCTGGATAAAGTAAGCAAAATAAAAGCAAGTCCTTATGAAATAGAGCTGGTAAGGGTTACAACTTTCAAAAAAGACACCACCGATAACAAGGCCGACAATGATTTGTTCTCCCTGTATATTGAAGCAACAAGTAATCCGGCAAGTGGTACCATCCCGGTACACTATGCATTGGATAGAAGTTTGAACGCCACAGCTACAGGGTTATTGGAACCATTGACCATATTCAATTTACCCCTTTCACCAAAAAGGAACCTGTTGCGTAACGGGCCGTTCATGCGTTCATCACTTTATCTTGCCGGCAACAAGGTTTTGGCGTATAAATCAGCCGACAGAAACAATAAAATGGTAGCCGGTGGAATAATAGAAAAATCCGATGTACCGGTTTCATCATTAGGATCCGCATTCTTCTATCCCTTGTATTTAGATAGCGACTTTCCTGCAGCTGATAATTTATTGGATTTGCTGGATGCGAACCCGTTACAGGTTTTAAGTTTTCCATTGAATGGTTATACCATAGAGGGAATATTACAAGAAGTAAGCATTGCGCCGGCCAGCAGGGCAATTCAGCAATACAAGTTTTTAACCCTTGCTTCGAATGACTTAACAAAACTCATTGATTATTATGGATAACTTATTAGAAATACCGTTTTTGAATCCGGTCCGGTTCTATAAAGTTGATCCGGCTTTGTTGGATAAATACCTCACAAGGCATTTTGAAGACTGGAAGTTTGAGGATAGAATACTCCCCTGGCAACAACCGGAGGAAGACATACAGGTATGGCAGGACGATGATCCCATAAAGCTGCAGTTTGAAACAAATTTTGATCCCATAGTGGTTCAACTTATAGATGAGGAAGGAAATATTTTGATTGACCTGGTTGCCCTGGTAGGGCTTCCGAATCTCAATAGGGCCGGATGGTATTCTTATGATGTAGAAATGCCTTTAACTGGAATAACGACCGGTTGTTATCATGTAAGAATATTGGCGGGGCTGGATGACGTTTTTATATCTCCATGCCAGTACATTAGTTCAATTCCAATCCCAGGTACCATATTGCACAAATATTGGCACAGCCATTTTCACAAAGACGTAATGTTTGAAACGGGAATAAAGTTTGAGTACCGGGTACATGCTCATACAAAGTTTCTCGAAAAGATAAAGACTGAGGAAAGGTATAGAAACCAAAAACACAGCCCTTCATTGCTAAATAGTAAAAGTTCCCGGGCCTGGCCAATTTTTTATGGTGATGAATTCGGATTGTCTGATGATAAAATTGATTTGATACACGAAATATGGAGTTGTGACTTTGTGGAGCTCGATAACAAATCATTTGCGTTGGTTGATGGCAAGGCAGACTACACTGAAATTGAAGATTACCCTAAACGCGGTATGAACTTCAAGATAGAAGAAGGAATAAACAGGAACAGCAAAATATTTGCCGTGTCAACCGACACGAACAAAAAAATCATTTCAACTATAATGGTAGAGGTATCGGTATTTGGAGATACCGGAAACACCGGTGCCGGCAATACCGTACCAGTACACAACATTCAAAATGAATAAATGGGAATAGTCAATTTAAAAGTAACCGTAGGAACCGTAGGTTTTACCGATTGGCTTCACGTAACAGCCTGTAAGGTTTCAGCACCAAGCACCGTAGTTTGGGAAGATTGGATTGATGTGCCGGTGGCATCCCATAATTTCATTATTCCCAATCTTGATCCGGAGAATTATTATGTGCGTTATTATGATGCACCTACCAATTCTTCCTTAGGAACTATAAAGCTGGAATTACTTGTAAATGCATTATCGGGAGAAACTATTTCAGAAAGAAGATTCTATACCGTTGGCGGCGCCGGTGCTTATGATCCGGCCGATGGTGATACAGGCGTAACAGATCCTTACCTGGTAAACAAAAACATCAAAGGAGTATTCAAAGAATCATTTAGATATTATGAACCATTAACTGAATTCACCAATGATCCGCTAACCGGGAATGTTGATATAATAAACGGCACTACTTTAACAACGGATGAAAAACTGATCATCGAAATAGAATACCGGGTTGCAAATACCCCCACGGTTACACCCACAGGACTGTATAATGGCATACTGAATGTTCCGGAAGCTACCAAAACATTAACTGCAGGTGATATTGAGAAAAGAGTAAGGTTAGTTGGATCAGCAGCCACCCAGGTTATCACACTGTGCGCTCTTTCAGCTATTGCAGCAGACAAAGGTTTTTATTTTGATAATACTTGTGGAGGCACGGCCATCCAGGTAAAACTATTAATACCCGGGAGCGACAGGATCCGGTTTAACGGGTTTATGGCAGCAAGTAATTTATTCGCTGAGTTTTGGATAAGCAAGGGAGAGCATTTGCTTATTCGAAAGTTCGATGATAGTTATTGGGAAGTCATTACAGACTATAAGGGTGTAGATGTTGGCAACAGGCAATCAGGATCATACGTTAACATGCCCGCTTATCATGCCGAAGACGGATCATTGTCTGATGGTGACGAATACTGCAGGGTATGGTGGTGGATCAATAATATACTTCCTTCAAGCCATGTAATTACAGATGATGCGGTGACAGATCCCGGCTATTCTTATGAAGTGCTGAGAATGGGTCAATTCGTAAAACACAGTACATTAAAAAAATTCAGGTGGCCCCGCACAATGAATATGAGTGAAAGAGGTTTAAAAGACTTCAATACCTATGCCGGAGATGCGGAAAGGACTTATGATTATCCTATGGCCTGGCAAGGGGAAATGGTCGGCCCCCATAGTCATGGTTACAATCCCGGTGATGTACAGGGATTAAGCGACAATGCAAATGACAGACAGGTAATGGTACCGGGTTCACAATCAAGGACCACACTACAAAATGCCGGTACAGAAAACCGGGTTGATAATATTGGGGTGATTTATATGGTACACATTTAATCAAAATTTCTTAATCCAAACGATTATAAAATAATCTAAAAGATTACATTTGAATAACAGAATTTAAAGAAATGAAATGAAAAAATTATTTCCGGGGCAGTTAAAAAGTTTAAAGCTCTTAACGGCTCTTATATTGTTTTTACTTTCGGCCAGTGCTCAGTACGACAGCAACAAAGTACTGCAGCCGGTGCAGATGTACGGTCCATCGTACAAAAACTTTGAGATAAGGAACTCATTAATTATTCCAAAGGATACACCCCGGCTTGCTTTAAAGGACAGCGCCGGTTTAGGTTACAAAGGCGGACAATTTTGGGGCTACGATGGAGTAAAATGGTTCCCGCTTGCAGGATCTTCAACCACGATTAATAATTGCAATTCCGAACGGATAACCGGGAGTGTATTAATAGATTCCGGATTTAATGGACACACAACAGATTTATATTATCGTATCGGTTGTAAATATTATAACAGTCTATCCACCACCTTTTCCATCACTCCATCACACGTTTCGCAAGATAGATACACTATTGTATATGTTGACACGTTAGGTAATATTGGAACACATGATGGAGATAACGCAAGCCCGGATCTTGCAGACATTCCACTGGATGAAGTGAATGTTCTAAGTGAACTGATATTAGCTATCTATCTTGTGAGGGCTGGCAGCACCACTCCGGACGGGGTGGTTAATGAACCTATTTATCGCGAACACGTTGAATGGAGTTCATCTACAATAAGCGGCGGGGTTGATTTTGATTACACTACCGCACCATACGCCGGGTTAAAAAGCATAAGATTTGAACCCAGTTCTATAAGGAGAAGATTCGCCTTCCAGGATGGAACAATGCATAGTCATAATGATTACACTTTCCTGAAATTTTGGTTTAAGCTCGTTGACAGCGTTTACAAGGGCCCATTGGTTGTATTCTTGTCAAACGGTAGTAACAGAATTACCCACCCAATTTGGCTTTATAACGGATTTTACGGATTGAATGCAAATGCTGTTGGTACCTGGCAACTAATCGCAATTCCTTTCAGTCATTTCCAGGTGGTTGCCCCCACAAACCTTTTCGACAAAGTTGAATTCGTAATGGAGGGCTTAGGCGGCTCCACAGGCCCAACACAGATTGATGATATTTTCCTACAAGGTGGTGGAACGAATACAAACCCGGTTGGTGGCGTTACAAGCTGGCAGGGAGGTGACGGAAGCACCCCACGAACAGGAGCGGTAATCTTCAGGCAAACAGATGATCCATGGTCATTCAGAAATGTGATTTTAAGTGCCGATTCTTTGAGATACATTTTCCAGAATAATTTGGGAGACAGCATGAAATCGGTGAGTACTTTGATGAAAAGAATTATTGCAGGAACAAACATTACCCTTGTACCATCCTTTACCGGTGATTCTATTACTGTTAATTCAACAGGTGGCGGATTACCACAGCATTTGCAGAGTGTAACTGATGTTGGAAACAGAACTACAAGAACAATAGTAAGCGATAGCTCTTTTATAGTATTAGGTTCTGCAGGGTCAGTTGTTATGGTTGCTGATACAACAACAAATAATAATGTACGTCTTATTATAGAGTCAGGATTAGGAGAAATACAATTTAGCTCGAATGGTGGTTCAGATTTCCTTGCTCTGCGCGTTACAAATGTAACAGGCAGTAAAACAATAGAATTTCCTGATGCAGACGGCACATTGGTAATGAGTGTAAATGGCGTTCCTGCTGATATATCAGGGGATGTACAATTACCTTATAAGTCTTATGCTGTTCACTTAACTCAAAGTGGCACAAGTGACCCTGTTCCTGATGTTCTTTATGATGGAATAGGGGGCAGTATGACATGGAGTAGATTCGGTGTCGGAGCATACCAGTTAACAAGTTCTAATTTCACTACTAATAAAACAGTAGCAGTTGGCGGTCTTAAATTATCAGGGGGTTCAAGTAATCAGGTTTACCATGATATAGGAAACAATGGCGCTATTGTAGGCAGATACTCCCTTTATGTGGATGCTTCTAACCAAATTACACTCTCTGTTAGAGATTCCTCTAATGCTGCTGCTGATTTATCTTCTTTAATAACAACAGGTGCATTATTTCTTGAAGTAAGGGTTTATAATTAATTAAAAAATATGAAAAGATTATTATCATTATTCGTAGCGGTTATTCTTCTTTCATTCACTACAAATGAACAGAAGGAATATACGCTAAAATTTAGCGAAGGTGAACTTTCAAAACACTTTCAAAACTTATCTGTAATAAAACAAATTGTTGACAAAAGCAGTATGCCTCACAACGAAGTAAAATTTATTATTGCATCCATTGACAGCCTTCAAAAGGATATTCAAAATAAAATAAAAGATCAAATCAAAAAATAAGAACATGAAAAATATTTTATTATCAATCGTTATTTTCTTTACCATTTCCGGGTATGCACAGGACGCAAGAAAAAGTACAGCTTTAGGATTTGATATGCCCGACAGCACGGAAAATAGTATCACTTTTAAAAGAAAGGCGGTATTTGAATCATTCAGTTATAATAAAAATAACATCATTTTAAAATTCAGTGTAGAATTCTATAATACCAATGGTTCAAAAAAAATGGGCCTTATAAAACCGTACATAAGAAGGATTGATATAACTGATTACACCTATGTAATAACAGCAACCGGTGAGATAATCGGCGATATAAATACAGTTCTAAAAAGATTCGGCAAGCCGAATAAAGATGGTGGTTTTGAAAAACTACCTGACGGTAGATATGACCTTGAAACCCCTTGCGTGGGGTGGTATTCTTATTTAGCGGAAATGTTTGAAACCAGTACTTTAAACTTAAATACCCTTATTAAAACCATTGCACAAAACGAAGCACAAAACGGCAAATTATAAACCAATATAAAACCCAAAAATAATGAGCAAGCCAATAGCAATTACCAAACACGGCCAAAAAGCAAAAGTTATCATCGATAACGGAAGCCTGCACTTACATCCAAACTTGAGCGATGTACACCTGGATTACGATTCAGCGAATGACACCATTAGCATGGCGCTAACCTATAAAGGCGCTACCTATGAGTACCGAAACAATGCTATTGACCTGGTAACAATCGGGGGAGTAGTAATAGACAGTGAAGCCACTTTCGACACACAGGTTGAAGCGGTTTTTCCTAATCCCAATGGCGGCGCTGGGGGTTCCGCTCAAAACTTTGATGAAGTTTTAGCAGAACCAGGTTCTTTAACAGCGAATAGAACGGTGTATTTGGATGGTTGTTATTTTGCTATCAATCAAGACGGGAATGCTTTCTTAACTATTGACCCTACACCTGATGCAGAAGTAGCTGAAATAAAGGCTTATAATTCAACAGGAGGGGGTAATGTTTCTTTTATTTATAATGATGCGAGGGATATATTGGCTCAAACTGTTATTCAAGCGTATTTTGATGGTGAAAAACAATCCTGTTCACTTGGCTTTGGTACTGGCGCAATAGATGCAAATTTTAATTTGGATGCCATCTTCAATGAAGGTGAAACACAAGCTATTATTCATGGTGCAGCCCAATCTGGAATATCCACTCTTGCCTACACAGCCGACACCCACACATTCAATGGAGCGATAATAAACACTGATTTGGTAGCAGCAAATTTTGCTGATGATGCAGCAGCAGCAACGGGGTTAGTTGCAGTTGGTGGATTATACCACACAGCCGGGGTAGTAAAAGTAAGGTTAGCATAAATAAACAAACATGAAAAAGATACTAATTCATTTAATTTTCTTCCTTCCAATTTTCGCAGGTGCGCAATCAATCTACGATTTATCGCAGGATACAAAGGCGACTGCTTTGACTAAGCGTGTAACCACCGCCGAAAATAACATCAAGTCTGCCAACACAAAAATCACCAATCTTGAAACACGGGCAAACGCTCAAACGGCAAAGGATGCTTCACAGGATGCAAGGGTGATTAATTTGGAAGCGCAGGCGCAATTTCAGCCAGCAACGGACAGCACGCAGGATGAGCGATTGAACGCTTTGGAAACAGCACCCACGGTAAAAGTGGATACCGCAACTTCTACCGGGAGTGTAAAGATCAATTATGTGTCCGATAGGAAGTATGAGATTACAAACGACACGGCCACGGTTGATAAACCGGGGAATATCACCCCTTATCAGTTATCACTAATTCAGCAAGCCTTGTTAAATACAAGCGGTGCCTTGTTGGTAGAAATAGATGCATTAAAACAGGAAATCGCAGCATTAAAATTAAAAATTGCCACCTTAAAGGCGACAACAATAATCGAATGAGAATTATCTTAACCATATTATTATTTTGTTCTTTCAGCGTACAAGGGCAGGTGTTAGGGAAATTCCTTCCTTCGGTTCCTGTTAATACGAATATAAACCCGGTAGCCAATGCCGGGGTTGATATTACCATACAGTTACCAACCAGTTCAACAACTTTAAGCGGATCAGGTACGGATGCGGATGGAACCATTTCAACATACGCATGGGTGCAAACAAGTGGCCCCAACACGGCAACGATAGCGGCGGCAAGTTCAGCATCAACCGGGGTAAGTGGACTTATTGCAGGAGCTTATGTTTTCACGCTAACGGTGACGGATGATGACGGTGCAACCAATTCGGATAACATAAGTGTTGTTGTAAATCCTGTTATTAACATCCCTCCGATTTCCAACGCCGGAGCAAACCAAACCCGAACCTTGCCGTCTGATACGATTACACTTTTTGGGAGTGGAACCGATTCGGACGGAACGATTTCAAGTTATTTATGGACTAAGGTAAGCGGCCCGACAATTTACACGATTGTAAGTCAATCTTCAGCCACTACGGTTATTAATAATCTTCAGGCAGGTACTTACAAATTCGCCTTAACGGTAACGGACAATAGCGGTGGAACCGACACCGACACGATGGATTTAATTGTAATTTCCGCACCTCCGGTTAACATTCCACCCGTGGCCAACGCCGGCGCAAATCAAACGATTACCTTACCCACTTCCACGGCCACATTAACAGGGAGCGGAACGGACGCAGATGGCACGATAGTTAGTTACTTGTGGGTGAAACTTTCAGGCCCGGCCGGTGGAACGATTACCAGTTCAACAAGCGCAACAACAGGAATCACCGCACTTCAGGCGGGGGTATATACTTTCCGGTTAACGGTAACAGATGATGATAGCGACACCGGGAGCAACACAGTAACAGTAACGGTGAATTCAGCGGCCAATGTACCGCCAACAGCCGCAGCCGGGAGTGACCAGACTATTACGCTCCCAACGAACACCGCAACAATTTCAGGCAGCGGATCAACTGATTCAGATGGAACGATCGTTAGCTATGCATGGGTGAAAGTAACAGGCAGCCCGGTGGCCGGGGCAATTACTTCGCTTTCATCCGTTTCTACAGGTTTGACCGGATTGGTACAGGGCGTGTATAATTTTCAATTAACAGTAACCGATAATTCAGGGGCGCAAGCTACCGATATCGTTCAAATAACAGTAAACGCAGATCCTTCGCCTCCGGGAGCTGATGGGGCATTCTCTTTCACTTTAGGGTCAAGCCTGAAAACTTCAGCAGGGGTTTTCAAAACGGATGGCACCCTTGTGAAAACTCTTTGGAGTGATAGCACAATAGCTTCAGGTACACATACAGGTTATTGGAGCGGGGTAGATGATTACGGAAATACGATCAGTTCACCGGATGCAACCTACCAGGTGAAAGTTTTGAGTAATAATGTGGGTTATGCCTGGCAGGGAACAATCGGAAATACAAGTGATAATCAGACGGGGGATACAAAACACCGTGGGTATTATCACTGTATGAGAGGGCTTGCCTTTGGTTCAACGTATGGATATTTCTGCACAGGTTATAGTGAGGGATCAGCAAGCCGGGCGAAGTTCTTAATTGGTACGCCAAATCAAAAACTTAACATCACTTTGGGCGGTGGTGGTTCGGACAATGCGGATGTGAACTATGTAACTACCGATGGAACGATAGTTTACTGGGGAGCGTTCGATTCCAACAGCGGAAATAATAGTTGGGTATTTGGAACGAATGTTTCGAACGATGCAGAAACTTTATTTTCGAACGGAACAGCTTATACCTGCCTTTTCGGTAGGACATACCAAAGAACAATTTCTTTTGTAAACGCCGCGAACGCTACTGTAACCGGTTTGGCCGTACAAAGAACAGGTAGTTATTTATTCGTTGCAAGAGGTGGAATAAATCAACTGCAAGTCCTGAATAAATCAACAGGGGCATTGGTGCAAACATTGACTTATGCAGGATGCAAAGGTTTAAGTGTTGATGCAAGCGATAATCTTTGGATGATAACCGGAACCACGGTTTCAAAATACACCGTCAATGTGAATGGAACCTTAACCGCGGCAACATTGGTACTTTCAGGTTTAGTAGCGCCATCTTCCACAAGTGTAAACGGGGCAATCGTTGCTGTTACAGATGCCGGGGCAAGTCAACAGGTAAAGTTTTTCAATAACACCACAGGGGCCAGCACTTCAACACTTGGAACGGCAGGAGGGTATTCAACGGATGCCACGGTATCAAATAGTAAGTTTTACTTTTCTGATATCAACAGTTTTGGGAATTTCTCTTACAATAAAATTCCATTCGTAGCCTTTCAATCAGACGGATCATTTTGGGTGAACGATCCCGGGAATTTCAGAGTTCAACATTACAACAGTTCATCCACTTTTATAGACAGAATAATGTCACTGGGTTCAACGTATTCGGTTTTTGTTGATAGGAACAATATCAACAAAGTATTCTCCGAAATGCTTGAATTTGAGATTGATTACGCCACTCAAACACTATCAGGTACCACAGGATGGACTTTAAAAAAGAACTGGGGCCACAATATTGCTTTTCCTACCTATGACGGTTCACCAAAATTCCAAACTACCTTAAGCAATGGAAGGACTTATGGAACAATCCGCAAAGGCTTTACAACTGAAATAGTAGAATTTCCTTCAAGTGGCCAGTTAAGATTCACAGGGGTAATTTTTAACGGGTTGACAAGGATTCTTTGTAGTGATGGTTCACTTCAAGACTATACCGAAGCAGGAACACAAGGAACCTTAAGAAGATACCCACTCACAGGGTTTGACGGATCAGGAAACCCGACCTGGGGAGCGTCTACGATACTTGCAGTTGGAACAAAGAGCACAACAACAGGTTCACCGGTGGAATTCCCAAACAATCAGTTATTCAGTACAGACAAAGTTGTTTGGTTTAATTACAAACTGTACTCAAACCAAAGTGTAGTTCCTTCCACTATCCATACAGGTTATCATTTGGGAATAATGGACCGGGGGGCTTCTAATGTTTTCAAGGCCCAAACCGAAAAAAGTACCCACAGAAATTACCAGGGCGACTACCCTGCAGCAGGGTGGTTCGATTGCGGGAATCTTGTGAACGACTTCGCCGGTGGTAATGTGAATATTATTGATAGAAATATAATCACTTCTTACCATGGAGAATTTTGGAAAAACAGCCAGACGAATAAGTACAACCATTATTATGATAATGGTTTGGCCGTGGGTCAGTTTGGCACCACACGACCACAAATATCAGGACACGCAGCCGCGCAAATGGCGGGGAATGCAAATACTCCCATTTTCGCGAAAGATGGGAACGGTAACCTATATCTATATCATGGTGACGAAAGCGATCACGCCGCCATCCACAGGTGGAAGGTCACGAACTTAAATACAATCGCCGAACAGGTAGTAACCATTCCTTTCCCGGCCTCTTATGTAGCTCCAACTTTGGGTTATACCGACCTTATGGCCGGGCTCCCTTTTGATGTAACCTTGCCTGCAAGTTCAGTTGGATGGACAAGAAACCCGACAACCGATAATATCTTCAATCCTTTCACCCAATTATGGGATGTTAAGACAGCAAGGCATTCATACGACCGGGAACGCAATATTGATCTGTACATGAGGTTTGCACAACCCACAGCCCAAACCTATAATGTAAGCAGGGATCTTGGAACCAATAATGTTTCTAACGACTGGAAGATAACAGGAACGGTTAAGTTCTCTGTAGAGGGCGGAGATGTGAACGGGAAAGCAAACAATGCTTATATCGAAGTGCTGGACAACGCCGGGAAAGTGCTTACAACCTTCCGGGCCGAAGCGGATAACAGTGCGTTCCCTACCGTAACCTATAGAATCAGGGGAAACGGGTTGATCGTTCAAAGCACTACTTCATCTTCACTTGTTAATACTCAAAATACATTTGAAATGATAGCCGTGGCCGGTGCCATTACATTCAAGTACGGCGCCACTACTTCATCAAGTACTACGATAAGTGACGGTACAGGCGACTGGACAAAACCAAAAACATTGAGAATACGGTTTAATTCAATTACAGGGCAGCCTAACGCCCCTATATATATGTTTATAAAAGATTTAAAACTGTATAAAGATATTTTATGAGTGAGCAAACAAAAGTTGACGCTTCGAGGGATGAGATCAGTATCATTTTAAAGGATGTGGTTGATATAAAAATGAAATTACATGAAATGTATGTTGCTTTAATGGGTAGCCCTCTAAGCAAGGATGGCGGCCTTGTGTTTAGAATTGTAAACAACGAAGTAGAAATTGAAAAACTAAACAAACGAATAGACGAAAATGTAAAAAATGAAACCAAAAACGCCTTGTACTTAAAAATAATCTGGGGTATGGGTGGTTTTGTTTTATCCGCAGTTGGGATATGGGTAATAAGTCACATTTTAAAATAATTATATGATCAATATGTTAGCGGGATTGATGGGAATAATATTCGCCACACTCGCACAAATGAGGACATTAAAGAAAGATTTTGAAGTGGCAAACCAAACCTTTGTCTTTAAGAAATTCTTAGAGAAAGAATGGATTGGTATTGCAAGTAATGTATGCACCGTAATTATCCTTGCCATCGTATTGCCGGAAATTATTCAGTATAAACCGGGTGTTGAAAATTGGGTACGTGGGCTTTTTGTGGTGACCGGGGCAATTGGTTCATGGGCTTTCTCTTTGTTTTTAGGAGGTACGAAAAAGTATATAAGGAAAGTGGTGGACGAAAAGACGAACAAGGCCGATAATGTTGAAAATATTAATTAACAATAAAAACAATTTTATGACAGTAAAAGCAAAATTCAGGTGTGTTTCAATTATTGATGAAGCATACAGCACTGATTATTCAATTCGGCAGGTAAAATTCAATGCCGTATATGGGAAAGAAGGCGAAAACGCCGATTTCTCCAAAGCAACCCCTTCAGGGGAGTTGAAAATGCAAATAGATAAAAGCACTCCCGCTTATGACTATTTCGCACCTGGTAAGGATTATTATTTAACGTTTGAAGAAGCGTAATTTATGAAAAATTACAAATCATTTTTTGTATCGCTGCTTTTCGGTGGGCTCACCTTCCTGTTACTTTTTTTAACCGGATGCTCGTCCACAAAAAAAATAAAAACTTCCAGTTATAAAAAAACGGACAGCACCGGTACCACTATCACCCAGGCAGAGGGTACCCGGCAAACTGATAGCCTTGTGACAAAAACAAATGAGGAAGAATATAAGGAGGAAGTAACGGTAAATTTCAATGATGGAAAGGAAAGGGCTGAAGATTTGGCCGGTCCGGTTCATGAAGTGACTATTGCTGGGAAAAAAATAAGTTCCAACAAAGGAATAAAATCAGTAACCCTTACCAGTTCGGGAAAGACCACTACAATAGACCTCACACAACTTATAAAAAAGGACAGCGGGAAAATAGCAACCTCACAAACCGTTGAACTAAGCAAGGTTGAAAAAGAAAAATCAAAGGATACAAAACGAACCGGCGCCAACCCGCTTATTTGGATCGGGATCGGCCTGGGATTAATTGTAGCCGGGTACTTCGTTTTCAAATTCATAATGACAAAACAAAGTAAAGATTCTTATCACATAAAATATAAAAACAATGTCACCAAAAATTAAAGCCTACTTAAGGCACAATTGGGTAACGATCCTGATTTTCTTAGCAATGATTGTTTTAATGGCAATTTACGGCGGTTAAGCTATGGGAACAATCTTATTGATAGCCGCATATCTGTGGGTATGCGCTATCATTTATTTAAAGCTAAAGCACGACCTGAAAAAGTGGAAGCAGGGTAAAACCATTAATCATTTAAAAGAATGGATACAGGTGGCCATTGCTTCCATCCCGGCTATTATTGTCTTTAAAACATGCTCGCCATTACCCTGGTATTTTTCAGTACCATTATCAGCTTGCATGGTGATGGGTTTTATTTGGTTCTTTTTTGATGGGCTTTACAATAAAAAAAGAGGTATTTACTGGTGGTTCACCGGTACGATCGGGCCGTGGAGCAGTAAGGTAGATGTGCTGTTAAGCAAGATCCCCGGGTGGCTGCATGTAGTTATTAAGGCTGCGGCCTTAACGGTTCCTCCAACATTTTATTTTGTCACAAGATGAAAACCGAAAGCGCAATATTCTACCTGGTTATTCTTACTGCCTGCTTATATTTTGCGGTAGTGGAAAAGGTTCCTATTGCTGCTGCAGGTGCATTTTTATCTCTTGTAATGCTTTTATTGGGAGCGGCTAAAAGGTTTTCTGCATGGCTGGATAAAGAAAAATCCAAACCGGTATGACACCCGAATTATCACCAAAGGACCAGGCGAAAGCCATTTTTAATAATATTTACGCGGTATTATTAGAGGCCGACAGTGATCTTTCGCAGGAAATTATAATCAGTTTGGTATCAAAAAAATTATCCCGAAAAGCCGCTGAATTCTTTATGACTTTAGTGCCGGAGTACGAAATGAATTACTGGATTGATGTAAGATCAGAAATTGAAAAATTATAAACTCAATTATATGAAAAAGTTACTTTTCGCGGTAATTATTTCCGCACTGTTATCATCTTGTCTTTTTAGTTGTTCAAACAACGAGCAGCCTCTTAAGGAGGCTGAAAAGTTGAAAGAAAAATTATCAAGATAGTCCTCCTCATAAGCAGGTAGTTTTGGTTACACGGCCCCGGTTTTTACCGGGGCCCTAAATAATTTGAAATGAGAATTTTATTAATAACAATCTTGTTTTACAGCTGTGTTTCTGAAGAAATACAGGTAAGGCGGTCGAGTGTAACCGTAATGGAAATTACTTCAGTTCAAAGAACAGGTATTGAAGACAGATTAGCCCTTCATTTACGCTCAGATGGTAATATTCGTTATTACCTTGAAGTAGAAGCCAGCGACTCTCTTTATTATAAAGTAGGGATGAAAATGCCATTTTTGGTACCGCGGTAACTACGCGAATTTATTATCAACTTTCTTTAAGCGCTCGTTTTGCCGATCCTTTTCCCCAAAAGCATAATGTTTCATAGTTATTACCGTAGAGGTATGACTGTTTTGCGCTGCAGCATCTTTAATATCCAATAAAGCCGCGGTTTCATCCGTATTTAGATGTTTCAAACTATAAAAGTCCGCGGTGATCTTAAGTTCTGTATTCTTTTTTACCAGCCTCAGCCAGCGCTTTGTAATTTGTGAGGCTGGTAATTTCTTCGGGCCCGGTTCCAGGCCCCAGCTAAAAACAAAATCGTCAGGATTTTGAGCTTTACCGATATGCTCCACCCATAGCGGAAGAATAACATCTTTGATGGGCCGGTACACTTCATGCCAGGCACCACCCTTTTTTACCAAATACTTGCAACGCTGATTTTCTATATCTACGTCTTTAAGTTTCACCCGGCATATTTCTGTAATCCTGGATCCAGAGTGAAAGAAAATATGAAGAAACCTCCAAAAATCGCGGTAATAATCAAAAAGGTAAGCATTAACGATATTTCTTTGAGCAGGCGAAAGTAGTTCCCGGATCCGCTTTACTTCTTTCTTTTTCCGGATATCCTTCACAGGGTTGCCGTCGATCGCCTCCAGCTCCATCAATTCTTCCATAAGAATCATCAGGTAGGTCCTGTACTTATTAAACCGGTTATTACTAAACACCACCCTGATCACTTTCACCTGGTCCAGGATCAGCCGGATGTGTTTTCTGCGTAGTTGCCCGATTTCAGTAAACTGCAGTTTAAGTTCATTGGTAGCCTGGGTAAAATATTTCAGCATGCTCGTCATATCGCCCCGGGTACCTTCCTCAATACTGATTTTTGTCAACGCGAATTGAAGCGCCTGGAGTATCGGGGTGGTAGGATCAATTTCAGAAAATGTTTTTGTGGATTGTATGGCCGGTAGCTTAAGTTTGGCACGGATGGGATTGAAGCCACGTTGTAAAACGCCCAATTCAATTTCAATATTTTCTTTTGTGGACTGTCGACGTGCTTCCAATGATTTTTCATCATTCATTCCTTTTACAATGCGAAGCATCCCCTTGCGATATAAATCTTTAAATTCAGGGTCATAAAACCGGTAAGATATACACCAGGGGTTTTTCACAGACGCACCGATCTGTTTCCAGTTCTTTGGGGTAACTGTCAGTTCGCCGCAATAGCAGCCGTTTGGTAGTTGTATCATTTGTCGACTTTTTTTTAAAAGTGTTAACGTGAGTGTTAACGTTTACTAAAAAAAGCCACAAAACAAAAAGGGTTAAAAAATCGGAAAACCTTTACTGCAAAGGTTTTCCGAAAGTGACCTGGATTGGATTCGAACCAATGACCCTCAGCTTAGAAGGCCCTAAACCATTCACATTAAAATTCTGAAACCCTTACTGGACGTGGCTTTTTGTTTTTCAATTTTGATGAAATTTGACTAAAAATCATCAAAGTGTTAACAGTGGTGTTAACGGCAAAAGCCTCATCCTATTTATCTGAGAGCCTTACCTTTTTCCGCGCCGTTACTGCATTTTGCTTCATTCGTCCGCTTAGTTTGGACACCTGTTTTTCCAGCTTCTGTACACGAAGTTCCATATTATTATCAATTTTCTGTGTTTTTTCGTCCGTTCCAAGCAGTAGCCAGGAAGGATCTGTTCCATAATTTTCGCACAACCTGCAGCAAGCATCCACGGTTACAAAGTAACCTTGATAGTTTCTCATCCGGGTTATGTTGGTGCTCCGGATGCCTATCTTTTCGCCTATTTCAGTTGCGGTTACTTTTATTCCATTACCCCGGCCAGTGATCCGGTCCACCTCCTGGAGGAAGCGAATAGTTACCTGCCGGGAATGATGCTTTTTATCCATATTTTATTTTTAAATTGCAGTATGGAAAAAGACACTGCAATAAGTAAATTTGACCAGGATATACAACGTTTAAATGAAATACTGTCTGATCATGACGCTACCGAAGAATTAGTCCTCTCCGGATCAATTGGTTTCGGAAATCCTGGCAGCAGATTGACACCACACGAACAGTTCCTGATTTGGAAGCAGATGATACTTGAAGGATCGTTTCCTGGTCGGGATGAATTTTGCAATATGATGCTAACGTATTGATCCTTTCCACTATTCCAACAGCCGATGGATTATCCTGGTCTCGCTCATCTAATATCGCACGTATGCATTTCATTATTCACTTTTATTCATTTCATTCAAAACCATTGCCGCCAATTCAGATATTTTAGGGCTAAACTTGCTTTTGATATCCACATCAACATAATTACTGTTGTATATCCTTCGCACTGATACTGGGTTATTAGCTGCAAGCATCTCCAGTTGATCCTTTGTAATTAAATATTGTTGATCGTAGTATTGATTGCTCCCATATCCATCGTATGATTGAATACCGGTAGGATAGACTGTTAATGTACTTTTATTTGGGAAAAGGAATGTGGTGCCATCCATTGTGCCAATAACTCCTATTCCAACAGTTCCGTAAAAAGAAATAAATACTGTAGTATCTACAGTTCTTAAGTACATGTTCATCACTTTGGTCAAAGTAGCCTCTACTCTTATATGTTCAGTCAAAATTCTTTTATGTCCGGTAAACTTATCGATTTCCACTTTTTTTATTTTTTGTGCCTGGATATCAGTCCAACAATTAAGTGATAAAATTATCAGTATTAGCTTCATTTACTTAATTTTTGTTGATTATAAATATTGCATGTTGTAGTTAAAATTCTACATTGTTATATAATTTATTTTATATCGATTTTATTTCATTATTATTGTTGTCTGAAAATATTGCGATAGTACCGGGATAAAAAACGACGAAATTTTAAACACTCCGGGTATCTGATCGCTCACGGCATGGCGTGGGCTTTAGATTACGGAGTGTGGGCTTTCGTCGGCCTTTTATCCTTTTCTGAATGTCCTACGCCATTTTTCATTTTGCCAAACAACCCTTTTATTTTTTATCACGTTATATGAACTGAAATAGCATCCTACCTAAAATTCGATATCCTGTCTATAACTTAAACCCATTTGCCGTAACCCTTCAAAATTCTTTACTTATCATGAATTCTATTTGTTCCGCTTGCGTTCACCAGGTACTATGTCCGGTCCTTTCTTTCCCAATAGATCTTCGAGTAAGAGCCTGCCCAATTCTACTAAAACATCATCGCTCTTTAAAGAATATTTTTCTGCCACGGCTTTCGAAATCTTGCCCAGAAATGGGTATAGCAATTCTGAGATTTTCGGAGGAGCAACTGAATTAGATTTAAACATTTGAATCAAATCCTTGTTATTATCCGCCAGAGTTTTATTGGCATCTGCCAAAATAACTCCGGATCGGGCCAGATCCCTTATTGTTTCATCTGAAAGGGACTGCTTTTTTATCATATCTTGTTCATGTGTGAGAGCTTCTTTGATGGTATTATCATAGTTTAGAGAAAAAACTTTTGAGTTTTGATTCAACATTTCATCTTGTCCATGCAGAAGCCAAATTTTATTTAATTGCGGGTATGTTTTTTCAATTTTTGCAAGAACTTTTGGGCCAACAGAATTCCTAATATTATTAATATATCCATTTGAAATCACACAAGCTTGTTCAAATTGAGCTTGGCTCAACCCCAATGTTTCTATAAACTTTATCAATCTCTCTTTTACACTCATTAGAAAATTATTCTGTAATTTGCATTCAAATAATTATTATGGACCAGCTAACTATCGATCAAAAAATTGAAATATTTAAAGCGGCCATGGTATATAGCCAAATGGTGGACGACCATACAAACCGCACCCTTTGTACCGAAGAAGAACTGATAGCTCCAATAAAAAAAAGATACCAGGAACTTTGCATATTCATTCTTGAACCAGTTTCTTAATTGCCTCATAATCTATATCACCTTCATCTACAGTGTACACCAGGCTTGAATTGCCGTCACCGCAAGCCATTTTAATTATCACCTTCTTACCATCCTTTTCTATTGCTGCTATATACTCAGTGTTCACATTCACGGTAATCACCCTCGGCGGCTTTTTTATTAAAAACTCTATATACTTCGCCATCGATAAGTTTTTACAGTTAAAAATAATGTGGATAACTTTTATAGAAAATTGTTCTCATTTTATTTTGATAATAGAACAACGTTCTGTAATATTACATCGTTATAGCATTTGTTATAACAAATATAGCAGAATTAAAAGCTAAATACAATACCCGCTTTGTGGTATATCCCAAAAACCCATTCAATGCAAACAGACAGAGTAAGAAAATCAGTAAATGTAGATGCCGAAATACTGGAAAAATTTAAAGACTGGATCAACAGCCAGCCTACCAAATTAGATGCGGCAATAAAAATGGGCATGAACCGAAACAGCCTTGACCGCATCACCACCAAAGGAAGCTGCTACGAGAAAACGCTTGAAAAAATTCGTGAAATATTATCAGTGTAAAATAAAAATGGACACCAACAAAATATTAATTGAATTAGAATCAATAGCAGCTATGCAGTCGGTTATACATGCCAAGCTGCTCAAAGTTTGTCACGAAGCAAAAAAGGAACTGCCGGGGGATGTCCATCCCCGGGCAGCCCGAAAGGGTGCATGGAGCGATGAAGAGCGGGCGGAGCGGCTCCAGCAGCGCATGAAGGTATTATTGAGAAGGTAAATTAAACACTCCCTATATGAAAAAACATTTTGTATGGATGGCCGGCGCGGCAATAATATTTGCCAGCTGCCAGGTAATAAAAGTAGCACCCGGCCAGCCGGTACCCTTTAAAGAAATCAGGAACAAAAAGGTGATGCTCACCAAAAGGCCTCAGCCTGGAGATTCCATAGTAATAACGGTTATTAAAACAAAAAATTAAAACCCGTGGGCCATGTTCTTTATGCCGGATGCAGCTTTCTTTTTAGCATTTCAACTGGAGCATTATGCAGCAAGGATTCAGCAGGCCAGGCATGAAAAAGAACGTTCGTTTTTAGTCCGTACCCTTAATGAGTTACAGCAATCCCGTAATCAATCACCGCAAAATCTATTGCTATGTTATATTCATTATTGGTAGTGGTCCTGTTAATCATCTGGTACAAGGTAGAAATGAGGGCCATCAAAAAAAAGGAACGCGCCTTTCATCAGCAGCAAAAATTAATGTACGATCAGCCGGAGGTAATTACCAGGTTACCCTTTGCCGATGAAGATGAAACTTACCAACAGCTAAAGCAGGGCATTGCCCTTGCAAAAACGCAGGAGCAGCTTACCCTCATCTTTATGAACATGATCATCTACAGAAAGACATTCAAAGGGCCTTATGCGGATGAGTATGGAAAAAAACTATGCGAACTGTACGGCAAAAAAGAGAAAGAATTCAGGGTACCATTACTGAATTAAAGTAGGTTTTTCATAGGGTACGTTAAAACCGGGGTGGTTTCTACCCCCTGGTTTCTTAAAAACTTTCGCACTGTGGAGCAGGGGTAGCTCGCCGGGCTCATAATCCGGAGGTCGCAGGTTCGATTCCTGCCAGTGCTACAACATCAAAGCCGATCAGCGTGCTAAACGATGATTCAATCGCTGCAAGTGGTGGCACTTGCTACAGCCGGGTAAGACCGGCCTTTTAAAGATTTTTGAAATAATACCATAAGGCCAACGGTCAGCGGTTTTTCGGTTGCTGAATAAGTAGATAACAGTAACCAAATTAAGCGGTAATGAGTTCAGTTATCGCTTTCTAAGAATACTACTTGCGACCCGGCCACTTAAGATGAACAGAACACCGGGCGGTAGCAAAAGATGAAACTGCCGCCCGTATTTAAAAAACTAAAATTGTCAAATTTAAAAAGAATGGAAAACAAAATACAATTAACAACAGAAGATTTAGGGCTGTTGGAATTAGCCCTTGACGAAACAATCAATGTGTTAAAAAATAGATTTAAGGAAGAAATTGAATATATACACCCGGCAAAAAAGTATGAGGATTTGTACGATAGGCTAACAAGATGGTCAGATCCACTACCTGTAAGTGTCTATACACTTTCTGCCGTAAAGGATAATAGTGCTTACTCTGGTAAAGTAACTTAAAATTTCTCATACAGTCAAGCAATGAACGCCACCCTGTTTCTACAGGGAGGCTTAAAATTAAAATTAGTAAAAAACGAAACCATGGTACACTCAACTTTTGATTTTGAACTGGTAGAATGCGGCGGAAAAGACTTTATGATGATTGTGGACCTTAACCTGGGCGCCACCAGGGTAACCGATGATATTGAAAATGTAATCCAATACATAAAAGACCTGGAGCAGATCAACCCGGCCTGTTACAATATCATACAGCAGGATACCAATGGCAAATGGAACGGGTACGATGCAGTAAACAAAAATTTCATCTGTTTTAATACGGAAACCCTGGAAGATGCCATTAAAGCATTTAACCACCTGGGGCCGAAAAATATGGAAAAGGGTAACCTACAAGATACCCTGCACTCAGTCCCGGTTACGGCCGGGACACTTTAAAAATTTTAAGCGTTCGTTTTTAGTGATTTAAGATTTGTCCCTGTATTTCTATACAGGGGCTTACAAAAGCAATTTATTATTCATCATAAAAATCAAACAACATGGTAACCGAACCAAACGCCCCGGTTGAAAACACAACCGTAGAACCTGCAGCTGGCACAGCATTATCACCAGGTGCAGCCCCTGAAACAATTGCGGGGGAAGAAGAGGAAGAAGAGGAGTAACCTCTATTATTCACCAACTAATAAGCCCCGGTTAGGGCCGGGGCTTATTTCTGAAAACTACGAAATTTTCAAAACTGAAAAAGCAAATATATGGAAAGTATCAATCCCAACAACATCGCTTCGCTAAGAATAGCGGCGCACACCCTCCGGGCAATCAATCATCCATTACGGCAAAGATTAATGATCACCATCGAAGCCAATAAAAATGCTATGGATGTAACCAGTATTTACAATAAACTCAATCTTGAGCAGTCGGTTGTATCGCAGCATCTTGCAATACTGCGGCAATCAAACTTCGTCACCACTAAAAGGAATGGAAAATCAATCTCCTATTCCGTGGATCACAAACAGGTAAATAAGATCATCAATATTTCTGAACAGTTTCGTTAAAAAACTTACAGCTATGTGTATTGCAACCATCATTCAGCCAATAGTTATTGAACCTTCAACTACCTGCAGGTGGCCGGTTACCTGCACAAGTAAAGCAGAGCATGACGGGTATTGCCTGTTTCATAAAATGTACAGTGAGGTTCCGGAGCCGCCTAAACTAAAAAAGCCGATTGCCAAAGAAAGCAAAAAGACTAAAAAAGAAAACCGTCAATACCGTAAGCAGGTAGCAGAAAGATTAGAAGAAAGCCCGTGGTGCGAACTGAACAGCCCCGTATGTACGCATTTTGCCCAGGGCGATGATCATACACAAAAAAGGAGCCCGGCCAATAAAATGCTGCTGGAAAACAGGAAACGCAGCTGCAATGCTTGTAACACTTTTAAAGAAAACAACCTGTCATGGGCAATTGCCAACGGGCACCATATCAGCAAGTACGCTATTATTGAAATTTAATTTATAAAAATATGCAAACAATTCAATTCGACAAAGCAAAGGCACTACAGGTTTACCGCGATGCGGATCCTGAAGTAAAAGAATCGTTAAAGAGCATCTTTGGCGATAAATATTTTCTTAGTGTGATCGATCGCATTAAGACATGGGAAGATGCATGCCTGGAGAAAGGAATGGACCCGGTGGAGTCGCTCCCTTTTTCAAATCCATTTAAAACATCAAGGCAGGAGGCTGTAAACGCTTTTTTTAAACTGGATGTAATTGCGGAGGTATTACGTGAGGAAGTTATACTTGACTGGACCAATTACAATCAAAAAAAGTGGTACGCCTGGTTTAACGACTACGAACCGGGTGCGGGCTTTTCGTTCCACGTTACGGATTTCGGCTGGGCGTATTCGTCTACGATTGGCGGGGCTCGCCTTTGCCTGGATACCAGTGAAAAAGCAGAGTACTTCGGCAAACAATTCCTTCCACTTTTCAACAAATTTTTAAACCCAAATAATTAGTATGTATAAAAAAATCACTACCGTAGAAGAAGCCTTCAAAAGACAGGCAGATAAAATTGATCTGTCCAGGCTTCCGGATTTGTCTCTATTGCCACCAAAGTTCAGCCGGGGAATGATGGCCTTGTTAAAGCTGCAGGTTGTTATAGAAGCCGTAAACAATGATGATCCGAAACAACCCGAATGGAAGGCGGACTATAACAATAGTAATCAAACCAAATGGTTTCCCTGGTATAGAGGCGGTGATGAATCGGGTGCGGGCTTTTCGTTCAGCGGTGCGGATTACGGCTGGGCGTATTCGCTTTCGGCTGGCGGGGCTCGCCTTGCTTTAAAGGACGAAGCACGGGTGGAGCACATGAATAAATATTTTTCAGAACTGTACAAGGAGTTGTACCTGGTATTGAAATAAAAATTTGGGTGGTGTACTGTTAGTCCCGGTTCTTTCGTGCTCAGGTGCAGGCTTTTCGTTCAACGATACGAATTACGACTGGACGAATTCGAATACGAATGGCAGGGCTCACCTATGTTTTTTTGCAGTACAGGCCATGGCAACATGCCAAAAAATGATTTTTAAATAAAGGGCGCCGGTAATGCTTCATGTAAGACAGCGACCTTTTAAAGCAAAGGCATTGAAAAGAGTAAACAACCTGTTTAACGAAATCATCGGTATTGAAAATCTGCAACTGGCCGATAAAAAAGCCAGGAAGGGAAAACGTTTGCAATACGGTGTAATTGCCCACGATAAAAATAAGGAAGCAAACATTCATTCATTGCACCTGGTGCTAAAGGAAAAAAGGTATAAAACTTCTGCGTACACCACTTTCCGGATATATGAACCAAAGGAACGTGAAATATTTCGTTTGCCCTACTACCCTGACAGGATTGTGCACCATGCGATCATGAATGTATTAAAGCCCGTATTCATTGCCATGTTTACAGCCGATACCTATTCATGTATTGAAGGTAGGGGTATTCACGGTGCAGCCAGGGCGGTAAAAAAGGCACTTCAGGATGTGGATGGCACAAAGTATTGCCTGAAGCTGGATATTAAGAAATTTTACCCCAGTATAGATCACCGGGTACTAAAGTGCATGCTCAGGCGAAAAATAAAAGATGAGGACCTGTTATCGTTATTAGGTGAAATTGTTGACAGTGCCCCCGGTGTACCCATTGGTAATTACCTGAGCCAGTACTTTGCCAACTTCTACCTTAACGGGTTTGACCACTGGATCAAAGAAGTAAAAAAGGTAAAATATTATTTCCGGTATGCCGATGACCTGGTGTTTTTATCAAAAGAAAAATCATACCTGCATCAGCTATTACATGATATCAGAAATTACCTGCAGGATCTGCACCTTACTATAAAAGACAATTACCAGGTATTTCCGGTAGATGCCCGGGGGATAGATTTTGTAGGGTATGTTTTCTTCCATGGGTTTACCAGGCTAAGAAAAACCATCAAACAGAATTTTGCCCGAATGGTTGCTACCAGCAAAAACAAAGCTTCCATTGATTCTTATTACTCATGGGCAAAGCATTGCAACAGCCGGCATTTACTAAAAAAATTATTAATGAATGAAGCAGTTTAGTGAACTGGGTATCGAAACCTCTTTAAAAAGTTTTGAAGGTGATAAAATTTCGCCCGAGTCGGTGCTCAATAAAAATATAAAAGTGATCGCTTTTAAAATCCAGGATTCAAAATATAAGGATAAAGGAAATGGCAAATGCCTGCACATGCAAATAGAATTGAACGGCGAAAAGCGGGTATTGTTTACCGGATCAGGTTATTTAATGGATACCATACAAAAGGTAAAAGAAGCTGATTTCCCTTTTACAACCATCATCATAAAAGAGAACAGGCGGTTTGAATTTACATGATATGAAAGAAGCCAAAGTAAAGTTCATAAAAATGAGGCCTGCAAAGTCATTGTTTGAGCATACAATGTTTGCCCTGTTAAATAGTGATCTAAATGGAAATTATATGTGGGAAGCTCCCGACATTGATGCAGTGTATCACATGACCTGCTCACACATAAAAGACCTGCAGGAGCAACCCAGATTTAAATATGCCAATCCGGTATCCGTTGAAAGAAATTATAACCCCTCCGGCATTGCGGTATATACCACCGGGGTGGCCACCGATAAAAAAGAAATGATCTGCGGTTTTATAGAAAATGATTCACCAACTAAAATAACTTCAATGCCATCAAAAACAAAAAAAATCGAACCCAAAAATCCGAACACCGGCAATCAACCAGCCGGTGATCAGCACCAGGTAGTAATGATCCCTATGCACAAGATTGTTGCCAGCCCTACCAACCCGCGCAAAACATTTGATCCGGAAAGTATAAAAAACCTTGCCGATAGTATGCGGCCACCGGTGGGGCTGCTGCAGGCCATCACACTAAGGCCCTTTGCCGGTGATTACGAAATAGTAGCCGGTGAGCGCCGGTACCAGGCGGCTAAATTATTGGAATGGGATTTCATCCCTTCAATAATTAGAGATATCAGCGATGATGAAATGCTCGAATTCCAGATCATTGAAAACCTGCAGCGCGAAGATGTGGCCCCGCTCGATGAAGCCCATGCCTTTAAAACCCTGCTGCAGAAAGAAAACATTGATTGGCTGGCCAGCCGGATCCACAAAACTAAAAAGTACATCACCGATCGGTTAAAATTAAACGACCTGGTACCCGAAGCCGCTGAACTGGTGAGTGCGGCCGTTCTCCCCCTTGGGCATGCGGTGGTAATAAGCAAACTATCATTTGCCGATCAAAAAGCCTGTATCACGAAATGTATTCAAACAACCTGGGACGGTGAAGAAGATGAAAAATACTGTAAGACTCCCCTGGAAGAATTAAAATCCTTCATATCCGGTACTATCATGCTGGAGTTTGCCCGGGCGCCCTTTAGTAAAGAAGATGAAACGCTGTACCCTGCAGCCGGATCCTGCGCCGTATGCCCTAAACGCACCTGTAACAATAACCTGCTGTTTCACGATATTACCAGCGATGATAAATGCACCGATGCCGCATGTTTCAACGAAAAGATAAAGCTTCATATAGAGCGTGAAAAAGCCGCTGCAAAGGAAAAATACGGCAAAGTATTATCCGGAGAAAAAAGCGGATATAGCTACAACAACAACAACGGCACCGGCGTAATAAAAGTTCAGGGCGTGGAAGTTCCCTACACCAGTACCCCCACCAAAAACACCATACCCGTGGTGATCACAAAAACAGACACCTACAGCCATCAAAGAGCATCACTGGGACAAACTGTTTACATCGACAAGAACAAGGTGGACCAGGTAAAACTGGAGAAAGAAGAAAAGAAGTTAATTAAAAAAAGCAGCGAAACCTGGGAGCAGCAGCAATTACGGGAATTTAAAGAAAAATGGGATCGGGTGCAGATAATTGCTGAAAATTCAAACCCGGTAGCTGCTGTAATAAAGCAATTTTTTCGCGGCATGCTGGATGATCTTGAGGACCATCTCCTTTATGCTTTTGCCGGTAATATGGGTTTCGCTCCGGAAATAAACACCCCTGAGCAGGCCATGGAAATAGCAGATACCGGTACAAGATCATTCAAAAGAGAACATAAAACCGGTATCATGGATAAGATCATCAGCCATTATACCCCTGAAGAACTCATTATGATCATTATGATGCTGAAAAGGTTTGATGATGATGAAGATGATGAAGTAAACCCGGAATTTGAATTCGGCCTCAGCTGGAAACAAATAATGGCTGAGATAAAGCCCGGTGGAATAAAAGCACTGATAAAGCCCGCAAAAGCCCCCGCCAAAAAGAAAGCAGCCGTAAAACCATATTGAAATGAATCAGCAAGCCCAGATCGCAAAATACCTGCTCGCCGGTAATTATTACCTGATGCAGAAGCAAAGGCACTGCGGGGCCCTTGCCTGGATGCTTTACAAGGGCAACCAGGATCCGGTAAAGTACTATTCTGGCCCGGTAGTAAAAAGGCTGAGACCCCTGCTTAAGAAAGATAAGAAAAACCGCTACACCATAAATCGCAGCATGGTAAGGCAGCTGCATGGCTAAAGCAATATCAAAATATTATATAAATCCCTGCAAAACAAAAAATCATGATCAGACATCACACATCCACCGTCATCGTTTTTCAGTCCGTATCCTATCACAATTTCACCATGATAAAAGGTAACCGTCCGCTCAATGAAGGAAAAATAAAGCGGATCCTGAAAGAAATTGACCAGGGGAATGACATGCTGGATTATTATCCCATACAGGTAAGGGTAAACGGTGAAACCATGGATATACTGGATGGCCAGCACCGCTTTTATATCTGCAAAAAACTAAAACGGCCGGTACATTACATATTGGTAACCGAACAAAAAAGCATGAGCGACATTGCCAAGGTAAACAGCAATGTAGAAAAATGGAAGCCCCAGGATTTTATAAACTGCTATGTACAGCAGGGTAATACCCATTATAAAAAGCTTCAGAAATTTATTGACAGCTATAAAATGAGCGTAGGCACATCCCTCCGGCTATTGGACAATGGCAGCCCGGGTGCCGAAGGCAGCAACGAGATGCTGGCAGAAAAATTTGAGCACGGTACATTTGAAATAAACACCTGGAACGAAGCAGTTGCCTTTGCAGAAGAGTGTTTATTGTTCAATGCCAGTCCTCATTTTCTTGACAGATCCTTTATAATAGCTATCTATCGCATAAAGCAGGCGGGGCTCATCTCTATACCTGACCTGGCAGCCGCATTCAACAAAAATTACAACATGCTGGAAAAGCAGGTTAATTACAAAAGTTATATCATCAACCTGGAGGCGATCGTAAATAAGAACAAGCAAAAAAGAATAGTGATCAGTTAAAACAACAACCATGGTAGTTTTTTCAGATATGGAGAAAGGCATTATCCGGAATATGATGCTCAGCAAGTCGCACCGCGATATAGCCCGTATAATTGATTGTTCTGTTGACCAGGTAGCCTCCATAATCACCGAAGAAATAGCAGGTACCGACACCATCACCCACCAGATGAAACTGGATGCAACCAAACCTCCTAAGAAAACAAAACCTCCCAAACCGCCAAAACAAGTACTGCAGGAAAAAAAATTATCCGCCACCCAAAAGCGATCTATAGAAAAGCAAAGAATTGCCGATCAGAAACAGCAAAGAAAATTAGAGGCCTACCGCGTAGCGCGGGATATCGAAATAGAGAAGAAAAAGCGCCGGCCGTCGAATTATAAAACCATTGAAGTGGATTATACAAAAAAAATAATGGTAAAGATCGACCACACCACCTATATCTATTCAGTACCCGGCCAGGAAGAAAAGACTAAGCGCGATTTTCTAAAAAACTATAAGAAACCCATTGATCGTTTTACCAAATAATAACATCATGACCGAAAACGAAATTTTACCCGAAGTAAAAAAAGCCATCGACCTGTACCTTGATAAAACCTATGAGGTAAGCGATCTGTACAGCCATATACTAACCATTATCCGCGAAAACAGCACCGAAGCCGCCGAACATAAAAAGCAACTGGAGCGCCTGATATATAAGGTAGATGAGCTGCTCGAAAACCAACGGCTGTTTTGGGCCGGCGACAAAACCAAACTGGGTAAATGCAAAGGCCTGGAGATAGAACTATTTAAGAAGATCCGTCACCTGAAGGGCATGGGTTATAATATAGAACGGTACAAAAATAAAGTAATTCAAAAACCGCTGTTATAATGTATGGCAAGACCAAAAAAGCAGGGCATTGATTATTTCCCATACGATGCCGATCTTGACCAGGACGATAAACTGGGAATGATAATCGGGGAATTTGGATTCAAAGGCGAGCAAGCTTACACTAAGCTGTTGTGTTGGATATATAAAAATGAAGGATACTATACTGGCTGGAAAGAAGATGTACAACTGAGGTTTATGAGACGCTACAGTTACTGTGGTTTCTCACTAAGTTTCGTTATTAATGAGGTTGTACCGAGGTGTATCAAATGGGGCTTGTTTGACAAGGCCGTATTTGAATCGTTTCAGATTTTAACTTCTTCCCGGATCCAGGAGACTTGGCTGGATGCCACCCGGCAACGAACCGGCCGCGTTTATATACCAAAATACTGGCTTATTAAAGTAAATCACGCTTTACAACCGGAAGAAACGGAGTTAATACCGGAAGTTATCGACAAAGTAAATGAAAGTAAATTAAATGAAAGTAAAGAGGTATTGGCAGTGGCCACGCAACCGCCGGATATTGATAAAACGGAAAAACGGAAAACGGTAAGCCGGTTTGTACCTCCTACGCTCGATGAAGCCAAAGCTTTCTTTGTAAAAACCATCGGTAACCCGCGAAAGCCAGGACACTGGCCGGCGGACAAATGCGAAAACGAAGCCGGCAAATATTTTAACCATTACACTGCTAATGGCTGGAAGCAGGGCCGCGGCAAACCAATTGTAGATTGGCAGGCAGCCTGCAGGATATGGATCACCAACGAACGGGAGGGTGCTTTTTCCGCTCCAACGTACCAGGCAAAGAATAGTCCGCCACCTGTACAAAAACCGCAATTGTCCAATATCGAAAAAGAAGTAAATTTTTTGTACGACATGTATTGCGAGCGTCCCGAAAAATGGAAGGACCAGCTGATCAATGTGGAAGTAACCCATTACAATCACATTAAATCTGCAGGCCTGATATCCTTTACCAATGAAAAGATCGATGAAATAAAAAAAGAAGTAAATAATTACATGAACGACCAGGAGATGAAAATTGATGATACCAGCATGCTAAAATATATGAAGAAGTTTGGCACCATCTATTTTTTTAAGGATTACAGCAAACAGGGAAAAGAGAGGGTATTTTGAAAAATCCATTTCACAAATACCTGGGCCCGGAAGATCATTTGCATTACCAGGTAATAACCTGGTTAAAGCACCAGCATCCAAAGCTAAGGTATCATCACAGCCCCAATGAAGGTAAGCGATCGCCGTTTGAAAAATTCAAATACGCTTACCTGGGCAGCGATGAGGGCTTTCCGGATTTGATGATCCCGGCGCAGCTACTGGTAATAGAATTAAAAGTAAAACCAAACCGCCCAAGCCCTGCCCAACTGGAGTGGCTGGCTTATTTTAAAAACCTGGGCTGGAGGGCCGAAGTCTGTTATACGTTTGAAGAGGCCATAAAACTATTTTAATGACATTACATGACAAAAATAATTTTATTCCTCCAGGGTAAACCATACCAGCAAATTGATATCGATCTGTTACCCTATGATAGTTTGTTACCCTTTAAAGTAAATGTAACTATGCGAGAATACCAATTGAACCATAATATTCACCAGCTAAAATTAATGTACGGCCGGCAAATAGATTTAGTAAAAAACGATTACCACGTAGTGGTAGTTTTTCAAAGTAAAATGAATTAGCTATGAATGAAATTAAATCACCCCCCGATGCAATAATAGTTACCCTTCCTGCAAAGTTTTTTGAAGAACAAAACCATGCAGCATATTTGAAGGAATTACAGGATGTAAACGATAAGGATCATATTTGGTACCGGGTCTGTAAAAACCTGCCAAAGCACGACGTTCTCTATGTGTACACGATCATTGATAATAAAATCCATCACCGTGCGCAATTTGCAGGAATTGAAAGAAATAAGGACTATTATTTTTCCCGGCCAGGTGGACAAGTAAAAGTGTTTAAAAATGCTAATGCTATTCTTACCTGTGGACCGGTGATCATGGCGCCTCATGATATTGTTATGAAAGGATTCCAGGGATTTAGATACACACAAATTTTATTTTAAAATATGTCACAAAAAAGCTGTTAAAATATGTCTATGCAATTAAATATAGTAAATCAAAAAGCTCCATCCTTCAATGAATCGATTGGTATTAGTGAAGATCGTGCAAATCAATTGGGTGCACTATTGGACCAGCTGTCTCGAAAATTGCAGGGCCAGGTGGTACACACCTGCGATTTATTTAATGAAATAGCCGGCTTTTGTAATAATCCGGAAGAATTGGTTTTTTGTACTATTTCCCATACTAATTACATGGCCATCAAATTTGGGATTTATTTGTGTCCGCTTAAAAATAGAAGTAATGGCTAATAAATTCACCAGCAACACCGATGAGCTCCGGAAGATCATCAAAGAAAATATCTTCTTTGGCGCCGGCAACCAGGAGGTTGCATTGGAGTTCCTGGATGCTATTATAGAAAATCACCGGGAGGAGGTACAGGAATTGAAGGATAATATGGTTACAGTGGAAGAAAAAGAATTTTACGGAGAAGACTGGGATTATGACCCGGATGAATTTTATGAAGCAGATTATGGGCTGGGTACGTTTATTTACTCAAAGCGTGAGTTGAATCTAAGATTTCTCCAGGCCTTTGAAAATTTTATTGAAGAATTTAAAAACAATAATCAAATATGGAAAAGTCATTCAAACACCTACCGCCGATGATGCCAAATTATATTTATTATGAGCGTCCGACCAGGTTAAGACAGGAAGGAGTAAATTTTGAAGAAAGTAAAATTTCAATTACTGAGTTATCAGAAAAAGAAGCGTGTGAATATGCGCAATTAATGCACGATGAATTTATCCGGCACTGGAGGAAAAAAATGGTAAATCAAAAATAGTAAAAATTATGAAAGCAATCTCATTACTCCAGCCATGGGCCACCCTGGCCGTAATTGGCGCAAAGGTGATAGAAACCCGATCCTGGGATACAAAGTACCGGGGTGATATCCTTATCCATGCCAGTAAAAAAATGGATCCGGAGCAAAAGGCGATCTGTAAAACCGAACCTTTTAAAACCGCTTTAAAGGATGTGGATCAATTGTCGCTTGGAATGATTATAGGAAAGGTTAATATTATAGGAACAACTAATACCGAAACTTATAAATTAATGGGTGAGGGCATTCCTTTGAAAAAAAGGTTTAGTAAAAAGGAATGGGAAACTGAATTTGCATTCGGTGATTATACTCCCGGGCGTTATGGCTGGCTGTTATCCGATCCTGTGTTATTTAAGACACATATCCCTGCAAAAGGAAGCTTAGGCTTATGGTTTTTTGATGAGTGGATCTGCATGCGTTGCGGCTGTACGGAAACTAACTGCCGGCATTGTATAGAAAAAACCGGTAAACCCTGCCATTGGGTGGAGATTAATTTATGTAGTGCATGTATTAAATAATTCTATAAGTGAAAAGTTTAAAAGAACAAATATCAGGAAAGTGTATTCATTTTAATGGAATAATGAATGAATGCTGCAAAGCAGGTATTTCTTATGCTTCTGTCAGAGAAGGAAAACCTAATAATTTCCCTTGCCTGAAACAAGGTGGCGAATGCTCAAATGTGAGATTTTTATCAGAACAGGAGGTTGAAGAAAGGTTATCAGAAATAAAAGACAGGGAAGTAAAAACATTGATTGCTTATACCAAAATAAAAGAGCATTTTAATAAAACGAAAGATAATCCAGGAAAGCTGCCTTGTGAATGTGGTGGTGAGTTGAAATATATAGTCACAGAAAGCAATGGTCATATTCGGGCGAATTGTTCAACTTGTCACATTCATTTCATGGATTAGGCTTTGTCGATAAATTTAATAAAATAAAAATATAAAATATATGATAGATAACAAAAAACTTGCTGAACTATTCAGTTTGTCAGAAAAACAAGTTGAAGAAATTAGAGAAGCTGCAGTTGTTTACCAGTGCGACAAAGACAACGAAGGTTATAAAGACTGGTGTAGAATGTATGAAGGTATCCATCATGAAAGCAATGGTGAGGCAGCCGTTAGGAACTGGCTTGCATGTATGCGTTGGATGAAATTAAAGGTGATATTAAAAAGTAAAAGCAGTTTGAACCAAAAAAGTAAATAAAATGGACCTTCAAGATTTTATAATAAGTAAAACCCAGGTAGAATGCTACAAAATAAAAGGAAAGCATGGCATGTTTGCAACCATCACACTCGACTACTCCGGCAACCAGGGCAGAATATCGATCGCGTCCGATTTTGGCAACTGGAGCAATTACTGGGGCGCCTGTGGATCCGGGTTTAAAAACTTCCTTGTTGGCCTCGATATCCATTATGCTGCAGGTAAGTTTGGTGAAGGCCATTGGTTTGATTTAGATAAAACCATTGCCGGTCTCAAGGAGATGGTTAATGAAGATTTACCATGCGATATCATACATGATGAGCTGAATGAAGAAATAAAGCAATTGGAAGAAACTTCCAATAAAGAAGAGTTTATTGTTTGTATGTGGCAATGCAAAAATATCATGCGTCTGCAGGATGGTGCACCGGATATTTCGTATGATATAAGTCCCACATTTAAAAGCTTTTGGACTAAGCTATGGCCGGCATTCATCCAAACATTAAAGTTGGAAATTAAAGATTAAAATAATGGCAAAAACTAAAATAGTTACTCATTTCAGTAATGCCTGGTATGAGTATAAACAAACCGAAGAGTATAAAAAGCAGGTTGATTTTCTGAAAAATAAGAAAATGAATCAGCCATATATCGACAATGTTATTTTCTTATCATTCACAGCCGGGTATAATGCAAAAAAACACCGCCGCCCGGGTAGAATTATACTCTACAAATAACTCCCCTTCAGGGGATGGGGGTGTATTTTACGGATTTTTATTAAATTTACAATCATGCTAACCGTCAAGCAAAAAAGGTTCTGTGATGAATACATGGTTGATTTCAACGCCAGCCAGGCAGCCTTGCGTGCTGGTTATAGCAAAGAAACCTACTATGCTATAGGATGGGAAAACTTGAAGAAACCTGAAATTCGGAAATATGTAGATGAGAAGCTGGCTGAACTAAGTTTGGGCCCCAAAGAAGCAACCAAACTCATTTCCGACATTGCCAAAGGTAGCCTAAACGATTACTTCAAAATTAAGCAGGTAGAACACACCCCCCGGGTGGTGCGAAGCCTGAAACTACTCATCCAGGACCTGAGGCGCGAAATAGAATTTGAAAATGAATTCGCATCCATGGCTAAACTCGATAAAGAAGCCAAAGACATGCATAAGGCCGCGCAAAAGAACCGGGAACTCCAGATTATCCGTTACCAGATAGAACTAAAAAGAAATCCCAAAGCCTCCAGGATCGTAAATGGAGAAACCATATTGATAGATGCCGCCGAACTCGATATGGTAAAGCTTGTAACCGATAAAGAAGGCGGCCGTATCAAATCCATCTCCCATACACCCAACGGTCCCCGGGTAGAAATGTATGCCGCGGATGCTGCTCTCCGGGATGTAGCCAAAATACACGGCCTATTCAAAGAAGAAGAAGAAAAGAAGGACATCACCATCAACATCAATGGAAAAGGTGTAAAAATCACCTAATCGAATAGATTGTATTTTAATCCAAAAGATTACATTTGTATTGAATTACCATCTACATGGCTGATATTAACATCAACATCGATTATGAATCGGTATTTCTGCCATGTTATCATCATTTGCTGAATGATGGAGATAAATTCAACTCACAGTTCTTTGATATTGATTTCCTGTATGGCGGCCGGGATAGCGGAAAAAGCCGGTTTATAGCTACGATCGCACTGATCAGCTGCATGATCATGCCTTACTTTAAATGTTTACTCATTCGTAAAGTACACAATACGGTAAGAAGCAGCCAGTTTGACCTTATCAAATCCATCATAGAGCAATGGGGCATCAAACATCTGTTTTCCATCAATGAAACCCGGATGGAGATCATCTGGAAGGCGAACGGCAACGGATTTTACGGTCGTGGCCTCGATGATGTAGGAAAGATCAAATCTTTCAACAATCCATCTCACTGCTGGATAGAAGAAGGCAACCAGATCAGCTCAGCCGATTTTGTAGTGATTCTCACGTCCCTCCGGGCCGATCAGCGTGTAAAGACCTGGTTTAGCTTTAACCCGGAGTGCGAAGTAAGCTATACCGAATTTTGGTTGTACCAGGATTGGTTTGAGCATTCACCCGTTAACCTGTCCTGGGAGTGGATCAAAGCCGTGGAAGTAAACTATGCCACTTTCTTAAAGTTTCCCGACCGGGTATATGAGAAAGATGGAAAGTATTACATCGACCAGCATGTAAGGGCCACACACACCACTTATCATGATAATCCCTATTGCGCACCGGAGCGTATTGCATTGTACGAAAGTTACAAGAACAGCAAGAACAATGCATACTGGTACCAAACCTACACCCTGGGCCTGTGGGGTTATAGAAGAACCGGTGGTGAGTTCTGGAAATGCTTTGATGAAGTAATTCATACCAGGACATTAACGGAAGATTCCAATGAAACCATTCATGTGATAGTTGATAACAACGTGGATCCTTATGTATCTGTTCAAATCTGGCAGATTGATATGGAAAGAAAGCGATTGTACCAGGTACATGAAATTCCATGCGTTCATCCTTATAACACCGCAAGCAAAGCGGCAAAGGAATTAACCACATGGTTGCGGAGAATCGGTTATGAAGGAACTGTATTTGTGTATGGTGATCCTTCTGCAAATGCACGAAGCACCAACGATGATGAAGGAAGAAGCTTCTTTGATAAGTTTAAAGGCAAGCTGAAAGAAGATGGCTGGAGAATAAACAACCGGGTAAAGTCATCCGCACCCGGGGTAAGTATAAGTGGAGATTTCATTAACGAAATATATGAAAGCAATTTTGAAGGATGGACCATCCGGATAAATATCAGTTGCCGGAAATCAATCGAAGACTACACAATGACGAAGGAAGATCCTGCAGGCGGAGTTCTTAAGAAGAAAATTAAGGATCCCGAAACAGGAAGAACCTTTGAAAAGTACGGTCACTTTACAGATTGCAAGCGTTATTTTATTACTACGGTTCTTCCAAACGAGTTTCAAAAATATAAAATGCGGTTCAAAAAATCATTCGGCATATAAACCCACAACAATGATAGCAACATTTGAGCAGGTACAATCCATCGTTAAAGATAATCCCAACAAATCAGTAATTGAAAGGGGCAGGCAGGCTTCCAAGAAATTAATGTTACATGTGCATGGAGTAGGCATGGAAGAAGCCATCAGGCATTGCGATCATTTTGCATCAAAGGATGTATATAAGGTTCAAAAAGAATACGCGGTAAGCAATGTAGATCTGTTTGCAAGATTACTGCAGCAGGAAGACATGGTATTTACCGCCCGGGGTGGATCTACTAACTTCAGATTGCCCGATTCGGACGAAAACGCGCTGAATGCCATCCTGGACAATATCGAGTACGGGATGAACCTGAGAAAATGGGTAAAAACATTTGCCCTCCAGGCTTATAGATGCGATCCCATGGGGATCATCTTTATGGAAATAGATGAACCGGTGATCGATAACTTTGGAAACATAATAGAGCCCCGCACCTACCCCACTTATAAAAGTATCAATTGTATTCACGATTACCAATCATCCGGAAGAAAGCTGGAGTATGTATGTTTTCGGTTATCCGTAGGCGAAGCCCTCAGTTTTGGGGTTATCGATGAAAAGCTTAAGGGTCAGAAAAAAGAAGCCGAATCAATGTATTATCGTTTTGTGGACGACGCCAAAGATCTGATTGTTGTGTATAAAGAAGAAACCGTTCGCCTGGTAACCGAAATCACACAAAAAAACCCTATTAAAAATATCTGGAACAAAACACCCGCCTTTATAGTAAGCGACCTTATAAAGTTTGATGAACCACGATGCTTTTTTTCTCCCCTCTTTTATGTAATAGAGTTAGCAGATACTTTCCTGCAGGACAGATCCATCAGGGACCTTCAGAAGAAATTTCACGGTTTTGCAAAAGCCATTGAACCATTGCTCACCTGTGGTACCTGTATGGGTAATAAAGTAGTCAACGGATCCGACTGTAAGGATTGTACTCCTCCCGGAGGCGAACCAACAGGGTTTAAATTAAAAACCAAGGTAAGCGATGTGGCCCGCTTTCCCCTGGAGATAATGGAAGGCAGTTCATTCGATTTCAAAAGGATCTTTGGGTATATAACTCCCGATATTGAAAGCTGGGAAAAGCAGGATGCAAGCCTGCAGGATATCGAGGAATTGTGTGAAATGACTTATTGGGGCACTGTAAGAATGAAGCGGCCAAACCCCGGCAAACCGGGAGAACCCATCACGGCCACTGAATCCATCAGCAACGATGCACCCAAAGAAGCCAGGCTAAATTCTACAGCCGATTGGGCCGAAAAAACCGAAACCATGATAGCCGAATTCATCGGGAGGTACTGGTACCGGGAAAGATTTAAAACCGCCTCCATCGCTTATGGCCGGGATTACGTATTAAAAACTCCGGAAGAATTAATGAAATTTTACCAGGAGATGCGGACCAAAGGCGCTCCAGACTTTGCACTCGATGAAGCCCTGGAAAAGTATTACCAGGCAAAATACCAGAACAACCCTACCCAGCTGGCCAAATACCTGAAGATGCTGAATGTAGAACCTTTCCCCCACATCAGTATTGTAAACGCAAAAACACTGATCACCGATTTTACAGAATTCAACGCAAAGTTATATTTCGGAGAATGGAGCGATACCATTCCCGATGCAAAATGGTTGCTTACACCGGCAACTTTATTAATAGCTGAACTGAAAAAATATGTAGCTGCCAAAGGCCTGGAGGAACCAAAACCTGAACCAAAACCAGCCTTTAATGCATAAAGCTTATAAATGCGGAACACCATCCGCTTTGCCGCTGTTCAATATGAGCTATCATATTTTGCTGCAGACCTGGAATACAAAACATGCTGGATGAACGAAATTGAATTCACAGTTTCAGAAGGGCAAAAAGAAATAATAGGTTTTAGGAAGTAACCAACTAAATCAATATAATGTTGCACCATCAAACAAAAAAGAAAGCAGCCACAAAGTATGGCAACCTCATCAAAGAAGGTAAAACCCGCGAAGAAGTGGAAACCCTTATGCTGGAGGAAGAATATTCCGTTGAAGAGATCAAAGAGATATTCGCGGCCATTGATGCCCCGCCTTCTCCGGAGAAAGTAGCTAAGGAAGAGAAAACCGCATCGCCCAACGATGCCCTGGATCTCAGTGAATTCAATTACAAACTTTTGAAAGGCGAAAGCTTTAAAAAGTATGTGGAGTTGGTAGGTGATCGGTCTTATACTGAAATCGTTGAAGGCGAAGTAATACCGGTACGCGGCACGCTTCTAGAGAACGATCAATACGACTTTGAGCAGTACAAGGTAAAACCCATACGCAAGATGAGGTATGCGGGAGTTGAAAAATCACCGATGGATTACATCGGGCTCGAACTGGTAAACGACACTCCCATCCATGTTAGCCGCATGACGGTAAAAACCGCCCTGGAGTTAAATTCCCAGATCCTTAACCAGCACTCCATTGCCGGGCACGGAAAATATTATTTACTAAAAAAATAATCATGAATCCATACCTCACCATCCCAATCGCTTTACCAGGCGCTGAGGGAGCAGAAGACAAGGTTGTTCCCTGCAAGATTCTGCCGGCACATGTAATTTCATATCATGAAGGATATGCCTGGGGTTGTTTTCTTTACCTGACCACCGGCCAGGCCTTCTGCTGTACGCTCACAGTAAAAGAGTATGAAGAAGCTGTAAGGCAATACTGGCTCGAAGTAGGTAAAGCCGCTTCAGGCAATGTAAGAAAGATTCAACCTCACAATTAATCACCGTCGAAAAGATTCAATTATTTATGATAGCAGTAAACTTTCCGGAAGCCAATGTACAATTGGCCAAGGATCAGCCGGAATACCAAACCCTGCCTGTTCTGTACGAACCAACAGCGGAAGGTGTTCCAATGACATGCTGTTTTGAATTATCCGAAGATGAGCTGAAGGAAATCAATGATACCGGAAAATTGTGGCATACACAATGGACCTTTGGACATCCATTTCAGCCTATCCGCATGTCAACCAAACGACCATTTTAATCATTTTTAAAAACAATTTTATGCCAGTTAAAGCAAAATTCAGATGCGTTTCAATAATTGATGAAGCGTACAGTACTGATAATTCAATAAGGCAGGTAAAATTCATAGCCGTTTACGGGAATGAAGGTGAGAACGCCGATTATTCTAAAGCAACCCCCTCAGGGGAATTAAAAATGCAAATAGATAAGAGCACTCCCGCTTATGACTACTTCGTGCCTGGTAAAGATTATTATTTATTGCTTGAAGAAGTTTAATCAACAGTTGAACAATATTTTTAAATAGCTAAACCCCAACTACCAAAATGGCACTCAAACAAGATGCAAAAGATAAATTAAAATCAGTTTTCAAACTCGATATTGACAAACTGATAGCCGCTGCGATCGCAACGGAAGAAGTAGACCTGGTACTTCCTGCAGATGTAACCGTATTGACCGCCGCGGACCTCACTACCCGCGATGAAAACATGAAAGCGGTCGGCAAAAAAGAAGGCGAAACCATCGGTGAAACAAAAGGCAAGGAAGTAACCGTAAAGAAGATCGCCAAAAAAATGGCCCTGGATGAGACGTTGATCGGTAACGACATTGATAAACTGGAAGCCGAAGTACAAAAAAAATTCAAAGCCGGGGATGCAGGCCTACAGGAGCAGGTAAACGCGTTAATAGCCGATAAAGAAAGACTGACCGGCGAAGTAACCCAGGAACGCACCAAAGCCCAGCAGGCCGCGTTTGAATCATCACTGATCAGTATGTTTCCCGCCAACAGGACCGCCGACTTGAAGGACAGCGAAAGATTGCTATTGATAAAAAACGAACTGCAGTTTGAAACGGTGGATGGTAAAACGGTAGTAAAACGCGGCGGCCAGATAGTAGCGGATCCCAACACCCACGCTCCCCTTCCAATAGACAAAGTGTTGACGGATATCTTCACCGAACGCAAATGGAGCACCCCTGCAGCTGGGGACGGTGGCCGCGGAGGAGGAAACTCAGGAAACCCTGGAACTGGAGGTATAAAAAAGCTAAGCGCCTTTTCAGAAAAGTGGAAAGCAGAAAACCCTGGAAAGAATGAAGTAAGCCCGGAGTTTGATACAGCGCTGCAGGCACATACAAAGGATAATGTTGATTTTGATTTTAATGCGTGAACCTACATCCCTCAAAAGAGGTGTTATTCGTAGAGTTTAACAATTGAATTCAAAAAGTTAAAAACCGGTTGTGGTGGCCGGTTTTTATTAATTTAGCGGTATGATAAAAGGGGAAGAATTGAGAAAAGGTAATAAGGTAATAGCTTCATTTCAAAGTGTTACTGTAAAAGAAACTTATGAAAAGTCGGCTCTTGTTGAATTCCCTTCCGGGAAAAGCGAAATTTATGATTTTGTTAGTCTGAAACCAATCAGATTGACAACTGAAATGCTTACAAGTGAATTGCATTTTGGAAAGAAGGGAGATACTGACTCAATCTGGTACTTGCGCGATTTTTATATTGAAGAAAATGAGAATGGTGGGTTCAGACGCGTATTTGGCACCGATGAACCATTTTATTATTTGCACGAGTTACAAAATATATATTATGTTCTCTTTGACAGGGAATTAACTGAAACTTTGTAAAAAATGGAAAGCCCCAGGTTCGTAGCAGTTCAGCAATGAGCTGCTTTTTATTTGCCACCATAATTACATTTATCAATCCAAATGATTAATATTTAATCCCTACGATTAAAAATAATTTTGGCCGTTTAAAAAATACTTCTACATTTGTCCTGTCATTATCACAGTGGTACTGTTTGAATTTGACATGGAGTGGTACTCCAAAAAACTTTGCCCCGGGTGGTACCCGGACTCCAAGCATACATTACCCTGGGTGGTACCCAGACTCTCCTATTCTCGCCCATGGTGGTACCTGGGTTATAGAATTCCAAAATTTCACAATTAGTTTTCACATTTAAAATTATCCATCATGGCTAATTATGCATTATCGGTGCTGGCCAAAGGCCAGGCTGTAGTAACTGCAAAAAACCAGGCCCCGGAGCAAAGGCGCAAAGTGCCAACGGTAATGGAGCTGGCATTAAAAAACCAGCAATACTCCATACCCAATGCCGTTGATTTGCGTAAATCAGATCTTCGCCCTGTTGAAATATACTACCAGAAGAATGTGGCCGCCGGTGCAGCCACCACAAAGGCCATTGCGCATACAGGCGGTTTTGGTGACAGCGGTAAAGTAGAACTTACCTATGTTACCCACATAGAAACCCTGTCTTTACCCCGCAAAATTGCACAGAACAATATCATCACTTACCAGGAAATGTTCAACAACCTGTACGAGATGAAGTGGAAGAATTTAAGGACGCGCCACGATAACAGCGCCCTGGCATTCCTGTTGGCAAACCGCATGCAGTTAGCTGCAGCAACGGTAAATCCACAGATAGCCTCCGCTGCACCTGGTACCTGGAACGATACCAACTTCGCCCTGGAGGTAGATGCTACCAAGGCAAGCCGTTTTGCCCAAAAAGCAAAGTCGTTTATGGCAGCCCGTTACTACACCGGTCCTTATGATGTAGTTGCTGATCTGCAGCTCGCAGATGAGTTTGAATTCGCATCACAACAGGGAGCAGGTAATTCAGTGAATACCAGCTGGCAGTTTGCAAACATGAACATCAGCCGTACCCAGGATGTGGTTTCTTCTTCGTATGCGAATGGTGCGATGTTGATTCTTCCTGCAACTATGTTTGCCGGTATGTACTGGAACGATGCTTTGAACAAATCTGGAGTAAACGCCGGTGAAAACGAAGTAGGCACATTGGGAACAAAGGCCGATCCGTTTGGATCCGGAGCCGTGGCCGATATCTCCATGTACACTGGAAGGGCCGATACTAGTGCGAACACAACCGGTGGATCTACCCAGGACATCGTGGACCAGTGGGAAATCGCGCTAACCATCGCCTATGCTTTGCCTCCTTTGGCAACATCCGGTGAAAGCGTGGTAAGCTTGATCGCCCAGGCAACGTAAACAATATTCATCATTTTTCAATCAATTAAATAAATGAAAAAGTTTCTTTTTTTGGTGCTGGTGAGTATGAGTTTACTTATCGCATCGCAGGCGCAAACCGCTACCACTCTCAGCCTGGCCGTTGGTGATACGGTAGTAAATACCGGTACCGCCAACAAGGTCATTAAACTGACCGGCGGATACAGCGGAATAGCAGTAACGGCCATTGCAACGGAAGTATCCGGTACCAGTGGCGGAACGATCGCGGTGTATGGATCCCCGGATGGTACTAATTACGATATCATCGGATCCGCTTATACGGTTACGGATGTAGCAGCTCAGTCGAAGACCTTTTACATAACGGCTCCCGTGCCGGTATATGTGAAAGTGCTTCAAACGGGTACCGGTACTATGTCTTCAATTCTCACGGTTAAATATGTTTTAAGGAAATATCTACATTAATTGGCAAAGCCTATTTTCATATTAGTTGGTGGTACAGGTCCATACGATCCGGCAGCGGGCACAACCGACGTGAATATTCCTTCTTTGCAGGGATTGGATTTTTACGTGGGCGCTCCGGGCTATGGGCCCATTCCTTACGGCGATTATTCGTCTTTGTCTGGAGGTGGATTCAGGTTAATTAGGCCATTCCAGTCAGGTGATGTGTATTGGATCTATATAACGGGCCTCACTTATGGTAATGATGCTGTGGGAGATAATTACTATACAAACGGGTTTGATTTTAACCGGGTGGTAACTGCTCTCTTTGGCAGAATAGGCTGGAGCCAGACCCCCGGCAGTCCCATCCTGGACAATACCAATTTGATCTCCAGGGGTGGACGGAAATTCAACGATGGCAGTTTTCATGCATTAGTCACGTTGAATAACATTAAATCTGTGATGGAGCAGGTAGCAGCTTCCGACCTGGATTTCAATGCTTACCTGGTAAGTCTTCAGCGGGCGATTATATTAAGGTGTTTGAACGGGGTATTCAACGAGCCGGAGCTGATCTGCCAGAGTTTGTTATACGATCGCTGGAGTTACGGAAGTAATGATGCTCCAATAACCAATAGCGGAAAATTCGTGGGTGTACAGATAAAAACTCCCCCACGGATTGACATGGCCACACAACTCGATTCGGTATCTCTTTATTTCGATAGCGCGGTTACATTTAACCTGTATCTCTTCAACGACACAAAGCTTGCACCCATTTATACGATATCGGTTACTACGGTGGCCAACGATTCAACGGTTATAGATCTTACCGATATCATACTTAATTATATCGGCGGCGCCAATCATGGAGGTATTTTCTACTTAGGTTATTTCCAGGCCGATCTCGGATCCGCAAAAGCCATCCGGGAGAACAATGTTTGTTTTAAGTCAAACACACCGTATGGAGCCATTTGCATAGAAGCAGATGCAACCGGTGCAACATCATTCAACCGGTCCAACATCAGTTATACCCTGCAGTCGAACGGAATCAATCCTTTGTTCTCAGTCTTCCGCGATCATACCTGGCAGATCGTAAAAAAATCAGCCCTGTTTGATAATATGATCGGCCTGCAGATGAGCGCCCAGGTAGTGGAACAAAGTTTATTCGCCAACAGAAGCAACAGCACCGAGCGGGCCGTAAAAGAAGGAAT
>JANNOM010000077.1:0-68443 GCA_031399065.1 Chitinophagaceae bacterium
CACCATCGTTCGATATTACTGCAGTCACTGATGCCCTGGGTATCGTATCTATTTGTTATACCAGTACTTTAGCGGGTAATGTTACTATCACAGCTACCGTAAACGGTAACATCATTAAAGTACCGCAGGTACTCACCTTCATTGCAGATGTTCCCAATCCGTCGAACCCGCTTACCATATTTACCGTCGAAAAAGATAATGCCGTTGCCAATGGGACCGACAATAACCAGGTGAAAGCCCATATAGCAGACATAAATGGTAACCCGGTACCCGGAGTTGACGTAACCTTTACCATATTAAGCGGTTCGGCACAGCAACCAGTCACAGTGACGGTTACAACCAATGCCAATGGAGATGCCATCTTTAACTATACCAGCATAGTAGCGGGCGCAGTATCCGTATCGGCAGAGATCAGCGGAGTAGCTATCAACGGTAGCCCGAAGAACATTACTTTCATAAGTGATATACCCAGTCCAGGTAGTCCAGAAAGCTATCTTGACTATATAAACGATAATACCGCCGCTGCTGATGGCACGGACGCAAATGTAGTATTTGCACACGTAGCAGATGCTAATGGCAACCCTGTGGCAGGAGTAGACGTAACGTTTACTATGACGGGTGCCATCAACGCCACACAAACCATTAAAACGGATGCGCTCGGTAATGCAACCCTGGATATGAAGACCACTTCAGCAGGTGCCGTTACAGTGACAGCCACCACTGCCCAGGGTGCTATTACCAGAAATAGCCCGCTGACTGTCTTTTTCGTGGTAGGCCCTCCGGATAACACGAATGATAACACAAGACTGGAAGTTATAAAAGGAGTAGCTGCCGCAGATAATATTGACCGCAACATCATCATAGCGCACGTGCATGATCAGTACGATAATCCGGTTGCCGGACAAACGGTTACTATTACCATAGCAACAGGTATTGCTACAGCAGAATCGCTCACTGGCGTCACCGACGCAAATGGAGAAGTTACCTTCAGATTATTAAGTAATACTGCAGGTGAGGTAACAGTTACAGCAGTATTTAATACCACCATCGATATTATAAATGGCAGTCCGGCTGAAGTTATATTCACGACGGACCCGGACGTTACCAATCCGCTCACTTATATACAAGTAGTGGACGACAATGCCGTGGCAGACGGAATACTCGCCAATAGCGTATTGGCGCATGTTTCGGATGCGTCCGGTAATCCCCTTGCTGAGAAAGAAGTTACCTTTGTGATCATTTCCGGCGACCCTTCGGCTTTGATAGATGTTCCGAAAGTAAATACGGACGCCAACGGAAATGCAACTGTACTGGTAACCAGTAAAAAACCAGGATTCGTTAGCATAATAGCCATAGTTAATGGCGATACTATTCGCTTCGGCAGTCCGGCCAAAGTACGCTTTGTAACAGAAGATGTATATGTGCCGAAAGTATTCACGCCCAATGGAGACGGTACCAACGACGTGCTGAAACCAATAGTGGTTGGCATATTTAATTTCACCTTCTTTAACGTATACAACAGGTGGGGTAACCTGGTATTTACAACCAGGGACGCGAACATAGGATGGGATGGAAGGCTGAAAGGGGTATTACAACCCAATGAAACCTACCTGTGGCTGATCGGTGGCAAGGATAAGGATGGCAACCAGATACAGAAAAAGGGTATGACATCCCTCGTAAGATAAACGTTACTAAATAATGCTACGGCATGAAAAATATTAAAATCCAATTACCAATGAAATTCATTTGGTTATTATTCCATGTAGTTTTGCTGGCTTCCGTTGCCAGTGCCCAGGAAATCAATTTTTCCCGTGTGCAGGATATGACTGTATGGTACAACCAGTCGCTTAAAACGGACAAGAATAATAGCCTCAAAATGAACTTCCGCAACGTTCAGTACCAGGGAACGGTAGCTTATAACAGCATTGCTGCCATGGCAGACGTGCCCATTCTTTCAGCAGCACAAAAAGAAAAGCAGGGCGGCGGTTACCTGAGTGCGAGCCTGGGCGCGGCTTCCGACAAATCGAACCAGGGTATCCTAAACAATACGTTAGGCCTTGCTGGTTTAAGTTATGCTATCCCGATAGGAAAGAACGAAACATATGCAGCCGTGGGATTCCAGGCGGCCTATTATCAAAGCAGGCTAAATGTAGCCAATATTACGGCCTTTGGCGATCAGTACGATAAGTATGGTCCTATAGAAGGCATGCAAAGCTCCGACAGGTTGGCCAACGGCTGGTCTTACAATCATATCAATTTAAACGCCGGGGTATCTGTATTCAGCAACTCCGAATTTAATAAATGGTATATCGGGGCTTCCGTTATGAGTATTAATAAGCCTTACACAGATAAAATAAAAACGGACGATTACCGCCTTAAACAGGCACTGGGTATACAGGGCGGGTATAGATTTATAGCAGCTAATAATGATGATTGTGCTTTCTATACCTCGCTTAACTGGCAGGGCAAGGCATACAAACATTTTTTCAATATATCTTATTTCAAAGCCATCAAGAAAATAGATGGTGGAGGAGGAATAGGATTGGGGATGGGCTATCGTTATGATGATGCCCTGGTACCCAATCTTGAATTCAGATATGTAAAAGCAATCATTGGATTATCCTATGACATGAACATATCCGGTATTAACGCAGCAGGTCTAAAACGAAATGGTCTTGAGCTGGCTGTAAAACTGGATTTTTAAAAAAGTACACAATGAGAAAAAGACTTGTTTCCCTGGCTGGCTGCTTACTGTTAATCCTCGGCTCCGTGTTTGCCCAGGATAAAGCCCCTGCCAACACGTATGACAAAAGATGGTTCATATCGCCGCTGCTTAAACTTCAGGCGCAGGACTTTGGGCTGCTGGAAAAAAACAAGAAAAACCAGTTGAGTAATTCCAACAACCTGTCTTTTACTGAAAGATCCAATTACTCATTTTCCGCTTCCGTATATAAAAACTTTACGGGACGCATTTCTATGAGTCTGGATGCAGGCTTTGGTAAAGGTCATATAACCAGTAAAGACGTGCTGATAGAAAATACTGAATCCAAGTCATATAATATCGTAAACGCAACCCTGTTTTTCCATTTATTAAATGCTTCTTACCGGCTGCAACCCTTTATATCTGCAGGTATCAGCAACCTTACCAATGAGCAATCGTACACCAGCGCGCCGATAGGAGCGGGTGTAAAATTCAGTGGTAAAAAGATAATGGTGGAAGCACATGCATCGTATGGATACGGAGTTAGTAAAAATGTAGCCAATGCATTGGTGTACAATCTTGGTATATATATTCCGCTGAAAAGTAAAAAGGATAAGAAAAAAGAGGAAGAGAAAAAAGAGGCTGATAAAAAAGACAGTACCGGTAAAGGTGGAAATGTTACCTACATTACCAACAATTATTACTTCCTGATGGGAGATAGCACTAAGAACAAAACAGAAGATGACGAAGCAACCAAAGAAGCAAGGAGAAAAGCAAGAGCTGACCTGAATCCGGGTAACGAATCAGGTACAGATGCCGAAGGAAAAAATAAGGACAACGGTGATGGCAGCGGTGGAGGAGAAGGTACTAACGCACCTCTGGACCCTGACGATCCGATGAACCTGCCGGCTGCGGAAAAATCGATGGTATATTTTTATTACGATTCGTATGCTCTTTCTTCCAGCGCGTTTAGCGTGGTCGACCAGGTGATTCAGCGGATGAAAGAAGATAAAACACTCAATGTGCATTTGAAAGGATATACCGACCTGGCTGGTAGCGAGCAGTACAATCTTCCTTTGTCAAAGAAAAGAGCCCAGATGGTATTCGATTACATGAATAGCCGTGGCATTTCGACAGACAGGATCATCCTGACGCATTACGGTAAGGAAAATCCCGTAATCAACAGCGTGGATCCCAAATCGGCCTGGCAGAACCGGAGATGTGAAATCGTATTATTCGAGAAAAAATAATAACCCCTTATAACCACTATACCGGCCCCAAAAGGGCCGGTTTTTTTATGCCCCGGCTTTTGGAAGAAAGCATGAACGTCTGCATTCTTTAGTAACTTCGCGGTTGCAATCGTTTAATTATGAAATTTCAAACAGGCGACAGGGTTCTGGTGATACATTCAGGTGAAGAGGGAGAAGTGGTGGATACGATCAATGACGAAATGGTGATGGTGGAAATAAGAGGAGTACGGTTCCCGGCTTATAATAATCAACTCGATTTTCCTTACTTTAAACGTTTTTCCGAAAAAAAGATCGTCGCGGAAAAAAATGTAAAAAAATACATCGAACAGCTTCCGAAAGAAAAAGTGGTCAGCAAAGTGTCCGATCTTCCGGAAGGTATATGGCTTACTTTTCTACCCAGGTTTACCAACGACGAATTTGGAGATGAAGTAGTAGAGCAGTTTAAAGTACACCTTATCAACGGAACCGATACAGGATACGCATTTGCCTATCGCCTGAATTATAAAGGCAATGTTTCTTTTGAACTAAAGAACCAGCTTTTTCCCAAACAGGACTTTTACCTGAACGACGTGCCTTTCGAAGATGTCAACGACAGTCCTTCTTTTGAATTCGAGTTTTCGCTACAGGAGCCTAACAAACGGAAAGCCGATTATTTTGAAACCGCTTTGAAGCTGAAACCCAGACAGGTATTCAACAAGATAGAAGAAATAAAAAAAAGCGGGCTTCCCACTTTTTCTTACCAGTTATTGGATCAATATCCCGATAAGGCTGCGGAAGAAGCGCGCCTCGACCTCAGTAAACTATCGGCGGGCGGATATAAAGTGTATGAAGCCTCACGGATCAGGGAGCACCTGGCACCGGCTAGAACGGTAATAGACCTCCATGTCGAGCGGCTGACAGATAACTGGGAGCGGATGGATAATTTCGAGATCGTAACCCTTCAACTGGCGGAGTTTGAAAAATATTATGATCTGGCCATTGCGCACCGCCAGTCGAACCTCATTGTAATACATGGCATCGGTACCGGCCGGCTTAGAGATGAGATCCACGACCTGTTGCGCCATCGCAAAGAGGTAAAGTCGTTTGTGAACAGGTACCATCCTTCTTACGGCTACGGGGCTACGGAAATTTATTTTCAATATTAAACTATCTTTACACCGAACTACAAACCGAACTATCGCTTGTTGCCGTTTATGCGGCGATAGGAGGAAAGTCCGGACAGCAAAGAGCAATGTACCGGTTAAGAGCCGGGTTCCTTCCGGAGTAAAAACGAAGGATGGGAAACAGAAAGTGCCACAGAAAATAACCGCCCGGGTGTATGCCGGGGTAAGGGTGAAAATACGGGGTAAAAGCCCGCGATGATACCGGGTAACCGGTATTTTGGGTAAACCTTTCATGCTGAAATGCCATGTATACCAACGCCTGAAGGCTGCTCGCCTGATGTTGGGTGGGTAGGCAGATAGATCGCTTCAGCAATGAAGCGGCCAGATAAATGATAGTTTAGAAACAGGATCCGGCTTACGAGTTTGTAGTTTATTTACTTTCCTGGACGGTAAAGGATGCTTTCATTTTATCGATCATTTTAGAATCGATCATCTTAACGGCTACGTGCATCATGTTCATGAATGCCTTGTCATGGGAAATACCGTGACCTATTATTACCGGTTTGGATACTCCCAGTACCGGGGTTCCCCCGTAATTTTCAAAATTGAAACGGTCAAAGTATTCATGCTCTATTTTTTTCCGGATAGAAATATCGTAAAAAGATTCGGCCAGTTTTAATATGATGTTACCGGTAAAGCCTTCGCATACCATCACATCGGCTTTCTCGCCAAATATATCACGGCCTTCAATATTGCCGGCAAAATTGATAGCGGTGTTTTCTTTTAAAAGCGGGTAAGTAGCCTGCGCCAGAATATTTCCCTTCCCTTCTTCTTCTCCCACATTGATAAGACCTACTTTGGGGTTTTCTATACCTAATATGTTACGGGCATACAGAGAGCCAAGTATCGCAAACTGGTTCAATTGCTCGGGTTTGCAATCCGCATTCAGGCCTACGTCGAGTAAAACACCCGAGCGACCATCCTCTTTTGGAACAATGGTGGAGATGGCGGGCCTGAGAACTCCTTCTATGGCCTTGATGCTATAAAGCGCGCCTACCAGCATGGCACCGGTATTGCCGGCGCTGATAAAAGCGTCTATACTACCTGTCGCCAGGCTGTAAAAACCCATGGCTATAGATGATTGCTGTTTTTCTTTGAGCGCTTTAGTGGGGTGTTCATGCATCCCGATCACCTGGGGGGCATGCTTTAGTTTATAAGCGTCCGGTGAAATATTATGCGCCTGCAGAAGTGGGATAAGGATAGTTTCATCACCGAACAAATAGGGTGTTACGGTTTCTTTGTTGGCTTTCAAAAATAGTTCTAACCCTTTTACAGCTTCGAGCGGTGCAAAATCACCGCCCATCATATCTAATCCAATGTTCATATCAGTTTGCGCTTAAGCGTTAATGAAGTATATAAACCCCTGTGGAAATAAAAAATAATAAGGCACAAGATACATGGAAATTTTATAAAATTCCCTGCGTCCTGTGCCTTGTATTTTATGCTTTGGTAACGTTATAGCCTGATAGGCGCTTTTTCTGCCACCACTTGTCCTTTGTAGTAAAGTTTGCCTTCACTAACATGGGCACGGTGACGAAGGTGCGTTTCTCCGGTGGTGCTATCGATACTTAAAGTAGCAGCAGTTGCTTTATAGTGAGTTCTTCTCTTTGCACTGCGTTGTTGCGAATGTCTGCGCTTTGGATTAGGCATAGCTCAACAATTTTAAAACGTTAATTAATTATGTTTCTCACAGCTTTAGCTGTCAAGATCTTTAAACTTTTCCAGTCCCTTCCATACGGGATTAGTATATTCTTTAGCTTCTGCTTTCATTTTTCTAAGTACTTCCAGCACTTCCGGGTTGCACCTGCTCCTTCCTTTATCATCTTCTGCACACATTTTCTGCATCGGTATGCTCAGGTTGATGAATTCATAGATCCAGTCGGCTACGTGCAGGTGACTTTCCCCTTTTGAAATATAATAGACATCCGGATCTTCTTCCTGGTTGTTCATTACTTCCGGATCGTCTACCAGTTTCACCACTATATTAAATTCATCCCAAAGATCAATTGGAAGTGGATTTCCGCAACGATCGCAATTTACCGTTACCGACCCGCCTACTTCGAACTTAAGCATCATAAAACCGGTCTTTTTATCAAGAGACAGTTTTATATGAGCATTACAGTTCCCGAAATCCTTTTCCTGCTGGTAACCATCAAAGAACGAATCAGTTATCTGGTATTCAAACTGGTGAACACCTGGCTTTAACCCCACAAACGCTATATCAAATGCACGACGGGTACTCATTAATCTCCTTTTAAAGAGTTTGCAAAGGTAATAGGATTTTCTGAAAAAAAACTAAAATCCTTAGATTTTTTTATCGTTTTCTCTTTACTTTGGTTTGTTCCATGTCATAGCTACAAACATCTTAGTGTTTTTAACGGGGTTTATGTACTCCAGTCCGGTTTCTGTTCTTTCATCCTGACTTCATCCAGACAATATTACGGATTTCGCCAGAAGAATAAAAGCGGGTCTTATTTCGTAGCCATTCCCGCCAGAGGGGGTGGTATGTTTTTAGCAACCTGTTTATAAAATGAACGATATGAAACAGGCAAATACAGATAAAGTAGAAAAACAAAGTGTCCAGCAATCAAAAAAGGAGCACACGGAAAAACAGGATCTAAAGGACAGTGTGCCTGATGAAAAGGGGTCCATGTCACTGGAAAATGGGAGCAAATACCCTGAATTATCTACAAAAGATAAAAACTATAAGAACCAGGATGAATACATTGCACCTGATCCTAACAAGAAAAGCAGCCTTTGAGACTGCTTTTCTTGTAATTAAAACAAATAGCTCAATTTTACACGTGTTCAGCATCTATCTCGTTCAAACTCTCCATTAGGTTTTTAAAATTCCTGACATCTGTTTTCACCAGTCTTCTGAAGGCCGGGGCAAAAATATGCGCCATTACATTACCTGCTTTGTCTTGCGGAGGGTGGTATGTTATAGTTACGTCCACTTCCGTTTCTCCATTTGGAGCATCCCTGAACTCCACTTTGCCGGCGTTTTGCAGCATGGATTCCTCAACCGATTGCCAGCCAATAAGTGATCCGGGTTCATCTTTTACAATCTGTGCTTTCCAGCTTATATCCACCACATTTCCCGGCACTTTTAATTTCCATTCCGAATAGGTAGGGTCTATCTGTTTTACTGAATCGATATGTTTCATCAGAAAAGGAATGTTCTCAAGTCTTCTCCAGTAATTATACACTTCATGGCGGTTCCTGTTAATGATCACACTCGTTCTTACATTAATATTGCTGACACCGTCTTTGGTGGAGTTGCGCGTAAGACTGCCATAGAGAGGGCAGTAACCAGTTACCCCGCGCAAGATGAGGTATACACCTGAGAGCGCTTTTACTAATTTAAAATGTTTGCCTGTTACCAGGGAATTCGTCAGCAGTGCAGAACCAATAGTAATGGACGCTATCCGCTCCGGTTCTCCTATATTATTGTTGGCGGTAGTAACAGGAGCTAATGATTTTTCGTATGACATTATGTATGAATTAAATGATTGTAAAAAAGTCGTTCAACCCCAGGCTTATCAATGGATAGCCATTGGTTTGTAGCTACCCGGATCTTGCGATATCCACCTGTTAACATGGGCGGAGATAGCGGATATCCAGCTATGTTTCTCGGCCATAGAATGATCATGGAATTCCACAGCATCTACAGCAACTTTTAATAATATCCATTGGTCTGGATTCATGGAATCAACCGATACATTGTCGGCAACCTCGTCCAGTTCTCCCGGTTCCAGAACGATGGTGCCTTTTCCCGAAACGTTCAGGTAAAAATCTTTACCCTTGCGGTAGAAATTAAGCTTTACAGGGAAATTGCGCTCAAATTCCTGTATGTTCTGGGGCGGACGGGGAACCAGCAGCCATATTTGTCCGAGTTCGTCCACATTTATCGAAGTAACGATAGTGGTTGGAAGCCTTAAAACAGATTCGCTGTTACTATATAACAGTGCCGTTTTTAAATCAGTGATTTTTTCACGAAGAAAGTTTAAGTGTAAATTATCCATCATAAACATTGTTTCCAGTTACAATTCAAAAGAAAGACCATTTATTGTTTTCCCTTTTCACTTATCGTATTATGCCTATAGGCGATTAATGCCGGGAAAATTTATCTACAGTTTAAAAACAATCCCAAATAAGGGAGATCGCTTTAAAACCGCGAACGGATTCAAATACTCTTTATTTTAAAATACAATAGGGGTAACTGTCCACTGAATTGTCTGATATAAAAATAAAATATGCAGCATACCGGAAACATTACTTTTATCATGATCTCGACCATACTTTTTTCCCTGGCAGGGTTTAGGCCGTTCGCGCAGACTGCCTTTAAACAATCCGTAAAAGGTTATGTCACCGATGCGGCTTCCGGTAAAGCGCTGCCCGGTGTAACGGTCATGTTTCAGCCATCCGGGTTATCGGCCATTTCTGACAGTAGCGGATATTATGTTATCAGAAATCTTCCCCTGGGCAGGTATAGCATTGAATATAGCACGATTGGTTATGAAAGCAGAACGCTCAGCGATATACTGGTTACCTCCGGGAAAGAAAACGAACAGAACATTTCACTTACTGAAAAGTTTAAAAACCTAGATAACATTACAGTGAGTTCCTCACGGAATCGCTTAAAACCGATCAATGAATTTGCAACCGTTAGTGCAAGGTCGTTCTCTATAGAAGACACCAAAAGGTATCCGGCAGCCTTTTCCGACCCGGCCCGTATGGTTATGAATTTTCCCGGCGTTGCAGCTTCCAACGACGGAGACAATTCTATAGTAGTAAGGGGTAATTCACCTTCGGGTGTATTGTGGAAGCTGGAAGGCATAGAGATTCCCACGCCCAATCACTTTAGCAACCTGGGAGCGACGGGAGGTCCTATCAGCATGCTAAGCAGCAATGTAATAGGCAGATCCGATTTTTATGTAGGTGCTTTTCCAGCGGAAATAGGCAATGCCACTTCAGCCGCCTTCGATCTTCATTTCAGAAACGGCAATAAGGAGAAGGCAGAACATTCCGTTATGCTGGGCACGCTGGGTGCGGAACTTTCCACGGAAGGTCCGTTGGGCAAAAGTAAAAACGCCTCCTACCTTATTAATTACAGGTATTCCACATTAGCATTGCTCAAAAGCTTTATCAACCTGGATGGAGAAGTACCGGACTACCAGGATATTTCCTTTAAGTTAAACTGGAAGACGGCCCGGGCAGGGGAGTTCGGGCTGTTCGGGTTGGGCGGTTACAATCGCTATTCCCGCGAATCGCTCCAGGATAGCACCAAATGGGACAGCGACGAACCCAATATTTCGTATAAGGGAAGCAGCAAACTGGGAGTAGTCGGACTTACACACCAGGTCTTTCTAGGTTCCAACGCTTATTTAAAAACGGTGATTTCGGCCTCTTACACCCAATCGGGTAATGATGCGGATACCCTTAACCCCGCTGCTGCTTACATAGCCATACCTGCAAGTAAAGAAGCTTTTACCAATAAAGCATTGCGTTTTTCAACGTATTATAATGTTAAGTTGAATGCGCGCAATACGATGAGAACAGGGTTTATTTTGCAGCAGTGGTATCATAACCTGGGAAGTTATTATTACGACGATAAATTATATGAATGGAAACAGGTACTGGAAGGAGCGGGCAACACCCAATTTTATCAGGCATTTGTACAGTGGAAATACCGGTTTACCGACAGGCTAAGCCTGAACTCCGGACTTCACGGATCTTACCTGGCTTTGAACAGGAAAAGCAGCCTGGAGCCGAGGGCGGCTTTATCTTATGCTGTCAGGAGTAATACCCTCAGTCTGGGTGCAGGCTTTCACAGTCGCCCCGAACATATCTCCACCTACCTGTTTGAAGAGAAGACACAAAATACCGAATCATTTTACCCCAATAAAAATCTCGATCTGTCAAGAGCCCTGCATATCGTTTTCGGTTTTGAACACTTTTTCAATCAGCTAAACCTTCGCGCGAAATCTGAAATTTATTTTCAGCACCTGTATAAAATACCCGTGGAGGCCCAGACTCCCAGCGGATTTTCCACTATCAATATGGAGGATGTGTATGATCTGCTGAACACTGGCCCGCTGGTAAGTAAAGGCACGGGAAAAAACTATGGTATCGACCTGAGTTTGGAAAAGCCTTTTTCAAACAACTATTATTTCATGAGCACCTTATCTTTGTTCCGGTCCACTTACCGGAATTACGCGGGAGAAGAATACAACACGAGGTACGCCCGCAGATTCACGTATAATTTCACCGGCGGTAAAGAATGGCAGGGCAGCAGAAACCCGAACCGGATACTGGGAGTAAGTGCCAAATTGCTGGGTGCAGGCGGATTGAGAAACTCGGAAATAGATATTCCGGCTTCGCGGGCGTCGGGAAACGAAGAACTGGTGGCAGGCAGGTATTTTACCGGTCGGAACCCGGCCTACCTTAGATTCGATGTCAGTGCTTATATTAAAAAAGACCGGAAAAGGGCCACACATATAATATCTCTTGAAATACAAAACCTGACCAACCGGGAGAATATATATAATAACTATTTTGACGAAAGAAGCGGCACGGTTAAAACATCGAAGCAGTTGGGAATTTTACCTAACCTGAGTTACAAAATACAATTTCATTAAAACAAGGGCCAGCACATAACAATATTATGAACCTTAATGTAGAACCTTTACAGGAAATACTTATACCAGGTGAAGACATAATTTTTGAACAGGTTTTTAAAGCGCATTTTAAAAGCCTGTTTGCCTATGCCTTTACTATTCTTAAAGATGATGTGATGGCGGAAGAAATGGTACAGAATGTATTCTATAAGCTATGGGAGAAAAGAGATCACACCGCTATCCATGCATCACTCAAAGCATACCTTTACCGGAGTGTGCATAATGAAAGTATGAATTATCTAAAGCATTCCCGGGTTATAAAAAATCACCAAATACATACCATGCAACAGCAAAAATACGAAGCGGATATAAACCCAGCGGTGCAGTTGGTAAACAAGGAGCTGGAGCACCATATCAGGAAAGCGCTGAATGAATTACCGGAGCAATGCAGAACCATTTTTCAAATGAGCCGTTTTGAGGATCTTAAGTACCGGGAGATAGCGGAAAAAATGGGGCTTTCCGTAAAGACGGTAGAAAACCAGATGGGCAAAGCATTGCACCTGTTAAGGGGCAAGCTGGCAGGTTTTATAATCTCACTCCTCGTTTTTTTCTTTACCCATAAAATAGTATAATGTGAAAGAAAATATCCAGGATACCTCGCACGACCTATTGGTAAAATACCTGCTGGAAGAAGCTACCCCGGAGGAAATAGTCCGTGTGGAGCGGTGGCTGAAAAGCAGTGAAGAAAATAACAGCTATTTCATACAATTAAAAACCATCTGGCAGCAAAGCCGGATGCTGGCACCGGCTGTTATGATAGATGAAGAAGATGCCTGGCAGCGATTCGGTAAAAAGATAAAGCAGCAAAATAAAACTGCCGCCACTCCTATATACGCTCAAAAACTAAACTGGCTGAAAGCAGCCGCCATCCTGCTCTTTCTGGCAGGCGGCAGTTACCTGGCTTATTGGTTGTCAGTAAAACAAGGCGATCAGTTAATAAAATCCACCGAAGGCAGGGTGATGAGTTACACATTACCCGATGGATCGGTAGTAACACTGAATAAAAATGCTTCTGTTGCATATAATGGCCAATTCAATAACACCTCCCGGAATATTACCCTTAAAGGAGAAGCATTCTTTAATGTAGTGGCTGATAATAAAAAACCTTTTATCATACAAATGGATGATATATCGGTAAAAGTAGTAGGTACTTCTTTCAATATAAAAAATGCATTTAATCTTACGGAAGTAATAGTTGAAACCGGCGTTGTAAGCGTGAGTAAACGTCAATATTCCGTGCAACTCCGACAGAATGAAAAAGCCATTATATTTAAAGATAAAAATGCCCCCGAAAAGATATCCGTCAGCAGCCGCCTTTATAAATATTACCGCACCAACCAGTTCGTTTGTGTTGAAACACCCCTGCCGGAACTGGTCGCGGTTTTAAATGAAGCATATAATTCACGTATCAAAATTGGCAGCGGCCACGCAGCGACGTTGAAGCTAACCACCACTCTGGATAATAAATCGCTGGAACAGGTGCTGGAAGTAATAAAAGAAACACTTGGTATCAATATAGAAAGAAACAACGGGGAGATTATTCTAAATTAAGCAACAACAGTATAGATAACAAACTATTCATGCGATCAACGACATTTTTTGCAGCCCTGCTTTTTAATTTATTTAGCAGCTCTCTTTGCGGGCAATCGCTTGGCAAACAGGTATCCCTCCACGTCGTAAATCAGCCTTTACGCGTAGTACTGGAACATATAGGCCGCCACGGAGGTTTCTATTTTTCCTACAATAGCAACCTGGTAGCAGGTGATAGCCTTGTGACCTTATCGGTAAAAAACAAACCGGTAAAGCAGGTACTCGATTATATTTTCAACGGCAGCCTTCAATATAGGGAGATGCAGGGATTTATCATATTGCAGCGTTCGGGTAATTCCAACTATTGGTACATCAGCGGTTACGTACAGGACGGTATCAGCGGGGAGCGGCTAAACAATGTAAGCATTTATGAGCGGGAGCACCTGGCTGGCACCATAACGGACGATAACGGCTATTTCCGCTTGCAGTTGAAAGAAAAGAATAATTACAACCCGGTTGTCTCTATCAGCGTTAGCAGGGTTTCTTATGAAGACACTTCGTTCCCTGTAAAGTCAGGCTACAACCAGGAAGTACGTGTCCCTATATTGCCTTCGCACAATTCCCTGGAAGCCGTTACGGTTAGCCCGAACGTTCAGCGCTTCGGTCTTGGGCGACTGCTGATCTCCCAGCGTCTGAAAAAACAAAGTACCAACCTGCGCAATTTCCTTGCGAGTAAACCTGTTCAGTTTTCCTTCACGCCTGGCCTGGGTACGCATGGACAGTTGGGAGCAGAGGTGGTCAACAAGTTTTCATTTAACATTCTGGGAGGGTATTCCGCCGGGGTTAACGGTCTGGAAATAGGAGGTCTTTATAATATTGCTAAAGCCGATGTGCGACATGTACAGATAGGCGGATTGTTTAATATTGTCGGCGGAAGTGTACACGGGGTACAGGTGGGGGGACTTTACAATAAAGTGTTCGATTCTATGAGTGGCCTGCAGGTAGCAGGGTTGTTAAATAGAGTAAAAGGTAAAGTGAGCGGCCTGCTTATCTCGGGATTGGTAAGCAATGTGACAGGTGATGTAGATGGGCTGATGGTAAGCGGATTGGTTGGCAAAACGAGTAAAGCTATAAAAGGCCAGGCCGTTTCAGGCCTCGTAACCAAGGTTTCCGGGAACGCAGAGGGGATGATATTAAGCGGATTAATAAGCGGGGTAAGCGGAAACATGAAAGGATTACAATTGTCAGGCATTACAAGTCTAACCCGAAAAACCATTACCGGAACCCAGGTATCCGGTATATTCAATTATACCAAACACCTGAAAGGCCTGCAGATAGGCCTTATTAATTATGCAGATACAGCTTCAGGATATAGTATCGGTCTTATAAACATCAACAAAAAGGGATATCATCGTATATCACTCTCCGGCAATGATCTGGCGGATATTACTTTTTCATATAAGGCAGGAAACAAACAGCTTTATACCATCCTGCTGGCATCGGTGAATATTTTCAGGGAAAAAGCATACGGAGCCGGGTATGGCCTGGGTAATGAATGGCGCATAGGTAAAAACACATCGTTAATGAGCGAGCTGGTAACCATGGCTTTTTATAATGGAAGTTGGAATCATGTGCCGATTATCACCTCGCTGCGTACATCCATCAGCGTGCGCGTATTTAAACAAATACAAATTCATGCCGGGCCCGCACTTTTAGCCGGTGAGCGCAAGCCAACGCCGGGTAAGGGATATGCCATTATGATACCGGAAAAAAAACTGTTTTCTATTGGGAAAACCCATGGTTGGGTTGGGTGGCAGGTGGGCATTCAATTATAAAACAGCAAGTTGATTACCTGCTTTTTTTTATATCCATGGATTTTATCTTCATGTCCTCCAACTGGTAACAATGTAATACTTCGGAGTCTTCAATTACATTTCCTGATTTGTCTTTTACCAACTGGTGTACCTGCACCAGGATAGCACCGTCATCTGTGCCGGCGAATTCAAGTGGTTTTACCTGGGGATCTATTTCCGTCCATTGGGTAGCCCAATAATTTCGAAGCTCCTGGTGACCGTGTACATATCCTCCTCCCACGCCATTCGCCCATTTTACCGAGGGATCTATGACTAAGAACAGGCGGTCAAGATTACGTTTATTAAAATGGTAATAAGCGTATTCCAGCAACCTGCGTGCTTCCTGGGAGAGTTTCTCATTATTGTTTTGCTCCATAACAGATACAATGTGTAATGTTTCAAGATACAGCATTTTCCTGATTATCCATAGTGGCCCCTGTTTCGAAATTTGCAATTAATAGTAGAAAAAGTATTGTTCCTGTTAATATGCTCATTTATGTTGCGGGTTTTTGGCCTAAATTGCTCCATAATTATTAAAAATATAATAGCATGTTGCAATCGTCAACCATACAGTTTTTACGGCAGCTAAAAAAAAACAACAGTAAAGAATGGTTCGATAAAAACCGTCCCTTGTATGAATCGGCTAAAACGGACTTCGCCGCATTCATCGATTCACTTATAAAAATGCATAGTAAAAATGATGAGGAGATTGCCACACTGGAGGGTAAAAATTGCACGTTTCGCATTAACCGGGATGTCCGCTTCAGTAAAAACAAATCGCCTTATAAAACCAATATGGGAGCGAGCCTGAATAGGGGTGGCAAAAAAAGCGCGTATGCAGGATACTATTTTCATCTCGAGCCGGGTGGCAGTTTTGCCGGAGGCGGAATCTGGATGCCCGAAGCCGGCGACCTAAAGAAGATAAGGCAGGAAATAGACTATAACTGGGAAGAGTTTCGCGGCATCATTACCGGCAAAAAGTTTAAATCTGTATACGGCAAACTCGATGAAAGCGCGGAATTCAAACTTAGCCGTCCACCCAAAGGATATGATGAGGAAAATCCGGCCATCGAGGTACTTAAACTGAAAAGTTATATCGCCATGATCCCGCTGAAAGATGAAGACTTAACTGCTAAGACACTATTCAAAAAAGTGACAGATGCCTTTTCTGCCCTGCAACCATTGCTTGTTTTCCTGAACCGTGCTATAGATGGTTAAAAATAAGCGTAAGGCCGCTCATCATATTTGATCATTTTTATCGTTATAAAAATTCCGTCCCTATACCAGGCTTTCCAAAAAAATATGGCTGGTCTTATAATGAAAATGGTAGATCTACGTTATAAGAGCAGGAAAAACCACTTAGTATGAAATCTAATATCAGATCGGGTATTAAACCACCCGGAAACCGCTTTATTTACACCGGCTTACCGTTTTTTCTACTATGTGCTACCATTTTTGGCTCCTGCAGTACCAATAAAAACATCACCTATTTTCAAAATGTTCCTGACTCCATATACAGGATCTCAACTATTGTTACCGCCAGCACGTTCACGGATCCGCTGATTCAGCCAAATGATATTCTCCAGGTTTCCATACTTACATTAGACCCGGCTGCCAATAATGTACTTACTTCGGCCAACTCGAGTTCGTTTTCCGTACAGCCTCTGATATCGGGCCTGTCCGGAACACCCCCGCCAACCGCAGGCTTTCTGGTGGATAAAAACGGGTTCATCGAATTACCGGTTACAGGCAAAATAAGGGTCTCCGGTCTTTCTACTTCAGATGCAAGGGATTTGATCCATCACTCCGTGAGCCGCTTTTATAAAGACCCTGTAGTTAATGTAAGATTTACCAATTTCAGTGTAACGGTACTTGGCGAAGTTGCCCGGCCGGCAGCCTATATAGTGCCCAATGAAAAAGTAAGCGTGCTGGATGCAATAGGCATGGCCGGAGACCTGACCATTTATGGGAAAAGGGAAAATGTGCTTTTGGTGAGAGACTCAAGCGGTCAAAAGATATTTGTCCGCTTTAACCTGAACTCGTCCCAAACATTTACCTCCCCTTATTTTTACCTGAAACAGGGAGACATGGTTTACGTGGAGCCTAATAAATCGAAGATAGCGTCAACAGATGCCGTGAAGAACAGGAATTTTACCATAGCGGCATCAGGCCTTTCCGTCATGATCATTTTACTATCAAGAATCCTATAAAATAAATGCAAACTTATTTAAGACCGGAACTGCTGAGAATGGACGATATGGAGCAGGAAGAAAAAAGTTTATTTTTTCCAAAACTGGTTGCAAAAATATCCTTATTGTGGCCCTGGCTTATCCTATCTGTAATCGTATGCCTCCTGGCAGCTTATTGTTACTTTCATTTTTCTTCACCGCGTTATAATATAAGAGCTTCCGTACTGGTACAGGATGACAAAAAAGGAACCGCCTTTGCTGAATCTGCTGTATTGCAGGACCTGGGCATGCTGACCGGTAAAAGTAGTGTGGACAATGAAGCGGAGATATTCAAGAGCCGGGCTCTTATGGAAAAAGTAGTGGAAGAATTGCAACTAAACGTACGATATTTTGTACCGCATAAAATAAGGAAAGGGGAAATATTTTTAAACAGGCCCGTCAACTTTCGTTTTATTACCAACGATACCGCGGATATTGTTCCGGGTGAATATACCATAGAATTCGATAAGGCAAATTTTACCCACTTCATTTTGTCCACCGACACAGAAACATATAAAGGACACCTGGGGGATACGATAAAAGTAAAAGACGGGCTGCTGGTAATAAGCGCTGCCAGTGGCTTTAGCAAGTGGCCGGCCGATCAACCGCTGATTGTTTCGGTTACGCATACTGATAACATCGTTTTACGATATATGTTATCTCTCAATGTGGAGATACCAAACAAACAGGTGAGCGTGATTTACCTTACCCTAAGTGAACCCGTGCCTCAGAAAGGAGAAGCCATTTTAAAATCGCTGATTAAAGCATATCTCCAGGAAAACGTAAACGATAAAAACAGGATCGCAGACAGTACTATCCGGTTTATCGACGACCGGATACAGTTGGTATCCGGCGAACTTACTACTATAGAAAAAAACATTGAAGGCTTCCGGACTACCAATAAAATGACGGACATGTCGCAGCAGTCCCATATCTTATTGGAAAACAGCAGTACTTTTATCCGTCAGCAAACCAATTACGAAGTGCAATTATCTGTAGTGCAATCGCTGAAGCAATTCCTTGCTGATAACAAAAACAATTTACGGGTAGTGCCCTCTTCTCTTATTATGCAGGAGCCGAGTTTTCTCGCTATTATCGGGCGTTATAACGAGATGCAGTTGCAAAGAGATAAAATGCTGATGAGTCTTACAGAGGATCACCCTTCCGTTCAAACGATGGATGTACAGCTTCGTAACCTGAAAGCGGAATTACTAAGCAGTATAAGTTCTATACAAAATGGTATAGAAGTAAGTATAGAAGAAATAAAAAAAAGGAACGTTGGATTTGATAGGGAAATCTTAAAAGTACCTTCTAAAGAAAGGATTTTTCTAGACTACTCCAGGCAACAGGCCATCAAACAGGAACTATACCTGTTTCTGCTTAAAAAGCGCGAAGAGACAGCTATTTCGAAATCATCAACTGTAGCAAATGCCCGTATCATAGACAAACCAAAGTCGGACGGCTCTCCATTTAAACCAAAGAAAGGAATGATTATTCTTGGGGGCCTGCTGGCAGGATTAATAATGCCTTTTGCTTTCAGTTTTGGGAAGGATGCCCTTAACCAGAAAGTGGCTTCCATAAAAGATATTACCGAACAAACCCGTTTGCCGGTACTGGCAGAAATTGGGCATAATGACGGGAGTCAATCGGTAGTGGTAGACAACAATTCACGCGGCATAGTTGCGGAACAGTTCCGCTCCCTCCGCACCAATATCCAGTACTTATTACCTGGAGAAAACGACAAAATCATTCTCGTTACATCCAGCATGGGCGGCGAGGGAAAATCATTCTTGTCCATTAACCTGGCCAATGTACTGGCACTGGCCGGAAAAAAAGTGATACTGCTGGAGCTTGATCTCAGAAAACCCAAGATCACTAATTACCTTAACCTTAAAAAATCAGGATTTACGGATTATTGTATATCCAACGGTAAAGACTGGCAGAAATGGGTACAACCGGTAGATAACTTTGAAAACTTTCATGTGCTCTCTTCCGGGCCTATACCACCCAATCCTACTGAACTTTTAATGCTTCCTAAAACAGGTGAACTGTTCGCCGATCTTAAAAATTATTATGATTTTATTATTATAGATAGTCCCCCCGCAGGCATAGTGACCGATGCAGAGATAATTGCGTTTAATGCAGATGCTACCTTATTCCTGGTGCGGCTTAATCTTACACTTAAGCAACAGGTCAGCCAGATCGAACAGCCAAAACTGCTAAAGAACCTGCCCAAACTCAATATTATCGTTAATGATGTGAAGATAAGCAAATCGACCTACGGGTATGGATATGGATACATCGACGTAAAAGCCAAAAAATAAGGCAGTATGTTTCAAAAATTATCAGATATAAATACATACAAAGCATTTTTTCTGTCCAAGGGCGAATCGCATGATTTTACACGAACAATTAAAAAAAATATAGCCGGAGCTTTAGTAATCAAAGGTCTTAACATTCTCATTAACCTGCTTTATGTTCCCCTTCTTATTCATTACCTGGATATTGAAAGATACGGAGTGTGGATCGCACTCACATCTTTTCTTGCCTGGTTTCAGTTTTTCGATATCGGTATCGGGAACGGACTAAGAAACAGTCTGACAAAAGCAATCGTAGCTAAAAATTATGAAAAAGCAAAGGGCCTCATAAGCACCTCTTACCTGGTCGTATTTGCTATATTTATCTCATTGTTGATTCTATTTTCGGTATTGACATTTTTTATCGACTGGTCTGGTTTCCTGAATACTTCCTTAATCGGTAACCGCGAGCTACAGTTACTAGCGTTGATAGTTTTTTCCGGGCTATGCCTGCGTTTTATCGTACAACTGATTCAGCCGGTTCTCTACTCCGTTCAAAAATCGGCATTGAGTTCCGCATTTCCAACGATCGCTAACCTCATAAGTTTAATTACCATTTACGTTCTGTCTAAAACCGAAAGCAATCCCTTACTTATGGCCGGCATAACCATCAGTATAGCACCGGTACTTACATTTCTTGTCGGAACGGTTCTTCTATTTAATTCCAACCTGAATTACCTTAAACCCAGTTTGAGGTACGTTAACCGTTCCTTTGGAAAAGAGATAACATCAATAGGTATGAAGTTTCTTTTTATACAGATTGCAGCGGTATTGTTAAACTCGAGTGCAAGCCTGATACTTATAAAGCTTTTCGGTGCGAATGAAGTTACGGTATACAACATAGCCTACAAATATTTCCAGGTAGCGCTTATCCTCAATGTTATTATTGTAACGCCTTTGTGGTCGGGGTTTGCAGAGTTACTTGCTAAAAGGGACTATGAATGGATCAGGAAAGCGTTTAGAAAAATAAACAGGATATCGGTATTTCTTAGCCTGCTGATAATAGTCATGACGATCATTTCTCCCTGGACCTTTAGATGGTGGATAGGGGACAGTATTGCAGTTCCTATGGCAGTTACCATTACCATGGCGGTGTATTCTATTCAAATCGTTTTCATATCCGTATATAACATGTTTATTAACGGGTCGGGTAAAATTAAGCTTTCAATGTATTTTACCATATTCGAGATTGTCGCTTACCTATCACTCGCATTTATCCTGAGCAGGTATGTTATGGGGCCGATTGGTGTAATTGTAGCATCCATTATTACCAAGACGTTCACATTCATCCTGCAATATGTACAGGTAAATAAAATACTAAATGAAAAAGCCTATGGAATATGGAACGAGTAAATAAAAATCAATCGGAGCGGATATGAAGATACTTTGGTTTGCAAATACACCATGTTCTGCATCAGAAATCCTTTTGCCCAACCAGCAACGGGGTGGATGGCTGAAATCGCTTGAAAATGAAATAGCGATCAGGCCGGGTATTGAGCTGAGCATCGGTTTTTATACAAACAAAACCCTAGATATCTTCCGGTATAATGATACTACCTATTACCCTATAACCCGTTTCAGTTCCGGATCTGCCTTAAAAAAAGCAATTAAAAGGATAACCGGTACCGGCAACGATGAGAAAGAAATACCGGTCTTACTTGAAGTTATTGAGAAAGTAAGGCCCGATATAATTCATATACACGGCACGGAGCAGAATTTTGGATTATTGGTTAAACAGGTAGCTATTCCTTCCGTTGTTTCCATCCAGGGAATTCTATCTCCCTATAATGAAAAATATTATTCAGGTATCCCCGAAAGCATCGTATCCAGGTACGAAAGCCGGAAGCATAAAATACTGTTTAAATCCTTCGCTACGTCGAAGAGGGATATGGCCGCACATGCGAAAAGAGAAAGGGAGATATTGGCAGCAGCAACAAATGTAATCGGGAGAACGGAATGGGACAAGCGGATAACCCGAATTTTGGCACCCCGCAGTACCTATTACAACAATAACGAAATGCTGAGGACAGCCTTTTATAATATTGCCTGGCAAAAAACAAAATTTAACAAAACGATCCGGATAGTTACTATTTCCAGCAACGGGCTGTTTAAAGGATTTGAATCTGTCGTTAAAACTGCTGAAGTACTAAATACTTATAAAGGTATTCGCTTCGAATGGATAATTATTGGTATCAACGAGTATGACAGCATCGTTCAAATAGTAAAAAAATGGCTGCGGGCGGATCTTTCAGCACTAAATATTGAGCTTCTGGGTACTAAAACTCAGGAGGAGATAACTAAGTTATTACAGGAGGCCGATATATACTGCCAGGTTAGTCACATCGAGAATAGTCCTAACAGCCTGTGTGAGGCCATGCTCATGGGAATGCCTGTTATAGCGACCCATGCAGGTGGTACCTCCACTATGATGGAGGACCGGAAAGAAGGCGTATTGATACAGGAAGGCGACGCCTATTCAATGGCAGGTGCCATAGTTGAATTAGCCGAAAATTTTCCTCTGGCTGCTGCTTATGGAGCGCATGCAAGACAAAAAGCGTTGGTTCGACACGATAAGAAAGAGATAGCAGACGGACTTATTCATATATACCAGTCCATTATTAAATTAAACAACTAATTATACCGAACATAAATGAACAGCCCCATAGATTTTCTTCATATAAGAAAGCTCGCAAAGTACCTGGTACTGTTTGCAGCTATTTTATTGGGAGGATTTATAGCGAAAGATTTGTTTGCCGTATTGATTGTTGCCATTCTTGCCTACTTTATTATAACCAATAAATTTTTTCGTTCCATTGAAACCTGGCTGATCTGGTCTTTTTTATATGGCTTCTATAGCGGTCAGGGGTATTTTACCAACGATTTCATTTCTAAATATCTTGCCAAGCCATCCTTCCTGCTGTTTGTCATCTTTTTATTTTTCTATAATACGATATCTAAAAGTTTAAAAGCGGCGGATTTTTTCACCGTTTGGTTATGCTTTTTGGGTCTTTCCCTTATCGGCTTGTTTTATCATGCGCAACCCCCTTTTGTTATCATTACTATCAGTTCGTTTTTCCTGATCTACCTTTTGTTCAGGAGTAAACGGCTTGATTCTAAACAATGCATCTGCCTGTTAAACTTATTTGTAGCCGTCGCCATTCTTCAGACTATCATTTGTGTGATGCAGGTTTCCCAACTGATTCCTCCACCTTCTAAAATGATGGATGATGGTAACGGTGGACAGTTTGAATGGATTGCTGGCCTGGACGATGTGGCATGTGGCACGTTCGGCCCTGTGGCGGCGCATCTGGTATCCTGGTATCAGTCGCTGATCGTTCTTTTCTGTATTCTCGTTTGGTCGGTATGCAGGAAAACAAAATACCTGGTTTTAGTAATTATCATACTGGCCCAGTTTGCCACGGTAGATTCTAAAACCATAATGGGTGTAATGGTCCTGATGATGTTATATCTTTTATATTATATCAATAAGCACCGGATAAAATTCCGGCTTAATATCAGGAAAGTATTGGGTATTGCATTTACAGCCGTTATCATGGGAGTGGTGCTTTTACAGGCTTGGGATTTTTACTATAAATACCAGAATGCTTCCGGTGGTGCTGAATCGAGGCCCGACCTAAATACCGTGTACAAAAAAGAAGTAGTCCGGTCTGGAAACCTGATGCTGGATAATTTTTCGGATTGGGGTAAATTCCAGGGATTCCGCTATGTGCTGGAGGATTTTTTATACGAAGATCCTTTGGAAGTTATCTGGGGTTACGGATTGCAGGGGTATACGTACAATGGGAAAAGAAGCTTTATTGAAAATAAAGACACCCCGTTTATGCAGTTAAATAATTTTACCCGGAGCCGGTCCGGGTTGATACAATACTTTGCTCAAACAGGACTAGTAGGTATGATATTGTTATTTCTGTCCCTTATCCTATGGAGCAGATATAATATAAAAAGAAAAAATATTAACGAAATAGATCTGATCATCAACAGCCTCATAAAGATATTTCTGCCGTTTACCCTGTTATGTGCCTTCATTTACAGCGTGTCGCTTACAGGCATTACGGTAATCGGCTTCGCCGCCATGATTGGGTTGTTGAAAAAGTATTCCGAAATAGTCAACAGGAAAAGAGCATTGCTGGCTTATAAAGCTGAATATGGGCAAAATCTAAATAATTTAAAAGAAATACCGTTATAAAAAGGTTATAAAAGAGGAAATGGCCCGCACTATACGCATCATATATAAAATATTCAGGCAATCCTATTATGCAATAGCCGTAAAGCTGTCCAAAGTATTGACCAGCCTGAAGTTTATAGCAAATGGAGTAGAATATAAACCCGATTTCTTATCGAGGGGAGTTCCTTTCATGAACGTGAATCTTAAGGGTAAATTGACTATAGGCAGCTCATTTAAAATGAACAATGGGGATTACAATACGATCGGCAGACAGCAACCCTGTTACTTTATAGTAAAAGAAGGAGCTGAATTAAATATTGGAAACAATGTCGGGATAAGCTGCACGGCCATTTTTTGTACAACGAAAATAACAATCGGCAACAATGTAAGAATCGGAGGAAATTGTGTTATTTACGATACGGATTTTCACGATCTGGATACGGAAAACAGGATAAGTAAAAAAGAAGATAAATCCTTTATAATATCCAGACCAGTCACAATCGAGGAGAATGTATTCATTGGCGCCCATTCCACTATATTGAAAGGAGTGGTTATAGGAAAAGACTCGATCATCGGTGCCGCATCGGTGGTAACCAAGAGCATTCCGCCCAATGAAATATGGGCAGGGAACCCTGCCCGGTTTATTAGAAATAAACATGCATAAAATGATTCATTTAAACTAATCAAAATGAATGTAATCATTTACGAACCGGAAATATCAGGCCACCATAAGGAGTACCTGCAACACATATTCAACCATTTTGATATGGTGAGTGGAAATGGCACCCGCATCCACTTTATCGTTCATCCCAAATTTGATGCGGAAAAAGAAGTTCCCGGCCATTTACGAATTAATAAAAGCTTATTTATTCATAACCTTTCGGAAGAAGAAACATACTGGAAGAATCAGTCCAATAACCATATAGTAAGATCTGAAAGAGAGTGGTCCATACTTGAAAAGTTTTGCAAAAAACTAAATGTCACGAAAGTATTTATCAACTCCATCAATATTTTCCAATATGCGCTGGGTACCGGCAAGGCGATATCATCCGGAATTGAAATATCGGGAATCCTTTTTATGCCTTATTACAGGATCGATACAACGGGAACATTATACCAGAAATTGAATGGATCTCTTGAAAGAATCAAGAAATACGTTAAGTTGAAATGGATGCTACGAAATCCAAATATCAAAAATGTATTTATTCTTAATGATGAAAAAGCAACCCAGGCCCTAAATAAAGCATTTCGTTCAGGGAATAAGTTTAAGGTTTTACCTGACCCGGTATTTATCTATGAGGATAAACAGCATACATTTGAGTTAAGAAAAAAGTATGGCATACCACCGGAAAATAAAATAGCCCTTCTTTTCGGTGCGCTCCGCGCCGGCAAAGGTGTTGGAGAAACACTCCGGTTTTTCGAAACCGATGATAATTTACCTGTTACGCTCCTCGTAATTGGAAAAGCATACAAAAATATCGAGAACAGCATGCTATCGAGAATACAAGCTATGCAATTAAAAGGGAAATCAGTTGTCGTGGATAACAGGTATGTAGAGAGTCATGAGATATACTCCATCTTTAAAGGCAGCGATATGGTGATGTTACTGTATACACAACCGGAAGGATCAAGCGGAGTACTTGGCCATGCCGCTTATCACAATAAATTTATCATTTCCACCGGGAAGGGATTACTGGGAGATATGGTAAATAAATACGGGCTGGGACAAACTGTGGATATCAATAATACAAAAGAAGTTATGGGTGCAGTAAAAAAAGCAATGAAAGAAGAAAAGCGTATAAACAGATCCATCGATTATTGCTCGGTCAATAGCCCTGAAAAATTTGCCAGGACTGTCACCGGGGTGATTACAAATTGAAAGCATGAAAGTAAAAGTGGCGATAATATATAAGATCTTCAATAATTACAGGAAACCTGTTTTCGATCTTTTATCGTCAAAAACAGACCTTATTGTATTACATTCCGCAGACAATTCGGGCATCAAAAATGAAACTGCCGCCTACAGCATAAAAGTTCCCAATTTTTTTTACGGAAAAAAAAATACGCAGGTTTGGCTTTTCGTCGAAAAATATTTGTGGAAACTCAGGCCCGATGTAGTGATCCATGAATTTAATCCTAGTATACTTTCACTTCATACCAGTTATTTGTATTGCAGGCTATTGCGGAAAAAATTTATTGTATGGGGACATGGATATAATAAACATTCGAAATTTAATATAAACTCATTTAAAATAAAGTTCCGGTTTTTCTACCTTAGAAAAGCGGATGCGGTACTTTTATACAGCCAGGCAGATAAAGTTTTCTTTTCGGAATACCTGCCCGTTGAAAAGCTATTTGTAGCGCAGAATACACTGGATACAAACCTGCTAAAGCAATACCGGTCGGAGTTTGAGTCAAAAGGCAAAACACGTTTAAAAGAAGTACTGAACTATAAACACACGTATAACATCATTTATATTGGAAGAATAATCCAGGGCAAACGACCGGACATACTGACGGATTTATGTTCCTTGCTGGTTAACGTCTATAAACTAGATATCGGTTTCCAGATAATAGGATCCGGACCTTTTTTAAATGAAGTGATTGCCCAGGCAAAAGAGAAGAACGTACAGGACAGGTTCTTTTTTCATGGAGAGATTCATGATGACTATATTTCCGGTAAACATTTATTTGCGTCGGATATTTTTGTAATGCCAGGCTACCTGGGACTTTCCATCAATCACGCCATGTGCTTTGATTGCCCGGTTGTATCGTTCAAAGAAGGCGGAAAAGGGCCCTTTCACAGTCCTGAGGTGGAATATGTAATACCGCATAAAACGGGATACCTGGCTGATAGCTGGAATCTGGAGGATATGGCAAATTGGATCAACACATATCTTACATCCGGGGATATGAAAAAAGAAATGCATAAAGAAATAAGGAAGTCGGTCGATACGGTTTTCCCGATAGAAAAAATGGTGGATGGAATTTACGATGCAGTAACGTATACAATGAAGTAACCGGTTATGGCATATAAACATAGAAGTAATATAATAGTAAGATGCAGGGATTGGTACCTCACTACCGTTAAATGGAGAAAGTACCAGTTCGGCGCGCATTTTCATGCCGGTCGCAATGTAAGTTTATGGGCAAGGAAGCAGATAAAAATTGGCGACTATTGTTACCTTGGGGCAAACACCAGGATACAGTGCGATACGATTATGGGGCATTATGTATTTACTGCAAATAACGTGGCTTTTGTAGGTAAGTACGATCATCATTACCAGGAACCCGGTAAACCTATGTTGCTATCATCCCGGATTAAAGACGATGATTACAACTGGAAGGGAACCGACTCTGCTATCATCATTGAGGATGATGTGTGGATAGGGTATGGAGCTATTTTGATGAGCGGTATTCGCATAGGAACCGGTAGCATTATAGCTTCCGGAGCTTTGGTTACGAAAGACGTGGAGTCCTTTTCCATTTATGGTGGTACACCTGCCGTAAAGATCGGCGATCGGTTTTGCAGCATGGAAGACCTGGAAAAACATAAACAAGTGTACAGGGAAAATTATAAAACAAGTGAACCTCTATGAAATCTGCCTACCGGTTTTTATACCTGATTCCTAATTTTATTATCCTTAAATGGAACAAAGTATCCTTTGCCTCTTTCTCCTTTTACGGAATGGTATGGATCAGAAACAGTGGCCATATTTCTTTCGGTGAACGGATAAAAATAAACTCGCATCCCACGGCTAATGTTATAGGTGGGGATATCCGCACCTGTTTTGTGGTGAGAAAAGGGGCAGCTATCATTGTGGGCTCCAACGTATCCATATCGAATTCCACGTTTTGCTCCGCAGATAAAATTATTATTGAGGATTATGTGATGATAGGAGGGAGTTGTAAAATATGGGATTCCGACTTCCATCCCATGGATCCTGAAACCAGGAAGCGGACTCCTAATCAAAATTTTATCAGTAAACCAATACATATTAAGCAGTCCGCCTTTATTGGCGGATCAAGTATTATCCTGAAAGGAGTAACAATCGGAAAAAATGCTGTTGTCGGAGCGGGAAGCGTCGTGAGTAAAGATATCCCGGATAATGAGATATGGGCCGGTAACCCCGCCAGGTTTATTAAAAAAATAGATGTACATGGATAAGCGTTTCGATTTTATGGGGGTTCATTTATCCGTAATAAATACTTCTAAAGTATTTAATCTGATTGCGCATCGAAAAATAAGCATACCGGGTTATGTATGTTTTCCGGATACTTCCGTAGTGAAGGAAGCCAATGAAGATCCCTTTCTTGCGTCCATTTTAAACAAGGCACAGCTTACTATTCCGGATGGTAAACCCTCTCAACTGGCGGCTTTTTTAAAGGGTTACGATGAAGTAGAAACGGTATCTGGATTTCACCTTTGCAATGCCCTTTTAAACACTGGTCTCAGTCATTATTTCTATGGCGGAAACGACACGATTATCCGGAATATGCAACTTAATATCGAATCGGAGTTTCCGCAGGCCAATGTACTGGGTTATAAAGCTCCCCCGTTTTTAAACAAGAAAGACGTAGAAAATAATGCATCGATACAAAAAGATATGGATCATATCCGCACGCTTAATCCGGACCTTGTCTGGATAGGAATCAGTAGCCCCAAACAGGATTACCTGATGCATTTTTTCTATCAGCAGCTTCCCGGTTCCCTGATGTTGGGGGTAGGGGGTGTTTTCCTTTATTTTTCAGATAAATCTCTTAAAAGCCCGGAACTCGTAAAAAAAATAGGGTTAAGGTGGGCATACCGGCTTCTTAAAGAACCGGCCAGGCTTTGGCCCAAATATTACGGCACTTTAAAGTTCCTTTTCTTTAATTCAGGGTATTTCATTAGAGCTTTAATAGATAGAAAACAATAGTCCGGAATTAAAACACCGCTGCTCACACTTTTTTGGAAATTATATATCAAATAAGGCATTTAATCCGTTTTAGTACAAATGGATTAATCACCCAATGCCTATTTATGAAGCTGACCCAATATCTTAAGTCCCACCTGCTGCCTGCAGTAGCTTTTACCTGTGCATTTTCCAGTCAGGCCTGCGCACAAACGGATAAAGGAATTACCCTTAGTTTTGGAGTTATGGGCGCACATCCTTTGAGTGCCGAATTTTCCACTACTCACAGTATAGGCTCGGGGCCCATAAGCAGCCTCATTATTCCGGTAAGTTTTAAAGGTGACCTGACAGCCACGCTGAAAGCGACCTCTTTCCTGGGTAAACGCATTCCGGGAAAGGATTCTTATTACAAACATAAAAATGTGATGTACCTGCTGGTTGGTTACAGGTATAATTTTAACCCTGACCTGGAGAGTGCCTTTTACCTGGAACCCAGGGTAGGGTATGCTTTGATAGGCACCATCAATAAAGCGATTTGTTACGAACCTACTTTTGGATATTATCTGAACGACAAGTTCGATATAGGTATCTGGATGCAGAACACCGTTACTACGGAAAAATATGAAAAAATAGGAGCCATTGGAGTTACCGTTAACCTCTCCTTTCATAATCTGCTGAAGTTTCTTAACTACTATTAATCGTTATCGGGAAATTAACGCTGATCTTATTCCCGTTTTATTCTCTTCTATAGTCGCATAGGTGCTTTGCCGATGTACTTACGTAGTTGATATAGAACCCCGGGCTGATACAGTACGGGACTTGCGTGTTACAAATAAATCTATGCATTTCATCTCATTTCTACTGACATACTTTCAATTATTTATCCTTTAATAACTCCTAACTGCTATCAATAAAAAAGTCAAAGCCTTTTTAAGACTTTGACTACGTCAGGGATTTTAGGGTTAAATATCAGAAAGCTGCGCTATGTGTTTTTTCTCCGAACATTGTAAGGAATACAATTTTTACATCCAGCATAGGCGACCAATTTTCCACATACCATAAGTCGTGCAAAGTGCGGTTGTGTTTTTGTTCTTCCGTATCAGTCGGTCCACGCCATCCGTTCACCTGCGCCCAACCGGTTATGCCTGGCTTCAGGTAATGGCGCACCATATAATTATCCACTTCCTGCTGCATCAACTGGTTAAGCTGAATGCGGTGCGGGCGTGGACCTACCACACTCATATGCCCGAGCAGCACGTTCAGGAATTGCGGTAATTCATCCAGGCTGTATTTTCTCAAAACGCGACCCAGCGGGGTAATTCTCGGATCGTTTTTTTGCGTAGAAGCTGTGCCGCCCATTTCAGCGTCGTTCAGGTGCATGCTTCTGAATTTAAACAGTTTGAACTGCTTGCCGTTTTGTCCGAGCCGCACCGGGCAATAAAATATAGGCCCGGGAGATTCAAGTTTAATCAATAGGGCCAGGACAAAATAAAGAGGTGAAAGTAATAAAAGTACCGCCAGCGAGAAAGCAATGTCCCCAAATCTTTTCCAGGTAGCAGAGCGGAGTTTATCCAGTGATATCTCTCTTATGTTAATCACAGGCGTATCGCCCATGCAGGTAGTTTTATATTTTTTACCCAGCAAACGAAAATAGTCAGGAACCAGGCGGATTCGTATACCATAATAATCTACCCTGTCAATAACATATTGTATTTTTTGATCGAGATGAGCCGGCAGGGTAATAATTACTTCATCCACCCGTATTTGCTTAAGTACTTTATCGATGTCATTAACGGAACCAAGCATCAGGTGATGTTTTGTGGCATCCGTCTTCACATCGTCCAGGAAACCGATTATCCGATAGCCAAAATCAGGATTTTGCTCAAAGTATTTTTCAATATCTGCGCTTACCTGTCCTGTGCCAACTATCAGCGTTTTCCTTACATTCTTGCCATTGATGCGCATCATGCCTACCAGTTTGTAAAGCAGAAAATTCACCATCAGGTCTATCAATGGAAAACATATCAGCATGGTAATAAAATGTTCACGCGTATATTCAGGGATTCCGAAAAGCAGATAGATAAGTGCCAATACACCCGCGAAGGTAAAGTGACCTTTCAGGTGGTTTATTAACCGGAACTTAAAACTGTTATGCAAATGCAGCAGATAAACTTTATTTACCGAAGTAACGATAAACCATAATAAACTGAATGTAATAAGATCGAGGAAGTCCCGGCTCATGAAGTAGTTGCCTCGAAAAACAACATGAGTGATGGCAAAGACGGCGATCAGGATGAAAAAATCAGCTATGCCATAGAGTAGCATAAGCCTTTGGTCTGAACGGATCATAGATCTAGTTTTTAGTAGGTATGGATTCTTAATTGTAATTCTCACTACAACACGATAAAGATATATAAAACATTTACAAAGTCAAATAGCATCGTATAAATAGATAGCTGCTCGTATGTTTATCAATGTTTATCATGTAGTTCCTATTCGTATAATTACTTTTAACTTGCCTGATAAATTACCATTTCCCCTAAACAAATCCCATTTCCTTACTTTATACTATTTTTGCTCAATAAAATTATTTAACCAGCATGTCTGAAAAAATAGTAGAACTACGCGACGTCAACATCTATCAGGGTAATAATCTCATCCTCCAGGATGTAAATATTAACGTTAATAAAGGTGAATTCGTATACCTCGTTGGTAAGACCGGTACGGGTAAATCCAGTCTTTTGAAAACACTCTATGGCGATCTTACACTTAAGGAAGGAGAAGGTACTGTGGCAGGATTCAATCTGAAAGATATGAACTGGAAAAAGGTCCCGTTTTTAAGACGTACGCTGGGTGTGGTGTTCCAGGACTTCCAGTTACTTACCGACCGGAACGTAAATAACAATCTTAAATTCGTTTTAAAAGCAACCGGATGGAAAGATGATAAACTGATGGATGAAAAAATATCCGATGTACTGGATAAGGTGGGACTTAAATCCAAAGGATTTAAAATGCCTTTTGAAATGAGTGGCGGCGAACAGCAAAGGGTAGATATAGCCAGGGCGATGCTTAACTCACCCAAACTTATACTGGCAGATGAACCCACTGGCAATCTCGACCCCGAAACCTCCGATGAAATAATGCAACTGCTTTTCAGCATCAGCCGCGACTATGGTACTGCCGTAGTAATGGCTACTCATGACTATATAGTGATTAACAAATATCCTGCACGCACGCTTAAAACAGAAAGGGGGAAAGTGGAAGACAATGCTACGGTGTCGTACACAAGCTAAACACTACCCATAAATTTCCTCTATCAGCTTAAGTGCATTTTTGTGATTATCATAAGTGCCGTAAAGGAGTTTTTCTCTTAGCCTTATTTCCTCCTCGCCAAAAACGTGATGATACAACTGCATAATTACTTCCTGGAATGCAGATGCGGTGGTGGCTACATGACAAGCCGCCTCGAGGCCGGTTCTGTATATAGTAGCATCGTTCACCACGCAATGGCGGCCGTTGTATAAGGCATTCAGTAATTTTAATTTAATACCTGTATCATTAAACGAGGGCAATACATGGATCTGCGCCTTTGCGATCAGTTCTTTCATTTGCAGCTCACCGGGATTTTCTACCAGGCAGGTATGGCATCGCTGGTGAGCAATACGTATTAAGGCAGAAGAGGGGTCTTTTCCCGCAACAACGAAAGGAATCTTTATTTTACTAAAAACTTCTTCGAGTAACCAGATAGCCGCTTTTTCATTTTCGGCTACAGATAAGTTGCCGTGATAGAGGCAATAGGTTCCGAGTCCTTCGGGGCTTTCCACTTTCGTGTAAGGCAAAAAAACCGGTAGCGTCGTAATACGGGTAGCGTTGTATTTTTTCCGGTAAGTATCCGCATCTTTATCGGATACGGCAAGTATAGGCAAGCGTGAAGCGATCTTTTCTTCGTAACATTTTAGCAGGCGGCTTTCGTGAAAATAATAAGCCTTCTTTATAATCGAACGCTCGTTCCTGCATAAATGATAATAATATTCATGCTCCACATTATGAAGACGGAGTATCATCTTCCGGCCATTCATACGTTCATCGTTAAGCGGCCATGTACAATGTACGCCCTCCAACAAAACAGGGAAATCATCCTGGAGCAGCCGCTTTACCAGTAAGGGATTATTGCGGGAGGCGACGATATAGGGAATGCAATGCGAAAACCCTTTATGCCCTTCGTTTCTTGTATAATAAATTACTTCTTCACAATATTTATTCAGTTCGGGCTGCTCGCCTCTTCCATATTCGAAGCAGTGAAGATGTATGCGAATGCCCATTTCGTGCAGTGTCTTTATCTTGTAAAAAAGATCGAATACTCCGCCGTAATTGACAGGGTAGGGTACATCTAAACAAACTATATGTAAATGCTTATCAGGAATCACCAAGTAGTTTTTTATAAAAAGCCAGCAGTTTCTGTTCTTCTTTCTGCCAATTCAGTTCTTTACGCGCCATGAGGCAATTTTGCTGCAATTCGCGGTAAAGATTATCATTCTTCAATAAAAGATTCAACCCTTCCGCTATCGCTTCAGGACTAAGATCTTCCAATAGAACACCGATTTTGTATTGATTGTTTATTTCTGCGTAAACAGGGTAGTTGACACATAATTGCGGAATACCTGCATGGATGTAGTCGAAAAACCGGTTGGCAAGGGAATAATAATTACTCATACCGGCTTTATCGAACAGGGTTACTCCGGCGCGGGCTCTTAAAGTATATTCTTTTAGTTCTTTTGGTAGTATTTTGCCTTTTAAAATAACTTTATTTTCCAGGCCATATTGACGGACCAGGTTTTTTACCTGGCTCATAAAATTGCCATCACCACAAATAATAAGAGGGGCATCCACCCATTGCATGGCTGGTATCAGGGTTTCGAAGCTCCGGCCTTCATTTACTGCACCCTGGTAAATAATATATCCTTCCTGTTTTACCGGAATACCATCAGGCTCAAATAATGCAATGTTCCGGATAACTTCGTACTTCACGCTGTACATTCTTTCAAACTCTTTACGGATGGGCTCATTAACGGTGTAACCATATTTGAAACGGGGAACAGTATAACGTTCGATCATTTTCCAGATGCGGTAAATGACCGGCCGGGTAACTACTTCCTTCATTTCACAAAAAAGTTCGTGGGCATCGTACACCCGGATGATTTTTTTGACCTTTGAACTAATGTAGCAGGGGATAATGGTATCAAGGTCAATGGCACAAATAAGGTCGGTTTTTTTAAACAGCAGAAAAAATAGTAGCCGGATATTGTATTCGATATAAAAAAGCTTTCCTTTATTAAAGATACTTGTAAGCCACTTCTGGCTGTAGACAGTTCCAGATAATGGAAGCGAATGCTTTGTTGCTGCACCCGTAAGCGTTACCTCATACCCCGCCTGAGCAAGCGAAGAACAGATACGCATCATACGCTGGTCGTAATTGAGATCATTGGTTACGGTAAAAATGATTCTTTTCATGCTTTAACAATAAACCCCCGGGAAACTATTTTGTAGAGATATGATAAAAACTGGTCCAAAGATGCAAAAATGGGAGAAAACCCGGTATTTCCGTTTATTAACAAACAGACTCGCTATTGTGAAACCAACTATAATTCGGTAAAAGTCAACCTGTTTTATTAATTTTTATTACCTTTGCCGCCAAAATAAGCAGAATAAAAAATTTGGATGCCTTTTAAAAAAATCTAAGATGTCGTATTTAACAAAAGAAAAAACAGCAAACATTTTCACTCAATTCGGCGGTTCTTCCACCAATACCGGCTCAATTGAAGGGCAAATTGCGCTGCTGACAGAGCGTATTTCCTCCATCTCCAAGCATTTACAGGAGAACAAAAAAGACTTTTCCACACACCGCGGATTGATGCGCATGGTAGGACAAAGAAAACGGTTACTCACCTACCTTAGCAAGCATAACCTTCAGGGTTATCGCCAGTTGATCGAAAAATTAGGATTAAGGAAGTAAAGTATTCAGGTATAAAACGTTATTCCCAACTATTAAACGGTTGGGAATATTTTGTTATATGTACTTTCAATAATTTCCGAAGCCGGTACTGCCTTCCAGGCAGTATGAACTATTCAATATTAAAGCTGCGATTATTATGATCTCTCAACCAATTAGTAAAACATTCGACATAGGCGATGGCCGTGAAATAACCATCGAAACCGGTAAACTAGCCCGGCAGGCCGATGGTGCAGTAACGGTGCGTTCCGGCAATTGCGTGATACTGGCCACCGTTGTAGCCAATAAAGAAGCCAAAGAAGGACAAAACTTTTTTCCTCTTATTGTTGATTACCAGGAAAAATTCGCTTCCGCAGGTCGTATCCCCGGATCTTTTTTCAAGCGGGAAGCACGCCTAAATGATTACGAGATACTTACTTCCCGACTGATAGACCGTGCCCTTCGCCCATTATTTCCTGAAGATTATTTTTGTGATGTACAGGTGTTGGTAACGCTCATTTCCAGCGACGCAGAAATAATGCCCGATGCCATGGCCTGCCTGGCTGCTTCAGCCGCCCTTGCTGTATCCGACATACCCATCCAGGAAGTGATTTCCGAAGTACGGGTTGCCCGGATCGATGGAAAATTTAAAATCAACCCACTCCGCGGCGAAATTGCTAAGGCAGATATGGATTTTATAATAGCCGCCACCGCCAAAAATATCATGATGGTGGAGGGAGAAGCAAAAGAGTGTTCAGAAGAAGACCTTGTTAAAGTGATAGAACTCGGTCATGAAGCTATTAAAATACAGATTAAAGCACAGGAAGAACTCAGGGACCTGAAAGGAGTTATTACTAAAAGAGAATATACCAAACCTGCTCAGGACGTAGAGCTCCGCGCCAAAGTAAATGCTTTTGCCAGTACAAAAGTGTATGATATCGCCAAATCAGGCAGTTCCAAACACGATCGCAGCGATAATTTCAAAAAGGTTGAAGAAGAATTGCTTGAAAATCTGAAGGTTCAGTATAGTATTGCGGAAGGCGAGAGCCTGCCGGACCAAACAAAGAAACTGGCCAAACATTACTATCACGACCTGCAATACCATGTAGTTCGTGATATGATATTAAACGACCGGATACGCCTGGATGGCCGGGGATTGGAAGATGTACGCTCGCTGGCGATGGAAGTAGATGCACTGCCTTCTCCACATGGTGCCGCCTTATTTACGAGAGGGGAGACGCAATCTCTTACAACTGTCACCCTGGGAACTCCGCTGGACTCCCTGCTGGTAGAAAGTGCGGCCGTTTCCGATTATTCTAAATTTCTTCTACACTATAATTTCCCTCCGTTTTCTACCGGTGAAGTAAAAATGATGCGTGGAGTGGGCCGTAGGGAAGTAGGTCATGGTAATCTAGCCATGCGTTCGCTTAAGCAAATGATGCCAGGTGGCGACTTTCCATACACGGTGCGGGTAGTGAGCGATATTCTCGAATCCAACGGGTCGTCTTCCATGGCCACCGTTTGCGCAGGCTCGCTTGCGTTGATGGATGCCGGCGTGGGTATCCCGAAGCACGTTTCGGGCGTTGCTATGGGACTTATTTCCAAAGAAGGTAAATTTGCCGTACTGACCGATATATTGGGAGATGAAGATCACCTGGGAGATATGGATTTTAAAGTAACGGGTACCCGCGAAGGTATCTGTGGGGTGCAGATGGATATAAAAGTGGACGGACTCAGCATGGACGTAATGCGCAAAGCATTATCGCAGGCACGCAACGGACGGCTGCATATCCTGGACGCCATGTATGCCACGATTCCTGCGGCACGTGAAGACGTGAAGCCACATGCTCCGCGTATGGTGAAACTGTTTATCGACAAAGAATTCATCGGGGCGGTAATAGGACCAGGTGGCAAGGTAATACAGGAAATTCAGCGCGAAACAAGCACTACCATTAACTTGGAAGAAAAGAATGAAAGAGGCGAAATCAGTATTTTCAGTACCAATAAAGAAGGGGTGGAGAAAGCTGTATCCTGGATCAAGGGGATTGTTGCAGTACCACAGGTAGGCGATGTTTACGAAGCAAAGGTAAAATCGGTAATGCCGTATGGTGCGTTCGTTGAATTTCTGCCAGGCAAACAGGGCTTACTTCATATTTCAGAAGTAAGCTGGAAGAGACTGGAAACGCTGGAGGGTGTATTGAACGAAGGGGATTCGGTGAAAGTAAAACTTACCGGTACAGATCCAAAATCCGGCAAGTTCAAATTATCAAGAAAAATACTGCTTCCAAAGCCTGAAGTGCAATAATTGGCAGCTTTTATTTGAATAATATTTACCAAGACGCCGGGCCTAGCCTGGCGTCTTTATTTATTTCAATCATTCGTAAATAATATCCATTGGCAATCAACGATCATTATATACAACTGGAAATAAAAACAGCTTCCCGGGAACAGCAAGACATACTGGTAGCCCGGCTTTCCGAAGTGGGATACCAGTTCGAGGAAGAACGAATGCTATTGAAAGCCTTTATTGCATCAGAAGCATTTGACCAGGCTGAACTCGATCTTATAAGCAGCAGTGAAAACATCATTTATTCCAAATCAACCATTACACAGCGGAATTGGAATGAAGAATGGGAAGCCGGCTTTCAGCCGGTCGAAATAGAACATTTCTGCAGAATCAGGGCTGCGTTCCATGACAGGGCAGAAGGCTTTGAATACGACCTGGTAATAACTCCCCGCATGAGTTTTGGAACAGGGCACCACGCCACTACCTACATGATGGTAAAAGCTATGCAACAGGTGCAGATAAAAGCTAAAAACGTGTTTGATTTTGGAACAGGAACCGGTATTCTGGCCATCCTGTCGGTTAAAATGGGAGCTGGCAGTGTTGTTGCAATCGATAACGACGACTGGAGCATAGAAAATGCGGTAGTCAATTTTAAGGAAAATGGTGTCGAAAATATATTACTGGAAAAGGCGGATACTATTAACCTCTACCATAAATTTGATGTGATACTGGCCAATATTAATAAGAATATCATTCTGAAAAATCTTCCGGGACTAAAACAACATCTTGTACCGGGAGGCGTTGTTTTACTTAGCGGCCTTCTGGAAAATGACAAAGAAGCAGTTTTGAGGGTAGCTGAAGAAGAAGATTTGAGGCTTTTGTTTTTCCTGGAACGCGATAGCTGGATCTGCCTTTGTCTGCATTAGTATTCTATAGGTATTGAGTTCATACCAGGGTTTTTGGGGAGTTTTCCCTATTTTTGTTGTGATTAAATCAATAATTTTTGGATGAAAGAAGTTTTGCTCATTTTATTGGCTTATTTAATTGGTTCCGTCCCTACAGCTATCTGGATCAGCAGATGGTTTTTCGCAATCGACATACGTGATTATGGTAGTGGAAATTCCGGAGCAACAAACACATACCGTGTTCTGGGCTCCAAATGGGGAACCATAGTAATGATATTCGATATGCTGAAAGGCGTTGCAGCTACCAGCCTTTATGTGTTGGTTCCCTACTATCTTACCAACGGAAGCGAATGGGATCGCACGAATTTTATGGTGGGGTTGGGATTGGCGTCCGTGTTGGGGCATATCTTTCCTATCTGGGCCGACTTTAGGGGAGGAAAGGGTGTTGCGACACTATTTGGAATGGTACTCGCCATTCAGCCACTTGTTGCACTTTGCTGCGTTGGCGTATTTTTATTGGTATTGTATCTTACCCGCTTTGTTTCCTTAAGTTCAATTCTCGCCAGTATTGCCTTTGCCATCCTTATCTTATTTATATTCAACGAGAGAGAGCCTCTTTACCGTGCATTCGCAATCTCCGTTTCCCTATTGGTTATTTTAACCCACCAAAAAAATATTACCAGGCTTCTTAAAGGGAATGAAAGCAAAGTGCCTATCTTAAAACACAGGGATAAAAGGAAATCAAAAAGAGAGCTTTAATTAACCATTTTATCTAAAGTATACAACGGAACTTGGTTACTAAAGACTTCATCCTGGCTTTAACGGTACATTCCTATTCCATTTATTACTATTTGCAGTGATTACAGATTGGTATAATCATTGATTTTATATGAGTACAAAAACAACATAAATGAAAAGAATTCTGCTGCTATCTTTTATTGGTCTTTCCATTATTTCCTGCCAGCGAAATGCCATCACAGGCAGAAACCAGTTAAAACTCTATTCAGACGCAGATATCCAGGCAATGGCACTTACAGAATATAAAACCTTTCTTACATCTAATAAGGTGCTGAATACTACTAATGACGCAGCCATGGTGAAAAGGATTGGTCAGCGCATAACATCCGCCATAACCCAATATTATACAAAACAGGGTCAGGCCAGCGTATTGGATGGTTACCAGTGGGAGTACAATCTGGTTGATTCCAAAGACGTAAATGCATGGTGCATGCCAGGAGGAAAAATAGTGGTATATACGGGCTTGTTGCCTATTACAATGAATGAATCCGCACTGGCGGTAGTAATGGGGCATGAAATAACGCATGCACTCGCACAACATGGCAACGAGCGTATGAGCCAGGGTATGATCCAGCAACTCGGCGGAACGGCACTTTCCGTTGCCCTTGCAAATAAGCCAGCTCAAACACAGAGCTTATTTATGAACGCTTACGGAATCGGCAGCCAGGTAGGTTTTAGTCTTCCTTTTTCCAGGAACGATGAATATGAAGCTGATAAATTCGGACTACGTTTCGCCGCAATGGCTGGGTACGATCCGAGAGAAGCTATTCCTTTATGGCAGCGCATGGAGAAAGCCGGGTCGGGAAATAAGCCCCCGGAATTTTTAAGTACACACCCCGCGGAGGCCAATCGTATTACCAAATTAAAAGAGCAAATGCCGGAAGCGTTGAAATATTATAACGCGGCAAAGTAAGCGGGGTGGCGACCACCGGAGATGGGGGGTTACTTTATATCGGGGCTTTTGAACAATTTTTCGTACTTTTGCATACCGAAATAATTTCTTTCTACCTAAAATCATCATGGTATGTTGCCAACTTTGTTTGAAAAGCTTCAATTAGAGGACGAGAAGAATTTACTGATACAGGGACTGCCTTCCACTATCGAAAAACAATTCAGCAAGGTTTCATTTTCCAAAAATGTAACACCGCTGCTGAAGGCAAGAAGAATTGACTTTGCACTCGTTTTTGCAGTAAATGAATGCCAGCTTAAAGGGATTCTCCGTGAAGTGATACCCGCACTGCACGAAGATGCTAAATTTTGGGTAGCTTATCCAAAATTAACATCGAAAATAGCCAGCGATCTTAATAGAGATACTTCCTGGAAGGAGATGAATCATTCAGGATATGAGCGGGATGAGCAGATTGTGCTGGACCATGTATGGCATGCATTGAGATTTAAAAAGGTGGATATAGCGGTAGAAGTATAACCACGGGAAATAGTTTAATGTAAGAAGGAGCTTTAATATAAAGCTCCTTCTTACATTAAACCCTTACCGGAAATATCAGCCAAGTTTCACTTTCAGGTTCTTATCTATTTCTTCCAGGAATTCCTCCGTGTAAAGATAATCGGTTCCATGCTGCACTTTGGGCTTGATGGTAATAGCCAGGTCTTTGGTCATCTTGCCACTTTCAACAGTTTCTATACACACTTCCTCCAGCGTATTCGCAAAATTTATAAGTTCCTGATTATTATCCAGTTTGCCGCGAAAAGCAAGGCCTCTTGTCCATGCAAAAATGGATGCGATAGGGTTTGTTGATGTGGGATTGCCTTTCTGATGCTCCCTGTAATGACGCGTTACGGTACCATGCGCCGCTTCTGATTCCATAGTGGCGCCATCTGGCGTAACCAAAACAGATGTCATTAAACCCAGGCTTCCGAAGCCCTGCGCCACCGTATCGCTTTGCACATCACCATCATAGTTCTTACATGCCCATACGAAGTTGCCGTTCCACTTCAGCGCACTGGCCACCATATCATCTATCAGCCGGTGCTCGTAGACAATGTTGGCATCTTTAAACTGCGACTTAAACTCTTGTTCGTATATCTCCTGAAAAATGTCTTTAAACCGGCCATCATATTTTTTCAAAATGGTGTTTTTGGTAGAAAGGTATAAGGGCCATTTTTTACTGAGTGCCATGTTAAAACAACTTCTGGCAAAACCCATAATGCTTTCATCGGTATTGTACATAGACATGGCCACTCCATCTCCTTTAAAATTATAGACTTCAAACACCTGGGGCTGCCCGCCACCATCCGGTGTAAATATCATGGTTAGTTTACCCTTGCCCTTTATAACCGTATCCGTAGCACGGTATTGATCACCAAAAGCATGGCGACCCACTATAATAGGCGCCGTCCAGTTGGTAACCAGCCGGGGAACATTTTTCATCACGATCGGCTCACGGAATACCGTTCCATCCAGGATGTTACGAATGGTTCCGTTGGGGCTTTTCCACATCTGTTTAAGGTTAAATTCTTTCACCCTTTCTTCATCGGGAGTAATAGTCGCGCATTTGATACCTACACCAAATTCCTTAATGGCATGGGCAGCGTCGATGGTCACCTGGTCGCCGGTTTGGTCCCGGTATTCTATACCCAGATCATAATATTTAATATCCAGTTCCAGGTAAGGGAGAATCAGCTTATCTTTTATAAATTTCCAAATGATGCGGGTCATTTCATCCCCGTCGAGTTCTACTACCGGGTTTGTAACTTTGATTTTGTTTGCCATGGTACATTTTTTTATCCTGAAAAGTGAGCAAACCTACGGCAAATGAGGCAATTAGGCAAAAAAGAGCACGTACTCCATGATGGAAGACAAAGAAGGAGCCGTTAGCAGAATCCCTTCTTGTACAATGACTCATTTTACATTATATTGCAATATGCTCGAGTCCCTTTACCAATACCTTCATCAAAATGCTGGTCTTACCAAAGAGGAATTCAGGAAACTGGAACCCTACTTCGAAATCAGGCATTTCGGTAAAGGTGCTTACCTGGTTGATAAAGGAGAAATGGAAAATTTTGTTCATTTTATAGTGGAGGGACTGGTAAGAAAATTTTTTCGTCGTAAAACGGCGGAAGTCACTACCCAATTGGCAAGGGAAGCAGATATGGTCAGTTCTGCCGTCTCCTTTCTTACAGGCAAACCTTCTGAATATGTCGTAGAAGCACTGGAATCCACCACCACTATATCAATTACAAAAATCAATATGGAGAAAGTATATAAAATCGGGCCCAGGATGGACCGGTTAGGCAGGTTAGTAACTACCGATTGGCTTCTTCAGAAAGAAAAATGGGATATAGATTCGGTATTGCTTACACCAAAAGATCGTTTTATCGCATTTGTTCAAAACAACCCCGACCTGGTAAAACGGGTGCCGCAAAAATACCTGGCCTCTTACCTGAATATTACTCCTGAAACATTCAGCCGGTTTAAACGTTTTATCCCATAAAACCGCCCGTTAAAAAAGCTATCAAACAATTGCCAAAGCAAAAAGATATTGCCAGTTATTATAAGAAGGTGCTAAATTATTTAAGTGGTTTCCTGGCATTTACCGAGGAGGAATTCAACGAGATCGCAAAGTATTGTGAAATCAGGCATTTTACCAAAAAGCAACGGGTACTTGACATTGGCGAAACCGAAAATTATTTCAACATTATCGTAAAGGGCGTTGCTCGAAAATTCGTTATCTCTGGCAGGAAAGAAGTGACGATGCAACTCGCCATAGAGGGTGAATTTATTTTATCGGAAATATCTTTTACAAAAAGAGAGCCCTCCCAGGTAATCATTGAAACGATCGAACCGAGCATTTTCATTTCTATCAAACATACCGACCTGGAACAACTTTACCTAAATATGCCCAAGGTAGAAAAGCTGGCCCGCCTGGTAGTTGTGGATATGTACGTAAAAAAAGATTCACAAGAATTCCTTAATCTCGAAAAAACGGTAAGGGAGCGTTTTCTCGAATACATCAGCGATCATCCACATATATTGCTTAGGGTGCCTCAAAAATACATCGCTACTTTTCTGAATATAAAGCCCGAAACCTTCAGCCGGTTGAAACACTTGTTGAAGAAGAAGTGACTGGTTATTTAATTTAATAACGGATTCATTTCTATTTCGCGGATATCCGAATCGCTGTAATCCCGGATCGTGTTATATAAAGTATCTCTTTCCACCGGTTTACGTTTTACCTGTTTTATCAAAGTAACCAGTTCGGCAGTACTCATGACAGGTGTTTGTTCTTCCGAGCCAGCCATGGAATAGATCTTGGTGGAATCGTCGATGGTTCCGTCGATATCATTCACCCCGAAAGAAAGGGTGAGTTGGGCACTCTGTCTTCCCAGCATCGGCCAATAGGCTTTCAAATGGGGGAAATTATCCATATAAAGTCTTGCAACGGCATACATGCGAAGGTCTTCTACAATGGTGCTTTCATTTATGTTGCTCATGTCGTTTCCTTTATTGCGAAACTTAAGCGGTATAAACGTATTAAAGCCCCCTGTTCTGTCCTGCATACTCCGCAATCTTTCCATGTGATCCACCCGGTGATGATATTTTTCAATATGCCCGTACAGCATGGTGGCATTACTGTGCATACCCAGTTGGTGAGCTGCTTCATGAATGTGCAGCCAGCCCTCCGCATCCACTTTATCTTGACAAATAATTTCGCGTATTTCCGGCGCAAATATCTCCGCCCCTCCACCCGGTAGTGAATCCAGTCCCGCTTGCTGCAGCAGTTTCATACCCTGCTCCACCGTTACTTTAGCCTTGCGGAACATATAATCAAGCTCTACGGGGGTAAACCCCTTAATGTGCAGGTGTGGCCTATGGGCTTTGATGGCACGAAGCAGATCCGCAAAAAAAGGCAATGTAAGTTTGGGGTGTACACCTCCCACTATATGTACTTCCGTAACCGGCTTGCCGTCATACTTTTTTACAATATCCAGCATCTGGTCGAGGGTTAGTTCCCAACCCTCTTCCTTATGAGCATATAAACGGGAATAAGAACAGAATTTACAGGCAAATACGCACACGTTGGTAGGCTCTATATGAAAATTGCGGTTAAAATAAGTGGTGTCCCCATGCAGACGCTCTCGTACATGATTAGCCAACGACCCAAGGTAAGAGAGACTTCCCCTTTCAAACAGTAGTATACCATCTTCCGGCGTTATCCGTTCTTTACCGGCTATTTTTTCTCCTATCCTGCGCAGATCTGCGTCGTTTTCGTTGCGGATCAAAATATCAATGGGAGTCGTATTCATGCTATGCTATTATCGCAACAACAAAGTTATTAAGATTAATGTTGTTTAAAAACTTAAAAATCACTTGCTTTGCTGTTTAAGCAGTCAAGTATGACAGATATCCTGAATAGTTACCTGGTACAGCATAAAAGCATCAATATTCCCGGCCTGGGCACTATATACGTGGAAACGGTACCGGCCCGCAACGATTTTGTAAATAAAAAACTGTGGCCGCCTTTTCAGATTTACCGGTTCGACAAATATTTTGACGCTCCAGATAAAGCGTTTTTTGCTTACCTGGCTATACATAAAAATATGGCGGATTATGAGGTGATACGCTGGTACAATGAGTTTGCCTACAACCTGCGGTCGGATATAAGAAACCATGAGATGGCTGTTTGGGAAGGGGTGGGCACGTTCCGGCAGAACGGTGCCGGCGATATCGTGTTTGAAGAAAGTCGCATTTACAATAACGTATATGAGCCGGTACCTGCCGAGCGGGTAATACGTACCAACGCTGTACACAACATAGTGGTTGGCGACCGTGAAACCACTACGGCCCATATGAGTGAACTTTTAAGTGAAGACACGTATATCGAAAAAGAATCATGGTGGATCTATGCCCTCATCATAGCTACCGTTTGTATCTGTGTTGTCTTCTTTCATTTTTACAGGTATGGCCTCAGTGTCGGATCCATGTTTTAATTTTCACTTTATGATCATTCATTCAACATGCCCCTGCTGTGGCTCCGCTAATATAAGCGCCTCTTTAAAGGCAGAAGATTATACGGTAACCCATATGATTTTCGAGATATGGGAATGCAGAGAATGCACGTTTCGTTTTACACAGAATATACCCGGAACCGACGACATGGGAGCGTATTATCAATCCGACAATTATATTTCACATACAGATACCCGCAAAGGGTTTATCAATATGCTTTACCACCGGGTAAGGAAAAGGACACTGCTGGGGAAACTCGATCTTATCCGCCGGTACACCGGTATCCAAACCGGGCATCTGCTGGACATCGGAGCGGGAACCGGGGCCTTCCTCTATACCATGCAACAGGCGGGCTGGAAGGTGAGCGGAATAGAACCTGATGCTGGCAGTCGCACAAGAGCCCTCGACAACTACAACATCGCTTTGCAAAGCCCCGAGAAACTATATGAAACCACCGGCGAATCAGTGGACGTGATTACCTTATGGCATGTACTGGAACACGTGCATGATATACATGGATATATGGCAGCTATAAAAAAAACCCTTAAACCAGGCGGTACACTGATAATAGCTGTACCCAATTACACCTGTTATGATTCCCGCATATACGGGAAATACTGGGCGGCCTATGACGTACCCAGGCACCTCTGGCATTTTTCCCCGTTTTCCATGAAAAAATTGTTGAACCGGCATGGATTAAAAACAGATCTGATAAAGCCCATGTGGTACGACAGTTTCTATGTGAGCATGCTGAGCGAGCAATATAAAACCGGCAGGCCCGCTTTTATCCCCGGAATTTTTAACGGTTTGTTATCCAACATAAAAACTATTTTTAACAGCGAAAAATGCAGTTCATTAATCTATATCATAAAGAAATAAATACGACAGTTAGCTTTTATAATTTTTTTTGGATGAAAAAGATATTCCTATACCTATTCATACTTTTCTTTTTTGTAAAATGCGGGAATGCGGACACTACCAAAAGGGAAGAACAAACGGCGGGTTCAGATAACATGGCATCTCCCGGTATTATCAACTACAGCGTAATGAATATTTACCCGCATGATACCACTTCTTTTACAGAAGGACTGTTTATTCATGAAGGAGTGTTATATGAAAGTACGGGGCCTGGCGGAGATGACCGGTATAAATCCTGGGCAGGACCGGTGGATATTAAAACCGGCAAACCACAACGCAAAATTATACTTGATAAAAAATATTTCGGAGAGGGCAGTTCCATTTTAAACGGAAAGTTATACCAGCTTACATATAAGAATAACACGGGTTTTGTATATGATGCGCGTACGTATAAAAAGCTGTCCGAATTTACCTATCCGGGCGAAGGATGGGCTTTAACGCACGACAGCACTTACCTTATTATGAGTGATGGTAGCAACAAACTTCAGTACCTGGATCCGGCGACATTAAAAGTAACAAAAATTATAGGGGTGGAAGATAACAACGGGCCTGTGTCCAACATCAATGAACTCGAATACATAAGTGGTTACCTGTATGCCAACCAGTATCTCACTAATTACGTACTAAAAATAGATCCGGCGAGCGGGAAAGTCATTGGCAGGCTGGATCTTACCAATCTTGAAATGCAATCGAAACGTAAATATGCCAATGCCCAGGAAACAAACGGCATAGCATACGACCCGGCCACCAAAAAAATGTTTGTAACCGGCAAATGCTGGCCCGATTTATACGAAATACAACTCAATTAAAATAGGCAGAAGCTTGCATAATTGATAAAAGAGTTGTTCTTTTACACTACTTATAGAAGTGACTATCTCTTTATCCAATCTCCCCTTATTATCGCTACAAGACCTTAGAAGTTATTTCTTTTAGTAAAGCAGAATCTCCACTATTCTTATTGCAATCCTTTTATCCTCCCGGGAAACTGATCTGTCATCCTTTGATAGCCAGCCACAAAAGAAGTTTACAATGAGAAGAATTTTCCTTTTTTTATGCTGTGCATATAGTTGCCATGTTGTTCTCGCGCAAAAAGAATGTCCGCATACGGAATATGCCAGAAAGATGGTTGCAGCGCATCCGGAAATATCGGATAAAATGAATGATGTAGAAGCGTTCACGCACGAACATACGGGAGATAATCAGACGATCCTATCGGGTGACGAAGTATCATTCAGTCTGCCGGCTGTAATTACCATTCCCGTTGTAGTTCACGTATTGTACAATACAGAAAGCCAGAACCTGAGTGAAAAGCAGGTAGTTTCACAGATTGAAGTCCTTACTAAAGACTTCAGAAACCAAAATACAGACAGGTCAAAGCTACCTGCATGGTTTACAGGGCTTGCTGCAGACTGCGGAATAGAATTCAAACTGGCCCGGACCGACCCCCGGGGCTTTGCTACCAATGGCATTTTACGGCGTAAGACCTCCATCCAGTTCTTCGGAACAGATGAAAGGGTAAAGTATACTTCGAAGGGAGGTGAGGATGCATGGGATGCCGGTAAATACCTTAATATCTGGGTCTGCAACCTGGCAGGGGGAGTAATAGGTTATTCAAGTGTAACAGGTGGTCCTGCTGAAACGGATGGCATTGTGATTCACTCGTCCGCCTTTGGTATCGGTGGCAATAATGGAGGCACTTTCAATAAGGGAAGAACGGCCACTCACGAAATAGGACACTGGCTGAATCTCCGGCACTTATGGGGGGATGCTTCCTGCGGCGATGATAAAGTGGACGATACTCCGTCGCAACGCAGTCCCAACAGGGGATGCCCCTCCGGGAAAGTAACAAGCTGCGGCACCACTCCTAATGGAGATCTGTACATGAACTATATGGATCTTACCAATGATGAATGCATGTATATGTTTACCGGTGGTCAGAGGGAAAGAATGAGAAGTCTTTTTTTACCGGGAGGCATACGTCATTCCCTCGTACGTTCCAATGGCCTGGCCGAATCATCACTGCCTGAACCGGGCGCCATACTGGTTGACGATGCAGGCAGTGGTAAAGAAATATCCGTATACCCCAACCCGGTATCGGCCACCCTTACAGTTAAAACAAATTTGCCGGAGATAACAGCGGGCAGGGCTTTCACCATATATAATCAAACAGGCCAGCCCGTACAATATGGTAGTTTTAAAGGCAGGATAAACACGGTGGATGTAAGTAAGCTGGCACCGGGCATCTATTATCTGAAACCGGCCGATGGAACCGCGGCAAATGTAACCAGGTTTATAAAGACACGTTGATTTTAAAAGATAAATGTAATCACGATAAGGTAAGGCAATGTACATTTGCTGTAAACCGGATGTATGATCAGTTATAACACCAAAGAATGGTTTACATTTATTTTTCGTTTTCATAAATCGGATACGTTCAGGAAATTATTCTGGCTGATCGTAGGTATAAGTGTCTATTCGGGTGTGATTGGTTACCTGGAAGTAAAGGTTTTCAAGCTTTCTGACACGAGTCACCTGAAACAGTTGTCGCTGATGCATAACCTGCTGGGTTTTGCCATATCGATGTTGCTGGTTTTTAGAACCAATACTGCCTACGACCGCTGGTGGGAAGGCCGCAAGCAATGGGGTGCCCTTGTAAACAATAGCCGTAATCTTGCCATAAAACTGGCAGCGATCCTGGGAACTGAACGGCAGGAGGATCGTACATTTTTCCGTAAGATCATCCCTGCTTATGCTTCCGCTCTTAAAGAACACCTGGGTAATGAAACCACGCGGATAGAGTTATTCGACAATGATGCCGCGCTGATGGAAAAGATAGATCATAAAAAACATATCCCCAACCAGATCGCCGGAATGATGATGCAGCGGGTAATGGACCTGCACCGAAACGATGTAATCAGCGGCGAACAATTGATTTTTCTCAATAAAGAACTACAGGCTTTTACCGATATATGCGGAGCGTGCGAACGCATAAAGAATACACCTATTCCATTCTCTTATACCGTATTTATCAAGAAATTTATTTTTGTATATGTTATGACCTTACCGTTCGGATACGTGTTTAACCTGGGTTACCTGGTGGTACCTGTAGTGGCTTTTGTGTTTTACGTACTGGCAAGTCTCGAACTGATTGCCGAAGAAATAGAAGATCCGTTCGGTGGTGATGCGAACGATGTGCCTACGCAAAAAATCGCCCATAATATTCAGCATCATATCCACGAACTGCTTTAATAATTTTATAACCCTGATAATATAATGGCATAATTATCGTTATAATGCATCAGCTCCTTCCCGGAGTAATGAATCCCAATATCTTTAAAAAACTTCCCCCTTTAATATCCTGGCGTTGATAAGTTAAACATTGTTTACTGTCTGAATTATTGTCCTTTTAATTCTAAAAATTAAAGTATGAAGAGGCTTTTGTTTCTTTCAATCACGCTATTGCCCCTGTTTGCCATGTCGCAGCGTCTGCACCTGGATTTGTTTGGAGGTTTTTCTAATTACCAGGGCGACCTTCAGGACAGGCAGCTTACTCTTGGCCAGTCTGGGCTTGGCCTTGGTGCAGGACTAAGGTATAATCTCAGCCGGCACTTTTCAGTCAGGGGTGGTCTTATGTATGGAACCATCGGTGCGGATGACAAAAAGAATAGCCCTTCGTTACAGGTACGTAACCTGAGTTTTAAATCAAGATTGCTGGAAGGTAATCTGATGCTGGAATACAATCTTTTCGACATGGCCTACAACAAAATAACTCCTTATGTATTCGGAGGAATAGGACTGTACCATTTTAACCCTTATGCGTTCGATACATTAGGCAATAAGGTATATCTTAAACCATTAAGCACCGAAGGACAGGGACTGGCCAAATATCCCGATAGAAAGCCATACAGTCTTACCCAATTCGCGCTTCCGTTTGGCGGGGGTATCAGGATGAGGATTTCCGAAAATGTAACGGTTGGTTATGAAATCGGGTTACGTAAGTTATTCACGGATTACCTGGACGACGTGAGTACTAATTACGTAGATGGAACCATACTTGCCGGGGCTCGCGGAGCCAGGGCGGTGGAAATGGCTTATCGCGGCGGGGAAATTAAGAGCGGTAACCCGATTTACCCTGCGGACGGTACCAAACGCGGCGGCTCTCAATACAAGGACTGGTACTATTTCCAGGGGATTACCATCAGTTTTGGCCTTCATAATAATTATGGAAAAAGACATAAAGACAGGATGGGCTGCCCAAGCGTTGATTGATAAAAAAATGGGTTTGTTTTAATTCCCTGGTTATATTTACAACATGAAAAAAATTGCCATTACTTTCTTATTTGCCCTGATTGTATTTGCGGTAAATGCGCAGGACAAGGCTACCCGGTCGGTTGCTGCTGCCGTAGAATCTTTTAAAAAAGCCATGATAGACGCCGACAGTGTTATGCTTAATAAGCTAACTGATAGAGACCTGCTGTATGGTCATTCAGGCGGCAAAGTGGAAGACAGGACTAGTTTCATCGCCAATTTATTGAACGGAAATTCCGATTTTGTAACCATCGATCTCAGTAACCAAACCATTCTGGTTAAAAACAAAACCGCCATAGTGCACCATATTTTATCCGCGACCAATAATGACGGCGGCAAACCGGGAACCGTGAAACTGGCCATTTTGACTGCGTGGATAAAAGAAGGAAAGGATTGGAAACTGGTAGCAAGACAGGCCGTTAAAGTGTAAGAAACGCATCACCCAGGTATTGAATAATATCCGAGGCTATTAATGCTTCCTGGCTCACTTTAACCGCTGCTATGTCTCCTGCAAGCCCATGCATGAATACCCCCATAACAGCTGCATCCATAGGTGAGTATCCCTGAGCAAGTAAACCCGTGAGTATACCGGTAAGTACATCACCGCTACCGGCGGTCGCCATCCCGGGGTTCCCTGTAGTGTTAAAAAATGACCTTCCGCCAGGTGTCGCTATAAACGTATTGTATCCCTTCAATACGATGATCACATTCAGTTCCATCGCCTTCTTTTGTGCCAGGTATATGCGTTCGAAATCGTTGGCAGTCTTTCCGAAAAGCCTTTCGAATTCTTTAGGATGTGGAGTAAGAATGGAATTAGGAGGAATTTTTTTCAAAAGAATCTCTCCTTCTTCTGCCAGTGTATTTAATGCGTCGGCGTCTATCACAAGGGCGCGGCAATTTTGAAAAATAGTTAAAAGAATAGCTGCATTCGCATCCTGCTTGCCCATTCCCGGGCCAATGCCTATTGCGTTATATCCACCGTCATAAATGCTTTTATCTGATAGGGAGGTAGCCGTCATTGCCTCCGGAATGCTTATTTGAATAACACTGCTGCCATTGGCTGGTATATAACAGGTGAGTTTACCAGCTCCGCTTCTCATACAAGCCCTGGCAGCCAGCACGGCTGCCCCCATCATATACTCACTGCCCGCAACGAGTGCCGCGTGACCATAAGTTCCTTTATGGGTAAAATTACTCCGGCGCTTGTATATTTTTTTTATGGATGCACTGTTTATCATTTCAAAAAAAGGATGTACAGTATCAGGGTAGGAGGGGGACAGACCAATAGTAAGAATATGTACAGTCCCGCAATACGCCTCATTTTCTCCCACAAAAAAAGCAGGTTTATACGTTTCGAAGCTGAGCGTATGCCTGGCTTGTATGCGGGTATTGTCAAAAGAACTGCTGTCTGCGAACATACCACTGGGTATGTCGATCGCAATTATCTCGTTCCCTGATTTATTAATATGCTCCACCAATAAACCAGCTATGCGTTCCAGGGGTCTGTTAAGGCCAGACCCGAATAAGGCATCTATCACAATGTCGCCTGATTTAATAACAGGAAGATTTTCTTTTTCTGTTATGAAAGAAACAGTCACCTGCGAACCGTTTAAAAGAGTAAGATTGGTCTCAAAATCTGCTGTACCAGTATGCCCGGGTTCCAGTATATTGGCTGTTACCGTGCATCCGTATCCGCAAAGCATTCTTGCCAGCGCAAGCCCATCCCCTCCGTTGTTTCCTTTACCGCAAAATAGGGAGAACGAATGTTCTCCATAGCCATTCTCCAATAACCAGGTGTAACAGGCATGAGAAGCCCGTTCCATAAGTGCATGAGAACTGATACCTTTATCTTCCATAGTAAAAAGATCCCAATTTCTTATCTGTTCTGTGGAGAGTAATATTGCGTGCCTGCTGTTCATACCTATAAATTTATACATTTAATAGCATTGCAGGCCGGTCGTATTTTGCTATGGTGAAAAATGTTCAGGATTCCACCGGCTCCCTGTGCTGGAGGTACTCACCGAAAAGATCACAGATATTTTTAGAAGAGTAAATTCTCCGGTTAAACTTATTACCCAGAACAATAATGGTGGCGTTCTCATCTATCAGCCGGATGAAAACGGCATTGTTACCATGCCACCAGCCATTATGATACAACAGCTTTTTGCCGTTATCGAGTAATGTCATTCTCCATCCCAAACCATAATTTCTTTTACCTTCTTTCTCAAAGCTGTAAGGAGCAAACGCGGAATCAAGGGTTTGTTGAGAAAATAATTTTCCTGCATAAAGCGCCTGATCCCATTTAAGCATGTCCCTCACCGTACTGTAGATATTTTTGTCACCATATACCAGGTCCAGGAACTCCACCGGAAATTTTTTGTTATTCCATTGATAAGAGGGCATCGCCCTTGCTTCATCGGCTGGCGTATATACATAGGTGTCGTTCATACCCAACGGCACAAAAAAAGAACTTTTCATGAATTCATTATAACTGGTGCCGGTTACTTTTTCAATAATAAGGGCAAGCAATGCGTAATTGGTATTGCAATAGGCAAAACGGGTTCCGGGTCTGAAATCAAGCGCAGGATGAAGCTGGTAAAATGACTGAAGAATATCGCTGTTCGTTACCAGTTTCTTTTTATCCCATTTAAACGCTTCCAGGTAATGAGTGTAATTGGGAAGGCCGCTCCGGTGATTTAAAAGCATTTTTAAAGTAATACCCTCATGAGGGAATGCCGGAAAATACTTGCCTAATGTATCATTCAATTGAATCTTTCCCTCTTCCATCAATTTAAGAATACCCATGGCGGTAAAGGTCTTCGACACAGAGGCGAGATGAAATGCGCTGGAGGCAGTAAACGTATCCTTTTGGGCTACGGGGTCCGTAAAGCCGCAGTATTTTTCATACAATACCGAACCATTTTTAGCCACCAGTATGCTTCCGTTAAATCCTTTGGTAATCAGTAATGAGTCAAAAAAATGATTCGTGTTGGTGTGATAATAATTATATTCTTTTTCCGAAAGCTTGCTGGATACAACGTTGTGAAATTCAGCTGCCCGGGTAGTGCCGATGACCGACTGTTTATTGTCGGGACCGTTACATGCCATAAAGCATAAAACCGCGATAGCGGATAAATAAATGTTTTTCATTGGGATACTCCCGTTATATTGGTTAGTAAACCACGAAAATAAGAAAGATTTGGGAGGGAAGAAAACATAGTGTTAACATGTGTCAATAAATATATACATAATTTAAATTTATAACTCATCTTTGCAGCCCGAAGTAAATAAATATGGAAAAGATCAATACAAGCTATCCAAAAGAAAAGATCAATATACTCTTTCTCGAAAACATCAGCGATGCTGCGGTAAAACATTTTAAAGAAGCAGGATATGCCAACGTAAAAAAAATAGGAGGCGCTCTTACGGAAGAAGATCTTATTCGTGAAATAAAAAATGTACACCTGCTCGGCATTCGTTCTAAAACGCAAATCACGGGCAAGGTATTGGAAGCCGCCGGGAAATTACAGGCCATCGGATGTTTTTGTATCGGAGTCAACCAGGTAGACCTTAAAACAGCTACTCAAAACGGGGTGGTGGTTTTAAATGCACCTTATTCCAATACAAGGTCGGTAGCTGAATTGGTGATAGGTTTATCGATCATGCTCATCAGAAGAATCCCTGATAAAAATAAAGCAGCCCATGAAGGAGTATGGATGAAGGAAGCGAAAGGCAGTTATGAGTTGCGCGGTAAAACATTAGGGATTATTGGCTATGGAAATATAGGATCACAGGTAAGCGTTCTGGCTGAAGCAATGGGAATGAAGGTGATTTTTTATGATGTGGTAACGAAGCTACCGCTAGGAAACGCGGTATCTATGCATTCTATGAAAGATCTGCTGGAGAATTCCGATATCGTAACGCTTCATGTTCCGGAAACGGCACAAACCAAAAATATCATTAACAAGTCTACGCTCAAATATTTTAAAAAAGGAGCTATCCTGATCAACTACGCAAGAGGCGAAGTAGTTGACCATGATGCGCTGAGCAAATCGTTATCGGAGGGGCAATTATCCGGTGCAGCCATCGATGTGTACCCCTGGGAACCTGAAAAGAACGGCGATCAATTTCAATCTCCCTTACAGAACCTGCCGAACGTTATTCTAACACCACATATCGGGGGTTCCACAGAAGAAGCGCAGTTAAATATAGGAGAGGACGTAAGCAATAAACTTTTTCATTTCCTGGAACAGGGAATTACTACAGGCTCTCATACCGTACCGGAACTCAGTCTGCCCCCGCAAGAGGGTACACACCGCATACTGCATATCCATAAAAACGTTCCCGGGGTACTGTCAGCCATTAACTCGGAGCTGTCTAAATACCATATTAACATTCTTGCCCAGTACCTTAAAACAAATGATGAAATAGGTTATGTGGTTCTTGACGTGGATAAGAAACTATCAAACCAGGCTCTTCAACTGTTAAAGGCTGTGAAAGATACTATAAAGGTCAGGATGGTTTATTAACAATCCCAAATAAAACGGTATTCATTATCGATGCCTAATGATATAAGTAACTTTAATCACTGAATATCTCCAAAGGATTATAATCGAAAGTAATCCGGTTATCACCCGCAGTATAGATTATTGATTGTAAAGACTCCAATAATCGCTTACTGTATTCATACTCTATCGTTTTAAATTCTTTGAAGGGTACTCTTTTTCCATTACCTGGTGCTACCAGTTCTTTACCGGTAGCATAAGGAATCGTAATGGAATCTGCCTGGAAATATACCTGCCTGCTCTGGTCAATGGCTTCCAATATAAGCCCTGGCAATCCATATAATTTCCAGGGGCCGTATTTCAGTGGTATATCGGGGGTATACCATGCGATATAGTCTCTGCCACGGAAATGAGTTAAAGCTTTTTTACAACGGAAAATACCGATATTCTTTTCACCGTTCACCAGTATCCAGTGAATCTTAGGCACAGGCTCCTCAGAAAGGTATGCATGCCCAAGTACCAGTTGGCGAAGTTCCAGTATGCCGGCGTTAAAATCAGAATAGATCATATTTCCATCCGCATCGGCCTGTTTTAAACTGATATGCTTGCTTCCTTTCAGAATACTGGCTTCTGGTGACGTTGCGGAGGGTAAATCCTTTAAACGATTATAAACATACAGGGAGATATTTTCTTTAAAATATAAAAAGGAAGAGGTACCAATATTCTTTTTACCAGCCATGCTGGCATTCAGATTCATTACCTGGCGATATCTTACCATTCCTTCCTGCGCGTTTAGGCGATTTTCTAAAAAAAGGAATAAACTTAATACAAGTAGAAACTGAGAAAACGATAACTGGTGAAGTTTATAAATTATATGAAACATAAATAATAAGATCTACAGCCTTTTATGATTAAAAAATAACGATGCTATTCATCTGTAGGTGATGACTCGTCAAAAGAAAACAAGGATAATAAACCCGGGGCCATACCCTGGTATATTTGAACAGCTTTTACTGCCGCTGCGGCTACCAATTCACAGGAACGGCCTGTTATCACGAAAGTCGAGCCCCCGATAATTACCGTCATTTTACATAAACTCTCAGGTGATATCTGGTAAATAGTAAGCGGATATACGCGGTCATGTCGCGGACCTGCATATGCGAATGAGACTATAAAAATGCAGATAAAGGAAAAAAGCAACTTTTGCATAATTTCAAATTTTAATGGTTTAAAAATTGTTGTTGTGAAATACCGGCTGTAGATCATAAGGCAAAGTAAAAACAGGAACTATCTGTAACAACAGGTATTATAACCCTGAAAAGCACGTTTAAAGATCAGTATGTCTGCGTGAGCACCTCAAATATTCAGCAATAATCACTTTAATTTTAATTACATAATTGATATTATGTTAAATAGATACCGCTAAATAAAATGCGGAACATCATGTATAATCATGATATTCCGCATTTTAAAAAATTGCCCTGCCCCTCTTAATGAACTTTATCTACATCGTTGAATTTATTTTCATAATCCTTCATTTTCACTTTATCCTGTTTATTGTCGTATATGGTAGCCAGCAAATCGTAGGCGTTTTTAAGGCTGGCCTTTTCGTCCATTTTTAATTTACCACTGGCACCCAGTGATTTTTCAACCCTGGTAAAATAAGGAATAGCTTCATCAAATTTTTTGATCATATCTGCCCTTAAAGCATCCTTCTTTTTCTGATCTTCCACGGTAAACTTACCGTTTGCGCCAGCTTTTATATTTCTGGCTTGTGTACTAATGTCTACCGCCTGGTTGTAATAAACCTGCCCCAGTACAAGATTACCCTGTACATAATCGGGATTGAGTTCAAGCGCTTTTTTGATTAATTGCTCCGCCCTGGCTATCTTCTCCTTGGAATCGGCCGGGCGTTTGGTTATATCTTCCGTATACGCCTCTTTATAAAGCTCCACACCATAATTGTAAGGATAAACGAAGTTACCCGGCTCCTTTGCCATAACATCTTCATACTTCTTATACAGGGTATTTTTATCCGTGCTTGCGCCTGCCATCTCCAGCTCCATTCCTGTCCAGAAATTATCTTTGGGATATAATTCTGCCCCTGTTTTCAGGTATTTTTCCGCAGTAGCCACATCTTTTTTCTGATTATAATAATCTGCCAGCCATTTATAAATTTCCGCCATTCCCTCACCTCCCACACGCGCGTCCGCCAGCTTCGAATAATATACCGCCGCTGTATCTTTATTATTCGATTTTTCCGCAGATATACCTGTATAAAGAATTACGCTGGTGTCTAACGCAAGATTACTCCATTTTTTAGAGATCATATAGTTGCTTACGTCCAGGCACCTTTTGAAGTTAATGAACGCATCATTGAAATTATTACTGTTGTAAAATGCGGCACCCGTGCGATAATACCCCTGGTAAATATCCATGATCGGGCGGTACTGATCCAACGTAAGCTGCACCAATTGTGATTTACCATCCGTATTTACATATTGCTGAATCGCGTCATAAGCCTGTTCCCTGGCATCTGGTACAGTCGCTTTTAATAGGGAGTCATTGGCTATTTCCCCATAAATTTTTGCCTTGGTATACCAGGCATCACTATTCTTGCTGTTTTTTTCGACAGTAAGTGCTTTGTCTATCTGCGTTTTAGCATCCTGTAGCTTTTTATCCTTCAGCAAATCTTTTGCTTTATCTATGTTTTGTGAAAAAAGGCTAAGCCCCGTGAAGGCAAACAATGATGTCAGAAGTATTCTTTTCATTTTTGTTTTGTTTATAATAAGATGATCTATTGACTGATTTGGTTGTAAAATGTCATTTGTTTTATTACTCTATTTCGTCTGTATCACCGTTGCCGTCCTCATTGCTGTCTTTCCCTTCTTTATTTTCTGAGGTATCGTCTGTATTCTCAAAAATATCATCTGATAATTCCTTATTCTCTTCTTTTAAAAGCGATACATCCTCCGGTGCATCGCCTTCCTCTTCGTGTTCATCCAGTTTGGTAATAGCCGCTATTTCATCCCCATCATCCAGCCTGATCAGTTTAACTCCCTGGGTAGCCCTTCCCGCCTCGCGGATATCAGCTATTCCAGTACGGATAGTGATCCCGCTTTTACACGTAATCATGAGGTCTTCTCTTTCCGTTACGTCAAGGATACCCACCAGAGAACCCGTTTTTTCCGTAACGCTAATTGTCTTAACGCCTTTTCCGCCCCTGTTGGTGATCCTGTATTCTTCGAGGGAAGAGCGCTTGCCGAAACCTTTTTCACTTACCACTAAAATCGTTCTGGATTTATCGTCCTTTTTGACACATACCATGCCAATCACTTCGTCCGTTTCATCATCCACTTCTATGCCTCCCACACCGATGGCCCCGCGTCCTGTCGGCCTTACTTTCTCTTCCGGAAAACGAATGGCACGACCGCTTTTAAGAGCCATCATAATCTCATTATTGCCATCGGTAAGTTTTGCTTCCAGCAATTCATCACCTTCGAGGATCGTAATAGCATTTACGCCATTCATACGTGGACGGCTAAAATCTTCCAGCGATGTTTTTTTAATCACTCCTTTTTTGGTACAAAGCACTATATAATGAGAACCGGTAAAATCTTTATCGTCCAGTTTGGCAATATCTATAATGGCTTTTACCTTATCGTCGGGAGGTAGCTGCATCAGGTTCTGAATAGCTCTTCCTTTTCCTGTTTTATCTCCTTCCGGAATTTCATACACTTTTAACCAGAAACACCTTCCTTTTTCTGTAAAGAAGAGCATCGTATGATGTGTAGAGGCCACAAACAGGTGATCGATCCAGTCCTCCTGTCGTGTTCTTCCTCCCTTAGAGCCTCTTCCCCCCCTTCGCTGCTGGCGGTATTCGGCTTGAGAAGTTCTTTTTATATAGCCTAAGTGAGAAATGGTAATTACCACATCTTCATCTTCAATAAGATCAAGCATGTTTAATTCATCTGCCAGGTAAGTGATTTCCGTTTTGCGCTCATCACCGAACTTCTGTTTCATTTCAAGTAACTCATCCCTGATGATCTGGTACCTAAGTGCTTCGCTCTCCAGTATTTCTCTGAAATAAGCGATTTTCTTCATAATCTCGGTATGCTCATCGCGGATCTTATCGCGCTCCATCCCGGTAAGCCTTTGCAACCTGAGCTCAAGTACCGCTTTCGCCTGTATCTCGGTCATACCGAAACTAGTCATCAGGCTATCCCTCGCCAGGTCCGGCGTAGACGAACCCCTGATCAGTTTGATCACTTCGTCCAGGTGATCAAGTGCTATCAGGTATCCTTCCAGTATATGGGCTTTTTTCTCCGCCTCCCGTAGTTCATATTGGGTACGACGCACGATCACTTCATGCCGGAAAAGCACGAACTCGCTGATCATATCCTTCAGGTTCAATACCCTCGGCCGGCCGCGCACGATGGCTACGTTATTGATACCAAAAGAAGTCTGCAGTTCCGTGAATTTATATAGCTGGTTGATCACGACATTGGCTACTGCATCTCTCTTGAGGTCGATCACGATACGTGTACCTTCTTTCTGATTGGATTCGTTATTGACGTGGGAAACACCTTCTATTATTTTTTCATTTACCAGTTGCCCTATCCGGTCGCACAGCGCATCCCGGTTCATGAGATAAGGCACTTCGGTGATGATCACCTGTTCCCTGCCGCTCGCTTTCGTATCCACATTCACTTTGCCTCGAAGCACCACTCTTCCGCGGCCGGTATGCATGGCTTGCTTCACGCCTTCCATTCCCCATATAATGCCTCCTGTAGGAAAATCAGGTGCTTTAACGTGTTTGCAAAGATCGTCTATGCTTATTTCCTTGTCTTCGATATAGGCAATACATCCATCGATGGCTTCGCTCAGGTTATGCGGAAGCATATTGGTGGCCATACCCACAGCGATACCACTCGATCCGTTGATGAGCAGGTTGGGCAACCGTGCCGGAAGTACCGTAGGCTCCTTCAGTGAATCGTCGAAGTTAAGCTGGTAATCCACGGTCTCTTTATCAATATCTTCCAGCATAGCTTCTGCCCGGCGGTGTAAACGCGCTTCCGTATAACGCATGGCCGCCGGTTCGTCGCCATCCTGCGAACCATAATTACCCTGACCGTCAACCAATGTGTAGCGTAAGCTCCAGTCCTGTGCCATCCGCACCAGTGTATCGTAAATGGATTTATCGCCATGCGGGTGATATTTACCCATTACCTCTCCGACGATACGCGCCGATTTCTTATAAGGCTTATTGCTTTGGTTGCCCAGCTCGTTCATTCCAAACAGCACGCGGCGGTGTACAGGTTTTAAGCCGTCCCTCACATCAGGCAACGCGCGGCCTACAATTACCGACATGGAATAGTCGATATAAGCCATTTTCATTTGCTCCTCGATATTGATCCTTATTATCCTGTTATTGTCCGATGTCTCCAATGGACTTATGTTATCTTCCATACTTTAATGCTGGTATTTTTCTATAGATGAAAATCGTTTTTTGAAGTGGGCAAATGTACCCTTTTTACAGTGTATAACCTGATAAACTTCCCTTTTTTTTCCGCACAAAATAGGCTCGTTAATTCATTACTGATATTGCTTTTAAACAGTATTTTCACCGGATGAAAAAAATTCTGGTAATAGGCGCCGGCAAGTCTTCTACCTGCCTGATAAATTACCTGCTGGATGTATGTGCAGAACTTGACTGGCAACTGTCGGTAGCCGACAGCAACCTGAAACTGGCCCTTTCAAAAACAGGTAAATCTACCCACGCGAAAGCCCTGTCGCTTCGGGTAGAAAATGCAGCGGAAAGAGAAGGTTTGATCCACCAGGCCGACCTGGTTATTTCACTGTTACCTGCCAGTCTGCACATCCTGGTTGCCCGCGACTGTGTAATGCTTGGCAAAAATCTTCTTACAGCTTCCTATATAGACGACAATACCCGATCACTGGAAAAAGAGGTTCGTGATAAAGGGCTTCTTTTCCTTTGTGAGATGGGCCTCGACCCTGGCATCGACCATATGAGTGCCATGCAGATTATCGACGGCATACGAAGGAATGGTGATTCAATTGTATCGTTCAGGTCGCATTGCGGCGGACTGGTGGCCCCCGAAAGTGATGATAATCCCTGGCATTACAAAATAAGCTGGAATCCCCGAAACATTGTAGCGGCAGGCAGCACAGGGGCCGTATTTAAAAATGAAGGGAAAATAATTACGCGTGCTTATGAAGATTTGTTCAACAACTGCGAGGTAACGCAGGTTCCGGGTTACGGTGACCTGGCATTTTATCCCAATCGTGATTCCCTAAGTTATATACCATTGTATGGTATGGAAAAAGCCAGCACGTTTATCAGGACTACTTTCCGCGATCCCGCTTTCTGCAATGGCTGGCTGGCTATTGTAAAAGCCGGACTAACCAGCGACAAGCCTTTTGTCAACAAACAAGACACGACCTATAAGACATGGAGTGAACCCATATTACCTTTTGTAAACGGGCAAAATAAGGCCCAACTTAATTTTCTGGGCTTATTCGACAACGATATAATTCCTGCTACCGCTAAAACTTCCGCGGATGTATTGCAATATTTGCTGGAAACAAGACTTTCTATGGAAGCTAAGGATAGAGACATGATCGTAATGCTTCACGAACTGGAATATATATCAGGAGGAGAAAGGAAGTTTATTAACAGTTCGCTCATCGTGAAAGGGGAAGACAACGTTCGCACTGCGATGGCAAAAACAGTTGGATTACCCCTCGGAATAGCAGCCCGCCTTATATTGGAAGAAAAAATCAGCCTGACCGGTTTGCATATACCTATTATTCCTGAAATTTACATCCTTGTACTCAGGGAATTGTCTTTAAAAGGCATCGTTTTCCGGGAAACTTCCGGGAGTGTATAAATCAGTTTGAAGCAAATTAATCATCCAGCTTAAGAACGGCCAAAAATGCCTCCTGCGGCACTTCCACATTACCTATCTGGCGCATACGCTTTTTACCTTCTTTCTGCTTTTCGAGCAGTTTACGTTTACGGCTGATGTCGCCGCCATAACATTTGGCTGTTACGTCTTTACGCATGGCGCTGATATTTTCTCGGGCTACTACTTTGGCTCCGATGGCGGCCTGTATGGCTATCTGAAACTGTTGGCGGGGTAACAACTCCTTCAGTTTCTCACACAGTTTTCGTCCGAACTCATGCGATTTGGCGCGGTGTATCAATGCACTCAGGGCATCCACCTTTTCATTATTCAGCAAAATATCCATTTTAACGATATCGCTCTGCCGGTAGTCGATAGGATGATAGTCGAAGGAAGCGTATCCCCTGGTTTGGCTCTTTAACTTATCGTAAAAATCAAAAACGATCTCTGTAAGCGGCAGTTCAAAAATAAGCTCTACCCTTGTGGTTGTAAGGTAGCTCTGATTAAGCAGGTTGCCTCTTTTTCCCAGGCAAAGCGTCATGATATTCCCGATATAATCCGGTTTCGTAATAATTTGTGCATTGATAAACGGCTCTTCGATGCGCTCTATACGAACCGGGTCTGGCATCTCGGTCGGATTATTGACCGTCACCTTTTCGTCTTTGGTCGTATAAGCAATAAAGCTAACGTTCGGAACCGTTGTTATAACTGTTTGATTGAACTCCCTTTCCAGCCTTTCCTGGATGATTTCCATATGAAGCATTCCCAGGAACCCGCAACGGAAGCCAAACCCCAGTGCCTGGGATGTTTCCAGCTCATAAGTAAGCGACGCATCATTTAACTGCAATTTATCCATACAATCCCGCAGTTCTTCAAATTCGTCCGTATTTACCGGGTAAATGCCCGCAAATACCATCGGCTTTACTTCCTGGAAGCCCTTGATAATTTCCTGGGTAGGATTGGCAGCCAGCGTGATCGTATCCCCTACTTTTACCTCTTTGGCGTTTTTGATGCCTGTGATGATGTATCCTACATCCCCTGCTTTCACTTCGCTTTTAGGGGCTAGTCCGAGTTTTAATATACCCACCTCATCTGCCTCATACTCCTGACCGGTAGACACGAATTTCACCTTATCTCCTTTTTTAATGGAGCCGTTAACGATCCGGTAATAGACAATGATGCCGCGAAAGCTGTTGAACACACTATCGAAGATAAGTGCCTGCAGAGGAGCATCCGGTTTGCCGACCGGTGACGGTATCCTCTCCACGATAGCTTCCAGAACCCCGTCTACCCCGATTCCCGTTCTTCCGCTGGCAAGCAGTATATCTTCCGGTTTACAGCCTATCAGTTCAATAATCTGGTCCTTCACTTCTTCTATCATTGCCCCATCCATATCGATCTTATTAATCACCGGGATAATTTCAAGATTATTCTCAATCGCAAGATATAAGTTGGAAATTGTCTGCGCCTGGATGCCCTGTGTAGCATCCACCAGCAGCAAAACTCCTTCACATGCCGCCAATGCCCTGCTTACTTCGTAACTAAAGTCCACATGACCGGGTGTATCGATAAGATTCAGAATATATTTTTCACCCTTATGAATGTGATTGATCTGTATGGCATGACTTTTAATCGTGATCCCCTTTTCCCTTTCAAGATCCATATCATCCAGCACCTGGTCCATCATTTCCCGCTCGCTGATGGTATTGGTTACCTGCAGGAGCCGGTCTGCCAGTGTACTTTTCCCGTGATCGATATGTGCTATTATACAAAAATTTCTGATATTCTTCATGCGATAAATGCCTCTTTAAGCGCTGCAAAAGTAACGAATTTAATGCGGAAGGTAACTACTGATATAATTTCTCAGTAAGGTTTCCAAAATTCGATGAAAGGAGGATCAAGGTGGGAGTAGAGATTTATAGTTAGTTTTACAAATTTCCAATACGCTTGGCAAAGCATCGGATACTTTATTATTTACTTCCTTGATTTTTTGCTTAAAACAAGATACTTGCGCCTTTGAATCAGCTATATTATGATAATCTATTAAACAACAATAGGGATCAATTCCAAATAGTTGAATCATACCCTCAAACTTATCTGCATACGTAATTCCAAACATAGGCTTGTTACAGATTAGCCCGGAAATTCCAAAATGCATTCTACCTGTGATAGTAAAATCAATTAACTCGAGATATCTTTTAATTTCTAAACCGTTTTTTATATTATCATTAAAATAACAATCTACATTTTGTGCTTTATAATAGGCATATAACTTTTCGCTAATACTCCTATCATTGTCTGATTGATCCGGTTTTCTTAGGTCGTGATACAAAAAGGCAATCGCAAAATGGCTTTCGCTGATAAATTCATCTATCATTGTTTTAAAGGCATTTAAATAAATATCACTTCCCAATTTCTGGGCATGCATGGAGTTTGGACAAATTGCTATTACCTTTCGACCATTTTGCCTTACACTTTTTATCCAATCCTGATATAAACGAAAATATGTATTTTGATAAGGCTGCTTTATTAGTGGACAAATAAAAGCGATATCGCTGGTTAATACCATTTTACCAGGTGGTAAAAAAGATACAAGCCGTTTATAAGACTCAATATCACGTGCTTTAATTAGCATATATTCAGAAGCCTGGATAAACTTACCCTTTAAAACATCAGGTATTGTATTACTGACACTGAGACCTGATATTTGGGTTTCAATTTTTAATTGACTTGCCATTTTTAACAATCTGAATCGCTGCATAATTGGCTGAATACCGTAAGATCCATCCATGTTGTCCGCACCTAGTAAGTAAACGAGGCTATGTTGCTTCAGCAATTTTAGTGCATTTAGGTAGCTTAACTTATCATTTAAACCTCCTACAAACTTTATATTTTTATACCCTGAAAGGTAATCTGGTCTTCGATTTACATCTGAAGTATATAACGTTACAGGCCTATTTTGAGAAAAATTATCTATAAAACTGACCACCATCAAATCGTCTCCGAATCCACCATCAAGATTTGCAGCCGGAATGAGCAATATAGAGTCAGACTTTTCTTTTATCTTTTCTGAGATAAAGAGGCAAGCAATCATCCAAGTTATTTCTCCCCATAAAAACTTAATTAACCGTTTTAATTTTTTCATTCTTTGACATAATGAATTTAATAGTTCTTATTAATTTTCTTACCACTTTTATATAAAATGAAGGTTTGTCTAACTTTAAATATTTATCTGTCATGTGTTTTAACGCATCCTGAAAAATATAAAAAGATTGATTTTTAAGGGCTTTGTCAAACGCTATATGACTTGCTTCCATTATATCAATCTTCAGCCGTTGTTTCAAACGGAATTTTTTGTTTAAGACTTTCTTGTCAGCCTTCACTCGCTTACTGGGTCTCCAAATTCTTTCTTTATCTTTTAAAAAAAGACGGTATGCCAAGCCTTCTTTCCTGTGTCTGAATCCGGAAAGCTGTGACTTTATTACGTCCCCCACTGAAATATTTTCAAGCTTTATATCTTTTACCTTTATAGCCTTATCAATAATATTCTGTATAATGGAATTTCTAACGATTATAATATTAGTACCTGAACTATCATCCTCATATCGAGGTAACCATGCATCACCTATTGAGATATCCGCTGTTTCGGCAACTACATCATCGCAATAATCGCAAGCACTGTACTTAAATAATCCAAGTCCCCAATTGGTTCCATACATACTGTGGGAATTAACTATTAGTTCCACCTTTTGACCAGTATTATTCTTACCTTTTACGGTTACAGCATAATGACTGGCTTTAAGTTCATTGATCTTTGTTCTGAAATCTATACTTTCAAGATTTAAAGGGTTAATCCCCATTTGCCAGGCGAGCATTTGAGAAAATCGTTTACTTTTAAGGTGCCCGCAAATCAAGCCTATACAAAATTTAATTCTTTCATTAAGAATTTCATCCTGTTGCATTAATAAGCGTATAGATTTTACAAAACAAGGAATTCCTACAAGCAAATAGTTACCTTCCCGCTGACGGATTAGCGTAATCATTTCCGACATCTCTACAGGGTAATATCTTGACTTGGCCCCATTTAATATTTCGTCTTGTGTAGTGGATAATTGGTACTCAAATAAGTTTGCATCTTCTCCGGAGGGTGGCCTGTGATGCACATGAATAACCCCATCAATTAATCCATTATTTAAAAGCGTTACCGCAATCCAGGAAGCCATTCCACCGGAACTACCATTTTTTCTATATCCATCATCAAGAACATAACCAGCATATATCGATTGGAAGTAACCAATTTTATCATGAAAATTCGATTTAGTACCAAATAATTTTTTACCAATTACATCTTCATTCAAACTTTGGTCTGAAAACGGACATACTTTCAGAATGTCATTGCCTATTTTTTCAGTAGCCTGAAGTATATTTTCAGATGCCTGAAATCTTCCAAATTGATCTAATTTCATGACCATGGGGGAATCTCGTACGGCAGTACATGCCCCGCAGCCGATGCAATAGCCACCCTTTATAACTGTTTCTACCAGCTCAGTTATAGGATTGATGTAGTTATCGCTTGAAGGCTTCATAATACATATAAATATGTGCAAGGGAATAATTCCATAAGAAACTTTAAATTTACAACTAATAAATTACGGTTATTACAATTTAAGATGAAAATATTAATATATGAAATTACACATCTTGAATGTGTCTTATCACTGGCAGAAATATTGAGGGATAGTCATTATGAAATAACTTTTTTTGTTCATGAAAAGATGAAAAATGAAATAGAAACGGCCATCTCATGTGCTACTAGAAAGTATTACCGTTGGATATTTGTTAAAGATGAACATATTCTTGCAAGATATAGGCATATTGAGGTAGAAATACGAAAAAATAGGCCCTCAATTTTATGGATTCATACCGCAGACAGCAAGCTTTTAATGTTTACTATGCTTTCAATAAAATATCCTAAAATTCGCATAGTAGTAAATATTCATGAAGTGAATGATTTACTCAAACCCTACACAGATATAAAATTCATAATTCAATATATATGTAAAAAAACTTTTATCAATAGAATTGGGGCCTTTATCGTTAATTCACAAAAAATGAAAAACTATATCGATGAAAATAAATTATCGAAGACCCCTTGCTTTGTATTACCGGTCACTTATTACCAATCAGTTCCTAATTATTCCAGGCATAAATTTACAGTTGTAATTTCCGGAACAATTGAAAGTAAAAGGCGAGATTATGTCGTGGCTTTATCTGCCTGGAAATTGTTTTTAAGTAAAATGGTTACTGATGAATACCCCAAATTAATTCTTGCAGGATCGGCAATACCAAATGGAAAGAACATTATAAAAATTTGCTCTGAAGATCCGCTATTAAAAATATCTGTTGTTATTTATATGAATGAAATACCGCAACTATTGTTTAATAAGATTCTTTTGAAATCTTCCGTACTGTTATCACCATTAAATATTAAAACCTTTTCATCTTCAAAAACACCAGAGATATATGGTATTACTAAAAATAGCGGCAATGTATACGATTCAATTAAATATGGATTACCAGTAATTTGGCCTGAAGAAATGGAAGTACTACCTGAATTAGTAAGCAGTTCTTTATACTATAAAAATCCGGATGACTTGTCAGATCTTTTGCAAACTCTTTATGAAGATCATCACAAGCTTCAAAGTTTGCATAGCGCTGCAAAAGTAAATGCTGGTAAATTTTCTCTACGGGAAATGCGTTTAAGAACTAAGAAAATTCTGCAAGCAATTACAAATTTATAGTTTATGTTTAGTTAACTAACCCTTTTCCAACCCCTTAATAATCTCAATAAAATCCGCCGCCACCAAAGAAGCACCGCCTACCAGTCCCCCGTCTACATCCGGCTGCGAGAATAGCTCTTTGGAATTACCTGCTTTTACGCTGCCACCATAAAGGATGGGAATGATATCAGCCGTTTCATGGCCATACTTGCCGGCCAGTACGGATCTTAAGTAAGCCTGTATCTCCTGGGCCTGACTGGTAGTGGCCGTTTTGCCGGTGCCGATTGCCCAGATGGGCTCATATGCGATGATGATCCCTGAAAGCTGGCTGGCAGATAAATGAAATAAGGATTCTTTTAATTGCTTTTCGACGTACGTATTTTGTGTGCCCGCTTCGCGGATGTTTAATGGTTCGCCGCAGCAGAATATAGGCGTTATGTCCTCTTCGAGTAGTAGGTCGATCTTTTCAGCCAGGTCCTGGTTGTTTTCCTGGAAATACTCGCGGCGTTCGCTATGACCAATCACGCAATACTGGATGCCGATCGACTTCAGCATTTCTACAGATACTTCACCGGTATAGGCACCCGATTTTTTATGGTAACAGTTTTGAGCAGCAATGGCATAATTATCGTGTTGCTCCACGATATGCCTTGCCATGTTTAGATAGGGAAACGGAACGGCAAAAATAGCGTACTGGTGCGGCTTCAATTCTATCCCGGCTCCCAGTATGTCGGTAAGCAGGCTTTCTCCCTGTAACGCTGTCAGGTTCATTTTCCAGTTGGCCGCAGCTATTTGTTTTCTCATTTCTTATGGGTTGTTTATATTTAGTAGTGTTGATGATTGGTATGATCAATTGCCGAATCAAGGTCAAAAATATGCTTCAATCGGCGTACTTCCTCATCGCTGACGGATTGGTTTTTTAGTTTTTTCCAGTTGTTGATATCCCTGACCGCTTTTTCAAATTCATATTTTATCCCTGGTTTAGTTCCCCAGCTAAAGTCGGGTATATATTTTGGCATTAACCCTGCTCCGAATATATTAGCGCAGATACCGGTGACGGTGCCGGTATTAAAAGAGGTATTGACGGCACTTCTCGAATAATCCCCCATCAGCAGTCCGCATTTGTTGCCCGCACTTACAAAAGAGCCGGAAGCCTTGCTCCACACCCTTACTTCGCCCGCGTTGTTTTTAAGGTTCGAATTGGATGTGCCCGCGC